>JAFSNR010000007.1 GCA_017443345.1 Prevotella sp.
CATGAAGACCCTGAAGGGTACAGGTTGCTACTGCGTACACTATAAGGAGTACTGGGCAGACGGCGAAGAGCACTATGAGGACATCCTCCTCAGCTGCCAGAAGCTCGAGAACGGCCCCGTCGCATACGAGAATCCTTGGAAATAAAATCCAAATTATATAAAGGAATCCGGAGGTATAACACTTCCGGATTCTTTATATATCTGCAACATCCGACTCCAATCACTTTAGATCACTATGATGGGGCGTTCTCTATTGAATTGAACTTATTCTGTCCAATTGCTCGATGAGTTTCTTAAAACCGTAATTAAATACTGAACACTCTTTAATTTCCTTCGGCTTCTTTTTCTGTTTTAGAATATAATCATACGCAGTCCTTGCTCCATCGCTATTCTTATTATCCGGGTCAATAAAAAGATCTTGCTTTTTGATGTCCTTATTCACCAGATTTACACAACGGCTAATGTTTTCGCAGTTCTTTTTATTTGTATCAATAAACGGAATAAGCCAACATTCTGTTTCATCAATAGTGATGGCAAAAATCAGTTTATTTTTATCAAACCCTTCTGGTATACGAGCCATAAGTTTGTCACAAACATTTTGCCAAAGCAAAGCCCAGTCATTAGTCTGATGATCTGCACCATAATCTGCACATCTGTCTGTGTCAATCTGAACTACCACGTATTCACACTCCTCCTTAAGTGCCTCCACAAACAGATTCTTTTCGTCCGTGCCAGAGATGTAGTTCAGCACACCCTGCCAACCACTGAAGCCAACCTGTTTCCCTTTATCTTGTTTTGGATTTAAAGGAATAGTATAGACATCCTGCTCTTTCAGATAACGTGAGATAATGTGCTTCAACACATAATAATCAGATACGCCTTCACTGACAATTCCTATCTTCTTACTCATACAGCTTAGAAATTATCAGGCAGTGCGCCAATTAAACCAGACATCCATAACTCAGAGAGTGACATTTTTCTATCCTCACGATATTTTACACGCTCAATCCTTGTGTGCCCATCAATGTCACGACGGCATACAAACAGGCGCTGTTCATCGTCCGACAAATCCAATCCATCAAGTATATATGGATTATGCGTAGTCAGTATCACCTGCTTTCCATTGCCCTTTGACGCTTCTGTCAGATACCTCGTTAAATTCTGGCATAGGCCAGGATTAAAAGAAGTCTCTATATTGTCAATAGCAAAGAAGGATGGAGTGTCTTGACTATTAAATAAAGTAAGATAGAACAACAGATAAAGAAATCCTTCGTTTGTACTACGCTGGTCAAAGATATTTAGAGTTTCCTTCATATACTTGTCCTTTATAGTTACATCAAACTCATTAGACAACAAACCTTCGGCAGGGAAGACTTCTTCAAACCAATCTAACATTCTTAACCCTCTATTTATGATGGGGAAAAGATTCTGTGTCTTCGCTAACTTCAGATATTGGAACAGACCCTCTCCATGTACACCTAATGGATATACAGATACTGTTCTAACCATATCTCTCATCGTGTTTTCATTAGGAGAATACGTTAGAAAACTCTGAAAAGTAGGCTTTTCAATTAGTTCCTTGCGTAGTTTATGGTATTCGTCGTAGGGAATATCTTCTCTGACAGAATCGTCTTGCGTTTTTCTATAATGCTGCTTGATGATGTTATATTCTTCTGGCTTGATATCCACCCAAATATTCCGTTTCTCTTCATGTGATAGCGCAATTGTTGTGTTACATGGCTTATTGTCACCAGAAACATCAAGCCGAATAAATTGTCCCATATTACTGTCTATATCCTCAAATGCATTGACCATTAAAGACGGATCAGTAACACGGATTCCGCATGATGATAATCTTCCAATATCAACATTATCGGAAGTGCTTAAGGCACCAATTGAAATCGCCTCTAATATATTGGATTTTCCGCAACCATTTGTTCCTATGATTACATTGAAACGGCCAAGTTCCAATGTCAAGTCAACAATCGACTTATAGTTCCTTATTCGTATATTCTCAATCATAATCGCGAATTTTGCTTGCAAAAATAAACATTTTCTGCCAAAAAACAAAGAAGAAGTTGCAAAATCCACTCTATTTAATATAAATTGTTGGCTGTATGCAAAATTTTGCTCCTGACAGGAGCCTTACCATTCTCTTCCTCCAGCGACAATTTGTCACGCTTTCAAAATTTGGTTGTTCCTTGCAATGTTTTGGCATACAAGGTGGGAACATGTCAGTCCCAGTGTGGGACTTTTTCTTCCGCTACTGGCTGCTTATTGTTCAAATAAGTGGCGGTTATTGAGAGATAAGGAACGGTTATTGAGAAATAAGCGGCGTTTATCGCAAGACCTAACATGCTTTTTGGGAAAAGTGCCTGTATAAAGGGTTTCGAGAGGTTTGAGATCTTTCAAGAGGTAACAAAGAGGTAACATACAGGTAACAAAGAGATAACTAAGAGGTAACACGTCAGAAATACATAATGTAACATAAAAGTTTGAGATTTATCCTACATGCCTACATAATATTATCATAATCTAGTGATAACAAGATACTTATCTATTAAATATGCATACATAAAGCCTACATAATGCCTACATAATACCTACATATTTGGGCATGATTATGGGCTTTTAAGGGCTTATAGCCTACATAGAGAATTGCGAGAACTTGACTTGGAAGGTTTCAAATAGGATATCGCAGTTTAATTCTCTAGAGAATTGGAGAGCTTGCTAGGGAGTTTGCAATCGCTAAAAGGCTTCTCGCAGCCGAATTCTCTAGAGAATTGAATGAAAGAAGTTAATGCAAAAAGTTGCAAGATGGGTGTTTCAATTCATTTAGATAGGCTATCAAGGATTATTATGTGGTTCAGATTGATAAAAACAGATCAAATTAAGCTAAAATCATGTAGGCATCATGTAGGCATTATGTAGGCTTTATGTAGGCTGAAAATTACAGAAATAATAGCAAATATAAGGCTTTTGAGCATTTTTATGTAGGCATGTAGGCTAGTTTTGAAAAAAATTGTTTGTGTAAGATAGAAATCGAAACGAAAATACAAACATAAAAACATCAAAAAGCTCCGCAAACTATGCTATTTCAAGAAAAATGATTATCTTTGCAGACGAAGACGATAAAACAGATGTCTATGCCTAAACAGAAGGACGGATTTCAGGGAGAGCGGTCGGTGGTGTTGCCGCCGATGGTGGTGGAGATGGCAGAAAAGGACGAACTGGCGTCGAGCCTCTTCGTGACAGATATCGGCTATTATCCGAATGCGACGAACCATTACCGTGAGCGAAAGCTGGCTATCGACCAGTATGTACTTATCTACTGTGTGGATGGCTGTGGATGGTATCGGCTGAAAGGTAAGGAATACCAAGTGGCCAAGAACCAGTTCTTTATTCTGCCTGCTGGTGAGCCTCATATCTACGGGGCCAACGACAGCTGGACCATCTACTGGGTACACTTCCGTGGGGCGCATGCTGCCATCTTTGCCGAAGGGATGCAGACACCGCAAAACATCAACGTGGCCCTGAACTCCCGTATTCGTGAACGTATCAACATCTTCGAGGAACTGCTCTCAACGCTCCACGCAGGACAAGGCATTGAGGATCTTCGCTACGCCTCGTCGTTATTACATCACTTCCTGGCCTCCATGCGATACTTGGGACAGTTCAGGAGAACTGAGGGAACTTCAGACACTATTGAAGCTGCTATCCACTACATGCAGGAGAACATAGAAAACCGCATCACCTTACAGGATGTGATAGACTATATCGGCTACTCTCAGAGTCACTTCTCTGCTCTGTTCAAGAAGAAGATAGGCGAGAGCCCCATTGCCTATTTCAACCGCTTGAAGATAGAATATGCCTGCAAGTTATTAAAGGAAACAGACCTGAAGATCAATCAAATCTGTTTCAAAATCGGAATAGAAGACGCCTTCTATTTCTCGCGCCTTTTCTCGAAGATGATGGGGATGTCGCCCACAGAATACCGGCTTAGCCATCAATCCCGCTAGTGTCTTCGCACGAAAAGGCACTATTATTTTTTCCAAAAGTTTGCAATAATCAATATTTCTTCGTACATTTGCAGCTGTAAATAAACTATATATGAAAAAGTTCATGATGATGGCCGTCATGCTGACAGCAAGTGTCTGTGCATCGGCACAAGAGAACCTGCAGAAGCAGGCCAGTAACCAAAATGTGGAAAAGGTGTTCACAACAGTGAAGGAACTTCCGATCACAAGTATCAAGAACCAGTATCGCAGCGGTACATGCTGGGACTTTGCCACCATAGGCTACTTCGAGAGCGAGATACTGCGGAAGACGGGAAAGACCTACGACCTCTGCGAGATGTTCGTGGTCAACAAGGACTACATGGACAACGCTACTCACTATGTCCGCATGCACGGCTTCAGCCAGATCTCAGAGGGCGGTTCCTGCGACGATGTACTGGAAGTGATCCGTCAGCACGGCATCTGCCCGGAGGACGCTATGCCTGCTCCAGGCTCACTGACGGGCGACTCGCTGGCCAACTTCAACGTCTTCTTCCCTGAACTCGAGAAGACCATTAGTGCTGCCGTCAGGAAAGGTGCCAAGGAGCCCCTGCCCCACTGGCAAGACAGCGTTCAGGCGGTCATTGAGAAATACGTTGGCCGCTGTCCTGAGTCATTCGTCTACGAGGGTAAAACCTACACGCCGAAATCGTTCGCTGAAAGTCTGGGACTCGATCTCGACGACTACGTAAGTCTGACGAGCTACACGCATCATCCGTTTAACCAGTGGTTCGTCATCGAAGCACCTTACAAATGGCGACTGAAGCCCAGCTACAACATTCCCATTGAGCAGCTGATGGACATTCTCGACAAAGCCATCGATGCAGGCTACACAGTAGCATGGGGAGGCGACGTGACTGGTGACTTCACCCGCACGGGACTGGCGATGCTGCCCGAAGGCGTGATCCCTACACAGGACATGCGCCAAGAGCAGTGGAACGACTGGCGGTTTACCTACGACCATGTGATGCTGATCTACGGTAAAGCCATCGACGAGCAGGGGAAACCCTATTATATGGTGAAGAACTCGTGGGGCAAGAGTGGCCAATACAAGGGCATCTGGTATATGTCGCGCGACTATATGACGCTGAACACGACCTACCTGTTCCTCAATCGTCACGCACTCTCACTCAAACTTAACTGATGAAAAGACTGTCGACCTTCACGATAAGCCTGTTGCTGACTCTCTGTGTTCATGCTCAGCTAAAAGACTTCCATATCCTGGGTGGCGAACTCAGCAACTCGGCAGTGACATCTGTGAGCGATATCGACGAGGTACTGCCACGCATGAAGGCCTTAGGGCTGAACACCGTGCTGGTGCCTTTCTACTGGGAACTGATGGAGCCTGTAGAGGGGCAGATGGACTTTACGCTTGTTGATCGCACCATCGACGTGGCCCGTCAGCAAGGGCTGAAGATTGTGCCACTCTGGTTTGGGGCTTGGAAGAACTCGATGTCGTGCTATGCGCCTGCATGGTTCAAACGTGATGTAAAACGATTCCCAAGGGCTATGACCAAAGAAGGTAAGCCCTTGGAGATTGCCTCATGCTTCAGCGACAACGTCTTGCAGGCCGACTTAAAAGCGTTTTCAGCCTTGATGCAACATATCGCTGAGAAGGATCCGCAGCGCGAGGTCGTTATCATGATGCAGATCGAGAACGAAATAGGTATGCTGGAGTCGGCACGTGACCATTCCTCACTGGCAGAGAAAGTCTATCAGGAAGAAAAAAGGGCTGAGCGATATGGTACTGATGATTATGCGGATGAGAAGTTTATGGCCTACCATTATGCCCGTTATGTAGAGCATTTGGCAAAGGCCGCCCGCCGTATTCACGATATGCCCCTCTATGTGAATGCTGCGATGAACAGTCGTGGTCGCAAACCAGGCGAATATCCTTCGGCAGGTCCGTTGGCTCATCTCGCTGACATTTGGAAGGCTGGTGCGCCTAGCATCGACATCCTTGCCCCAGACATCTACGACACAGGCTTTAAGTCGTGGGCTTCACAATATGCGATGCCATTAAGACCGCAGGATGGAGGAAAGGTGAAGAACCGCCTCTTCATTCCTGAGAGTCGCTGTTGTGAGAACAGCGGTGTTCGCGCGCTCTATGCTTTTGGAGAGCATCAGGCCCTCGGTTTCTCGCCCTTCGCCATCGATAAGGCTTCACCCAAAGAGACAGAATCGGTAACTCAGGCCTATAACCTCTTGTCTCAGGTTTTCAATTTGAAACAACAGAATTCCTGGGGCTTGCTATTCGATCAAGACGATAAGGAACGCGTCATTGATGATGAAGGCGTGGTGATGACTTGTCGCCACTATTTCACTTTGCCTTGGGATCCCCGTGCCACTAACGGCTCTGTATGGCCAGAGGGTGGAGCCATGCTTATCTGCCTGGGTAAGTACGACTATCTGCTGGCAGGCAGTGGCGTCGTAGTTGACTTCAAAACGACTACAGAAAAGTCGCAAGAGCAGCAGAAAAGACTCGGTGAGGACGGCTTTGCCGAAGCCGGAACCACCTCGCAAACATCCACATCAAAATTCTCAGGTAAACGTCTCGGACTCCTTTCCGTCGATGAAGTCACGATTGATGATCAAGGTCAGATGCATTACCTTCGCCGCCACAATGGCGACGAAGACCATCAAGGCCGACACGCTCGCATCAGTGTCGGCGAATGGAAGCTACTGCACATCCAACTCTACGAATACAAATAGAGAGCTGTATTATCTCACGATCTTCTTGCCGTTTCGGATATAGATACCCTTTCGCAATGGAGTTGTAACGAGACGACCGTTGAGATCGTAAATTCTGTCATCCTCTTGCAGGCCTGCTCTGACGTTCCGGATGCCAGAGGCCTCGATGGGTTTATAACCCCAGATGCTAACGCCATTTCTGTTCATACAAGAGAAGGCGACAGCCTGATCGTTGGTAGGCTCCAGAGTTTGATACACAAGAACACCTTTATACTCGCGATCGAGCGTAATGGAAATATAAGAGGTTCCTTCCTTGATGGCCCACGACCCAGTCTGATCGCCTGTGACAGTGCCATCTGCATTCAGCTGGATATTGACGGGTTTAGCCAATTCCTTGTTATCATGATTCAATTTGAACGGATGAATCAGCAACTTATAGCTACCCGCGATATTAGCTGTAGGAACCTGCTGACTGCCAGCGATGTCAGCACTCTTCACCTGTTCACCAGTATATTCGAACGGAGCGGCTACGAGCCACCCGTCTTCGTTCTGAAACACTTGATGCACACGTACTTCATGAGCCTCGCCACGATTCTGGAAACGGGTATGATATACCAGATAAGTACGCCCGTCATCTGCAGCGATGATGGAGTTGTGACCCTGAGACCGTTCTGAATAATTGCCTTTGGCCTGATTGCCCCACTCACCATAGGCTCCGAAGATATTCAGTCCTCGGGTGTCATTTGCATTTGCTCCGTAGTTCATCTTATAGCTGGCAAACACGGCATCGGTGTTTCGGGCATCCAGATAGGGGCCATCAGGCTTCTCTGAGCGGAACACCCGCATCTGATAACCACCATTTGCCACCAGTCCGCCATAGGTCATAAAGAGATAATAGTAACCGCCGATATATTCAATGTATGAGGCCTCGCCCGATACATAGTAACCACCAGCAATCTTCTTACCGAAATATGGATCGACAGTGATGCCGTTACCCGTACCCTTCAGTTCATAGGTCACATCATAGTCGCGCAGTCCCGTATTCTCGTCGAGCTCCAACATCCAGATACCACCACTCCATGAACCATACGACATCCAAAGCCTGCCCTCCTCGTCGTAGAACACACAAGGGTCGATATTGTTAGGATAACGATCGCCCCATTTACCGCCTGTGTTATAACGATCGGGAAGTGCACTCTGCGGGCCAAGAACCAATTCGAGGTCGGTGTCCTTATAAGAAGTCCCATCATAGAAACCGCTAATCACCACCGGACCCTGATAGAGATAGGGACCTTCAATATAATCGGCTGTCAACAGGATGATGCTGGAACTCCAATACGGGCCATTGACACTCAGATACTGGCACCACTTCTTCATTACCTTATTATATATAACGTCGGGAGCCCACATATTACCGTCAATATTCCAAGGTTGACCATCATCACCTCTCCACTCGGTATGACGACCAGCCCAAGCATAAGCACTAAAGGCCGGGAAGTCGACATCAACCCCACCCTTCTTCACCTTCTTGACAGCAGGTGTGGTAAAGGCTACATTATTAGCGGCATCGTCACTGGTAGCCGTCTGCCACGGGGAACGGAATTCTGTCCAGCTCATCAAGTCGGTGGTTTTAGCACAGGCACGGTGAGAACCAAAGATACAATACGTCTTAGAAATTGGATCCCAAACGACACTGGGGTCATGCACGCTGACACGCTGCAGCTTATAAGCTACGGAAGATAATGGCAGCAAGGCCAATAGGTAAAATAGATATTTCTTCATCGCTAATAGAATTTTCGTGGGCAAATATACAAATTTTATTTTGATTCTGCAAGAATAGGCCAATTTTCTTTCGTCCAAGTGATGGGGCGCTGGATGAGAATGGAAGCACCTTCGTGGACAATGCTGTAGCCGTGACAAATAAAGATGTCCTCACCGTTGAAGGTATAGACTGCGCAATGGCCTGCAGCCTCGAATGCCTTCTTGTTGCCTTCAAGGAAGAGATTACCACCACCGTCGCGCATATCGCGTCCCTCACGATCAACATAGGGTCCCTCGACATTACGGCTGCGGCCAACAGCTACGCGGTAATTGCTCTTGGAACCCTGACAACAGTAGTCCCAGGATACAAACAGATAATACCAGCCATCATGCTTGAAGATAAAAGGTGCCTCTATCGCATTAGGACCTGCAAAGTCGGATGTCGGGTTCTTCGGCGGATTAGGATTGATGGAGAGTGCATTCTTGCCATCGGGATCAGTCAGGTTATAGCGACGGGCAATGGTGCGCGGCTTCTCATCTGCTGCGAGATGCATCGTTGTATCGAGACGGGCAAGCTGGATACCATCCCAGAAAGAGCCCCAGACGAGCCAAGGTTGGTCATTGTCGTCGATGACGAAGTTGGGGTCGATGGCATTCCAATTGTCGCGATTCTCACGTGAGGTGACGATACAGCCTTCATCGTTCCACACGGGGAAGGAGAGCGAAGGCTTTGAGAGCAGACCGATGGCAGATCCGTTCTTACCAAAGGTGGAGCAGCTATAGGCGAGCCACCAGCGGTTGTGCCATTTGATGATATCTGGTGCCCATACATGATGGGTAAAGCCAGGCACTGAGTCACGGGTCCATTCGGGAATAACCGTCATAACAGGCGTGGGTTGTACGGTCCAGGTCTGACGATCCTGAGAGGTCATATGTTGGATACCGAAGCCAGTGGCGAAGATGTGCCAAGTACTGTCTTCGAGCGCCATCACAGGGTCGTGAACCATAGGCGTATTGGTCTGGTAAGGATCTATGGGAAAATGGTGTCGTGGTTGGGCTATAGCGTGTGAAGAGCATATAAGAGCCACGAGCGACCACATGATTGTTTTCGCTTTCATCTGATTGTCTGTTAAGTGAAAAAGGGGGACGGGCCGGTGAGTCCGTCCCCCTGAGAAGAATACTAACTAATTATTTAATTATGCAGACTATTGTTTTACTCGAAGATCAAGTGAGAGCCATCTACCGTGAAGCGGAAGAAGAGATCCTCGCCATCAACAGGGCTGATGCCAATATAATCCTGCTTGTAAGTCTTGCCATTATTACCGATCATGACGCACTTCACATCGGCAGAAGAGCCGTTGTTTGTGACAGAGACGGTACACATAGCCTCGTCCATAGCCTTCAGCCATGCAGCCCAGTCGCTCTGGCCACCGCTTGGTGTGCAGGCAGCGTAACTGTCACCCCAACCATAGTTGTCGGCACGCACTACGGCATACTCAGTGTTGTCCTCACGTGTCAGCACCACACAGAAGTTGTTCCAGTTATTCTGGAGATTGGTGAAGTTCTTGATGCGGGTAGTAACGGTGTAGCCTTCACGCACGTTGAACATAGTTGAGTGAGCTCCCCAGAAGGCTGTAGAGTTGTCTTCCTGACCAACGACGTCACTGAACTCGATATGGCTACCGTCAACGGTGAGGTTGAAGTAGAAGTTGTTCGGATCGACGGTGTTGATACCTTTGTACTCCTGGGTATAGTACTTGCCATCTGTACCGGTCATCACCATCTGAACGTCTGCCGTACCATCGCCATTATTCGTCACAGCCAAATTCACTTTGGCACCATTCATTGCCTTGAGCCATGCAGCCCAGTCACTCTGACCGCCACTTGGTGTGCAAGCTGCGTAACCATCACCCCAACCATAGTTGTCGGCACGTACGACAGCATACTCCTTGCTTCCATCAGAAGAGCAGAGCACAACAACGAAGTTGTTCCAGTTGTTCTGGCCGTTGGTGTAGTTGGTGAAGCTGGTCACGAAGGTCTCCTTCGGTCCAACCTTGATATTCTCGGAGTGAGCGCCCCAGAATGCGGTACTGTTATCGGAATTACCAATGGTGGTGTAGACCTTGTCAACCACATCGAACGAAGCATAGCCAATGACGGGCTTCGGAGCGGTTTCGCCCTTATAGGTCTTGGTGTAGACAGCTACGAGGGTCTTGGTGCCCAGACTATTCATATCAGGAATAGCCTCGAAGGTCAGGTCGGCAGCGGTAACGGTCTTCGACACGCCCTGCTCGAACTGGATGGTAGCGGTCACACTGGCCATAGTCTTCTCGAGGTCGGCATTCTGCATCACCTTCTTGGGCACACCGTTCAGCGTCATCGACAGCGGCAATTTGTCTTCCTTTGAGGTGAAGCCACCGATCGGTTCGATGGTACTGCCAATGAAGTCAAGGTAAGAACCCTCAGGCACGAGGAAAGCACGGATAGTCGTGTTCGATGCGTCAGCATTGAGGTTCACCAATGGGGACGTCTGGTTGTAGACCTTCGTCACCTTACCATTAGTCATCGTCACAACCAGACCGCCGGCTGTGCGGTCGATGGTCAGCGTCACCTTACCGCCAAGCTGATCTACGCCACTGTCAGTGTCGGTGGCAAATTCCAGTGTACTGGTAGCCAGACTACGGTCGATGTAGTCACCCCACTCAGAGTTACCGCTGGGCTGATAGTCGTAGCGGATAGCTCCGTACTCCTTGTAGTTGGCTGCACCACGATCCTCGTCGTTGCAGATAATCAGCGCATAGTTCTTATAAGTATTGGTGGCCTTGGGGTTGATGTTCAGATTGAACTGAGCGATCCACTTCCCACCATCAGGAATCTGATAATACTTAGAGAACACTGCCCACCAGCCAGTAGAGAAGTCCGTGGCACCAATGGTATAGACATCCTCTTCCATACCTTCAATCACATCTTCATCACCGCCCTGGCTCTTGGCATTGGCAATGGAATCAATCTTCTGCGATGTCCAGTCAGGGGCATTGATGCTGTACAGTTCACCGCCCTCACAGCTCGTCAGAGCCATCAGACCAATAGCTGCCATGCAGAAGCCTGTTGCTAATTTATTGAGATATTTCATAATTGTATCCTTAATCTTTAAACTATAAACTTTAAACTCTAAACTATAAACTCTTAGAGGTCCACAACAGGATGAACAGTCCAACCCTTGCCCGAGAAATAATCTGCGTTGCTGGAGCTGTTATTAGCCGAATTACCCACGAGGTTGGGGTTATCGTTGAGCGTACCCTGGTAGATGGGGAAGAATTCATGACCCTGTATCCAGTTGTCGAAAGAACTCTTGCTGCAAGAACTGTAGTCAACAGGATCTTTCGGTGTATACTCGATGGTGCCATTCTCATAGTTGGCTCTCGTCCAGAAGTTGACGGCAGCATGCTCCTTCATCTGTTGCAGACGACCGCTGTCATAGAAGAATCCCCAGCGGATAAGGTCGAAGCCGCGACCGAACTCACAACCGAACTCCTTCGGACGCTCTACGTTGGCAATCTGCTCGAAGAGTTTGTCCTTTGAGCCGAAGTCGGAGAGGTTGAGGTTTGCCAGCCCGGCACGGCTGCGCACCTGGTTGATCCAGTCGATAGCCTGCTGGGTAGGTCCGTTGACCTCGTTCTCGCACTCTGCCGCACGCAGCAGCACGTCCGAGTAGCGCATCATGCGGAGGTTGATACCGCAGTGCAGACCCGTTACCACCTTGTCGTAGATACCTGTACGGAGGTTGGTATTCTTGGCTACGGGCAGACCGCCATAGTTGTTGTTGGTCACTACAGGGATATCCTTGTTTGTCCATTCGTCAGTCTGTGTGACGGTATAGATCTTATTACCGAACTCAAACCCGTCCCACTCAGCCTCGTAAGTGCCGATGGTCCAATAGAGACGCGGGTCGAGACTGCCACTGGTCGTACGTTCAGCCTTGAAGAGGTTATAGAGCCAAGGCGATGCAGAGAGGTCAGCCCATCCACCACAGTCGCCAGGACCGAAGTTACTCTCGATGGCCGAACCCTGTGTAGCGTTAGGACTGGTGTTGACAGGTGTCCACTCGTCATCTACACCCTGAGATCCATAGTCCAGGAACTGTACCTCAAAGAGACTCTCATCATTATTCTCGTACTTAGAGCCCTCACGGAAGTTGTCGCCATAGTTGGCCATCAGCTTATAAGAGCCATACCGTCCGTTGATGATATCCTTCAGTACGGTCAGAGCCTCGCTATACTTGTGGCGCATCATGAGTGCACGGGCATAATAGCCTGCCGCAGCACCACAGGTAGCACGTCCCTGAGCCCACTGTCCACCAACATCACGCTTCGGCAGAAGTGTCATGGCCTCGACAAAGTCTTTTTCCACCTGATCCCAAACCTCGTCGTAGGTGCTGTTGGGAACATACAGGTCTGTCAGAGACTTATAGACACTGTAGTCCGTAATCAGCATCGGGTTCTGGTAATAACCAGCGAGCATATAGTAAGACAGACCGCGAAGGAAGAGAGCCTGACCCTTGATACGTCTGAGCGTCTCGTTGTAATTCTCGCTATCCATATCCAACTCGGATGTCACGAAGTTACAAACTTTAATGGTATAGTACCAGTCGCGCCAGGGCCACTGGCCGATCTCGTCGGTAAACGGGGCATTCAGGTCGTCGAAAGGCATATACCACACCTGTGAGGAGTTCCATACCTCATCTCCGCGACACACGTCGAGCATATAGCCTACACGGGCGTAAGTACCCTCCATACGTATATGGTTGTAGCAGGCGATAACACTTTCTTCCAGATCAGACACAACCTGACCAAAGATCGCTGATGTCTGTTGGTTGGGATTCTGTACATCCAACTTGTCCGCGCAAGAGGTGAGCATACCAAGTCCCAACACCAGTGCAAAAGAAATTTTATATAGTTTCATAATCTTCAATTGTTTTACTTTTTTACCTTTTTACTTTTTTACCTTTAAAAGGTGAAGTTGAGACCGGCCATGAAGCTTCGTGGCGTTGGATATGAGCAGTAGTTATAGCCCGGTGTAAATGTGCCACCGGCAAAGTCTACATTATAGCCGTGATACTTCGTGAAGGTATAGAGGTTCTGTGCAGAAACATAGAGGCGAACGCCACTGACGTAGTTGCCAAACCACTTGTTTGGCAGGTTACAGCCCAGTTCTACATTGGCAATCTTCCAATAGGCAGCATTCTGGATCTGACGGTCACAGAACAAATCGTTCCAAGCCAGTGAAGCCGTGTTCGAGAGATAGGTCTTAGGAATATCCGATACGTATGTATCACCGTTCCACTGGTTGGCACCGAGTACGGCCACATCGTGGTTGCCATAACCATAACTTGAATTCAGCGAATTATACAGATAGTCCGTCACGTGATATCCGAGTGCTCCGAACGTAGAGATACTCAAGTCGAAGATACCGTATTCCAAGTGAGCGCTGATACCGAAGTTCACCTTTGGCAGACCACTACCGAGCACCGTCTGGTCGTCAGCGTTGATCTGACCGTCGCCATTCACGTCGCGATAGTAGCAGTCACCTACCTGTGCGCCAGGCTGATACTCTGCCAGACCCTTGCTGTTGGCGATGGCGTTCAGTTCGTCGAGCTGAGCCTGGGTACGGATGATACCCTGATAATCCCAACCATAGAACTTACCTACTTCCTCACCGACCTGAGTAATATAGGCACCAGTGATGTACTTCTCCTCGCCAAAGCCGAGAGAGGTCACCTTGTTCTTCAGCGTACTCAGGTTGAAGCTGATCTCGTGCTTCAGTGCGTGGTCGTGATTACGGTATGTTGCTGAGAACTCCAGACCGCTGTTATCCAGCGATGCGGCATTCATCGTCACTGTCGTATTCGATACACCGGCATTAGCGGGCACGGGTACATTATAAAGCAGGTCTACCGACTTATTCTTATACCACTCAGCGGTGAACTCGATACGGTTGTTGAAGAAAGCCAGGTCGAGACCGATGTTATACGTCTTTCTCTTCTCCCAGGCAAGGTTCTCATTGACGAAAGTAGAGATGGCAGAACCTGTGACAGGCTGGTTGCCGAAGCTATAGGTCATGTTGTTGCGGGCCATTGTTGCCTCGATGGCGTAATCGCCTACAGAAGCCTCATTACCGAGTTCACCATAGCTGGCACGCAGTTTGAACATGTTGACGATGTTACGATCGATGGGGAAGAACTTTTCCTTATCGAAACGCCAACCAAGCGAAATAGAGGTGAAGGTATCCCAACGGGTGTCGGGCGACAGACGTGAGCTACCGTCACGACGAATAATACCAGATACGAGGTACTTGCCGTCGAAGTCGTAATTCAGACGAGCCAGATAAGAAGCAAGCGTGTGCTTAGCCTCATAACTGCTGGCATCTCTGGTACCTGCATTCTGAAGCTGCAGGAAGTAAGGCTCATTGAGGTTGATGCCGACACCAGTCAGCGTTGCAGTGTTCTCCTCCTCGTATGTCTGACCTACCACAAGGTTAATATGATGCAGACCGAGCGTTCCGTCGTAAGTCAGCGTATTCTCAATCAGGGCATCAGTGTACTTGCGATGTGCCTTGGTCAGACGCTCGTTCTCCTTTGCCAGATATACACGGTTACTCTGAATCCAAGCCGGGATCCAAGTCTTGTCGTTAGCACTTGTTGTGCTGTATGAGAGATTCAGCTTATAACTCAGATGATGGTTCTTGCTCTCGACACCGATCATCTTCAGCAGGTCGACATCAGCAGAACCAGTACCTACGAAGCGGTCAACAATCGTCTTGCGCGTCATCAGCTCGTTGACCAGCAACGGGTTCATGGCAGAGATGTCACCGTGAACAGTATCGTAGTAGACACCATAGCCGTATGCATCGTACTTCCAACCGCTGGCCGAACCTACCACGTCGTCGAGCACCCATGTTGACTCGTCGTAAGCCTTGATGGTGGGCTGCATGCTTAACACACCGCGAAGCACGTTGCCGAGGTTACCATAGAGACCCTGGATATAAGGATCGTCGTTACCGATCGACATGGTGTTCTGGTCTGAATGTGAGTAAACCAGACTGGTGCGGAACTTGATGAACTTGGTTTCCATCGTGTTGTTCACGCGGGCAGTGTAACGTCTGAAGTCAGGACCTGAACCTTTGATGGTACCCTTCTGGTCATAGTAGTCAAGACCTATATTATAAGTATTGTTCGCACCACCACCACTCAGGTTGACATTGTGGTTCTGGCGGATGCCAGTCTTAAATGCCTCCTTGAACCAGTCGGTATCGGTATTGTCGCGGAACTGATAGACACCCTGCGACACCAGGCTATAGCCACCTGGCAGCGGTGTGCCAGAGTTGGCGGCTGCAGTACCTAAATAGTTGCTGTACTGAGCAGCATTCATCAGGTCGTATTTGTCATTAGAAACAACGTCAACGCCAAAATAACCCTTATAGTCGAGTTTCAGCGGCTGGTCTTTCTTACCACCCTTCGTCGTGATGATAACCACACCGTTGGCAGCACGCGAACCGTAGATGGCACCAGCCGATGCGTCCTTCAACACCTGAATAGTCTCGATATCGTTAGGAGAGAAGTCACGGATAGATGTTCCCATAGGCACACCATCGATGACATAAAGGGGAGCCTGATTACCGTTCAAGGTACCAATACCACGAATACGTACCGTCGGATCTGCACCTGGCTGACCGTCTGATGTAATGGAGACACCAGCCACCTTACCCTCAAGCATCGAAGAGATGTTACTGTGAGACACACGCTTCAGTTCGTCAGCGTTGACGATGGATACAGAACCCGTCAGGTCGGCCTTCTTCTGAACACCGTAACCTACGACCACCACCTGCTCAAGCATCATGGCGTCGGATTCAAGTTCAATAGTATTAAGGATCGCGCGTCCGCGTACGGCAATCTCACGGTCCTTGTAACCTACATAGCTCACCACGAGGGTGCCATTAGCTGGAGCGCTAATCTCGAAGTTACCATCAAAGTCGGTCACCACACCACTCTGCGCACCTTTCAGTCGAATAGTTGCGCCAATGAGCGGTTCTCCACTTTGATCAACAACCTGACCACTGACCTTGATGGTCTGGTCCTGCTGTACCGATGCCATAGCGGTCGCCGGGCAGAGTGTGAATCCTGCCAAGACACTCGAGAATAGCATCGCAGAGAATAATAATTCTTTTCTCATTGTCAATTGATTTTAGTTTAGAAATTAATGCTGTTAGTGAAAAAATCTGTGGCAAAGATAAAAAAGATTAATAAAGGATAGGTGGACAAAACGTTTTATATGGTGGACAAAACACTTTTGCACCCAAAATAGGTCGTTTTTCTATATTTTTGTGTTGTTTTATCCTCTTTTAGCCCTCATGGTAAGCACTCGGCGCCACCCCATACATCTTAGTAAAACAACGGGTGAAATACTTCGGATCGTTGAAGCCCACACGATAGGCCACCTCTGTAATATTACGGTTACCCGTCTTCGCAGAGAGCAACTCCTTGGCCATGTTCAGTCGGTAGTTCCTGATAAATTGCCCAACGGGCAGTCCTGCTTCGGCATTGAGGTGCTTGCTGGCCACACTACGACTCAAGCCCAGCGCCTCACAGAATTCCTGCACGCCAAATTCTGAGTCCATGTAATTCTGTTCCATAATCTCCATCACGCGTTCCATGAAGGGTTTCGTGCTCTGGAGCACTTCCTCACGGTCGGCCTCGACGCTCTTCGTCACACTCTTCTTGTAACGCTGCTGATTGTCGAGGATATTACGGATGCGACTCTGAAGCTGGCGGGGATCGTCCGACTCCTCCAGTACTTCGCGGATAGGACTCAGCAGCTGCTCAGCCTCGCGTCGTTTCAGTTCTGCCACGCGGCGGTTATAGCCATAGGCAATCAATGCGACAAACAAGAGAGCCAGCAAAGAACGGAACCACCAGCTGTTCCAGAAGAAAGGCTTCACCACGATGGCTATAGAGATGGTGTCGCTGGCACCAGCCATCTGGGCAGTCGTATAACTGACCTCGAAGGTATAGTTCCCCACCGGTAAGGCACTGTATCGGACGGAGTGCTGACCTGGTTTCAGGACCGTCCACTCATCGTCGAAGCCCTTCATTCTGTAGCTGTAAAGTCCCTGTGTCTCGTGTCCGAAGTCCAAGGCCGAGAAATCGATGGAGAAAGAGCGGTTGCCCTCCTTCAGCCAGATGGTCTTGGCCGTTGAGATGTCCTCATCCAGATACTCGCTGTCGGCCAACGCCTCCTGATTATCCACTATCAGGTGCGTAAACTTCAGCTTCCCCTGATAAGTCACATCGGTGTTCTCTCTCAGTATCTCTATCAGTCCGCCTTCACTACCCAGATAGATGATACCCGAAGAATCCCTGATGGCCGAATTCCAGTAGAAGTGCGGATTTATAAGACCGTCGTGATTAGAATAGTTATTAAAGGCATCCACTTTGGGGTCGTAAACCGAAAGGCCGTTCTGCGTGGAAATCCAGAGCCGTCCGTTCTGGTCCTCCACAATGCCTTTGACACCATTATATACCAGTCCGTCCTCCTGCGTCAGCGCCTTAAAGCACTCCTGCCCGTCCTCCCCGACGATACGACGATACAGGCCATATCCGTTGCTGCCGATCCATAATGTCCCATCCTTAGCCTCACAGAAAGAGGATATCTTGTCGATGATGCGCGAATGAGGGTCATCGAGCAGATGACCGATGGCTCGGTTTTCGAACTGTCCGTTCTGGTAACCATGCAGGTTAACAATCCTCACGCCCTGAATACAACCCATCCAGAGATAGCCGTCGCTGGTCACGATAGAGCCTATACACCCTCGGATATTCCGACAGCCCTCGAAGGGCTCTTCGAGACTGCCCGTCTTGAAACGATAGAAGAACATTCCATCGTTACTGCCTATCCACATACCGTCGTTAATGGGGTCATAGGCTAAGGCTCCCACATAATTGGTCAGCCTCATCTGTTCTTCTGAAAGACGAGGACGGATGATTGTCTTGGGCGACTTCATGTCGAGCAGACCGATACCTCCGCCCCAAGTACCTATCCACAGCCTTCCATAGTTGTCGGCAGTCAGGGTCGAGACGCTGTTATGCGGAAGTCCTGAGTTCTGGGTCGTGTAATGCGTGAACACCCTTTCACCAGCCGCCCGCCTGTTCAGGCCGCCTTCAACGGTTCCTACCCATAGGACACCACTTGGTTCTACGTACATCGCATTGACAGGATTCGGCGACAAAGAGCCCGGATCGGTGGTGTGGACACTGTTCTGGACCAGCAGTTGCTGGGGCACCAGTCTGACGACGCCACCAGCCTCTGTTCCCACATAGACCAGTCCGTTGTCTACCATCATACAATGCACGAAGTCGTTCTTCAAGGGAGGCTGACTGGCTGTTGACCACGCAGTAAAGCTATCTGTCTTGTCGTCGTAGATATTGACACCGCAGAGCGAGCCCACCAACAACGTGTTGTCCGATGTGACGGCCAGACTCGATAGGAATTCATGCGAGAGAGCACCTTCTTTCTGAGGAGCGTATCGGTAGTCATCCAACTGCATGCGGTAAGGATCAAAACGGAAAAGACCATGATTGGTCGTTATCCAGATGACATCCCCACGCTTCAGGATGTCAGTGATGTACAGTCCGAAGAGAGGCTTGAGCAACGTGGAGATCTCTTCCCTGTTCAGTTTCCCATTCTTCTCCACCAGCCGATACAACCCTCGGTCTACCCCGATCCAAGGTCTGCCGTTACCCTCAACGTCACAGATGCAGATATCAGGCGTATTGCCCTCATAGGCGTAGGACGATTCCTTGATAATTTGGCCCATTTCATCGAAGGTCAGCAAATGCACCTCACGGTTAGTGAGCAGCCAGATGCGTCCCAAGGCATCACAATAGGTCTTCACGCCTGGTTGCGACAAGAGCCCACTGATGTCACCCGCAGGCGTTTTCGGTACCGTCGGGAGCATCGTACGAAGATCTATCACGTTTGTTCCCTCGTCGAATGCCACCCATAGCCGTTTGAATCGGTCTTCCGCAATGGTCTTGCACGAGTTACTCTTGAACCCGAGTACAGGCGACGTCATCCCATAGCCGTCATATCTCACCAGTCCTCCGCCATAGGTACCTATCCATAAAAATCCGTTGGAATCGGCAAAAATGGCACTGACGTTATTATGAGGCAACCCGTTGCTCAGATCGAGATAAGAAGAATTGTAACGCTCAACCAGCAAGTTCCCGCTACCCATAGAGGCCAGCGAGACCAACAGGGAGAGCATCAATCCAATCGTACGGGCCTGCAAGTATCTCATAACGCGACAAAGTTACAAAAAAATCTGAATAAACAAGCGAATGAATCAATTTTTTTGTATCTTTGCAGCCTCATATAATGTTTTTGTGAAACAATATCTGATACGCATTGGTCTTGTCGCCTTCCTACTCTGTGCGACGTTCCTTGATTCTGCCGATGGAATCATGAAGATTCGTCTAACCCCTTATTATACACTGCCCTGCAGCCGTGCACTAGCCGTTATCGGCTTTGTGCGACTGTAGCGTCTCCGCGCCTACGCTATGTTATCGCGCTGAGACGCCTTCTTTGTTAACGATGTCACTCTCTCCGATGAAAGGAGGTTGACAACATTATTAACAAAGAAATAAAAGAAATGGCAAATATTAAAAATCTGCAGATGTGGAATACCATCTGGTCCGACGCCATTGGTAACTTCCACCCCAAGGCAACGGTGAACGGCAACTACATGGCCGAGGTCTGCAGCTCGCGCGACGGTGAATTCCTGGCCGTGCTACTCTTTCAGTTCGTCCAGTTGAGTTACGCTCCCGTTACCGACGTACTCATCTTCGAGGGCTCCGATGCCCGTATCGTCAAACAATTATTCTAATAATCCTCCTCCGCTCTGAATCCATTCGGAGCGGGGGGATTATTTCTTCAATTCAAAGTGTAAGGGCTTGTCGAAGTGGCGGCGGGAATAATAGGTGACCGCAGGATGCTTCAGATCCATGACCATCGTCCAGGCTGTGCCGAGAAAGCCCTCCCTTTCGGGCTGCGATACGGCCTCGATGACCTCAGTCAGCTGCTGCTCGTTCATCACGCCGCCCGTCTGTTCATAGCGTTCACACAGCCGTGAGTAGCGATCATCGCCCTCGGAAAGACCTACATTCAGCTTGGCTTCACAAAGATAGTGGTTGGCGACAGCAGGTGACTCAACGACCACCATTTCGTTGTCAACATATTCTACTACCACATTCCTGCCCGAGGCATCGGCCATCGCATAATGATGGGCTGAACCGATGTCGGAATGCATGTCAATGCCACGAAGCAGATCCAAAGCCTCGTCGACAGTAGCTGCATTCTTTATTAGGTAGCTGATGGCAGCCGTCGTCGTCAGGTCGGGCTTGCTGGTGCGCTGGTGAGTCTGAATTGTGTCGCCTGCCATTAGGTCGGCAATGGCGAGTCCTTTCTCGTTGATACCGTCGAGTGCCACAAACAGTCCAGCAAGCGCCAAATACTGGTTCGTGAACCCTTCAGGCTTGTAATCTTCGCCAAAGCCGTAGAACTCGACATTAAAGGTGGTTATCGTCTCGTAACCACGATTGGGAATTGTATGCAGCACAACGCCCACAGCCGATGGGAAATCGAAGTTACGTCCCATCAGGACACCGCCTTCTGGGGTCTTGACGGTCAGCGCAGAGCATCCGAAGTCGGTCTTCCGGGTCTGCACTTCAGCCTTACAATGGCCTTTCGACAGGAATTGGATGATGTAACTGACCATCTCGTCGGCACTCTCAAAACCACCTTGGGCCATTAGTTCGTCGAAGCCGTCATCACCCCGATACTCCATATAATAAAGACCGTCGTCGATCTTTTCAGTTGAGAGGGCTCCCTTGACCATTGGTCCGAACTCCATCCACATAAACACACAACAGACTAATACAAGTCCTAATACGCTCAGCAGCGTTACCTTAATTACTTTTTTCATCATCATCATCATTTAACATGTTTTCGACCGCAAAGATAGAGACGATTTCTGGAACTTCCAAATTTGCGGGACATACGACTAAAACGGCTGACAGACAACTATCCCATCTGATGAATAACTAGAAATGAGGACGAATAGCTAACCTAAAAACGAGCGCAACTTAGGTACGTAAGTACGCGATACGGGCACGATTGCCGGACTCTGGCCAAGCTTCAACTGATAACCATTGGAATTACCCTGGGCCGACGTAATATTGTTAAGGTTTACCACAAACGAACGGTGACATTGAAAAATATTCGGGTAATCCTTCATGTCGTCAAGCACAGCAGCTAAGGTAGTATGTAGTTCGATCGTAGCAACCTTATCGTCCTTCACGTAGCTGACGGCCACATTGTTCTTCTGCGCCTCAATATAAAGTAGGTCGTTGATGGGTAGCTGCAGGTCGTTGCCCCTGACGTTGGTGTCATGAATGGTCACGGTGATGTCAGTCTGCTCGTCGGTAGTCTTGTCAAGCAGCGACTCAAGTTGGTTACGCAGGTAACGGTAATAGTTCAGGCCTACAGAGCAGATGGTGACAAACACGCTGACAATCAGCGTCCAATAGAGGAACAGCAGAAAAATATCGAACCTGATAGGATAATGGTATACGAACGATAATACGAAGAAGTTGCAAATGCCAATGAACAAGATCAAAGACAGTATCGCCAGGGCTTCGTGCCAAACCCGCCAGGGTGAAACGCGTTGATGAATAGGACGTAAAACAAGTCCGAATAACAGACAACCACAGAAGGTGACCGCTCCAAAAAGAAGGGAGACCAACAGCTTATCGCCCTGATACATGTTGAATCCAAACGGCTGCAACAAATACATAATCAGGAAAACAACCACACAATAGACTACGCAGTCTCTCAGCCAGTGACTGCTCTGTGGAAACGGATATTTGCGCTTTAAGATGAACATAACTTATCTTTCTCCGCTGCAAAAGTACTAAAATTTTGAGTCATTCTTCCCTTTTCTCTCAAAAATCTGTTTTTGTTTAAGTTTACTTTCATTATTTATTATCCTCGCATTACACCGATCAACGTGAAAAAAGGAAGGGCGAAAATGAAAAAACAAAGAATCCGGAAGCGTTATACCTCCAGATTCTTTATACATTTTGGTTTTTTACTTGATGCTATCGCATCGAGTAAGTTCGCGCTCGGCAGAGCTCAAGCAAGCTTGGCTTTGCTCTCGCTTACTCACTTACTTCCAAGGATTCTCGTATGCGACGGGGCCGTTCTCGAGCTTCTGGCAGCTGAGGAGGATGTCCTCATAGTGCTCTTCGCCGTCTGCCCAGTACTCCTTATAGTGTACGCAGTAGCAACCTGTACCCTTCAGGGTCTTCATG
>JAFSNR010000060.1 GCA_017443345.1 Prevotella sp.
AGGAAGGTAGTGATTAAGTAACAATATCTCTACGGACTCAAAGGACTCAAAGGACAAGTACCAGAAAAATTTAAAGAAGATATGAGAAGAATTGAATTATGTATGATTGCTGCTGCGCTGACATGCAGCCTGACATTGACATCGTGTTCCAACGATGACAGCCCCGTAGGCGGAAACCCACAGGAAGAGACTCCTGTCCAGCCCTCGCAGCAGAAGAGGGTGAGCCAGATGACTACCTATTCGCTGAAAGACGGGGAAAGATTGTTAAAAGACGTTGACCAATGCACGTATGACAGCCAGGGCCGGATCAAGGAATGGAAAAACTTCGACAATAGCACTGGCGAGCAGCGACTTGACCACTGGGCAGAATTCTCGTATTCAGACAGTCAGATTTACACCGTCAGAAAGTTGGCCTCTTATTCTGATGCTCCCACCTCTGTGACTGAGACCTACTTCGATATTGATAGCGAGGGGCGCATTGTGAAAGGGAGCATTTATTCGTACGGCGAAGGTAGCCCACGGCCTGAAGCGCCGCAGGCCATCAGCACATACGAATATGACGGACAGGGCCGAATGATCAGCCATACCTTTGCCTACGAGAAAAAAGACTACGATTGGCAGGATGGCGATATGCTCACCGTGACGAACTACGAATGGCAGAATGACAATATCCACACGGTGACAGTGCTAAATGAAGAGGGTGCAGTGAAGTCGGTGAGGACATACGAACCGTCTGACATAACGGCAGACCGTGTGATACCCGTCGATTTTAACGATTGTGAAGACTGGCTCGCTGCGTATGGATTCTTCGGAAAGACGAGCCGTTTCCTGCCTGCCTCGGAGAGTATTAAAGTGTATGCTAAAGACAAGTTGTTCACCGTAGAAGACATTCAATTCACATACGTGATCACCGACGGCCTCGTCACCACCATCAGCCAGAAGATTGAAAACAATATCATCTTGCTTAATAAAGCCAGTTCTACTGAATATGAGACTACGGTAGAGTGGAAGTGACACTGTCGGTATTCGGCACCTTCGTGCGCTTTGTCGATATGGGCAGCACGTGGGTCAACCTGCTGTGCTATCCCTTCGTGGCCAATCTGGTGGGCGACATCATCAATGGGATTTACAACTGGACTCCCAACCAGTTCGTCACCCTGTGCCTCTCGCTGGTCATCCTCGCCGTCTCGGCCTGGCTGGCCCGCAACACCCACAGCAGCCAAACGACCCAACACTCGTCCACCCTCTCTGATGCGGAGAAAGCCAAGATGCTTCAGGAGGTAGAAGCCCAACAAGCCGACTTTGGTCTCCAGAAATAGAAAACAAAGCAACTGTTATACAAAAAAAATATGAAAACAAAATCATTTCTTGCTGCCTTGCTGGCTGTCGTCAGCATGGGCAACGCACAAGCACAAAGCGAAGTAGAAGGCAGCCTGAAGGCTGACTTCGTGAGTAGTTACGTCTGGCGAGGAGTCAATCTGGGGCATGTGTCGCTGCAGCCTGAGCTCTCGGTAGGATGGAAAGGACT
>JAFSNR010000061.1 GCA_017443345.1 Prevotella sp.
CTGAGGGTCACTCCGTTCCCCTGCCCGGTCTGGGAACCATGCGCTTCGGCGTACGCTCGAAGGCGGTAGAGAAGCTGGAGGACGTGAAGGCCAACCTGATCACCACCCGTCGTATCGTATTTACGCCCAATGTCGACGTGAAGGACGAGCTGAAGAATACGGCTATCCAGATCACCTGTCTCGACGAGGAGGGTAACGTCCTGAAGCGTGTAACCTCTGGTGACAGCGGCACCATCGAGGATCCTGAGAACGAGAATGAGAACAGCGGTTCAGAGCAGAACGGCGGTTCAGGTTCTGAGAACAGCGGTTCAGGCTCTTCGACGGGCTCAGAGACCGAGAGCGTAACGGCTCCAGAGATCTCAGGAACATCTCCATTCACTGACTCCACTCAGGTAACCATCCAGGGTCCTCAGGGCGCAGAGGTTCGTTACACCACTGACGGCAGTGAGCCTTCAGCAAAGAGCACGCTCTATAGCGAGGCTATCACCCTGAATGCCACTACGACCATCAAGGCTATTGCCATCCTCGACGGTGAGACTTCTGAGGTAGCGTCTAAGACGTTCACCAAGAGCGGCGAAAGCGGCGGCTTCGACCTTGGAAACTAATCAGGAAGGAGGTGAACTATGACGAAGAAGGAAACCCTTAAGTGGTCGCTGCAGATACTCGCTTCGATTATCTCAGCAGTGCTGACAGCCCTCGGTGCTACGAGTTGCATGGGGTATTGATCCCTTGAATGTTAAAGGAATCTCTCGCTCGGATTGAGCGGGGGATTCTTCGTTTGGGACAGATTTTTGAGGGCTTGTGAGTTGATAATTTCTGTTAAATTGGTGTAAAACTTAAACGTTTGCGTTAATCGTCAAAAAAGGCAGGATGTAAACAAACAGTGGATGCTCGCCGCCATCCTGACCGTCAGCGGCGTTACATCGGCACAGGCTCAGGCCAACTTCTCGCCTCAGGCCAGTGCGTTCAAGAACAAGTATCAGTCTCAGGCCGAGGTGGCCAAGACCCGTGGAGAGCAGGTTCCCATGGCGGGTCCGTTCGGCAAGCTGGGTTCGACACTCATCCGTAAATAACAAAAGAAATCCTCGGCCAAGCGGTCGAGGATTCTTCTTTGACGAAGTGCACAGGGGAACTTGCCCTTCAGTGCACCTTATTTATTTGCGAACGGCACGGATGCAGCGACCACTGAAACGGTTGCTTGACAGCTTGCCGGGAGTGACGTTGACATCCTGGAAATTGAACTCCAGGCACCAGGCCTTGCTGGGTGTGCCCGAGTAGAGCGTTGATGACCAGTAAATGCCGTTGATGGCACGGAACTGAACGTCATCATAGAAGCGGAATCCGGTGATGGGCAGGAAGATGGAGTTGCCCGTCTTCTTACCAGTAACCTTATAGCCGTTGATACCGTCCTTCGTGATCCACTCCCATGTGCAGTTCTCAGGGTTGGCCAGTTCCTCGCACTCATCGACAGTAGGCATGCGCCACTCCCCTCCCCAATTGGCACGGGCGGCATCGTCGGAGGGAACCAGCTGGGTCTTGTTGTCGGTAGTGGTATACTTGATCGGGAACTGACTGTTGCCATTGCTCCAGACATAGGTACCCCATGTGTAGGATCGCTTGGGCTTGATCTCACCCCATGCGAAGTACGTACCAAAGCCTGAATCCTGCGTGGCGCCCACGTTCATGTTGGCCCACTTCACACTCAGACCTAAGTCGACAGCCTCGACAGCTTCGGACGATTTCGAATCGCCGTCGGCTGCATGGACCTTTACATCGCCGATCGCCCCAACGAACAGGAACGACAGCGCCATGAGAAACAGCTTCTTCATATCGCTACGTGTCAGTCCTTAGAATGGCAGATCGTCGGCTGAATTCTCAGCAGCGGGCTCCTGTGCTGGCGGGAAAGGAGCTGTAGCTGCTCCTGCGGGAGGGAACGGGGCTGCACTGGGAGCTGCAGCTGTGGGCTGGGGCACTTGTCCACGAGTGACATTGTAGGCACGAATATCATTGAACCAACGACCCTGATATTCACGGGCATCGATATCGAACTGGATGGTCAGATCCTCACCCTGCTGGATGTTGAACTGCTTGATGCGGTCTTCGCCAAAGAGGTTAAACACACAGCGCTTGGGATAAGTTCCAGGTACTTCCAATACATACTCCTGAGTCATCCATGTGTTTCCTGTGCGAGCCGATACGCCACTTCGTGGCTCCATAACGGCAATAATTTTTCCTGTTAATTCCATTGCTTAAATTGTTTTTATTTGTTGATTTTCTCGTTTTCACGTGGCGAAATTACTAAAAATAGTTTGAATACCACAATTTTTTGCCAATTATTTTGTTCATTACAACGTTTTTTTGTAATTTTGTCCCAATTATATAATATGTAATTAAGGACAAAAGAACTATAATAATTATGCGATTTACATTATCAAGCACAGCTCTGAGCTCTAAGCTCTCTGCACTCTCGAGAGTCATCAACAGTAAAAACGCCCTTCCCATCCTGGGCGATTTCGTTTTTGAAATCCGTGACAACGTTCTCTATCTGACAGCATCAGACAGCGAGAATGTGATGAAGACACAGATTGAACTGACAGAAAGCGATGGTTCATGTCGCTTTGCCATCGGTAACTCTTTGCTGCTCGATGCCGTGAAAGGTATCTCGGAGCAACCGATTACCCTCGACGTGAACCAGGAGCAGAACATCGTGAAGATCTCGTATCAGAACGGTCTGTTCTCGCTGCCCATCGACAATGCCGACGAGTTCCCCATGGCTCAGCCCATCAGCGACTATGCCAATATCATCTCGATACCCAACCTGACACTGGCTGAGAATATCAACCGCACACTCTTCGCGACGGCTCAGGACGAACTGCGCCCTGTGATGAACGGTATCTATTTCGACCTGACTCCTGACTGTCTCGCCATCGTAGCCAGCGACGGACACAAGCTGGTGCGTAACAAGCTGTTCACCATCAAGAGCGACCAGCCTGCATCGTTTATCCTGCCTAAGAAGCCAGCTAACCTGCTGAAGAACCTGCTGGGTAAGGATGGTGGCGACGTGACGATCCGCTTCGATGAGCGTAACGCTGAGATCAACTATGGTGACGGAACACTGCAGTGCCGCCTGATTGAGGGCCGATTCCCGAACTACAACGCCGTCATCCCACAGAACAACCCCAACGAGTTGCGCGTAGACCGTCTGGGACTGTTGGCAGCCTTGCGTCGTGTTCAGCCGTTTGCCAACGGTTCGAGCAACCTGATCCGCTTCCACGTGGAGGGTTCAACCCTGCAGCTCGATGCTGAGGACTACGACTTCTCTAAGACAGCTACCGAGCGCATGAGCTGTGACTACAACGGCAAGGCCATGTCGATCGGCTTCAAGGGAGCTTCATTCATTGAGGTACTGAGCAACTTTGATTGTCAGGAGGTAGTCATCCAGTTGGCTGATCCCAGTCGCGCAGGTCTGGTACTCCCCTCAGAGCAGCCTGAGAACCAGGATGTGCTGATGCTGATGATGCCTATGCTGATTAATGACTAGTTTACAGTTTATAAAGAATGAAACTTAATCTTACAAAGCCACTGGTTATCTTCGACTTGGAGACGACCGGTCTTGATCTTGTCAAGGATCGAATCATTCAGATATCCTATATCAAAGTGAGCCCCAATGGTGAGGAGGAACGTGGTGACGAGCTGATCAATCCAGAGAAGCCTATCGAGCCGATTATCACCCAGCTGACGGGTATCTCGAACGAAGACGTGAAGGACAAGCCGACATTCAAGCAGCTGGCACAGACGCTGGCTGATAAGTTCAAGGGCTGTGACTTCGCAGGTTTCAACTCGAACAATTTCGATATCCCCCTGCTCGCTGAGGAATTCCTGAGAGCTGGTATCGACTTCGACTTCAGCAAGTGTCGCATGATCGATGCCTGTACGATCTTCAGAAAGATGGAGCGTCGCAACCTGGCTTCGGCCTATAAGTTCTACTGCGGTAGGAAGATGGAAGAGGACTTCGAGGCTCACCGTGCCGATCAGGACACAGAGGCCACCTATCGCGTGCTGATGGGACAGCTCGACAAGTATGCCCCTGGTGCCAATGAGGACGAGGAGAAGGTGCTGGAGAACGATATGGACAAGTTGGCTGAGTTCTCGAAGCAGAACAACAACGTGGACTTCGCAGGCCGTATCATCTGGGGCGAGGTGAAGGATCGCAACGGTAACCCAGTGCTCGACAAGGACGGCAAACCCAAACTGACGGAGGTGTTCAACTTCGGCAAGCACAAGGGACTCCCCGTTGCCGACGTGCTGCATATCGATCCAGGCTATTACAGCTGGATCCTCTCAGGCGACTTCACCTATAACACAAAACAGGTGCTGACACGCATTCGTCTGCGCGAGGCAAGTTTGAACGGATGAGGATCGTCAAGACGATACTGACATTAATCTTCTTACTTGCAGTTCTTAGCATTCAGGCTCAGGAGCTGCAAGTAAAGGTTAATATCAACCATAGTCAGATTCAGGGCTCGGACGTCAGCATCTTTGAGAACCTGCAACAAACGATGGAGCAATTTATCAACGAGCGACAGTGGACAGGACTACAGTTCCAGAAGAACGAGCGCATCGCCTGCAGCCTGAACCTCACGGTGACCAAATATATCCGTGAGGAGAACCGCTTCGAATGTACAGCCCTGATACAGGCGAATAGACCCGTCTTCAACTCGGCCTATACTTCCACCTTATATAATAATAAGGACGATAACTTCCACTTTGAGTTCAAGCAGTTCGACCAGCTGAACTTCATGGATGAGAATGTAGACAACCAGCTGACTGCCCTCCTCGCCTATTATGCCTATCTGATCATCGGACTCAATCTGGACAGCTTTTCGCCGATGGGTGGTTCGGAGATCCTGCAACAGTGCATGTATCTCGTGAACAATGCCCAGAATCTGGGTTACCCAGGATGGAAGTCGTTTGAGGACAGCCGAAACCGCTTTGCCATCATCAACGATTATCTCGACGAAGCGATGAAGCCCTTCCGTCAGCTGCAATATGATTATTACCGTAAGGGACTCGACGAGATGGCCAACAATGTGGAGCGAGGACGAACAGAGATCTCGACAGCCTTGGAGGAAGGACTGAAGAAAGCCCACGAGAACAAGCCCCTCAGTCTGTTGCCACAGATCTGGACGGACTACAAGCGCGACGAGCTGACGAACATCTATAACGGTAAGGGCACGCAGAAGGAAAAGGAACGTATCTACGAACTGCTGATGAGCATCAATGCCTCGCAGAGCAGCAGTTGGGACAAAATCAAATAATATGCTTAAACATTTATATATCAAGAACTTTACGCTGATTGATGAACTGGATATTGAGCTCTATCCAGGTTTCTCGGTAATCACTGGTGAGACGGGAGCCGGAAAGAGTATCATCCTCGGTGCCATCGGACTGTTGCTGGGACAGAGGGCTGACTCGAAAGCCATCAAGCAGGGTGCTGACAAATGTGTCATCGAAGCGCAGTTCGACCTCTCGCGCTATGGGATGGAGGACTTCTTCGAGGAGAACGATATCGAATATGATGCCGCAGACTGTATCATCAGACGGGAACTGACAGCAGCAGGAAAAAGCAGGGCGTTCATCAATGACACACCTGTACAGCTGTCGATGCTGAAGGAACTCGGAGAACGTTTGGTGGACATCCATTCACAGCATCAGAACCTGTTGCTCAACAAGCAGGATTTCCAACTGAACGTCGTGGACATCATCGCTGGCGACGAGAAGGAACTGGCTGACTATCAGCAGGCCTTTACGCAATATCATGCAGCAGAGAAGGAACTGCAGGCACTCCAGGAGAGTATCGAGCAGAACCGTCAGAATGCGGATTTCCTACAGTTCCAGTGCGACGAGCTGTCGCAGGCCAACCTCGTGGAAGGTGAGCAGGAAGAGCTGGAGCAGAAGAGTGAGACAATGTCGCACGCAGAGGAAATCAAGAGTTCACTCTACGAGGCAGACAATGCGCTCTCATCAGAAGGCATTGGTGTTGTCGTCTCTTTAAAGAAAGCTCTATCGGCCATCAGGCAAATCGAACAAGTGTTGCCTGATGCCAAGGAACTGGTGGAACGAATGGACAGCAGCTATATCGAACTGAAGGATATCGCACAGGAAATCAGCAGTCAGATGGAATACGTGGATTTTGATCCAAACGAGTTGGATGTCATCAATAACCGTCTGGACAAGCTCTACGATCTGGAAAAGAAATACCACGTGGACACAGTTGAGGAACTGATCACTAAACGTGACGAACTGAAACTGCAGTTGGATCGTATCGAGAACAGCGACGAGGCACTGGAAGAACTTCAGAAGAAACTCGCACAGTTGCAGATGCAGGCGAAGAAAGCTGCCGACACACTGACGAAGCTTCGCACGAAAGCAGCTAAACAGATAGAGAAAGAGATGCAGACCAGACTGGTTCCACTGGGTATGCCCAACGTGCGCTTCAGCATCCAGATGACGGAAAGTGCGCTCGGAGCCAGCGGACAGGATCAGGTGGCTTTCCTCTTCAGCGCCAACACTTCTACCCCACTCCAACCCATCTCTCAGGTAGCTTCGGGTGGTGAGATTGCCCGTGTGATGCTGTCGCTGAAGGCGATGATCAGTGGGGCTGTCAAGTTGCCAACCATCATCTTCGACGAGATCGATACTGGTGTCAGTGGTAAGACGGCAGAGAAGATGGCACAGATCATGCAGGAGATGGGACAGCATGAACGTCAGGTGATCAGTATCACGCATCTGCCTCAGATTGCTGCACTCGGTTCAGCCCACTATAAGGTTGAGAAGGAAGAGACATCGAAAGGTACTATCAGCAAGATGCGCCAACTCTCTCCTGAGGAGCGTATCGACGAGATAGCCCAGATGCTCAGTGGCAGTGATATCTCGGAGGCTGCTATCCAAAACGCCAAGCAATTGTTGAAATGGAGCACGAACTGATCATCAGGATCATAGAGCTGTTGGGTACTTTTGCCTTCGCCATCTCAGGTATCCGGCATGCAGCAGCGAAGCAGTTTGACTGGTTCGGTGGCTATGTCTGTGGTGTAGCTGTAGCTATCGGCGGTGGTACGATTCGCGACGTGATGCTCGGCACGACTCCCTTCTGGATGACGACACCGATCTATCTGCTCTGTACTGCCGTAGCCTTGTTGACTGTTGCCTTCTTCGGCAAGTGGATGGAGCCCTTGAAGAATGCGTGGTTCGTATTCGACACATTAGGACTGGCCCTGTTTACTATCGCTGGTATTCAGAAGAGTCTGGCTTTCGGACAGCCTTTCTGGGTAGCCATTATCATGGGCTGTATTACGGGAAGTGCTGGTGGTGTGATCCGTGATGTGCTGTTGAACAACGAGCCCGTCATCTTCCACAAGGAGATCTATGCGATGGCATGCGTGCTGGGAGGCATCGTCTACTGGGGACTGTTCTATTTTGGTCTGTCGACAGAGCTGAGTGCGATCATCAGTTTCGTGGTGACCTGTCTGATCCGTTTCCTGGCAGTGAAGTATCATCTGGCACTGCCTGTACTGAAAGAAAAAAAGTAGAATATAATAAGATATGTTGAATATGAGAAAAACAGTAATGATATGTTGTCTGCTGCTATCGGTGGCAGGCTGTCTGGCTCAGCCAGGATGGGTCAAGAACGCCTCGAAGTCGGTGTTTACCCTGAAGACTTTTTCGGCTGATGGTTCGCTGATAGCAAGCAGTAACGGTTTCTTCACGGGAGCCAGTGGTGAGGCTGTCAGTAACTTTACCCCGTTTAAGGGTGCTACTCGTGCGGTTATCATCGATTTCCAAGGGAAGGAACTGCCAGTAGTCAGCATCCTCGGTGCCAATGACATGTATGATGTTGTGAAGTTCCGTGTAAAAGGAAAGACACAACCCATGAGTATCAGTGCATCTACGGCTTCTGAGGGTAGCAACGTGTGGCTCCTGCCTTATCACGAGGTTAAGAATGTGATGAAAGGTGTGGTGCGTAAGGCAGAGAAGTTCCATCAGAACTATGACTACTATACGGTAGCCATCACGATGCCTGAAAACAGCGTGAGTTGTCCGTTGCTGAACGATGCAGGCGAAGTAATCGGTATGATGCAGCAACCAGCCTCCGTCAAGGACACACTGAACTATGCCGTCGGAGCCAGTTTCGCAGACTCGCTGAAGATCTCGGGCTTCTCCATGAATGATGCCACCCTGAAGCTGACACAGATTAAGAAAGAATTGCCTGACGACATCACAGAAGCTACGCTGGCTCTGTATCTCGCTAATAGTCAGGCTGATTCCATCACTTACGCAACAATGGTCAACGACTTCCTGGAGAAGTTCCCCAATGCAGCAGACGGCTATTCCTATCGGGCTCAGTTGCTGGCAGGCAATGGAGATTTCGCAGCTGCTCAGCAGGATATGGAACAGGCCATCAAACTGGCAGAAAAGAAGGAAGAAGCTCACTTCTCGTATGCCCATCTGATCTACAATAAGGAGATTTATCAGAGTGCACAACCCTACTCCAATTGGAGTCTTGACAAAGCACTCACTGAAGTCAGGGAAGCCATCGGCATCAATTCCCAACCTACCTATCGTCAACTTGAAGCTGCCATCCTCTTTGCCCAGCAGAAATATGATGAATCCTACAACATCTATCATGAGTTGACAGATTCTGAGTTAAGAAGTGCTGAGATCTTCTACGCAGCTGCACGTTGCAAGGAAATGCTGAAGGACACGACAGCCATGCTGGCTCTGATGGACAGTACGATGAACACCTTCTCGAAACCTTATCTGAAGGAGGCTGCTCCCTACCTCTGGGCGCGCGCTCAGGCCAAATTGAATACAGGGAAGTATCGTGATGCCATCACCGACATGAATGAGTATGAGAATCTGATGAAGGCCACTATCGATGACAATTTCTATTATGTCCGTCATCAGGCAGAGATCAAGGGACGTCTCTATCAGCAGGCCCTGAACGATATCAATCGTGCTGTGCAGATGAATCCTCAAGAGATTCTCTATTACGCAGAGAAGGCGTCGCTTGAAGTCAGAGTCGGTATGTATGATCAGGCTATGCAGACAGCTCAGGAATGTATTCAGATTGATTCTAATAACAGTGACGGTTATCTGTTCTTAGGTCTGGCACAATGTCTGAAAGGTCAGAAGGCTGAGGGAATAGCCAACCTCCAGAAAGCCCGCGATCTTGGAGACGCTCAGGCTGAAGGACTGATAGAAAAGTACAAATAATAAGAAATCCCGCTTGAGAGAGCGGGATTCTTATTTTATTCTTCAGCAGGTTTTTCGTGAATGACAACCTTGATCTTGGAGATGCGGTGTTCATCGATTTCAGTCACTTCGAAGGTGAAGTTCTTGTAGTCAATCCGTTCATGAAGTTCAGGGAAGTCACCTTTAATCTCCAGAAGCAGACCAGCCAAGGAGTCTGCATCGCCCTCAACCTCCTCGAAGGTTTCGTCATCGAGATTCAGGATCTTGTATAAGTCGCTGAGCAACGTCTTGCCCTCGAAGATGTAAGTGTTGGCATTGATACGAGTGTAGTTCTTCTCTTCCTCATCATATTCATCGTTGATCTCACCAACAATCTCCTCCAGAATATCCTCCAACGTGATAATACCACTCGTACCACCAAACTCATCTACCACAATGGCTATGTGGACTTTATTCTCTTGGAAGTCGCGCAGCAAGTCGTCGATCTTCTTCGTTTCAGGGACGAAATAAGGTGGACGTATCAGAGACTGCCAACGGAAGGTGGCAGGTTTCGACAAATGAGGCAGTAAGTCCTTGATATAGAGAATGCCTCGGATATTATCGATCGTATCCTGATAGACGGGAATACGAGAGTAATTGTTCTCGATGATACACTTGAGTACCTCAGGGAAAGGCAGTCGGAAATCCAGATCGACCACATCCTGACGCGAGGTCATCACTTCCTTAGCAGTCTCATCGCCAAAGCGTACAATGCCCTCAAGCATATTCTTCTCTTCCTTCAGCTCTTCCTTATCAGTCAGTTCAAGTGCCTGTTCGAGATCATCGACACTCAGCACATGGTTTTCTTTCTGAACCACCTTCCCTGCCAGAAGACCTGTCTTGATCAGAATCTCAGACAGCGGATAGAACACCTTACTTAAAAAGAGAATACTACCTGCCGTGAGACGACAGAATGCCAAGGGATTCTGACCTGCATAGACCTTCGGCATGATTTCGCCAAATAAAAGCAAGAGGAAAGTCAGCAAGACGGTGATTACGATAAACTCCAGCCATACTGCGTTACCAAAATCCACGACATGCGCAATGAAATAGTTGAGCAGCATGATGATGGTAACATTTACCAGATTATTTGTAATCAGGATCGTTGCCAATGTGCGCTCAGAGTCCTCACGCAGTTTCAGGATCTTGCGGTCGGAATCATTCTTATCTTCATCGAGCTCATTCAGATGGTTAGGCGATAAAGAGAAGAATGCAATCTCGGAACCAGATGCAAGAGCAGAAAAAAGCAACAATACAGTCGCTAAAACACCCGAAATGATGGCTCCCGTTGTGGGAATCACAAACTGAATATCACTCAGGGCTTGTTGAAGATAGTCCATCGTCTACGTTTGTTTTCGGAGTCAGCATTTCCATATTGTCTGCCCAGATCTCTGTGGCATACCTACGCTGACCTTGTTTGTCATCATAAGTCGTATAGCGGATGCGACCTTCAATATAGAGCTTATCACCTTTGTGAACATATTTCTCAACAATCTCAGCCAGTCGTCTCCATAAAATAACATTGTGCCAATCCGTATGATCTGGCACCTGAGTACCGTTCTGGAGCGTATAGCCGCGCTCTGTCGTTGCCAGGCGGATGCGAGCTACAGCCACACCCTGATCCACATATCTAACTTCGGGTTCCTGACCTACGTTACCTATCAGCATTACCTTATTCATCGATCTGATCTTTTGCTTTACCTAAATAACGGAACTTGAAATTCTTACCTTTTGCTGAGGGGAACTGACTACGCTCATCCACCTTATCACGAAGGTGGTCAATGATACGCTCATAGCACTCCATACCAGAGACAGCCTTCACGCGAGCTACAAACTGGGTATCACGATACTGGAACTTTCCTGTCCCAGGTACGAGTAAGACACGTTTAAAATCAACAATACCCTCATACCAACCTGGACGTATTTCGTTCAGACGTACCAATGCAGGAACAGGAGCTTTCGCATCCATTTCGCTGATGGGGTGCAGGGCCTTTTTATCTTTGAAGTCTTGCATAGTTGCTGCCTCTGTCTTAATAATAATGAAATAGACCCTTGGATGAATCTTATACCGCTTGGGATAAAAAACTTCACTTGCTGCATACTCACGAATATCTGCCTCGAGGAGAGGATTCATCTCTATCTCATCGATTGAGCGCAAAAATTCAATGGCTTCATCCACTGTGGAAACAAGCGTTTCACGGTCAAAATATCTTAAATACAAATTCATTTGAAAAAAGATTGTTGTTTTCCTAATAAAAAGAGCGGAAAACGGGACTCGGACCCGCGACCCCAACCTTGGCAAGGTTGTGCTCTACCAACTGAGCTATTTCCGCAGAATTTCAAAAATGTGAAGAGGAGGAGACTCGAACTCCCACGTCGCAATTGACACTACCCCCTCAAAGTAGCGCGTCTACCAATTCCGCCACCTCTCCAACAAAAAGCTGAATAAAAAAGAGTGCCCAGAACAGGACTCGAACCTGCACGCCTCGCGGCACACGCACCTGAAACGTGCGCGTCTACCAATTCCGCCACCTGGGCATTTTATTCATTAAGGCCATTCCCTAATGTCTCTTTTTTGTTCAACAAGTGAGCGGAAAACGGGACTCGGACCCGCGACCCCAACCTTGGCAAGGTTGTGCTCTACCAACTGAGCTATTTCCGCATTTTCTTCGAATACTTAGCATCAAAAAATCCGTTTCTTCGAGGCATTTCTCTAAATGCGAGTGCAAAGGTAATGCTTTTTTCCGAACTGGCAAACTTTTTCTCAGTTTTTTTTCAAAAAAAGTGCCATTTTATCGAAAACTGGCCGTTTTAGGCTACTTAATCCATACGATTCAGATAATCTTCATAGCCAAAACGACGCAAAAGTTCCATACGCCCATCTTCGTGCAGAATACCTATTGCAGGATGAGAAATACCATTAAAGGTGTTCGTCTTGACGGTGGTATAATGAATCATATCCTCAAAAATAACCTCGTCGCCAATCTGAAGTTCTTTGGGGAAACGCCATGAACCCATAAAGTCGCCACTCAAACAACTGTTACCTCCTAAGCGATAAGTCAAAGGTTCCGTAGCCTTTTCCAATTCGACAGATTCTGCATTCCTTACATCAGGCTGATAAGGCATTTCCAGACAATCGGGCATGTGACATGTAAAGCTGACATCAAGAATGGCTGTTTTGATACCTTTATCCTCAACCAAGTCAACGACATGAGAAATCAGCGGACCCGTCTGCCAGGCAAAAGCACTACCTGGCTCCAGAATCACCTTTAACCAAGGATAACGTTTATGGAAGTCCTGCATCATGCGGATCAGCAGATCCACATCATAGTCCTTACGTGTCATGAGATGCCCACCTCCAAAGTTAATCCAGTTCAATTGTGGAAACCAACGTGAGAATTTCTCTTCAATATGTATCAATGTACGTTGGAACACATCAGCCCCACTCTCACAATGACAATGACAATGGAACCCTTCGATATCTGCAGGTAACTGTTCAGGCAGTTTATCAGCAGTAACACCAAATCGAGTACCAGGGGCACAAGGATTATAGAGCATTGTACCTACTTCTGAATATTCCGGATTCACTCGCAGACCTATCGAAACACTTTTGGCCCGATGATGGAAACGTTCATACTGAGATAGAGAATTAAACGTCAGATGTGAAGAGCAACTGACAATCCTGTCAAACTCTTCATCTGTATAAGCGGGCGAATAGGTATGGGCAGGAGCACCGAACTTCTCGAAAGCCAGTATGGCCTCAGATAAAGAGCTGGCTGTCGTAGATTGTATATATTCCCTGAAGATCGGAAATGTCTTCCACAGCGCAAAAGCTTTGAAGGCAAGTATAATCTCTATATCGGCTTTCGCCGCAACAGAAGCTATAAGCTTGAGATTGCGGCGAAGTCGAGTTTCTTCTATAATATAAATAGGTGTATTCATCATTCTTTCTTTAATGGAATCAGGACACTGAAGGTACTACCCTCTCCTTCGACAGATTCAACCGTACAGTCGCCACCGATCTTTCTGGCAAAATCCTGACAGAGTTGGAGTCCGAGTCCAGAGCCCTCTTCTCCTCCTGTTCCATAGGTTGTCTCACCCTTATGGAAGATAGAGCCCAGACGCTCAGCAGCAATTCCCACACCATGATCTCTGACACTGACTTTCGCGAAATCACCCTCCTTCGTCATAATAATTTCGATAGAAGAGTCTTCGGGCGAGAACTTGATGGCATTCGAGAGGAAATTACGCACAACGGTTTTCAGCATATCATTATCAGCTGTCACAACGAGAGGTGTGTCCCCCATCTGAAGGTCAAGTTTGATGCGCTTTGTCTGGGCAATCATCTCAAAGATCTCTACAACACCGGGAATGATATCATTCAGATCAAGATCCTGGATGACGACATTCAGACGACCTGTCTGACTCTTAGTCCACTTCAGCAGATTATCGAGCAGGTCGTGAACATCCTCTGATTCCTTATTGGCCTTATCCAACAGTTCATAAAGTTCGGGCCCTACCAGCTCTGGAGAGGTTGAAGCCACTACAAGATTCAGCACCATACGGATACTGGCCATAGGAGAACGAAGATCATGGGCGATAACGGAATACATCTTGTCACGATTGCTCAATGTGGCTCTCAACTCTGCATTCTGCTGTTCGATAATACGTTTAGCAGCCACCAAAGAGATCTGTTGCATCACACGCATCACAAGTTCTTCCTTGTTGAAGGGCTTTGTCAAGAAGTCGCTAGCACCAACCTTGAAACCATGCACCAGATCTGCAGGTGTATTCAAGGCTGTCAAGAAAATAATTGGAATGTCTTTAGTCTCATCATCCTTTTTCAGAATCACTGCCGTATCAAAACCACTGATATCAGGCATCATAACATCCAGAAGAATCAAGTCGGGATGCTCTTTCTTAGCCTGCTCGATACAGGTCGTTCCGTTATTGGCCGTGCATACCTGAAATTTCTCGTTTGTCAACAAAATCTTTAACAACAAGACATTGCTGACAACATCATCGACAATAAGTATTTTATACTCACTTCGGTTTATCTTTGATTCTAAAGTTTCTCCTACATCCATTTCGGGTCAGTAATATATTACTATTTGATTTTGCAAAAATAGTACAATTAATTGGAATTACCAAATTATTGCGTCATTTTTTTACTTTTTCCATAAAAAAAGCCCATCAGAACATATCTGATGGGCTTTGCGGTGCGTACGAGATTCGAACTCGTGACCTCCTGCGTGACAGGCAGGCATTCTAACCTACTGAACTAACGCACCAAGAGTGCTAATCAAAAATTTATGCGGTGCGTACGAGATTCGAACTCGTGACCTCCTGCGTGACAGGCAGGCATTCTAACCTACTGAACTAACGCACCAGAAAGCACTCTTTCTTATTAGCGGGTGCAAAGGTATAAATAAATTCCGAATCCACAAAACATTTTTGCGATTTTTTTGATGGAATCAGTATTTTTCTCTCAAAAAAGCAGCTGCATCATCACTGCATCGTGATATTCTCTGCCATCGTAAAGCCAATCTTTGATTCTGACAGATTCCTTGTAGCCCGCCACTTTAAACAGATGATATGAAGCTTCGTTCCTCAGATCGATATAGGCGAAAAGCTGGTGCAGATGTAATACGTTCAGGGCATAATCTGCAATTTGGGACAATATATTTCTGCCATATCCACGTCTTCTGAAAGCATCCAGGACGATCAGCCCAACTTCTGCCCTCCTGTTACCAGGATCGAAATTCACCAAATCTACAATACCGACAATATCACCTTCGTTATTCTCAATAATCATCCTGACCTGACGATCCATATAGATATCGTCAGAGGCGTGAGCTACATAGTCATGAAGGGCATATCTTGAATAGGGCACATTCGTCGTGCCGACATTCCAGAGTTCTCTATCGTTCTCAATCCGATATAACAGATCCAGGTCCTCTGGTTCAATCGCTCTTAACTTGATCATTGAACTTTCTAACGTCATAAATGTAGTTTTTTACGTAATATATCCGTCAGAGCTATGGCAGCACGAAAGTAAATAGCCATCTTGACTGGCAGTGCATAGAAAACACTCAGGTGGCTATAGTGCTTGCGGAAGAAAATCAGCATAGCCTTATAGAAGATGTGCACGTAACGGTAATCGCTTTTTTGAGTAGATTTCCCTTTGAAATGTGTAATCGGATAAGGCAGATACCAGTTCTCCCAACCGCCTTTCAACAGTCTATACGATAAGTCGATATCTTCGCCATACATAAAGAAATCCTCATCCAGAAGTCCGACCTCATCGAGGGCCTTCCGACGAAGGAAGCAGAAAGCGCCACTAATCACTTCTATCCTACCCGGCTTGTCCCAAGGCAAATGACTCATATAATATCGTTTCGAAAATCCGAGCATTTTCAGACATGACACCCAAGGTGTAGGTAGTGCTCTACGTGATTCCGGAGCCAGTGAGCCATCGGCATTGTGCATCATCACACCTGCCCCACCAGCCTTCGGATGTTCCTCCATAAAGCCGAGCACCTCACGCAGAGTATCCTTCTCCACAATGGTATCGGGATTGAGCAGCAGCACATATTCGCCACAGGCTTCGCGAATGGCAATATTGTTGGCTCGAGAGAATCCCATATTCTCCTGATTCACGATCAGACGAACCCAAGGATAATTCGTTCTCACAGTTTCCACACTGTCATCGTCAGAACGATTGTCAACGACAAACACCTCGCCCTCAATACCATCAAAGGCTTGTTTCACGCTTTGAAGACATTGCTCCAAATAGTTTCGTACGTTATAGCTGACAATGACGATGCTCAGTTTCATTCCTCAGATGCAGTTTCAGCCAGACAACGGTTCAGACTTGGGAATACGAATGGTAAACAAAGCAGCAGCATAATGGCCAGATAGCCAAAAGTCGTATTCATATATATATAATATAATAAGGTGTCAGCCAGCATCGGCACTTCAAGTGTCAGCAGACGAATGGTTCCCCATTTCATCATAGCTGGTTCCTGGCGGCTGACCAGATCATTGTGTACTGCCTTGAACTTAAAAAGTCTCAATCCCAGAAAGGCTGCTCCCAATGACACTAGTTCCATCAGGGCTGTGAGTATAAACTCCGATTGTTTCTCTTCAGCCATGATACCTGATTCTAAGATATTCGTTTCATAGAGCACGATCACTATCAGCGTCAAGGCCGCCAACAGCATATAAATCAAAGTCAGACTTTTACTAATTCTTTTCATCTTATACCTTGTTTTTATTTGTCTTCAAATACGGTTCGATTCGTTATCGATCGACCTAATGTCACCTCGTCCGTATATTCCAGTTCATTGCCTACTGCCACACCTCGGGCTATCACACTCACCTTTACGTTATAGGCGGCCAACTTCCTGTAAATATAGAAATTGGTTGTATCGCCTTCCATAGTGGGACTCAAGGCGAGAATAACCTCCTGAACTCCACCATCTGCTACACGGTGGATGAGCGAGTCGATCTCAATATCACCAGGTCCCATTCCATCCATCGGAGAAATGATACCTCCCAAGACGTGGTAGAGCCCATGAAACTGTTGAGTGTTCTCGATGGCCATCACGTCCTGGATATTCTCTACTACACAGACGGTCGACTTGTCCCGGCGCTCGTCAGAGCAGATGGGGCAGATTTCGGTGTCGCTGATGTTATGACAGATGTGGCAGTATCTCACTTCCTGTTTCAACTGACCTATGGCCTTTGCGAACTGCTCCACATCCTGATCGTCCTGGCGCAGCATCCACAGCACTAATCTGAGTGCTGTCTTCCTGCCGATACCAGGCAATTTGGCAAATTCAGACACAGCCCGTTCCAGTAATTCAGATGGATATTGCTGTTGTATCATATATTAATCTTCAATTTTCAATTTCCGACAATTCCAACCAACGCATGGACTTCTCATCGAGCTCATCCTTCAATAGCGGAAGTCGTTTACTCTTTTCCGTCAATTCCTCCACAGAGAGTGTCCCACTACAAAGGGCTTCCTCTATGGATTGTTGTTCAGATTCAAGCTTCTCGATGTCTTTCTCCAATTGCTCAAACTCACGTTTCTCCTTATAGGTCATCTTACGTTTCCCTATAGGTTGGGCTTCACGGTTCTGCCTGCTTCCCTTGGCTGGTGTAGCATCTTTCGTCTGAGAAGATTCCCTTGGTTGTAACGATTGCCATTCACGATATTGCGTATAGTTACCTGGGAAATCCTTAATCTCCCCATCGCCCTTGAACACCAACAGATGATCAACCACCTTGTCCATAAAGTAACGGTCATGGCTCACCACAATCACACAACCTGGGAAATCCTGAAGATACTCTTCTAGTATTTGGAGTGTCACAATGTCGAGATCGTTCGTAGGCTCGTCGAGTACCAGAAAATTGGGATTCTTCATCAGAACCGTACAAAGGTATAGCTTCCGACGCTCACCACCACTGAGCTTATACACGTAGTTGTGCTGCTGCTCGGGCGTGAAGAGGAAATACTGCAGAAACTGTGTAGCTGAGAAGTGTTTGCCACCTCCCAAGTCGATATAATCCGCAATATCTTTTACTACATCGATGACCTTCTGTTGCTCGTCAAACTGTAACCCTTCTTGAGAAAAATAGCCAAAGCGTACGGTATCACCGATGTCGAAACGTCCGTTGTCGAGTGGCACCATACCGAGGAGCATCTTGATAAAGGTACTTTTGCCTGTACCGTTATTACCCACGATACCCATCTTCTCGAATCGTGAGAAGTTATAGTAGAAGTCTTTCAGGATCACCTTATCGTCGAAGGCCTTCGACACATATTGACACTCAAAGATCTTCGAGCCGATATAGACGTTACGCGACTTCAGCCTGATCTGTCTTTCTTCGATGCGCTGCTTGGCCACTTTCTCCAATTCGTAGAAGGCCTCCTCACGATAACGGGCTTTATGTCCACGTGCCTGAGGCATGCGTCGCATCCATTCCAGTTCAGTACGATAAAGATTATTGGCTCTCGCTATCTCAGCCTTACGGTTGTCGATGCGTTCTTGTCGCTTCTCAAGATAGTAGCTATAGTTACCACGATAAGTGTAGATCGTATGGTCATCGAGCTCCAAAATCAAATTACACACGCGATCCAGAAAGAATCTGTCGTGTGTTACCATCAGCAGGGTTTTGTTACCCCGACTCAAGAAGCCCTCTAACCATTCAATCATTTCCAGATCCAGGTGGTTCGTGGGCTCGTCGAGTATCAATAGGTCGGGATCGGTAATCAGCACATTTGCCAGTGCCACACGTTTTTGTTGACCACCACTCAACTGTCCCATCGGCTGTTGCAAGTCGCGAATATGCAGTTGTGTCAGAATCTGTTTGGCCTTGAGCACCTTCTCCGGATCGCCTTCATGATTGAAACAAGCATCGAGCACACTTTCCAAAGGATCAAATACTGGCGACTGTTCCAGCATCCCCACACGAAGATCACGACGGAAGATAATCTCACCAGAGTCGTAGCCCTCCTTTCCTGAGAGTATAGACAACAAAGTCGACTTACCCGTGCCATTCTTTGCAATCAGTCCTACACGCTGTCCTTCTGCAACGGAGAAACTGATATCTTCGAACAGCACCAATGAGCCAAAAGACTTCGTCAGCTGTTGTACATCTAAATATGGAGTATCTTTCGCCACTATTTCAATGATTGATTGATTTCTTCAATGTAATCAAGCACTTCCTCGCGCCCTGTCTTCTTATCTGACGACGTAATGAAGATTGGCGGAAGTTCCTCCCACGTTTCACTAAGTACCTTCTTATAAGCTTCTACGTTCTGATTCACCTTGGTAGCTGATAGCTTATCGGCCTTGGTGAAGACAATGGCAAAGGGCACACTGCTATCACCTAACCACTGGATGAATTCTTGATCGATCTTCTGTGGCTCCAACCTGACGTCGATGAGTAGGAACACATTCACTAACTGTTCACGTTGCAGGATATAGCCACTGACCATCTGCTCTAGTTTCTGTAGTTCCTTTTTGGATCGCTTGGCAAATCCGTAACCAGGAAGGTCTACCAGATACCATTCGTCATTGATGATGAAATGGTTGATCAGCAGAGTCTTACCTGGTGTGGCAGATGTTTTCGCCAGACCTTTTCGATTTGTCAGCATATTGATCAGACTCGACTTTCCTACATTAGACCTTCCGATGAAGGCATATTCTGGCTTATTGTCCTTTGGACACATCGACACCATTGGAGCGCTCAAGGTGAATTCAGCTTTCTTAATTTCCATTTACTTTTCAAATTTTCGCTGCAAAGGTACGATTTTTTTTTGATTTTATTTGGAAGTTTCCAAAATTATGCTTACCTTTGCATCGTTTTTCAAAACAATGCTTCCGTTCGAGAAGCATTTCCAATCTTATTTTTGAGTTCAAATCAGAAATCATACTTGTATTATATGTATACAAAAGAAGAATTAGAATCTATGGATATACCCCAGCTCGTGGGTATAGCAGATCAGTTGGGTATTAAGGTTAATCCTAACGATCAGATGGAAGACGTCGTTTATGCAATTCTCGACAAGGCCGCCGAGAACAGTGCTGTCGACGATAGTCCGAAGAAAAAGAGAACACGTATCGCCAAGAAAGATACCAGCAAAGTCTACACTGTCAAAGGCGAAGATGGCGAGAATCTCGATAGTAAGAACAATCGGAAGAAGAAGGTTGAGACGCCCTCACTCTTCAGCGACGTTCCCGTTTCAAGCCCTGAAGCTGAGGAACCTGCGCCCAAGAAGCGTGGTCGCAAGAGCAAGGCTGAAAAGGAGGCTGAGGAAGCAGCTGCCGCAGCAGCTCAGGCAGTAGCCGAGGGAAATAACAGCGACCTCTCGGATATCATCCCCGAGGCTGCCAACTTCGACAATGTTCCTGATGAAGATGCTGCCAATGCGATTGAACAGTTGCGTGAAAAAATGTCTTTACGCAAGGAACAAGCACCATCGGTGCCAGTCGACACAGACGAGGTCGACGAGAATGGTGTCTGGATGGGTGATCCTGACGATGGTACTGATTTCATCACCATCCTTGATATTCCCATCGAGGACCAGGCCGCCAGTCCCACGCTCGACATCTTCGATCGTCCGATGGTTCAGCAGGCACCTGCAGGAGAGCCAGCAGCACCCCGTCAGTCAAACATGCCGAAGTACGATTTCGAGGATCTGATTGAAGGTAACGGTGTTCTCGAATGCCTTACCGACGGCTACGGATTCCTTCGCAGTTCCGACTATAATTACCTCTCCTCGCCCGATGACATCTACGTATCTCCACAGCAGATCAAGAAATATGGTCTGAAGACTGGCGATGTGGTCGACTGCTGTGTACGTCCGCCTCATGAGAATGAGAAATATTTCGCACTTACCACTGTTAAGATGATCAATGGCCGTCAGCCATCTGAAGTGCGCGATCGTGTGGCTTTCGAGCATCTGACGCCTTTGTTCCCAGAGGAAAAATTCACCCTCTGTGGCGATAAGGCGACAACGAATCCCAGTGTCCGTATCGTCGACCTCTTCTCTCCGATTGGTAAGGGTCAGCGCGCACTGATTGTGGCTCAGCCAAAGACAGGTAAGACCGTCCTCATGAAGGACATTGCCAATGCTATTGCAGCCAACCACCCAGAGGCCTATATCATGATGTTGCTCATTGATGAGCGTCCTGAGGAGGTAACGGATATGGCCCGTACCGTAGATGCAGAGGTGATTGCCTCTACATTCGACGAACCAGCCGAGCGTCACGTCAAGATTGCAGGTATCGTCCTTGAGAAGGCTAAGCGTATGGTTGAATGCGGCCACGATGTGGTTATCTTCCTCGACTCCATCACGCGTCTTGCACGTGCTTATAACACGGTGGCTCCTGCCTCAGGTAAGGTCCTCACTGGTGGTGTCGACGCCAATGCACTTCAGAAGCCGAAGCGTTTCTTTGGAGCAGCCCGTAATATTGAGGGAGGTGGTTCGCTCACCATCATCGCTACAGCTTTGGTTGATACTGGTTCTAAGATGGATGAGGTCATCTTTGAGGAGTTCAAGGGAACAGGTAACTCTGAGATCCAGCTCAATCGCTCGCTGTCCAACAAGCGTATCTTCCCCGCTATCGACCTGGTACTTTCTTCTACACGTCGCGACGATCTGCTGCATGACGAGACAACGCTTAACCGCATGTGGATCATCCGCAAGTTCATTGCTGAGATGAATCCTATCGAGGCCATGAACACGATCCGCGACCGTCTGGTTACCACCCGCTCGAACGAGGAATTCCTCATGTCGATGAATGGATAAACAATTTACCACTCGACATAAAAAAAGGCACCTGGATGATTTCAGGTGCCTTTATTTATATACAAGGTAGATTTTTCTTAAAGTCCGAAGAGGACCTTCAAACCTCCGTCGACTCCAGAGAATCCCATAAAGGCGAGGCTCAGCAGTCCGGCTGAGAGCATCACGATGGCCATACCCTGCATGCCCTTAGGAATCTTAACCAGCTCGAGCTGCTCACGCATACCGGCAAAAACCGTCAGAGCCACTCCAAAGCCAATGGCTGTAGAGAAGGCATAGACCACGCTCTGAAGAAGGTTGTAATCCTTCTGGATACAGAGGATAGCAACACCGAGCACAGCACAGTTGGTGGTGATCAGAGGCAGGAAGATGCCGAGAGCCTGATACAGCGCGGGTGACACCTTCTTGAGCACAATCTCAACCATCTGCACCAGTGATGCGATGACGAGGATGAAAGCTATCGTCTGCAGATACTGCAGGCCGAAGGCATCGAGCACATATTTCTGAACCAGCCAGGTAACGATGGTGGCGAGAGTAAGCACGAAGGCTACCGCTGCCGACATACCCAGCGAGGTGTCAATCTTCTTTGATACGCCAAGGAACGGACAGATGCCGAGGAACTGTGACAACACGATGTTGTTCACGAAAATGGCGCTAATGAAAATCAAAATATATTCCATAATCTACATATTTTGGAGATTTCTTAGGAAATCCTAGGCATTCCTAAGTTTATTAACTATTGCAATCAGGAAGCCGAGGGTGATGAAAGCACCTGGAGGCAGCACGAAGAGCAGGATATTGTAAGTCTCGGGCAGGAGGGTCGTACCGAAGATGCTGCCATTGCCGAGAAGCTCACGGCAGATGCCCAGCAGAGTAAGACCCAGAGTGAATCCGAGGCCGATACCTATACCGTCGAAGAGAGAAGCCACGGGCGAGTTCTTGGCAGCGAAAGCCTCCGCACGTCCGAGGATGATACAGTTAACAACAATCAGAGGGATAAACAATCCCAGCGAAGCATCGATGTCGGGCAGATAAGCCTTGATGACCATCTGAAGGATTGTCACGAAGGCAGCGATAACCACGATAAACACAGGGATGCGCACCTTGTCGGGAGTTACCGACTTAAGGCATGATATAACGACATTGGTGCAGATAAGCACAGCCATAGTGGCAAGACCCATCGACATACCGTTCATGGCTGAGGTGGTAGTGGCCAGCGTAGGACACATACCGAGCATCAAGACAAACGTAGGGTTCTCCTTGATGATGCCGTTCTTGATGATACTTATATAATTCATTGAACTTTGAGCTTTGAACTTTAAACTTTATGATTACTTATGCTGCTCAGTGGCACCTGTGGCTGCATCGGCAGCTGGGGTGGCCTTGTAGGCATTATAAGCATTGTTCACTGCGAGAAGGAAAGCACGGCTGGTGATGGTAGAAGCCGTGATAGCATCAACCTTTCCACCGTCCTTGGATACTGTCAGAGGCTCCTTCGGGTCCTTGCCGATGATATCGCCCTTCTCACCCTTCTGGAACCATTTGTCGGCCTTTGCACCGAGTCCTGGCGTCTCAGCTTGTTCGAGCAGGGTGTATCCGAGAATCTTTCCCTCAGTATCGAAACCCACGAGAACCTTCAGGTCGCCACCGAAACCACCTGTGGTGCTCTCGACAGCTGCTCCGAGATCCTTACCCTGAGCGTCCTGAGTCTGATATATAATATATGTAAGCTCCTTGCCCTTGGCATCGTTCTGGCGAACAGTATCGGTCTTGGCCACCTTAAGGCCATCGACACACATCACCGACTGGATACCATCAGCCAGAGCCTTTGCCTTCTGGTCGTTGATAGGACCTTCAGTAAGATGGTTCACATAAGCAAGGATACCACCCATGATGACTGCTACTCCTGTGAGCACCAGCACCATATTCGTCAATGTAGATTCGAGTTTCTTTGCCATGATGATTACGATTTTGCAGGCACCTCACCGAAGCGCTTGGGTTTAACATAATTATTAATAAGAGGTGTAAACGCATTCATGATAAGGATAGCGAACGACATACCCTCTGGATAAGCACCCCAGTTACGAATCACTACTGTGAGGAATCCGATGGCGACACCATAGATAATCTGACCCTTGGCTGTCATCGGAGAGGTGACATAGTCGGTAGCCATGAAGATGGCACCAAGCATCAGACCTCCGGAGAGTAATACAGAGATAGGATCAGCGTATGCTGGATTAGCCAGATGCAGCAGACCTGCGAACACAAATACTGTGCCCAGAATAGATACTGGGATATGCCAGGTGATGATCTTCTTCCACAGCATATAGAACAGTCCGATGATAAGTGCGATGGCACAGATCTCACCCATCGCTCCGGCTCCGTCGGGATGGTTACCGATGAAGAGGTCGAGGGATGAAGGCAACTGCTCGAGCACAGAGGCATCGCCACTCTTGATGGCCCACTTCATTATAGAAAGAGGTGTGGCACCTGTCTCGGCATCGAGGTAACGACCCCACTGCCCTACCTTTGGCCATGTGGTCATCTGAGCAGGGAAGGCCACAAGCAGGGCTGCACGACCTACCAATGCAGGGTTGAAGAGATTATTTCCCAGACCTCCAAAGGTCATCTTGGCAACACCGATGGCGAAGAGGGCACCGATGATGATGATCCAGATGGGGAGGTTGGATGGAAGGTTGAAAGCCAGGAGAAGTCCCGTGAGAATGGCAGAGCCGTCGAGAACGGTGTTACGCTCCTGCTTCAGAATATACTTGCTGATAGCCCACTCGAAGAAGACGCAGGCTGCCACACTCGTTGCCGTTACGACAACAGAACCCAGTCCGAAGAAATAGAACGACACGAGCAGTGCTGGCATCAGGGCGATGATAACACCGTACATGTTGCGCTCTACGCTGTCGGTTCCGTGGGCATGTGGCGATAATGATACAATTAACTTTCCCATTGTATTATTTCACAATTTGACTATTTCACAATTTGACTATTTCTTTGCAGCTCGACTGCGGATGATTCCCATGATCGTGCTCTTACCCTGACGGATATTGTCGAGCAGAGGACGATGGGCAGGACAGGTGAACTGACACGAGCCACACTCGATACAGCTGACGATATCCTCACTCTCGGCACGCTCCCAGTTCTTGACCTCAGAGATCTTGGCAAGGAGATAAGGCTCGAGACCCATAGGACAAGCACTGACGCACTTGGCACAACGGATACAAGGCTGTGGCTCCTTACGACGGGCTTCATCGTCGGAGATAATAGTTACAGAGTTGGTTCCCTTACAGATGGGCACCTCAGTAGATGTGAGGGCCTTACCCATCATAGGACCACCTGCCAACAGTTTGTTGTCGCCCTCGGGCATACCGCCACAGGCATCGATAAGATCCTGCATAGGTGTTCCCATACGAACGAGGAAGTTGCCTGGATTAGCAAGACGCTTACCTGTTACGGTGGTGTAACGCTCAAAGAGAGGCTTGCGCTTCATCACTGCCTCATAGACAGCAAAGGCAGTACCGACGTTCTGAACGATGGCACCCACATTCACCGGGATGGCAGGAGGAGCAGGCACCTGACGACGGATAACAGCATCGACGAGCTGTTTCTCACCGCCCTGAGGATAACGCTGCTGCAAAGGAACTACCTCTACGTTGAACTTTGAACCTCCGAACTTCTCAGCACATTTCTTTGTGAGCAGTTCGATGGCAGCGGGTTTGTTGGTCTCGATACCGATATAACCCGTGGTGACCTTAGCGCCTATCATCAGGAGCTCAAGACCAATGAGAATCTCATCGGCATGCTCCATCATCAGACGGAAGTCGGCAGTGATATATGGCTCGCACTCTACGGCATTGATAATCACACACTCTGCCTTTGCCGTTGGCGGAGGAGTGAGTTTTATGAAGGTGGGGAAACAAGCACCACCCATACCTACTACACCAGCGTCCTTGATACGGCTGACAATCTCCTCGGGAGTGAGCTCTGGGTGAGCCTCTACCGTCTCGAGCTTATCTGAACGGTCGATACTCTCTTCCCACTCATCACCCTCTACATTAATAATAATGACTGGCTTACGATAGCCTGTGGCATCGATAGCGGTATCAATCTTAAAGACTGTTCCGCTGACAGATGAGAAGATGGGCGCAGAAACGAATCCGCCGGCCTCGGCAATCATAGTACCTACTTTCACCTTGTCGCCTTTGGCTACCACAGGTTTTGCGGGAGCACCGATATGCTGACTCAGTGGGAAAATCGCCTGCTTAGGCAGTGCTGCCACCTGAGTTACAGCCTCGTGAGTGAGTTTATTCTCTTCTGGGTGGATTCCACCTATTCTAAATGTTCTTGCATTCATGCTTTGGCCTCCTCTTTCTTTTCTGGTTCAACACTGGGCTTTGGAGCTGCCGGGTCCTTTGGTGCGGCTGGTTCCTTTGGCTTTGGAGCAGGTGGCGGAGTTGGGAAATTGACATCGAGGATAGCGTGCTTAGGACATACTGTGACGCACTTACGACACAGACGGCACTTCTCGAAGTCGATATAAGCGAGGTTGTTCTCAACGGTGATGGCACCGAAGTTACACTCCTTCTCACACTTTCCACATCCGATACAACTTACCTGACAGGCCTTCATGGCTACAGGACCCTTGTCCTTGTTGACACAAGAGACGAAGACTCTCCTACCCTTCGGACCCTTCTTACGGAGCTCGATGATGTTACGAGGACAAGCCTTGACACAAGCACCGCAAGAGGTACACTTCTCTTCGTCGACCTCAGGGATACCTGTCTCAGGATTAACCTTGATGGCATCAAACTGACAGGCAGTCTCACAGTCGCCACATCCAAGACATCCGAAGCCACAGGCTGTCTCACCGGCTCCACAAGCGTGCATCGCAGCACAGGTGCGAAGTCCGTCATACTCGGCAATGCGAGGACGATGCTCGCAAGTACCATGACATCTCACTACGGCCACCATCGGCTCGGAATTGGCAATAGCCATCCCCAACAGATCGGCCACCTTTCCCATCGTCTCGGCACCTCCAACGGGACACATCAGTCCGTCGAGGCTTCCAGCATCGGCACCCTTTACAAGAGCATCAGCCATACCGCTACAGCCTGGGAATCCACATCCTCCGCAGTTGGCACCAGGAAGAAGCTCTCCCACCTGGGCAATACGGGGATCCTCATAGACAGCAAACTTCTTGGAGGCGGCAAAAAGCACAACGGCTGCAATCAAGCCGATAGCTCCTAAGACGATCACTGCAATCAAGATGAAATTCATAATGCTTTGATATTGTTTTAGTTTGTTATTAATGAATTATTCGATATAAAAAGCAATTCGCCTCTGGATATGATTCCTAAAGGCATAAAGCACGATATAGTAAGGAACAAGGGCCAGCAGTCCTGCCAAAGCGGCTACGCCCTCTTCACCTGTGACATATAACGTCAAAATGAGCACACCCACCAGCACCAGGAAAGGAACACCGAAACCCAGAAGAAGTGCACGGTTGGCCACATCTCGCGAAGCACAGACAACCACACTCTCACCGACTTGATATCGTAAGGCATCGGTGCAGTACACATCGACAATCTTCTCCTTCGATTCGGAAGCATTACAGTGACCAGCCACCTTACAGGCTGCACAAGCTGAAGTCTGAAGAATGCGCACCTTGACACAACCGTCGGCAATAGATTCGATGATTCCTGAATGACTTATTTTAGTATGCACCTTGCAAAGGTACGATAATTTTAAGAATTATGGTATATAAATTAAGTATTTTTTGAAAAAATAATCGTAATCGTTTGCAATTACCAAAGTTTTTTCTTACTTTTGTCCCGCATAAGAACATATCAACATGACAGCAAACGAACAGACACTTCAGCAAATCGAGCGCGCCATCCGAAAAGTAGCCGAGAAATTCCCTGCTCAGGAGGAGGCCTCAGTGATGACAGACATCCATCTGCGTGTAACGCAGGATTCGGGCGAACTGATGGCTTTCAATGATGACGATGAGGAATTGACACGCTGCATCGTAGAAGAGTGGATTGACAATAAGGACGACAACTTCTACGAGGCGATTGTTCCTGTGTTCAGGAAGTGTCTTGAGAAGATGAAAGACACCATCGAGAATATGTCGATTCTGAAACCCTTCTCATTCGTGCTCGAGGACGATGACAAGGAGTCGTTGGCTGAATTGTATATCGTTGACGATGAGACCGTCATCATCGACCCTGACCTGATGGAGGGTCTTGACGACGATCTGAATGATTTCCTCAATACATTGCTGAAGGATTAACTACATCAGTCGGTGTAAACTCCTCACTACGCTGAAGAACAAACTTACGGGCTTCATCGATGGTGTAGACCTCTTCAAGACGTGCCTTATTGGTCGTGCCTGAATAGTCGAGCAGATGAATCTCGTAGTCACTGGTGATCGAGAAATACTGGATATATTTCTCAGGATCTATAGACGTATCATCCTCGTCTTCAATGGCATAGAGACAGAGTTTGTCGACGGGAATATATTCATCATCGAGACTGTAGAGCCAGAGCGAATACTGATGCTCCTGCTCATCTGCAGCCAACAGGAGCAGACGGGCACCAATGGTCTCAGGCAGCGTGATGGCTTTGGGCGAGCGCCCCTCAAAGTTCAGATACGACACAATCTCTTGGGGCACAGGCTTGAAACCAGATAGGAAGTTCACATAATCCTCCGTATAGCTGACTGGCAGCGACTGGATATCGAGACTGTCGTAGAACATCTTCAGGGGATTATCCGAATCCTCCAGATTGATGCCCTGCAGAGCCAGCTTCTCCCTGATCTCGAGCGACTTCACGCTGTCGAGTTTATGAGCCAGCTCCTCAGGCGACATCTTATGGCTGCCCCCACAAGCACATAGCAGCAGGGCTACAACCAATCCTCCTAACCATTTGTATTTCATCTTCTTACAGTTTGACTTTCTTCTTGACAACCTTACTTTCGTTCTGCATACGATCGAGAGCAGTCACCACATATACCCACTTCTTCTTACCGTCTACATAAGGCAGTTTGTAGAAGGGCTGTGTGGTGATGGCGCAGATCTTCGAGGGATCGTTGGTGTTGATCTTCTCCTTGGCATCGAAACAATAGACCACATACTTCACAGCCTGATCGTCCCAGCTGTTTCCCTTCGGAGCCGTCCAGAAGAGCACATATCCGTCAGAGGTCCAAATAGGCTTCACTTTATGAACCTTGCCTGGTGCCTTGTCGTCGATGAAAGGCATCGCAGGCTGAAGGGCAGGATAACGCCAATAGGTCTGACGCAGAGAGGTACCATAATTGCCTACATTGTCGACAACAGCTTTCGCATACCAGAGGACTGATCCTTGAACGTTTGGCAACTGACGGTGCAAAGCCATCTTCGCGGCGAGCTGATGGGTGTTGGGATTCTTCGGATCAGCATGCTTCACTGTACGCTCCACATCCTCACCGATCACCAGCGGACGGGCTCCAGCATATTGGTTCCACCAGCGGATCAGCGTGTCGTAATCAGCTGCTTTGTTACCAATCTCCCAATAGATCTGAGGCACGCAGTAGTCGAGCCAGCCATTGTTCACCCACAAGAGGATATCGGCATAGAGGTCGTCGTAGTTCTGCAGACCATTGGTGTTACTGCCAATCTCTGAAGAGCGCTTATTGCGATAGATGCCAAAGGGTGAGATACCTACCTTCACCCAGGGCTTAGCGGCATGAACAGTCTTATAGAACTGCTCTACAAAGAGGTTCACATTATAACGGCGCCAGTCCTTCTGGTTCTTCAGACCGTTGGAGTTGTCATAGAAGAGCTCATCGTCTGGGATACTCTCACCCTTCACTGGATAGGGATAGAAGTAGTCGTCCATGTGGATGCCGTCGACATCGTAACGGGTCACGATATCCTTGGCCACCTCACAGATATAATCACGGTTCTCAGCTATACCTGGGTTCAGGATAAACAGCTCGTCGTAGGCAAAGCAGTTCATCGGCTTGCGCACACTGATATGATTGGGTGCCAGCATCTTCGTTCCCTTGGTCTTGGCGCGATAGGGATTAATCCAGGCGTGCAGCTCCATCCCACGTTTATGACACTCGTCGATCATCCACTTCAGGGGATCCCAATAAGGGCTGGGGGCTTTACCCTGCTGACCTGTCAGGAATCGGCTCCAGGGTTCGAGCTTGCTCTCATAGAGAGCATCACACTCAGGACGCACCTGGAAGATGATCACATTCACACCGTCCTTCTGCAACTCGTTGAGCTGATAGGTCAGCGTCTGCTGCATCTTCTCCGTTCCCATACCCTGGAACTGGCCGTTAACACACTGGATCCACGCACCGCGCATCTCCCTTTTCTGGGCACCTGCTGTCATCGTGAGCAACAGCGCCATCGCTAAAAATAGTATTTTCTTCATCATTCGAATAAGTTTTCTTTATGTTTCCTGGCTTCCTCGAGGGATACCAGTGTCTGTTGCTGATGCTGGTAGTCGTCACGCAGGTGCTGATATTTCTCTGCCAACTCCTGCTCCACCTGTTGCTCGTCATTCATCAGACGGGCTGCCACCAAAGCATTCTGCGAGGCATCTTTCAACCACACGACAGCGCCTTCATAGACGGGGGCTATCTTCAGAGCCACATGCAGTTCGCTGGTGGTGGCGCCTCCGATCATGATAGGGATATTCAGATGGGCTCTCTGCAGCTCCTTGGCCACATTGACCATTTCCTCAAGACTGGGGGTAATCAGACCGCTGAGGCCGATGATATCCACATGCTCTTCCTGAGCCTTACGGACAATCTGTTCGGCAGGCACCATCACGCCCATATCGATAATCTCGTAACCATTGCAGGCCATCACCACACCGACGATATTCTTGCCGATATCATGCACATCGCCCTTCACCGTTGCCAAGAGCACCTTACCAGCACTCTTGCTGCCTTCTGTCTTCTCGGCCTCGATAGCAGGTTGCAGGATACCTACGGCTTGTTTCATCGTTCGGGCTGTCTTCACCACCTGAGGCAGGAACATCTTTCCTTCACCAAAGAGCACACCAACCTTGTTCATACCTGCCATCAACGGTCCTTCGATGATGTCGACAGCATGCTGAAACTGTCCCAGCGCTTCCTTCAGGTCTTCTTCGAGAAAGCTACCGTCACCCTTCACGAGGGCTTGCTCCAGTCTCTCATTGATGGATGTGGCCGATCTGTCAACCGCTGGCCTTTTCGCCTCACTCGTTTCACCGTTTTCCTTCCGCTTATTCTCCTCTGCCAGAATCTGTTCTGCCAACGCAGTCAGACGCTCTGAGGCATCTTTAGTTCGATACAGAATGACATCCTCGATGATATCAAGTTGTGCTTGAGGGATATCTGCGTATGTTACTTTTATAGAAGGATTTACAATACCAAAATCCATACCTTTCTGAATGGCATGATACAGGAATACGGCATGCATCGCCTCACGAATATAGTTGTTGCCTCTGAAGGAGAAACTCAGATTACTCACACCACCACTGATATGAGCACCTTTCAGGTTTTGATGTATCCATTCCGTCGCACGGATAAAGTCCGCTGCATAGCTGTCGTGCTCCTCCATACCCGTTGCCACAGCGAGCACATTGGGGTCGAAGATGATGTCGAGAGGATTCATGCCCACCTGCTCTGTCAACAGCTTATAGGCTCTCTCGGCAATCTCAATCCTCCGCTCATAGCTGGTGGCCTGTCCTTGTTCGTCGAAACACATCACCACCACCGCAGCACCATAACGTTTCACGTCACGGGCATGTTCCAGGAACTTCTCCTCACCCTCTTTCAGCGAGATGGAGTTGACGATACTCTTGCCCTGCACACACTTCAAGCCTGCTACAATCACCTCCCAATCCGATGAGTCGATCATCACGGGTACTTTGGCGATATCAGGCTCTGCGGCAATCATGTTGAGGAAGGTCACCATCTCCTGCTTGGCATCGAGCAGACCGTCGTCCATGTTGATATCTATCACGAGGGCACCGTCAGCCACCTGTTTACGGGCGATACCGAGGGCCTCTTCGTAGTTCTTTTCCTTGATCAATCGGAGGAACTTCCTCGAGCCTGCCACGTTACAGCGCTCGCCAACGTTGATGAATTTAGAGGTTAGGGGTTGGTGGTTAGGGGTTAGAGATATGTTTTGCCTCCCTACTTCTAGCAGTTCCAAACCAGAAAGCCACATAGCTGTTGGTTTTGGGGCTGGTGTATGGGGCTTTTTCCACCCTCCTGGTATTCTCTCACCACTAACCTCTAACCCCTCACCCCTTATAAGCGAAGCGTATGCCGCAATAAAGGTCTCATCTGTTCCGCAACAGCCGCCGATGATGTTCACGAGTCCTTCGTCCACGAGTTCACCCATCTTGGGTGCCATCGTCTCAGCTGTCTCGTCGTAGAGCCCCATCGAGTTTGGCAGTCCGGCATTGGGATAGGCACTGATATAATAGGGTGCCTTACGCGCCAGTTCCTTGAGGAAAGGTTTCATCTGGGTGGCACCAAACGAGCAGTTCAGTCCCAACGAGAAGATGTCGTAGGTGCTGATACTCGCCAGGAAGGCATCAAGCGTCTGGCCACTCAACGTACGTCCTGCGAGATCGCTCACGGTGACGGAGAGCATGACGGGCAGTCTGACACCCCTACGCGCCATCACACAATCTACGGCGTCGATGGCCACCTTCGCATTCAACGTGTCGAAGATGGTCTCGATGAGCAGGGCGTCCACCCCACCCTCTATCAGTCCATCAGCCTGCTCTTCGTAGGCTTCCAACAACTGGTCGTAGGTCAGATCTCGCGCTGCAGGATTGGTCACGTCTGGCGACATCGAGCAGGTCTTGTTCGTTGGTCCCATCGAACCTGCCACGAATCGTGGTTTCTCCTCTGTCGAATAGCGATCGGCCACCCGACGGGCTATCCTCGCACCTTCGAGGGCCATCTCTCTGGCAGCATCCTCCAACTGGTAGTCGGCCTGCGAGATACGCTGGCTGCTGAACGTATTGGTGGCGATGATGTCTGCACCTGCCTCCAGATACTGACGATGGATGTCTTCAATCACGTCTGGACGCGTCAGCGACAGGATATCGTTGTTACCCTTCAGCTGACCTTTAATATGCGCAAAACGGTCTCCTCGGAAGTCTGCTTCCGTAAGACCGTATGTCTGTATCTTCGTACCCATCGCCCCGTCGAGGATGAGTATCCTGTCCTTGATGATATCGTTAAGCCTTTTCAATCTCTCTTAATTATTAATTCTTCATTTATAGACCTTCATCGCCCTGTCCATCTCTCGGCGATCCTCCTTCTCCTTGAGCGTCTGACGCTTGTCAAACTCCTTCTTACCCTTACAGAGCGCGATATCCATCTTCGCACGACCTTTATCGTCGATGAAGATCAGCAGGGGCACGATGGTGTAACCCGTCTGCTTCGTGGCACTCTCCAGACTGCGAATCTCTTTCTTCGTGAGCAGCAACTTACGGTCGCGCTTCATCTCGTGGTTGTTGTACGAGCCGTAAAAATATGGACTGATGCTCATACCCTTCACCCACATCTCACCGTTGATAATCGTGCAGTAAGTATCCACCAGACTGGCCTTTCCCAATCGGATGCTCTTGATCTCCGTACCCGTCAGGACGATACCCGCCGTGTAGGTCTCAATGAAGAAGTATTCAAACGAAGCCTTCTTATTGCGTATCTGTATAGGACTCTTCTTCCTAAGTTGTTCCTCAGTCTTGTTCATTTTTCACTTGATAGTTGCGAAGCGTTCAATATGATCATCTACGTAGCGCGCGATGTCCTCCGTCCAGGCTTCCTCGTTCTCGATAAACTTGTCGTCCATATCCTCAAAGTCAGGAAACTGTTCAAAGAGGGCCATGAACTCCTCGTCACTCAGTTCGCGCCCTATCTCCTCACGATGCTTCAGCCAGAGGGTGTGGGCGTCGTAGATAAACTTCGACGGTTCGCGCAGTCCCCACTGGCGCAGGGCCTTGGCAAAGGGGTTCTTGAAGATGAAGGGGCCATAGCCGTTATAGATCAGCTGGACGAATCCACCGTCCATCAGCTCCTCATGCAGGATATCCCACGAGAGCAGCGTCAGCTGGTCGCTGTTCAACTCGCCCATGTTCTCTGCCGTCAACTCTCCGCCGATGGCATCATAGATGGCCTTCGTAAACACGCCCAGGAACTCGTCCATTCCCTCCATCGCCGCCTTCTGCAAGTCGGCATCCTTCACAATCACCTCTTTCATCGATTCTTAATTCTTTATTCTTTATTTCAACTCATACGGTCCCGTCGGCATGGTCCTTCTGAGGATCTCGATCATCACATCCTTCCCAGGTATCACCCCGTGACTGCGCAAAATGGCCTCCACCGTCTTACGTGCCAGCTCCGGATGGTTGTTCTCCTCACTGAGGTGACAGAGCCACACGTGGCGCAGATGTTCCGACATGTTCTCAGCCAGCGCCGTACCACAGTCGGTATTCGACAGATGGCCACTCCTACTGGCGATACGCTTCTTCAGATATTCTGGATAGGGACCACTCTTCAGCATCTCCACATCGTGATTGGCCTCTATCACGAGATAGTCGGCCTTACTGATGGCCTCACAGATTTCATCGGTGATACAGCCAGCATCGGTGATTATCACGAAACAGACTCCCTCTGCGGTGATCTCGTACCCCAGGTTCTCACTGGCATCGTGGGGCACAGGGAAGGGTTTGACACAGAAGTCACCCAGATTCAGCTGCAGTCCAGGCTCGACGGTCTCTTTCAGCTCTGTGGCCACCTTCCGGGTGATGCAGTAGTTAGCGTCTATACCCTTGTGCACGAGCTTGGTGGCATAGACGGGCACCTTGTAGTCATGACTGAACGATCCCACCGACTTGATATGGTCAGCGTGATCGTGGGTTATCAGCAGATGATTCACCTTGCTCAGGTTCACACCGTAGTCCTTACAGTGCTTCTTCAGGGTGCGAATGCCCACACCGATATCTATGATGAGAGCGTCTGTGGCGGTGCCGAGATAATAGCAGTTACCACTGCTCCCGCTTCCAAACGAAATAAACTTCAACATCCTAATATTCCAATTTTCGTGCAAAGGTACGAAAAAGTGAGCAAAAGACCAAATATTATTTGAGATTTTTGTGACCTTCTTAATTCTTCATTCTTAATTCTTCATTCTTCATTTAGAAAGGTAGTCCTACAGCGAAGTGGAAAGCCATATCCCTGCTCAGTCTTGGATGCAACAAGGGGAAATGATCCTCATCCTCTGTCTTGTACGCAGGATTAACAGCCTTCATACCGAGGTCGAAACGTAAGATAAAATAGTCAAAATTGAGACGGACGCCCAGACCATAGCTGACCGCCAGATCCTTAAGGAAATTTCTCAGTTTGAACTGTCCGCCAGGTTGATCCTTATAGTCACGAAGTGTCCAGATATTTCCTGCATCGAGGAACAAGGCGCCACCGAACTTCCAGAACAAGTGCGTACGATACTCAAGATTCAGGTCGAGCTTCAGGTCACCTGTCTGCGTGATGAAGTTGATCTTGCCGTCCTCCTCCTTGTATCTGCCTGGACCCAGACTTCTCACGCTCCAACCTCTCACACTGTTCGCACCTCCTGAGAAATAACGCTTCTCGAAGGGCAGGATCCTACTGTTGCCGTAAGGATAAGCGATGCCGACACCGATATGGAACACCAGCTGGTCCTTGCTCAGACGACTCAACAGCTGCTTGGTGAACTCGAAGTCACCCTTCACGTACTGCGCATAGGCGATGCCGAAGAGCATATACTGCTCCAGCTCGTTCCTCTTGGGCTTGACGATGCGCGAATAGAGGTTCAGTAGGTTACCGGCCGTCTCGACGTTCGTCTTCAGTGCGATGCGCCCGTTGTTGTACGTATAGCCGAAGCCCATCTTCATGATAAACAGGTCCTCGTAGTTATAGCGCAGGATGGCGTTCGAGTTCGAGGTATCGTCGAGATACTCCTTCTTGAAGGTCTCGCTGATCCAGGGCATGAACACATAGTTCAGGTCTATCAGGTCGAAGCGGTAGCTGTCGTGACGGAACTGCGGGCGCCAGTTGTAACGCCACACGCCTGAGAGCACACGACGGTGGAACTCAGGACGGTCCTGCGAGTCGAAGGTCACCGACACCTCACTCGTGGCGATAATTTTGCGACGTACGTCCGAACTCAGGAAGGGGAAGATAAAGCGTGGGAAGCTCAGTCTGCCCTCAAGGCTGTATTCGAAGAAGTCCTGGTTACTGTAGCCCTCCAGTCCTCTGATGGCCTCGTAGGCGCCTCTCAGCTGCATGCTGAAAGTCTCGGAGCCCCTGAAGATGTTACGGTTCTGATAGGTCAGCGAAGCCGCAGCACCCAGGTCTCCCGATGTGTTCGTACCCTCAGGCTGGAAACTGATGGTCGAGGGTTTGTTCGTCTGTATCTGGATGCGCGTGTCGAGCAGCGACGTGTTGGGCACAGGCTCGAAGTTGATGTTCGTATACCTGACGGCCCCCAGGCGTCCGAAGTGGTTATAGGTGTTCTGCAGGTCGCTGGCCGAATAGGGACCTCCCTTCTTGATGAAGGTGTTCTCCTCAAGCACATGCCTGCGCAGATGGATCACCGAGTCGTTGGGCGAACCACTCTCATAGACGATGTTACGGATGTCGTAATGGGCATGCAGCGTGTCCTTGCCCTCACTGGTGTAGTACGGATGCACGATCAGCTTCACGTCCACCGTCCTCTCCTTTTCGTGCTTGCGGGCCTTGTAGGTGACAAACTCCTTATGGAAACGGAAGTAGCCACGATCCTGCAGATAGGACGTGATGTCCGATCGCTCGTTGTTCAGCGCGTCCACACTGAACCGCTCGCCCATCCTGATCTGATATTTCTTCTCCTTCAGCAGTCCGGCAATCACCGAGTCACGGATGTCCGCTTCGAAGTCGCTGACGAAGTAAGGCTCATGGGGGTGCAGCACGTAGTAGGCATTCAGCTTCTTGCCCTTCTTGTCCACGAACAGCTCCACCTCTGCGTCGAGATAGCCCTTGTTCTGCAGCGCCTGTTTCAGGACCTCGCACGACTGCTGGGCCAGCAGTGAGTCGTAGACCACGGGCGCCTCACCGATATTCCTCAGCGTACGGTTGATCCACGAGCTGTCCTTACCCGCCATCGCATACACGCCCAGGGGAATCTTCACTGCATAGAACCAGCGGGCGTTACCCTTCTGGCGGACGTAGCTTTTCAGCTGCGAGGCGTTGATGTCCTTATACTTGCCGTCGGCCACCACCCTGACGTGATCGAGCATATACACATCCTCGGGCAGCTCGCGCGTAGCCGAACAGCCACACATCAGCAGTACGGCTGTCAAGAGGGTCAGGTAGGGCCTTTTCAACGACTTATTCATCAACATTCTAGCTTGTAAGTTGCAAAATTACAAAAAAACTCTTAACTTTGCATCGGAATTAACGACTTTTTTGAAAATGATCAGCAAAAATCAACTGAAGTACATCCGTCAGCTCGAGCAGAAGAAATATCGCCGTCGCGAAAACCGCTTCGTTGCCGAGGGCACGAAAGTGGTGGGCGACCTGCTCCAGCGCTATCGTCCTGAGGCCGTTTTCGCCACCTCCGAATGGCAGGCTCCCGCTGGTGTCACCCCCCAGCTCGTCACCGACGACGAGCTCCGTCGCATCAGCTTCCTCCAGCACCCCCAGCAAGTCCTCGCCCTCTTCCCCATCCCCTCATCTTTCACTTTTCACTTTTCACTTTTCACTAATAACTTGTCCCTCGTCCTCGACGGCGTGCAGGACCCCGGCAACCTCGGTACCATCATCCGCATCGCCGACTGGTTCGGCATCTCCACCATCGTCTGCAGCGAGGATACCGTCGACGCCTGGAACCCCAAGGTCGTACAGGCCACGATGGGCAGCATCGCGCGTGTGAACATTTTATATACTGATCTGCCCGCATTCCTCGACAGTCTGCCAGCCGACTTCCCCGTCTATGGCACCTTCCTCGACGGCGACAACATCTACACCCAGGAGCTCACCCCCGAGGGACTGATCATCATGGGCAACGAGGGCAATGGCATCACCGATGCCGTCAGGGCAAAAGTAAACCGCCGACTGCTCATCCCCGACTTCCATCAGGGCGAAACAGCCGACAGTCTCAATGTCGCTATCGCTACCGCCATCACCTGCTCCGAATTCCGCCGCAGGCAATAGCAGGCTTATTCTTCAGTCGTTCCAGGAATATAGAACCAGCTCTCAGGAACACTCTGACGCTCAGACATCCACGTCTGTGTGGGATCTACGGCGATGATCATCGGAGCTGTACCAGCCTTGGGGAATTTGATTTCATTGTAGACAGTACTATTCTTCTCCTGACGCACCTTTACGACAATGTTATGCGTGTCTTTGTTCCAACCTGATACCGCAAAGGTCTCATCAGGATCAGACCCCATGACACCTGCATGCTCCGGACGCTCTGTGTCGCCAATCTTCAGGATAAAGGGCAATGTACCTCCGAGGTGACGGATGGTAGCCTCCTGACGATGTTCTGAGTCGGTCCATTTATCGAGCACGCCATTCACATAGGTAGGAGTCGATGTCCAAACGTCGGATACGTCGACCACAATGTCGTTGAAGTCAAAGTCGTCGGTAGACCCAAGGTCCTCAATCATATAACGAACGGTCTCTTTTTTTACAATTGGATCACCGTCCTCGATGATGATGGGTTGTGGAACGTGAGGTTTGGCATAGACCAGGAAGACCACATCATTGAAGTCCTTATCGCTATCTTGCACCGGGATGTCCTCACAGCCGATAATCATCACCTCATGGTCCTCTGGGATATTAGCAGGGCGCGGACAATCCTGGAGTGCCAGCATCTGGTGAGCGAGCGAAGACAATTCTGCAGTGAGAGTATAGTTGTATTTGCTGTTAGTAACCTTGGTAATCCGGAGATAGAAATACATCTGTTTGCCGACGGGGAAATTGTCGAATTGATAGCCATTGGCCTTAACCGTGATAGCATTCTCAGTACATTTGTACAGTTCCTGATTCGACACACTTTTCACATCCTTCCAGTCTTCATTCTCCTTAGTCTTCAGCCAGACGTCCTGACCTTTTTCCCAGACCTTATAGTCGACACCATCGATAACGGCATGCAACTCCCAAACCGAAGAAGCTTGACCCTGATAGATGGGCACGATGGTGAAACTGTTGTTGGGAACGCTCATATAGAATGGTTTACCCAACGCGCTGTTGTTTATTCCGTCTTTCAATTTGTTCTTCATCCAGGTCAACGTAGCCTGATCCACCGTATACTCATCGGTTTTGGTAACTGAAGGGTTTTCGCCACGTGTTGATGCAGCACTGCTCACAAAAGGCAAGCTGAAAGAGGGGTTCTTATGACTGTAATCCCAACTCTGATTGAGGTCAACATGGGGGTATTTCTTCGAGAAATTCTCAGCATAGCTTGATTTTGCCAATTCTTCAACCTTAGCCTCGTCATACAAATCCTTACTACTACATGCAGCACACAAAATCGCTGCCATTCCAATCAATATCTTTTTCATATACTACTTGAGTTAATTATTATGGTTGATTCCTGAAATTTGGCTGCAAAATTATACGAAATCTTCCAAATACACTTCATTTCACGCATCAAAATAGTTCAAAATCGAACAATTAATGTTTTAAATCAAGGATTTGGGGTTTGGGGTATGAGAAACGTAAATAGGACCTGCAGGGATGCAAGTCCTATTTGCTTTGTATAAGTATGTCACAGATTCTCCTGACACTTCTGTGACACCTTTCCCCTTGATCTTCGACCTAAGGTGTCAAATATTGTGGACACCCCCCATAAATCATGATACACTTCACGGGAGATATTGACATTCCTCCCGTTGCCTGATCAAGTTCATCTAAGCTGAGTTCCTGTTTCATCACTACGGTCTCATCATCGCCCAAGCCTGTGATGGAAACCTTCTTCACATTCTCATCGAGCTCAATCGAGAGCACGCGCTTGTCTTTCTTCTCTTCCATCATATTCAAGTTTTTAAGTTTATAATCATATTATAAGGTCACAAAGATTTGTGGTCATTTTGTCATTAAGGTCATTTGTCATTAAGGATTGTGGGATATGATTTTTACTCACTATATAATTATATATTAAATATATATTTATATAGTGTAGATTTTGGGGCATCCAGACTTTGAAAATGACAAATGACAAATGACCATAATGACCACATTTTTACCCTCAACACAAAATGAAATGCAAAATAAAATAATTTTTTCGGAAAAAATCGTTTACCGCAATGAAAAGATTATACCTTTGCACCGTCGAACAATAAAGATGGATTTGGCGCTCCAGGCAGAGAAAACAAAGTTTCTAGTGCACGAGAATTTTTTCCTAACTAGGCAGTAAAAATGAAGGCTTGAAAATCGGCAAACGAGAATTATATAACAACTTATTATCAACTATTATTTTATTTTACAAATTATGGCACTTAAAGTTAAAGCAGTAGAAAAGAAAGTTAAATTCAGCAAGACCGACGAAGGCGTATGGCGCTGGGTGATGTCACCCGACCTGTACATCGCTCTCTCGCAGGAGAAGGTCATCAAGGAGGCAGCTCTCCGCTCGGGCGTCAGCCGAGGCGTGATGCAGGCCTGCTGGGATGCAGCCAGAGAGGTGATCAAGGCGTGGGCAACGGAAGGTCACTCGGTGGCGTCGAACGATGTGAAACATCAAAAGTGAAAAGAATCTCACGTTCAGATTGAGCGGGGGTTTTTTTTGCAGAGCTTCCAGGCAATCAAGAGGGCGATGATGGCGAGGAGCAGCATGAGGAGGGCCGAATAGAGGAAGGGTTTCCGCAGGTCGCTCGTGGGGGTCACGATGGCTACCGACCAATCGACACTTTCTATCGGACCATAATAGAGCGTAGAGGGCACGCCGTCGACCAGAATCTCGGTAACGCCTGTCTCGCTATTGGCCAGACGGTTGATCACGGTCGTATCGGTGATGCCTATATGCTTTTCACTGGGATAGGCGATGCAAGTGCCGTCTTTATAGAGGATGACTGAGAAGAAGTTGAAGTCGCGCATCAGGCGATGGTTGCCATAATGCTCTGCCTCCCTGCACGATTCATCAATGCGCTGCAGCTCTTTGTTGATCCATTCGAACGTAATGTCGGCTCCACAGACACACACCAGCTGACCATTGGCATCCAACACGGGCTTGACGAACGTACAATAATGTCCGCTGATGCTGGAACCGTCGTAATAGTAATAGGGATCGCACCAGAATGGCTGGCGGGTTTTCTCGGCTTGTATATACCAAGTAGATTTGCTATAGTCGCGACCCGTGGGGCCCAACTCTGACATGACGAACTCACCACTGTCGTTCTGATGGATATAGGGCTCGAACCATTGTCCCTTTTCCTTGAAATAGTATGGGGCGAACGCAGCGAAATAGCCTCTGACATCGGGGTTCAGATGGGATTCACTCTCGAGCGCCTCCACAGCTGATTGGGGCGAATCAAGATTCTTTTCAACCTCGTTGAACATGTTGGTGGCGCTCAGTTCCATGCCTGAGATGGTCTTGCCGATCTTAGCCGACACCACTTGCTGCAGTCCGGTATAGCGCATACTCGTCTCGGCCTGCATGATCTGATAGAGGGCCCAATAAGAACAGGCTATCACGAACAGGATGACAACGCTGATGGTCCAGAAATGGGACTTTGACTGAGGCTTATTTTGATTAGAATCTCGATTCATGACCAGTAGTGATTAATTATTAGTTGGATTAATTAGCTGCAAAAATACAAAAATCCCCGATTGTAAGCGTCATCTTGCGCCCAAATTAACAATATTTAATCAATATCCGCCCCTTGACAGCGTGGGCAAGCATTACCTTATTATAATTATATATCGAGGGTGCGAATTTGCATAAACATACCGTTTCTATATAATTATTCAAGGAATTGCAGGGGTGAGCCTTTTTTTCATAAAATCAATGGAATAATTTTTTGGTGGTTTTGCAAAATCTTCGTAACTTTGCACGCGATTTAAGAAAAGGATATCAAAATCAACCCAAAATGAAGAAAGAACTGAAAAAGGTGTTGGTACTCGGATCGGGTGCCTTGAAAATCGGACAAGCAGGAGAGTTTGACTACTCAGGTTCACAAGCTTTAAAGGCGCTCCGCGAAGAAGGTATTAAGAGCGTGCTCGTTAACCCTAACATCGCCACTATCCAAACCAGTGAAGGTATTGCAGACAAGGTGTATTTCCAGCCGGTTAATACACATTTCGTCACAGAAATCATCAAGAAAGAACGGCCCGACGGTATTCTGCTGGCGTTCGGAGGACAGACCGCATTGAACTGCGGAACGGAGCTCTATCTGAACGGCACATTAAAGGAATACGGAGTTGAGGTATTAGGAACAAGCGTCGAGGCCATCATGAACACTGAGGACCGCGACCTTTTTGTTAAAAAGCTGGCAGAGGTCGATCTGAAGGTGCCCGTGAGCCACGCTGTGGAGTCGATGGAGGACGCGCTGAAGGCTGCCCACGAGATCGGCTTCCCCATCATGATCCGCTCGGCATACGCCCTCGGTGGTCTCGGATCGGGTATCTGTCCCGACGAGAAGAAGTTCGTGGAACTGGCAGAGAGCGCCTTCACCTTCGCACCGCAGATCCTCGTCGAGGAGAGTCTGAAAGGCTGGAAGGAGATCGAGTTCGAGTGTATCCGCGACGCCAACGACCGCTGCTTCACTGTGGCCTCGATGGAGAACTTCGACCCCCTCGGCATCCACACGGGTGAGTCGATCGTCGTTGCGCCTACCTGTTCGCTGAAGGAAGAGCAGGTGAAGATGCTGCAGGACATCACCATCAAGTGCGTGAAGCACCTCGGCATCGTCGGTGAGTGTAACATTCAGTTCGCCTTCAACGCAGAGACCAACGACTACCGCATCATCGAGATCAATGCGCGTCTGAGCCGCAGCTCTGCCCTCGCCTCTAAGGCCACAGGTTATCCCCTCGCCTTCGTCGCTGCCAAGATCGCTCTCGGCTATACGCTCGACCAGATCGGTGAGATGGGTACGACATCCTCAGCCTACGTGGCTCCAAGCCTCGACTATATGATCTGCAAGATTCCTCGCTGGGACCTGACGAAGTTTGCCGGTGTGAGCCGTCAGATCGGTTCTTCGATGAAGTCTGTAGGTGAGATCATGAGTATCGGCCGCAGCTTCGAGGAGATGATGCAGAAGGGTCTGCGCATGATCGGACAGGGCATGCACGGATTCGTGGGCAACGACCATACGAAGTTCGATAATCTCGACGAGGAGCTGGCTAATCCTACCGACCTGCGTATCTTCGCCATCGCCCAGGCTCTCGAGGAGGGCTACTCTATCGAGCGCATCGAGGAGCTGACGAAGATCGACGTCTGGTTCCTGGAGCGCCTGAAGCACATCGTCGACCTGAAGCACGAGCTGCAGAAATATAACGCTCTCGAGGAGCTGCCCGACCAGCTGCTGCTGGAGGTAAAGCGCTGCGGATTCAGCGACTTCCAGATTGCCCGCTTCGTGCTGAAGCCTCAGGGTGGCAATATGGAAAAGGAGAACCTGGCTGTCCGCAAGTATCGCAAGCAGAAGGGTGTCATGCCTTCAGTGAAGCGCATCCCCACCGTCGCTTCGGAGAATCCCGAGCTGACCAACTACCTCTACTTCACTTATACGCACACACCAGCCTTCGGTGATCCGACAGGCGAGCAATATACACCTGCTCACGACGTGAACTACTACGCTCACGAGAAGTCGGTAGTTGTGCTGGGTTCTGGTGCCTACCGCATCGGTTCGTCGGTAGAGTTCGACTGGTGTTCGGTGAACGCCATCAACACGGCCCGCAAGCTGGGTTACAAGAGCATCATGATCAACTATAACCCCGAGACGGTATCGACAGACTACGACATGTGTGACCGCCTCTACTTCGACGAGCTGTCACTGGAGCGCGTGCTCGACGTGATCGACCTCGAGGAGCCTCGTGGTGTGATCGTATCAGTGGGTGGTCAGATTCCTAACAACCTCGCCATGAAGCTCTATCGTCAGGGTGTGCCCGTACTGGGAACATCGCCTGTGAACATCGACCGCGCAGAGAACCGCGACAAGTTCTCGGCTATGCTCGACAAGCTGGGTATCGACCAGCCCGCATGGCGTGCGCTCACCAGCTTCGAGGATGTGAAAGAGTTCGTAGAGCAGGTGGGTTATCCCGTTCTGGTGCGTCCTTCATACGTGCTCTCGGGTGCTGCGATGAACGTCTGCTACGACGAGGAGGAGCTGCATCGCTTCCTGAACATGGCTACCGAGGTGAGCAAGGAGTTCCCCGTAGTCGTTTCGAAGTTCATGACTGAGACGAAGGAGATCGAGTTCGACGCCGTAGCCGATAAGGGTGAGGTGATCGAATACGCCATCTCTGAGCACGTTGAGTATGCCGGTGTGCACTCAGGCGACGCCACGATGGTGTTCCCTGCCCAGCACATCTACTTCTCGACCATCCGTCAGATCAAGAAGATTGCCCATAAGATTGCTGCCGAACTGAACATCAGCGGTCCATTCAATATCCAGTTCCTCGCCAAGAACCGCGAGGTGAAGGTCATCGAGTGTAACCTCCGTGCATCGCGCTCATTCCCCTTCGTATCGAAGATCCTGAAGCGCAACTTCATCGAGACAGCTACGAAGATCATGCTCGACGCTCCTTATCAGAAGCCCGAGAAGAGCGAGTTCGACATCGACCGCATCGGTGTGAAGGCCTCTCAGTTCTCATTCGCCCGTCTACAGAACGCTGACCCCGTACTCGGTGTCGACATGAGTTCTACGGGTGAGGTAGGCTGTCTGGGTGACGACCTCAACGAGGCTATGCTCAATTCGCTGATTGCTACCGGATACTCGATTCCTAAGGATGCAGTGCTCATCTCTTCTGGTGGTGCCAAGGGTAAGGTAAGTCTCCTGGAGCCTGCACAGCAGCTGGCCAAGAAGGGCTACACCATCTACGCTACTGGTGGTACCGCCAAGTTCTTCAACGACAACGGCGTGAAGGCTATCTCTGTAGCATGGCCTGATGAGAATGGCGACAACAACGTGATGGATCTGATCTCTCAGCACAAGGTTGGCCTCGTGATCAACGTGCCTAAGAACCACACCTCACGCGAGTTGACCAACGGTTACAAGATCCGTCGTGGTGCTATCGATCACAACATTCCTCTGATGACGAACGTCCGTCTGGCCAAGGCTTTCATCGAGGCCTTCACCGCTATGAATCTCGAGGATGTGAAGATCAAGAGCTGGCAGGAGTATAATAATTAATTGATAATTCACAATTGATAATTCACAATTGATTGACGAATTCAAAACACTGAAAAGCGGAGGCGAGGGCTACTATACTGAAAAGCGAAGTAAGTTCCTCGCCTTCGCTCATCATGTGCAGACGGTTGATGAGATCAAGGAGCTGCTGGCTGGCTATCGGAAGAAATACTACGATGCCCGCCACGTGTGCTACGCCTATATGCTGGGGCCTGAGCACACAGAGTTCAGAGCCAACGATGACGGGGAGCCTTCGTCGACAGCAGGCAAACCCATCCTGGGACAGATCAACTCGCAGGAACTGACGGATATCCTGATCGTCGTGGTGCGTTATTACGGTGGTGTCAATCTGGGTACGAGCGGACTGATCGTAGCCTATCGCGAGGCTGCTGCTGATGCCATCGCTCACTCGGAAATCGAGACGCGACAGGTGGAGGAGATCATCACCTACTCGTTCGCCTACCCCCTGATGAACGATGTGATGCGCATCGTGAAGGAGATGAATCCACGCATCGTTTCGCAGACTTATGACAATACTTGCGAGATCAAACTGAGCATCCGCAAGAGCGAGGCTGAGCAGCTTCGTAACAAGTTAGCAAAAATTTCTTTTTAATTTTTTGGTAGTATCGAGTTTTTGTGCTACCTTTGCACCCGCAAAGGAAGAGTTAATACTTCGTATTGACCTTCCTCACGCTCAGCCAATAGCAAGCAAGCTTGCTTGGCATTCGCTTAATCGGAAGGTTGGCAGAGTGATCGATCGCGCTGGACTCGAAATCCGGTATACCCCTTTCGGGTATCGGGGGTTTGAATCCCTCACCTTCCGCAAAGAAAAAGGCTCGTCAGTTACGACGAGCTTTTTCCTTTTTATTTAGTCCTCCAAGGGAGCATTCTTCAATTGTTCAAGTGCCCGACATAGTTGATCGGGGCACGAGGTTCCCTTTGCTCCGCAGCGGATGCCGTTGATCTTAGGAATCACATCGTCGATCTTCTGACCACGAACCAGCTGGCTGATTCCCTGAAGGTTGCCGTTGCAGCCTCCGAGGAAAAACACCTGCTGAATCACATCGTTCTCATCGGCAGTCACATCAATCAGTTGTGAACAGGTGCCGTGAGTCTGATACTGTACGTGCTTTGTCTTCATTGGGCTTAGCTCAGTTTGTGGATCACGAGACCAGAGCGCAACTTCGGCTCAAACCATGTAGCCTTTGGCGGCATAATCTTACCAGAGTCGGCAATATCCATAATCTGCTGCATAGAGACGGGATAGAGCGCCAAAGCGGCACGCATCTCACCACTATCCACACGACGCTTCAGTTCACCAAGACCACGCAGACCTCCTACGAAGTCGATGCGCTGGCTGCTGCGGAGATCACCGATATTCAGGATCTCATCGAGAATCAGGCGGCTGGAGATATCCACATCGAGCACACCGATTGGATCGTTGTTATCGTAGATGCCTTCCTTCGCCTTGAGGCTGTACCAATGTCCGTCGAGATAGAGTGAGAACTCATGGAGCTGCTGGGGCTTGTAGATCTCAGTGCCCTTATCCTCAACGATGAAGTTCACCTGCAGCGATGCGAGGAACTCTTCAGACGAGAGACCGTTGAGATCCTTCACCACGCGGTTATAGTCGAGAATCGTCAGCTGGGAAGCCTGGAAGCAGACAGCCATGAAGAAGTTGTACTCCTCAGTGCCGTTGTGATTGGGATTCTGCTTCTGCTTTTCTGCGCCCACGAGTGCTGCGGCAGCTGAGCGGTGATGACCATCGGCGATATAGATCGAAGGCATCTTGGCAAACTCGTCGGTGATGGTCTGCATATCCTTCTCGTCGCTAATCACCCAGAACTGATGGCGGAAGCCATCGATGGGAGCCACGAAATCGTACTCAGGCTCAGTAGCTGCATAACGCATGATCAGTGCGTTGAGTACGGTGTTATCGGGATAGGCAAAGAAGACGGGCTCGACGTTGGCATTGTTGACGCGAACGTGCTTCATGCGGTCTTCTTCCTTATCGCGACGCGTCAGCTCGTGCTTCTTGATGCGACCTGCCATATAGTCGTCGGTATGGGCACACACCACGAGACCATATTGCGTCTTGCCATTCATGGTCTGCGCATAGATATAATAATGTTCGTCGGTATCCTGAACGAGCCAGCCCTTATCCTGGAACTTCTGGAAGTTCTCAGCAGCCTTCTCGTAGACGCGAGGATCGTACTCTGAGGTACCAACGGGGAAATCGATCTCGGGCTTGATGATATGGTAGAGGCTCATCTCGTTGTCGCCAGCCTCTGCCCTAGCCTCTTCACTGTCGAGCACGTCGTAAGGACGGCTCTCTACCTTCTCCACCAGCTCCTTCGGTGGACGAATACCTTTAAAGGGTTTGATAATAGCCATTTTTTTACTTTTTTACCTTTTTACTTTTTTACCTTTTAAAGATTTTCCTTAATCTTTTCGATCATTTCAGCATACTCGGCATCTGAGAGATAGACATTGCCAGGATTCATCTGGAACGTGCCACCATAGTCGGGACCATCCACATACTTAGGTGCCAGGTGGAAGTGCAGATGTGAGAGTTTGTCGCTATAGGCACCGTAATTGATCTTCTCGGGATTGAAGGCCTTCTGCATAGCACGCGTCACACGAGCCACATCAGCCATAAAGGCATTACGGTCCTCATCACTCAGTTCGTTGAGATCGTTCACATGGTCCTTATAGGCCACAAGACAACGGCCACGATAAGTTTGCTCCTTAAACAGGAACGCACGTGATACTGACAACTGAGCGAACTCTATCATCAGATCATGAAGCGTCTGATTGTTTGTGCAATATAAGCACTGTTTGGGATCACTTTGCATATTCCTTTTGTTTTGAGATTATGATTATTTACTTTTTTACCTTTTTACTTTTATAAGTGGTGCAAAATTAAACAAAATCTTCCGATTCTCAAAATCTTTCCGAATATATTTGCCTAGTTCACAAATAAATTGTACTTTTGCAGAAGAAATCTATAATTACAAATATTATTAAACTAAAATTTATGAAGAAAATTCTACTCTTAGTATGCAGCGCGATGTTATGTACATCGATTCAAGCTGCCGATTTTGAAACGGCAAAAGATGCCGTCAAGAACATGGGTGTTGGCTGGAACTTAGGTAATACCCTTGATGCTGCAGATGCTTCAAAAACCTGGACCACCACAGCACAGCACGAAACCTATTGGGGACAGCCCGTCACCAAACCCGAACTCATGAAGATGATGAAGGAGGCTGGTTTTGGCGCTATCCGTGTGCCAATCACTTGGTATCAGGAAATGGATAAGGACGGTAAGGTGAACGATGCATGGATGAATCGTGTGAAAGAAGTGGTTGACTATGTGATAGACAATGGTATGTATTGTATCATCAACGTGCATCACGATACGGGTGACGGTACACAATGGCTACATGCCAGCACAACCAACTACAATACGAACAAGGCGAAGTACGAAGGTTTGTGGAAACAGATAGCCGAAAAGTTCAAGGACTATGATCAGAAGCTGCTCTTTGAGGCCTACAACGAGATGCTCGACGATAAGAACACCTGGAACGAGCCTCTTAGCGATGACGGCTATCAGGCCATCAACAATTATGCCAAGAGTTTCGTCACTACCGTTCGTAATACGGGAGGCAACAACAAGGATCGCAACCTGATAGTCAATACCTACTCTGCCAGCAGTGCCGCTAATGCGATGAAAGCGCTGGATCTGCCAGAAGAATCAGGGCACATCATCTTCGAGTTGCACAGTTATCCTAACTGGAAGAGTGAAAGTAACGCCAAAATTGAAATCGACAACCTGATCAACATTATCAAGACGAATCTGCTGAACAGGGCTCCTGTGATTATCGGAGAATATGCCACATTTACCACATGGCCTGCTAATCTCGACTATTACACAACTGACAAGAAAGTAGCTTTCTACGCGATGGACTATCTGATCAAGCAGACCAAGGAGAACGGTATCGGCACCTTCTACTGGATGGGACTCTCGGATGGCGATTCACGCTCATTGCCCGCCTTCAATCAGGCCGACCTTGCACAGACGCTTATCAAGGCGTACTACGGCAGCACTGACGGTTATAAGTTTCCCACAGCTGACGACTTTCAGATAACGTATATCGTGAAATATGTCGATGATTGGTCAGAGGCTTTTCTCTTTGGTGACTGGGGGCGTGCAACCCAGAAACTGAGTGATTATAAAGGTATTCGTCTGGAGATGGACAATGACTATTCGGGTAAGTTGCAGATGAAAATCTACGGCGACAAGGATGGCAAGAATGATGACGGCAGCGATAAGTATAAGGAGCAGTATACTGGGCTGACGGCTGGCTCGAATACCACAGAGGTGACTTTCGATACCTCTATTCTGGGCTCTACCTTCTGGGGAGTCACGCTGCAGACCTTAGCAGGCGCTATGACTGCCAAAGTGAAGAAGGCATCGCTCATCAAGGCCGACGGTTCTGAGGTATCCCTGACCGTTTCGAAGGCCTGGGGCTGCGAAGTGAGCTCGGAATCATCGCCATCTTCGGGTATCCGTTCGATAAGCGCGACACTAGACAAGGGTGAAGGTTATATCTACAATCTGAATGGTCAGCGCATGACAACACCGCGTAAAGGCATCTATATCCAAAACGGAAAGAAATACATTTTGAAATAAATCAGAAAAGCCTCCCAAATCGGGAGGCTTCTTATCTAATTCTCACAATAGGGACTGTCCCCGTTGTGAGATTTTTACTTGTTCACCTGGAACTTGGTGTCGCCATCCTTGAAGAAGGCGTTGATCTGCTTGGCAGCAGCGATACCAGCGTTGATATTGGCCTCGGCTGTCTGAGCCCCCATCTTCTTAGGAGTAGAGAAGTAGCGACCCTCGAACTTCAGGAACTCGTCGTTGGCATCAGGCATGATGTCGGTCACGAACTTCAGGTCCTCACGCTCCTGCATCAGTTTAATCAGCTCAGGCTCGTTGATGACTTCCTTACGGGCTGTATTCACGAGGACACCACCCTTCTTCAACTTACCGACGAGTGCGTAGTTGATGCTCTGCTTGGTCTCAGGCGTAGCAGGGATATGGAGTGAAACAACATCGCAGGTCTCAAAGAGAGCGTCCTGATTAGCAACGGCGTGAACACCAGCCTTCTCGATCACATCTGCAGGGCAGAAAGCATCGTAAGCATAGACGTCCATACCAAAGCCCTTAGCGATGCGAGCCACGTTGCGGCCTACATTACCGAAAGCCAGGATACCCAGCTTCTTACCCAGCAGCTCAGAACCACTCTTACCGTTGTAGAATCCACGAACAGCCATCACGAGCAGACCAAATACCAGCTCTGCTACAGCATTGGCGTTCTGGCCAGGCGTATTCTCAGCGACTACGTTATGGGCTGTAGCTGCTGCGAGGTCGATGTTATCGTAACCTGCACCAGCGCGAACCACAATCTTCAACTGCTTAGCAGCATTGAGCACCTCTGCATCGACCTTATCCGAACGGATAATCATCGCATCAGCATCCTTCACTGCATCGAGCAGCTGAGCCTTCTCTGTATATTTCTCGAGCAGCACCAGCTCATTGCCTGCTGCCTCAATCTCTGCCTTAATACCATTCACAGCAGCTGCTGCGAAAGGTTTCTCTGTTGCAACTAATACTTTCATAATTGTCAATTATCAATTATCAATTGTCAATTAGTGATTTGCCTCAAATTCTTTCATGCAAGCTACGAGGGCGTTGCAACCTTCGATGGTCTGGGCGTTGTAGCAAGAAGCACGGAAACCACCAACTGAACGGTGACCCTTCACACCAACCATACCCTTAGAAACGGCGAAGTCGAGGAAGTCCTTCTCAAGCTCCTTGTACTCATCAGCCATCACGAAGCAGAGGTTCATCAGTGAACGATCCTCTTCCTTAGCTGTACCTACGAAGAACTTGTTGCGGTCGATCTCACCATATACGATCTCTGCACGCTGCTTAGCCAACTTGTCCATAGCCTCAAGACCACCTTGAGCCTTGATCCAACGAAGGTTCTCGAGTGCACAGTAGATGGGCACTACAGGAGGTGTATTGAACATAGAACCCTTATCAACGTGTGTGCGATAGTCGAGCATCGTAGGAATCTCGCGAGGAGCCTTACCCAGCTTCTCATCCTTCACGATCACGATGGTGACACCAGCCATTGACAGGTTCTTCTGAGCACCAGCATAGATGGCATCGTACTTGCTGACATCAACGGGACGGCTCATGAAGTCGGATGACATATCGGCAATCAGAGGCACGTTGACATCGAGGTCCTTGCGGATCTCCGTACCATAGATCGTATTATTAGTGGTGATATGCAGATAGTCAGCATCTGCGGGCACGCTCCAGTCCTTGGGGATGAAGGTGTAGTTGGCATCGGCTGAAGAAGCCACCTCAACTACCTCACCAAAGAGCTTTGCTTCCTTCATAGCCTTCTTGGCCCAAACACCAGTGTTCAGGTAAGCAGCCTTCTTGATCAGGAAGTTGTAGGGAATCATGCAGAACTCGAGGCTTGCACCACCACCAAGGAAGATGACTGAATAACCCTCAGGAATGTCGAGCAACTCCTTTGTGAGAGCCACAGCCTCGTCTACGACAGGCTGAAAATCCTTAGCACGGTGGCTGATCTCCATCAGAGAGAGACCTGAGCCGTTGAAATCAAGACACTGTTGAGCGGTCTTTTCAATGACTTCGCGGGGAAGCATCGAGGGACCAGCGTTAAAGTTGTACTTCTTCATTTTTAATGTTATTTTGAAAGTTTGAAATTTACTCGTTTTTGAAAAACGCTGCGAAATTACACTTTTTATTTCAATCCACCAAATATTTGAGCAGAAATTCACGAAAATATTCGATTTTCTTTCATTTTGTCAATTACGCATGCCATTTTTCAGGCGATTTGTGATTGTTTAGCCACATTCATATTGGATGGATGATGCAAAAATAATAAATTTCTCCGAGATAAGACCTAAACACTGACTTTTTTTTATTATCTTTGCAATCGTTATGAGAAATAAAGAACATCACGTAATCATCAGTCTGGCTTCGAACCACCATCAAGAGTCAGCGCTGGCAGCAGCAAGGGAACAGCTCACACAGTTGCTTACTGAGGTCAAGTTTACATCTGCCATTTGGACAGAGCCTATTGGTCAATGGTCAATGGTTAATGGTCAATCAAAGTATCTGAACCAACTCTGTAAAGGCACTACAGCCCTCAGTGACGGTCTGCTTGGAGAGGTTCTGAAAGAAACTGAGCGACGCTTGGGACGTACTCATAATGAGGATGGAATCGTCGTTCTCGACCTCGATCTATTAGAGTACGATGGCGTGCGTCATCATCTGCGCGATTGGGATAGAAACTATGTAAAGGATTTGATTAATGAATTATGAAGAAACTACTGATTATCAAATTATTACTGATATTAGCTTTACCTATTAATGCGCAACGTTTTGAAGATTATTTCGAAGATCGCACCCTAAGGCTTGATTACACTTTTGCTGGTAGCGACGTTATTCAGGAGATATTCGTAGATGAGCTCGTCAGCCTGCCACATTGGTATGGGCGCAGAGAACGTCTGGCGGAACTGCCACTAAAAGGTAACGGACAGATCACCATGCGTTCAAAAGCCGATGAAACCGTCATTTATCGACATTCCTTCTCTACCCTCTTCCAGGAATGGCTCGCCACAGACGAAGCCAAACATTCGCAGAAATCTTTCGAGAATGTGTTCCTGGTGCCTTTCCCGAAAGACTCGGTGGAGATCAAGGTTGAACTCTTCGACTATCACGATAAAGTGATCAACTCTTTGACCCACACCGTTGATCCCAAGGATATCCTGATTCGCAAGGCCGGAGAACGAGGAACAACTCCGTATCAGGTCCTGAACCAGCCGGCAGACACTTCACGTTGTATCCATATTGCTTTCGTGGCTGAGGGGTATACCGCCGATGAAATGGACCACTTTCTCGACGATTGTCAGCAAGCCATCGGCTCACTCTTCCGTCATGAACCCTTTACCTCGATGCAGGAGCGTTTCAACATCATCGCAGTCCAATCTGTCTCTGAAGAATCAGGCACCAGTGAGCCTGCGAAAGGCATTTGGAAGAATACAGCTCTAGGTTCTCACTTCGATACATTCTACAGCGACCGCTATCTCACCACCCTTCACATGAAGCGTCTCCACGATGTTCTGGCAGGTACACCATATGAGCATATCATCATCCTCGTCAATACCGACCACTATGGCGGAGGTGGTATCTACAACTCCTATAATCTCAGCTATACGGGCGGCAAAAGCTTCCTGCCTGTGGTAGTACATGAATTCGGACATTCGTTTGGCGGTCTGGGCGACGAGTATGCATATGGGAATGACGATCCGATGTACTTCCCAGATACAGAACCCTGGGAACCCAACCTCACGACAAAAGCTACACCTTATAATATTAAATGGGAAAATCTCATCAAGGAAGGCAAGGCAGGATTGTATGAAGGTGGCGGATATCTGGAAAAGGGCGTATGGCGAGGTAGTGAGAACTGTCGGATGCGTACCAACGAAGAACCAAACTTCTGTGCTGTATGTCAACAAGCCCTTATCCAACTGATTAACTTCTACACAGAATGATCTACGAGATTACATCCATAGAAGATCCTCGCATTGCACTATTCAGCAAGTTGACAGAAGCTCAACTGCGGCAACGACAAGATACAGAGCAAGGCATCTTTATTGCCGAGAGTCCGAAAGTGATACGTGTCGCCTTACAAGCGGGCTATGAGCCATCGGCTTTGTTGTGCGAGAAGAAGCATATTGAAGGAGATGCCGCAGACATTATTCAGGGACATCCTGATATGCCAGTTTATACAGGTACGCGCGAACTACTCTCAGAATTGACTGGCTACACATTGACTCGGGGTGTGCTCTGCGCTATGCGACGAAAGCCAGAGCCCCTACTAGATGAGATACTAAAAAACGCTCGTCGTGTCTGTGTGATTGATGCTGTCTGCGACACCACAAACATCGGAGCCATCTTCCGTTCCGCTGCTGCCCTTGGTATCGATTGCGTATTGCTGACACGTAGCTCATGTGATCCTTTAAACCGCAGGGCTATCCGCGTATCAATGGGCACCATATTCCTTGTTCCCTGGACTTGGCTCGATGATTATGAGGCACTTCATCGGATGGGATTCAAGACAGCAGCGATGGCCTTAACTGATAAATCCATCTCATTAGATGATCCTATCCTCAAACAGCAAGAGCACCTCGCCATCATTATGGGTACTGAGGGCGAGGGTTTACCACAAGAAACCATCGAGCAAGCAGATTTCACGGTACGTATCCCCATGTACCACCAGGTAGACTCCCTCAATGTGGCAGCAGCTGCAGCCGTCGCCTTTTGGGAACTCAGAGTATAAAACGAAATAAGCGGACTCCAATGAAGGAATCCGCTTATTATATATCAGTTATCTTCGATTAGAAGAACAAGTAGCGATTATCAACTACATTAGCCTTCTGATAAAGTTCCTGAATGAAGATACGAGCGGCCTGAAGAGCCTGCATCTGAAGCTGCTGCTCTACTGCCTTAGCATCGAACTTAGCACCCTCACGCTCAGCCTTCTTGAGAACCTTGAAGAGGAAGGCACCACCATTACCCTTCACCAGAGCCTTGCTGAAATCACCCTGCTTAGCAGAAGCAACGGCACCAGCCAGAGCAGGCTCGCTGGAACCTGTAGCCTGTACGAAGACAGGAGCGCCGAAGGTAATCTGATTGACTGAGTCAACACGAGCACCCTTAGCCTGAGCTGCTGCGATATCAGCAACACCAGCAAATTTCTCCTTGATCTGCTCAAACTTCTTGTCACGAACAACCTCAGCCTTTACCATCTCCTTCACACTCTCGAGAGAACGATAGCCAACGGGATGAATCTTTGTAAGAGCAACTACGAGCAGATGGTCGTTATTGCCACACTCATAAAGTGGGCTAACCTCACCCTCCTTAGCATCAAAGATCCACTTCATGGTCTCACGTGTAGAACGAAGACCAGCAACATTGTGCTCAGAATTAGCAAGGTCCTGACGAGGTGAAACTGTGAAGCCGAACTTGGCTGCGTTCTTCTCCATATCAGCAATCGTCTTGTTCTCACTAACGAACTGGCTGAACTTGTTGTAAGCCTCAGAATAAGTTCCCTTAGAGAAATCGATGGTGTGCTTGATGACAGCTACGTCATACTTCTCAACCATCGCCTTACGAGCTGTTACCTGCATCACGATGTTACCCTGAGCAAACTCGAGGTTCTTCACATCGTTCACGTTAAGTGTATTGATGGCATTGAGATAGTTCTTTGACTCCTCGTCCATCATGTTGGAATTCTCATACATGGCAGAGGTGAGCCACTGCTTCTGGCCTGTCTGACCATACTTCTGAGCGAGTGCCTCAAAATCTGCACCAGCCTTCAGAGCGTTGTATACGCTATCAGCAGTCTTACGAGCTGCCTCAACAGTTGCGCCACCCACCTGAATCTGACGATACTCGATTGAATCAGGCATCATGGTCTTAGAAATCAGCTTCACAACATTGAGGGTATTGTCAAACTTAGTCTCGAATGGAGCTGTGGTCTGACCTACAGAGATAGAGTCAAGCTTAGCTGCGATATCAGAGGGATATGCACGCTTGGTAGCTGCTATACCTGTATAAGGGAACTGAGACTGAGCCTTGCGAACAACCTCTGCGGGGTTTGCACCACTCTGAAGCTTGGTGCTAGCTTCTGTCATGGTCTGCTCGAGAGCCTTGCGGTCTGCTGCTGAAGCAAGAACCTGGAAGTCAACATACTTGATGTCGCGAGTCTCAACAGTCTGCTTGAACATCTCCTTCTGCTCGTCATACTTAGCCTGGAGTTCCTTGTCGTCGATCTTCACATCATTATCGTTGATGGTAGAGTAAGCGATAGAAGCCAGCTGGATATCAGTCTCCTGGTTCTGACCCTCGAAAGCCATCTTGGCAGAAACGGGGTTAGAGAGCAGACAACCTGCCATCAGGGCCTGATACTTCTGAGTAAGCGTCTGCTGACGGAGCTGCTTCTCGATGAACTGCCAATACTTGTAAAGTGTCTGATATGACTCAGCAAGCTGAGGATTACCTGCACTCTTCTTATAGTCATCGAGGAACTTCGTGAGCATTGTCACGTCGAAACGACCTGTCTGCTGATTTACGAAGGGAGACTGCATCAACATAGGATTGGTACCCTCCTTCATGATATTCTGCAACTCCTCGTCAGTAACTGTCAAACCAAGCTTCTTGGTCTCGTCGTTGATGATCTGTTCGTTAACATAAGAATTCCAAACCTGATCCTTGATGCTGTTGAGCTCCTCCTCCGAGAAGTTGTCACGACCCTGAGTCATCTTCAATACATCCTGGTACTCATCTACGAGAGCCTGGAATTCCTGAACATTAACTTTGTTACCTAACACTTCGCCTATCTGCTGACGCTGCTGGTTCTTAGTTGCTTCACAAGAACGGAAAGCCTCTTCTGCAATGAAGGCGAAAAGACCGAGACCAATGATAATCACAAGGGTCACGCCTCTTTTTCTGATTTTTCCTAATGCGGCCATAATTATTTAATTTTAAAATTTTTGTTCTTTTTGAGGGCTGTCATTCACGACTTTGCCCAATCAGCGTGCAAAGGTACTAAAAATGAATGATATAGAAAAATTTTTTGGAGAAATTTCACTTATTCTGTTATCTTTAGTCGCACTAATTCTATTTTTGTGGCAGTATTCTTCACAATTTTAAATTCGAACTTGTCAATTTTGACCACTTCATTGAGTTTAGGGAACGACTGATACTCATGAAGAATCAGTCCACCTAATGTCATATATTCGTCACTTTCCGGGAGATCCAAAGAGAACATTTCGTTGATCTTCTCAATCTCCAATCTTGCAGAGAGAATATACTCACCATCGGATAGCTGCTTGGCAACATGATTGGTATTGTCATGCTCGTCCTCTATCTCACCTGTAATCTCTTCAACAATATCCTCGAGAGACACCAAGCCACTAGTACCGCCGAACTCATCTACGACAACAGCCAGAGAACGTTTCTGCTGCATCAATTGCTTCATCAATTTGGATGCGAGCATCGTCTCAGGTACAAAGGATATCTCACGAACCAAATCGGCGCATACAGCTGTATCAGAAGCCGTAAACATATCTGAGGAATGAATATACCCGATGATATGATCGATATCTTCATGGAATACGACAATCTTTGAGTGTCCACTCTCTATGAAGACTTGCTTGAGTTGCGGAATAGTGGCAGTATCAGCTATAGCGTCAATCTCTGTACGAGGTACCATACAATCGCGGATTTTCGTCTCAGAGAAGTCAAGGGCATTCTGGAAAATCTTCACCTCTTCCCCAATCTCCGCATCATCTTCGGCATTGTCGATACTGGTCTGAACCAGATAGTCAAGATCCACTTTTGTAAAAGACGGCCCCTCGGCATCCTTACTCATGTGCACACCAAACAGACGGAGTAAACCTTTGGACAGCAGAGTGGCGAATCTCGAAACAGGATAGAGCACAACATAACAGATCCATGCTGGTACAGCAAAAAACGTCAGCAGCGTATTCGGATTATTCTTGAATATGCTTTTAGGCAGGAACTCACCTGTAAAAAGCACTACCAACGTTGACAACAAGGTATCAGCCGTCACACGCATCCCATCGCTGAGGGAAGCAAAAAGTGTTGCATCGAAGATCTTGGCGAAGAGGATACCGTAGATAACAAGTGCTATGTTGTTGCCAACCAACATGGTTGACACAAAATTATTCGGATGCTGATAAAAAACAGTAAGGGCTTTCTGCGATAGACCATTCTTCTCACGGTCCATCTCTGCCAGCAACCTGTTACTGGATACAAACGCAATCTCCATACCAGAAAAGAAGGCGGAGAAAAGCATCGTAACGAGCAGCCATATAATCAGTTCGTAGTTCATAATGTACAAAATTATAAATGAGGAACAGTTCGACGGCTCTTTTCTACCTTTGGACGAAGAATTGGCTCTGGCTGCTGAACGGTGTCTGCAGGATTCTTTTGTTCCTCCTCTTTTGCTTCACCTGTCACATCTTCCTTCTCGAATGATCCCTTGGAATTATTGACAATATAGTGACGCATATGTTCATCACTCAGGAAATAAGTGCCTTCCATCGTTCGTTCTGGCGTTGTCACTTTCGACCATACATTGGAATAGAGTTCATGCGAATTACCATCCCAATACAGCTCTTCACTCTCATAAATGAGTCCATTGATATTACGGATACGAACCCTACCACGAAGTTTCCAAAGTTTTATCTGATCGAAGTACCAGGCAGAATCAGCTTGGATATAAGCCTCCACATGGAATTTCTCATCGAACTGCTCAAAGAAAATGCCTTTCTCAAAGGTCCAGCGCGATGGGTTCTTGATGGTGTTAACATCCCATCGTTCAGTAACGATCTTGTATTTGATAACACCAGAATCACTAATCAGGGTATTTACACCATAGGAAGTCATCGTCGAAACAGAGTCACGATCGTAGATGGGAGGAGCAACATGCTCCTTCACTTCAGTACAGGCTATGAAGTACAAACCTGCCAGAACGATCAGCAAGCTCTTTATTCGATCTTCCACTTGGCGAACCATCTCTCGTTAAATGTAAGTCCGATACACAGACGGAATGTGTTCTCTGTCAGAAGATTATCAGCAGATCGGTGTACATACTGTCCACTGATGTTCAGGATAGAGCGATTGTTATAGCCATTGGCAATGGGGATGCCAAAACCGATACTGGCACTCAATTCCTTGGGACCTTCCTGCCCATTTATATAATAATAAGGTGTGGCGTAACCTACGCCTGCACGGAAGCGTACATGACCTAACAACTTACGACTATTGGGATTGGGCATGAACTCTACGCCTGCATTCACCGTCATGCGGTCTTTCAGCAAACCGTCTTTGAGGGCGTAACCATTCCCGTCAAATCGCGGATAAGAAACAGAGCCCCACTTCTGCAACTGGAAATCAGCACCCAAACGCAGTTTGTTAGCATGACTATAGCCCAGACCTACACCAAAAGAAGTAGGTATTGACAAGCCATTATTAATCTTAAAGGAGGTCGTATCGGATTTCGTAATGGACGAGTTGGTCATAATCATACGACAAACAGGATCGCTATGAAGGTTGTGACCAGGTGAGAATGTAGCACCAACAGTCAGGAAATCGCGCTTTGCAAGAGGTAGTGTCAGCTGTGCACCAAAATCAAGCTTGTAGCTGCTGACAGACATCTCGTATTCCCTGAAAAGAGTGTTCGAATACGCACTAGTAGCACCTTCGATCTCCTGGTGGATGTCTCCCCAAAGGTAAGACAAGTTAACACCAACAGAAAGTGGCTTTACGATTTGCCAGCCGATACCAACATAAATTTGGTTTAAGCCTCCGTTACCAGTATAACCCGTTACTTCCTTAATTTTGTCAGTACCAAGCTGATCATAACTGGTTTCGGTATAATCATAACCTACATTTGAATACGGAAGGACACCGACGGAAACGCCCAGATGCTTGTAGACTCTGAAAAGCGTCGTAAAATAATCAAAGCCGCCAGATTTGGCATTTACCTTCTTGCCTTGTTCTTCGAAGTTGGTAATCTGTCCACTAAGTCCTCCATCAAAGATCATCGTCAGAGAGTCGATGGCAGAATAAGAAGCAGGATTGAGAGGATTGACCTCGTTGCCCTTACGCATAGCAAGACCAACGCCATTCATACCCTTATTGAATCCGACACTCTGAGAACTCAAGTCACCTACGCCAAATTGACTATATGGAGATCGTGAACCGCTCTGAGAATAAGCTGTCGTTGTCATGACCAGCATGAGAAGACAGACAAGCATTTTATTCATATTTTGCACTTTATTTCTTAAGAAAATCATTTCAGCGTGCAAAATTATTGAAAAAAATCGAGAAAATCGCTTTTTACTGAAAAATATAGAGTAATTTTGCATCGTGAAACAATTAAAAAACTTTTTTAGGACTCTAATTGTCCTTTTTTGCATCATTTCTGCCACTTCGGCGCAGGCACAACAAGAGTTGGAGCCAGAATATCTTGATTCCGTTGAAGTGAGTCTGCTCACTTGTTCCCCTCACGAGGAAATATACAGTCTCTATGGACACTCTGCCCTCAGATGGCACGACCTCCATCAGGAAGGGCCTCGTGCGGGAGAGGATCTCGCCTTTAACTGGGGGATCTTCAACTTCGACAAACCCTATTTTGTGGCCAGATTCGTTTTTGGACTGACAGACTATGAGTTGGGCGTCATTCCATATCAGGCATTTTGTTCCTATTATGAGCAATGGGGCAGCAGCGTGACAGAACAGGTGCTGAACTTAACAAATGAAGAAAAACAAAAGCTAAAAGAGGCTTTGGCAAACAATCTGTTGCCCGAGAATCGTATTTACCGCTATAACTTCTTCTACGACAATTGTTCAACACGTCCGAGAGACATTGTTGAGAAATGCATCAACGGGAAGGTTGAATATGCCCAACGAAATGATTACACACCTTCATATAGGGAAATGGTCGGATATTGTACCAGGAACCATCCTTGGGCCACATTTGGAAATGACATCCTACTTGGCATCAAGGCTGACTGGGATACTGATCTTCGACAGCAAGAGTTCCTGCCCGGAAACCTGCTATACGATTTCGATAGAGCCCAGATCTATTCTGATGGCACCTACAGACAACTTGTCAGCGAAAGACGAATGGCTGTGAATCCTGGCGTTCAAATCATCGAAGAAGATTTTCCCTTGACGCCCATGCAATGTGCGTTGATCCTGTTGGCTATCACCATTGGCATCAGCATCTTTGATTGGAAACGAAAGAAAAGATCTGCATGGTATGACACCATATTATTCCTCATGCAAGGACTTGCTGGCTGTGTATTGTTCGCCATGTTGTTTTCACAACACCCGACTACAAGTACAAATCTACAGATCCTGTTAATAAACCCTGTGGCCCTGGGCTTTATTCCATCTGTCATCAGAAAGAAGAACAAAACTTGGCCAAAGGTACAAACTGTCATGCTGGTTCTCTTCTTTATTGGAAGTCTTTTCCAGCATTATGCAGAGGGGATGTTGATTGTGGCACTATGTTTGCTGTTAAGAGTTATCAGATTTGAGAAATAAATATTTATATATCACACTCCTGTCGGTATTGGCGTTACACGCTGAGGCACAAGGACAGAAAGGAACCAGACAGGTTCCCAGACTGGTCATGAATATTACCATCGACCAGTTAAGGAGTGATTATCTGGAGTTCTTTGCACCAACATTCAGTAGCGATGGCTTCTTGCGCCTGATGACAGAGGGGATTCTTTTTGAACAAGCATCCTATCCTTTCAAAGACGTTGACAGAGCCTCTGCCATTTCGTCAGTAGTTTCAGGAACGACTCCTTTCTACCATACTATTACAGGAGAGCAATGGATAGACAGATCTACCTTAAGGCCCGTTACCCCGACACCAGCGGATTTAGCTGTTTCAACCATTGGCGACGAGCTGAAAATTGCTACCGGTGGAAGGGGAAAAGTCATAGCCATCGCTCCAACGCAATCAATAGCGGAACTGGCTGGTGGACATGCACCTAATAGCGTTATATGGAATTCCCACAGCAGGAAAAAGTGGGCACCAGCTGATATCACCACTCAGGCTTTACAGTCAATAGCACAAGAGGCATTGGGACAAGACTCAATACCTGATTTATTGTTATTGAACTATGAGGCAGGCACACAGGACCAGCAGACCTATCAGCAGCTCGACCAAGAGATTGCCAGACTTGTAACTCAAACTGAAACACAAGTCGGAAAAGGTAATACGCTTTACGTCATTACGAGCACAGGATATTGTGAAGAAAAATCCATCAATTACGATACCTATCACATCCCTACAGGAACCTTCTATATTAACCGGACTGCCAATCTGCTGAATATGTATTTTGGTGGATTATGGGGTAATGGGAAATACGTCGATACCTACTTCAATAATCAGTTGTATCTAAACACACAATTACTTGAATCAAAACGCATTAAGATTTCCGAAGCAACACAGATCGCCAAAGAGTTCCTGTTGCAATCTGCTGGTGTAAAAGAAGTAGATGTCCATCTCTTTGAATCACATCGTGGAGATCTGACGATCCATCTGGCACCGGGTTGGCAATTGTCAGATGAAAATACCCATCAGACAGAAAAGGCAAAAACACAACTCGCATATTTTCCCCTTATTGTCTTTGGTTCTGGCGTTAAGTCTGCACGTGTTCAGACGCCCGTAACTATCGACAGGATAGCGCCTTCCATTGCTAAGGCCATACGTATCAGGGCACCCAATGCCAGCAAGGCTATACCTCTATTTTAGGTATGTCCCTGCCAATTCATCGGATTTCTTACGGATTAGTTTGGCAGTTACAAATATTATTTGTACCTTTGCACCGTTTTTTGGAAAAGGTTAAATCAGAATAAAGAATAAAAGTAATAATTTGATATGAATTTTAGCAAAATCTTAAAGTCGCTGTTTGGAGACAAGTCCTCACGCGACATGAAACTCATCCAGCCCCTTGTGGAGAAAGTAAAAGCTGTATCACCACAAGTGGAGCAGTTGGATAACGATGCGCTGCGTCAGCGCACAAAAGTATTACAGCAGCAGGTTCAGGACTCAGCCAAGGAGCAGAAAGCACGTATTGCAGAACTGAAGGCTACTATTGAGGATACGCCAATTGACGAACGTGCTGACATCTTTGCTCAGATTGACAAAATCGAGAAAGAGGTTCTTGACATCTATGAGAAAGCACTCGACGAGGTCATGCCTGAAGTGTTTGCCATCGTCAAAGAGACTGCCAGACGCTTTGCTGAGAATGAAGAAACTGTAGTAACAGCCACCGATTTTGATCGTGAACTGGCTGGTGACCCGAAGAAGGACTTCATTACCATTGAGGGCGACAAGGCCATCTACCACAACCATTGGACTGCTGGTGGTAACGACCTGAAATGGGAGATGATCCACTATGATGTGCAGTTGTTTGGTGGTACCGTTCTCCATCAGGGTAAGATTGCGGAAATGGCTACTGGTGAGGGTAAGACCTTGGTGGCCACCCTACCCGTCTTCCTGAATGCATTAACAGGTAATGGTGTTCATGTGGTAACTGTGAACGACTATCTGGCCAAGCGTGACTCTGAATGGATGGGACCGCTCTATATGTTCCATGGCCTGAGTGTTGACTGTATCGACAAGCACCAGCCTAACTCTGAGGCTCGTCGTAGGGCTTATCAGGCAGATATCACCTTCGGTACCAATAATGAGTTTGGTTTCGACTACCTGCGTGACAACATGGCCATATCGCCTGCTGATCTCGTACAGCGCTCACACAATTATGCTATCGTCGATGAGGTCGACTCTGTGTTGATTGATGATGCCCGTACCCCTCTGATCATCTCTGGTCCTATTCCAAAAGGTGACGACCAGATGTTTGAGGAGTATCAGCCATTGGTAGAGAAACTGGTAGGTGTTCAGAAACAGCTCGCTACTCAATATCTTGCTGAGGCCAAGACACTTATTGCCGAGGGTAACAAACTCGTGGAGGCTGGTAACAAGAAAGAAGGTCAGGAGAAGCTCGATGCTGGTTTCCTCTCCCTGTATCGCTCACACAAGGCGATGCCCAAGAATAAGCCACTCATCAAGTTCCTCTCAGAAGAAGGTATCAAGAGTGGTATGCAGAATACAGAGAACATCTACATGGAGAACAACAACCGCCGCATGCCTGAGTGCGTGGAGCCCTTGTATTTCGTGGTAGATGAGAAACTCAATTCATGTGACCTGACAGATAAAGGTACAGCATGGTTGGCTAAACAGGTCAACGATAATGAACTCTTTGTGCTGCCCGACATCACCTCTGAGCTCTCAGCCCTTGAGGCAGAGACGGGATTGACCGATCAAGAGCGTGTAGACAAGAAAGACGAGATGCTGAGCCACTATGCCGTTCAGAGTGAGCGTGTTCATACCCTCCAGCAGTTGCTGAAGGCATACTGTATGTTTAATAAGGATGATGAGTATGTGGTCATCGACGGTGAGGTGAAGATTGTAGATGAGCAGACTGGCCGTATCATGGAAGGTCGTCGCTGGAGTGATGGTCTGCACCAGGCTGTGGAGGCTAAGGAACACGTCAAAGTGGAAGCTGCCACACAGACCTTCGCTACCATTACCCTTCAGAACTATTTCCGTATGTACCACAAGTTGGCTGGTATGACAGGTACAGCTTCTACCGAGGCCGGTGAGTTCTGGGATATCTATAAGCTTGATGTCGTTGAGATCCCGACCAACCGTCCTGTTATCCGTAATGACCAGGATGACCGTGTCTACAAGACTGCACGTGAGAAATACAACGCCGTCATAGAAGAAATTGAGAAGATGCGTAATGCAGGCCGTCCTACCCTTGTAGGTACAACCTCTGTCGAAATCTCTGAGTTACTCTCTAAGATGTTGTCGATGCGAAAGATTCCTCACCAGGTGCTGAATGCCAAGCTCCACCAGAAGGAGGCTGACATCGTTGCCCTCGCAGGACAGTCAACGAACGGTTTGGGAGCTGTAACCATTGCTACCAACATGGCTGGTCGTGGTACCGATATCAAGCTGTCTTCTGAGGTTAAGGCTGCCGGAGGTCTGGCGATTATTGGTACTGAGCGTCATGAGAGCCGTCGTGTAGACCGTCAGTTAAGAGGTCGTGCTGGTCGACAGGGTGACCCAGGTTCTTCTGTCTTCTATGTGTCTCTTGAGGACAAACTGATGCGTCTGTTTGCATCTGAGCGCATTGCCAACGTGATGGACAAGCTCGGATTCAAGGATGGAGAGATGATTGAAAGTCCAATGATCTCCAAGAGTATTGAACGTGCTCAGAAGAAGGTTGAGGAGAACAACTTTGGTATCCGTAAGCGACTGATCGAATATGATGATGTGATGAACAAACAACGTACTGTCATCTATGAGAAGCGTCGTCATGCCCTCATGGGAGAGCGTATTGGTATGGATATCGCCAATATCATTTGGGACCGTGTTGTCAACATCATCGAGAACAATGATTATCAGGGTTGCAAAGAGGAATTCCTGCATATCCTGTCAATGGAGGTACCATTCACCAGCGATGAATTCATCAATCAGCCCAGAGAGACGCTGACAGAGAATGCCTTCCAGGCTGCCATCGGCAACTTCAACCGCAAGACTGAACGTATTCAGACTGTTGCCAACCCCATTATCAAACAAGTCTATGAGACTCAGGGTGACAGGTTCGAACGTATCATGGTTCCTCTGACTGATGGTCGCAGGATGTTCAATATCCCATGTAACCTGAAGGAGGCCTACGATAGTGAGTCAAAGACCGTTATCAAGGAATTCGAGAAAGCCATCCTGCTTCATATCATCGATGACTCATGGAAGGAGAACCTGCGCCAGCTCGACGAACTGAAGCACTCTGTACAGAATGCCTCTTACGAGCAGAAGGATCCGTTGCTGATCTTCAAACTGGAGAGCGCCAAGGTTTGGGACGATATGATCAATGAGATGTATAACCGCATCTGCTCTATTCTGACTCGTGCCCAGATTCCTGAGATGCAGCAACAGGTACAGGAAGCAGCTCCTGAACAGCGCACCCAGCGTCAGCAGTATACAGAGAGCAAGCAGCAGGTTGGTGAGGAACAACTCACGGATCCCAACCAGGCTGCAGCAGCTCAGCATGATACTCGTGCTCAGCAGCCCAGAACACCGATCATCAAGGATAAGCTCCCTGGACGTAATGATCCATGTCCCTGTGGCTCAGGCAAGAAATTCAAGAACTGTCACGGAAAAGGTATTGTGTAGTTGAGAGTTTAAAGTTAAGAGTTTAGAGATGATAACAATTAGCAATCTCAAGAAATCCTTTGGTGAGACGATCGCCTGTGATATTCCCGCGTTGACCATCAACGACGGGGATATCCTTGGTCTTGTAGGTAATAATGGCGCTGGTAAGACTACCCTCTTCCGCATGCTGCTCGACCTGCTGAAGCCTGACGAGGGAGAGGTAATACTCAGTAAAAACCAAGAGGAGTCTGCTGTCAATCCCGCCAGTTCCGAGAAATGGAAAGAATGGACTGGTGCCTATATCGACGAAGGATTCCTGATTGATTTCCTGACACCTGAGGAGTATTTCGCCTTTATCGGCAAAATCACGGATATGACACAGGAGAAGGTCGATGAGCGTCTGAAGGATTTCGAGCGTCTGGCTGGTGGAGAGATCTTCGGACAGAAGAAACTCATCAGGAACCTCTCGGCAGGCAACAAGCAGAAGGTGGGAATCATGTCGGCCCTGTTTAATAAGCCCAAGCTGGTGATTCTCGATGAGCCTTTCAATTTCCTGGATCCTTCGAGTCAGAACATCCTGAAGCATGAGCTGAAAGCTTATCAGGAGCAGAGCGGAGCAACCATCTTGATCTCCAGCCATAACCTCCAGCACACTATTGACATCTCTACCCGAGTCACCTTGCTGGAGAAAGGCCGGATTATCAAGGATCTCTCCAACGAGAACGGAGCTGCGAGAACAGAATTGGAGAACTATTTCGAAAGTTAAGAACAGAGTTTGATGATGAAGACATTCCAGGAACTGAAGAAGCTTGCGAAGCATACACCTGCTGATCTGCCAATGATCAAGATTGCACTCATTGGCGATACAGCCACACAGTTCCTCGCTACAGCCATCAGAGGCACAGGCGTTGAAAGGGGGTATCAGATCGATTTGTTCGAAGCTGAATATAATCAGGTGGAGCGTCAGTTCCTTGATCCGACGAGTGAACTGTACCAGTCTGATGCCGACTATATCGTCCTCTTCCAGTCTACTCACAAACTTGGAGAAAAACATAGTCTGCTCTCCGCCGACCAACAGGAGACGCTTGCTGAGGAGCGTCTGGCCTTCATTGCCTCCATTTGTGAGAACCCCGCCTTGGCTGACAAGAAGATCATCTGTCTCGACTATCCCGAGATTGAGGATACCGTCTTTGGCAGTTATGCCACCAAGGTCAGTTCCTCTCTCACCTATCAGGTCCGTAAGCTGAACATGGGGCTGATGGAACTGTCGCAGCAATATGCCAATCTCTTTATATGTGATATCGCTGGTTTACAGAACAAACTGGGTCGCGACATCATGTTTGCGCCTAATGTCTATGTCAGCACGGAGATGGTATTAAGCATCGATGCCCTGCCTTATGTGGCTGGCAGAGTGATGGATATCATCTGTGCGATCAAGGGACAGTTTAAGAAATGTCTGATCCTTGATCTTGACAATACGGTCTGGGGAGGTGTTATCGGGGATGACGGAATAGAGGGAATCCAACTGGGGCATGGACTTGGCATCGGCAAGGCTTTTACCGAGTTCCAGATGTGGGTGAAGAAACTCAAGCAACGCGGTATCATCATTTGTGTCGCCTCCAAGAATAATGAGGAGACAGCCAAGGAGCCTTTCGAGAAGCATCCCGACATGGTGCTCAAGTTGGAGGATATCGCCGTGTTCCAAGCCAACTGGGAGACAAAGGTAGATAACATCCGCACCATCCAGCGGATTCTGAACATTGGTTTCGACTCCATGGTATTCCTCGATGATAATCCCTTTGAGCGGAATATCGTCAGAGAGAACATCCCTGGTATAACCGTTCCTGAACTGCCCGAGGATCCTGGGGAATATCTGGAATACCTGTATTCGCTGAATCTCTTTGAGACGGCTTCATACAGTCAGGCTGATAAGGACAGGACCAAGCAGTATCAGGTAGAGGCCAAGCGCGTTTCACTACAGAAGACATTCAGTAACGAGGCTGACTTCCTGAAATCACTCGATATGGTGTCTGTTGTCAGCGGATTCAATGCATTCAATACTCCCCGTGTGGCCCAGCTCTCACAGCGCAGTAACCAGTTCAACCTGCGTACTGTCCGTTATACAGAGGCTGATATCGAGGCCTATGGGAAGGATCCCGATGTGATTGACCTCAGTTTCACGCTCGAGGATAAGTTCGGTGATAATGGCCTGATTGCCGTTATCATCATGAAACCACAGGATACTGAGACCCTCTTCGTTGACACGTGGTTCATGAGCTGTCGGGTGCTGAAGCGTGGGATGGAGAACTTCACCCTCAACACGATGGTGGAGGCCGCCCGTCAGAAAGGCTATAAGCGCATCATCGGTGAGTACCTGCCCACGCCCAAGAATAAAATGGTGGAGGGGCATTATCCTTCACTTGGCTTCGAGAAACTGGAAGGCACCCGCTATGTGCTGGATGTGGAGCAATATCAGCCCAGAGAGTGTTATATTCAGAAAAGTGAGAAATAAAAAGATGACTATAACAGAACTTGCAGAACAAACCGCAGAGTTGTCGCACACCTATCAAGTGACACCTGAAGTTTACCAGGCATTCCAGCTTTGCAGCCAGGATATGAACCCGCTGCATACTGACGAATCCTTTGCTCAGGAGAAAGGTTTTGAAAGCCGCGTGATGTATGGTAACATCCTCAATGCTTTCATTTCACATTTCGTAGGGATGTGTCTGCCAACTCCCGACGTGATGATCCAGTCTCAGGACATCAGTTTCCACAAACCCGTGTTTCTCCATGACGAGATCACCTTGCAGGCTGGTATCGACACCGTATCCGAAGCAGTCAATATCATCAATTATAAACTCAAGTTCTATAAGAAGACCGACGCTGGCCGACAACTGGTGGCGAAAGGTCATGTTCAGATAGGACTCTTGGGTAAGTAAAAAGTGAAAGAATTATGAATATCATCATTACGGGAGGATCATCAGGACTCGGTAAGGCTTTGTTAGAAGTCTGTGCAGCTTCAGCAGAAGACCAGGTCATGTTTACCTATTGCCGCCACGAGGACGAGGCACAGGCATTAGCTGGCAGGTTTGCCAATGTCAGAGCCGTCCAGGTCGACTTCAGCGATGAAGCCAGCGTGAAGAGTTTCGCAGAGATGATAGCAGCTGAGCCTGTCGATGTGCTGGTCAACAATGCTTATGCAGGTTCGCCTCAGGGTGTTCATTTCCACAAGACAGATCCGGACGACTATGCGAAAGCCTTCGAGACGAATGTCATGCCTGTCATCAGAATCACCCAGGCTTGTGTTGCTGGAATGCGGAAACGCAAGTTTGGCAAGATCATCAATATCATTACCTCCTACGTGATGGATGTTCCGCCTACAGGTTTCTCTGTCTATACTGCCACAAAGGCCTATATCCGTCAGATGTCGAAGAGCTGGAGCAAGGAATTAGGGCGATTCAACATCACCAGCAACTGCATACTGCCCGACTACATGCAGACCAGCTTCGGACAAGTGGAGGACTTCCAGTTGGATCAGATGAAGAACGCCCATCCGTTGAAAGAGCTATTAAAGCCTGAAGAAGTGGCCCAAGTGGCTTATCATCTGATTCAGTCGAGCCAGCAGCTGAATGGCGTGGAGATTCCCGTTAATGCAGCACAACATATGTTTTGATAATAATATAGATTATGGAAAGAAAAGAGATTTTTAGCAAGTTAAATGAGATTTTCATCGACGTATTGGACCTTGACGAGGTAGAACTGACCGAGGAAACCAGCGCCAACGATATCGAAGAGTGGGATTCCCTCAGTCATATCCAGCTGATTGTTGCCATCGAGAAGTCTTTCGGCATCAAGTTTACATCGCTGGAGATTATGAAATGGCGCAACGTTGGTGAGATGGTGAACTCGATGGAGGAGAAACTGAAATAAGCGCTGATGGTTGTCAATTCCTATAGTTTCCTGCTGTTCTTTGTAGTCGTCTTTTTCGTCTACTACCTCCCTGTCTTTAAGAAGACGCCACGGTTCCAGAACACCTGGCTCTTGTTGGTGAGCTACGTTTTCTATGGTATGGCCGACTGGCGGATGATCCCTCTGCTCTTAGGAACCACCATCCTGTTCTGGCTGATAGGTCTTGGGCTTCGTAGCCAGATGGACAAAGGGAATACAAAAACGGCCTCGCATATCACCACTTTCAGCGTGATCTTAGGAATTGGCATTCTGCTGTATTTCAAGTACCTGAACTTCTTTGCTGAATCATTAGCGGAGCTGTTACAGGCGATCGGACTCCAGGTCTCATGGAGCACGTTGAACATCATCCTGCCCATCGGCGTCAGCTTCTTCACGTTCAAGCTGATCAGCTATATCATTGAGATCCACCGCGAGCATATCATGCCTTGCAGGGACCTGACGGAGTTTGCTACCTATATCGCCTTCTTCCCCACCATCCTCTCTGGTCCTATCGACCGTCCTGACAAGTTCCTGCCTCAGATGAAGCAGGTGCATACACTCGACTACGCCTTGGCAGCCGACGGGTGCAGACAGATCCTCTGGGGTATGTTCACCAAGATGTGTATCGCCGACAATCTGGCAATTATCACCAACCAGGCATGGGCTGGCTATGACCATCAGTCATCGGCCATGCTTCTGATCGCTGCCCTCCTCTATCCAATCCAGCTCTATGCCGACTTCGACGGTTATTCCAACATGGCCATAGGTGTAGGTAAGATCTTGGGCTATCGCGTCAACCGCAACTTCAATCATCCCTTCCTGGCCCGTAATATGGCTGAGTTCTGGCGCAGGTGGCACATGTCACTCACGGGTTGGATCACAGACTATGTGTTTATGCCCCTGAACATTGCTTTCAGAAATATCGGGAATGCCGGTATTATGATGGCCGCCATGATCAACCTGATACTCATCGGTCTCTGGCATGGGGCCAACTGGACCTTTGGCGTGTTCGGTCTCTATCATGGATTGCTCTTCATACCTCTCGTCCTATCGGGTGCCTTTGGCAAGAACAAGAAACTCAAGGAGAACAGTCATGGGCTGCCTTTCCTGAAGGATTTCGGGAAGATGTGCCTCACCTTCTGCCTCTGGGCGCTCTCTCTGGTCTTCTTCAGGGCAGACCATATCAGCCAGGCTTTCGACTACCTCTGGGCTACCATCACCAACGGACTCTCAGCACCTTTGGCCATCGATGCCTATGGCAAGCTCTACATCCTGTTAGGACTGATGCTGTTAGTCCTGGAGTGGATTCAGCGCAAGCAGGAACATGCCTTGCAGCTGCAGAACATGCCGCTCTTCAGCAAGAGGAGCATCCGCTATGCCCTCTATCTCGTCATTATTCTGCTGATTATCACCTTCACGGGCAAGAGTCAGGCTTTCATTTATTTCCAGTTCTAAGCGTATGAAGAAGTTTCTCGTTACCATAGCCGGATTTGGAGCATTGCTTCTGGTGATGTGTACCATCATCGAGGTGGCCCTGCTTTTCCGCCCGAACATCTATGCTTATAAGCGCCAGTACATGGACGAACACCTGAAAGACATCAAGGTCCTGTTGCTTGGCAGTTCACATATCGAGGAAGCCGTCAAGCCCGAACTGGTGGGTAAGGGCGTGTTCAATCTGGCCATCTCTGCCCGTATCAAGGATTACGATGTGGCTTTGGCCGACATCTATGTTCCCAAGATGGATAGTCTTGAGGCCATCGTGATGCCCATCGACTACACCAATTTCTTCTTTGAGCGCCAGCACGAGAATCCCCTGACTAAGTCGATTCCTGAAGATCTCTCTGGTACCTGTCGCTGCATGCATACCAAATACATGGGCACGCGTATCGACCCCTTCTGGTACTTCTCTGAGATCCTGAATTCGAAGCTCAACTTCATGTCGCGCTTCTGGAACAACGAACAGAAACTGAGAGAATGCGATTCTCTGGGATATGTGAAGCTCGACATCAAGGACCGCCCTGCAGAGTGGGAACTCTTGGCCATTCCTGCTGTCATCGACTCCACGCTGGCCATCGATCAGAAAGCCTACGACGAGACATGGAAGGTCTATGACGATCTGGCACAGATTACCTCTAGACATCATATCCGACTGATACTGGTCATGCCTCCCGTATACAAGACCTATCAGGAATCCATCGATCCCATTGTGCTCAACGACATCTACCAGTTTGTCGGCAAGCTCCAGGAGAAATATCCTGCGATAGAGTTCCATGAGAATCTCTTTGACAAGCGGTTCACAGCCGACGATTTCCAGGACTCCAGTCACCTGAATGAGCAGGGTGCCATCAAGTATTCGAAGCTCCTGTCGGAAATCATCTATCCTCATAAGTAGGTATTTTTACCTGTTTACGGCCTATTGCAACCCGATTGCACGATTTATTTGTGTATCTTTGCAGCAGAAAAATTGTTAAGTGTATGAAACTCTCAGAACTGAAGACTGGCGAGAAAGGTATCATCGTCAAAGTGTTAGGTCATGGTGGATTCCGCAAGCGCATCATCGAGATGGGATTCATCAAGGGCAAGGAAGTGGAGGTGCTGCTGAATGCGCCCTTGCAGGATCCTGTGAAATACAAGCTCATGGGCTATGAGGTCAGCCTGCGCCATCAGGAGGCCGACAATATAGAGGTGGTGTCAGCCGATACCCCTATTGAGGCCACCCATTTCTCTATCTCCGAAGATACCAGCGACCACGAGGACGACTATATCCAGCACGAGGCCATGAAGGAGCGCCGCGTGATCAATGTGGCGCTGGTGGGTAACCCCAACTGTGGCAAGACCTCGCTCTTCAACTATGCCTCCGGAGCCCATGGACATGTGGGCAACTACTCCGGTGTGACGGTCGATGCCACCGAGGCCCATGCAGAGTTCTTCGGCTATGAGTTCAACCTCACCGACCTGCCTGGCACCTACTCCCTCTCCTGCTATTCACCTGAGGAGCTCTATGTCCGTGAGCACCTGACGGAGAAGATGCCCGATGTTATCATCAATGTCATCGATGCCTCCAACCTGGAGCGCAATCTCTACCTGACCACCCAGCTCGTGGATATGAACATGCGGATGGTGTGTGCACTCAACATGTATGACGAGTTTGAGCGTCGTGGAGACCAGGTCAACATCGAGACCCTGAGCAAGCTCTTTGGTATGCCGATGATTCCCACATCGTTCAAGAACGGTGATGGTGTGAAGGAGCTCTTCAAGGCCGTCATCCAGGTGTACGAGGGTACCAGCAAGGCTGCCCGCCACCTGCATATCAACTATGGCCATGAGATTGAGGACGGTATCGCACATATCCAGAAGTATCTCAAGGCCGATGAGCATATCACCCAGCACTACTCCACCCGATACCTCTCGCTGAAGCTCCTGGAGCACGACTCTCAGGTGCTCGACTACCTGGGTCACCACATGCAGGAAGAGAACCGCATGAAGGACTTCCACAACCTGACCACAGAGCGCGACAAGGCCTCGACACGTGTGAAGGAAGAGACTGGCAACGACTCTGAGACAGCCATCATGGATGCCAAATATGGTTTCATCAACGGAGCCCTCAGAGAGGCCAGATACAAGACCGGCAACAAGAAGGACACCTATCGCACCACCCACATGATCGATGCCGTGCTGTCTAACAGATACATCGGTTTCCCCATCTTCTTCCTGATCCTCTTCGTGATGTTCCAGACCACCTTCTCGCTGGGTCAGTACCCGATGGACTGGATTGATGAGGGTGTAGCCTGGTTGGGCGACTATATCGGAGCCACCATGCCCGATGGGCCCCTGAAGGCGATGCTGGTCGATGGTGTCATCGGTGGTGTGGGTAGCGTGATTGTCTTCCTGCCCCAGATCCTCATCCTCTATTTCTTCATCTCGCTGATGGAGGACTCGGGCTATATGGCGCGCGCAGCCTTTATCATGGACAAGCTGATGCACCAGATGGGACTGCACGGCAAGTCGTTCATCCCCCTCATCATGGGCTTTGGCTGTAACGTGCCTGCTGTGATGGCAACCCGAACCATTGAGAGCCGCCGCTCCAGGATTATCACGATGATGATCCTGCCCTTCATGAGCTGCTCTGCCCGTCTGCCCATCTACATCATGATCGCAGGCACCTTCTTCTCCCTGCATTACCGCTCGTGGGTGATGCTGTCACTCTATGTCATCGGCATCCTGATGTCGGTCATCGTGAGCAAGATCTTCTCCTCACTGGTCATCAAGGGCGAGGACACCCCCTTCGTGATGGAGCTGCCACCCTATCGCTGGCCTACCCCGAAAGCCATCTGGCGCCACACCTGGGAGAAGGGCAAGGAGTATCTGAAGAAGATGGGAGGCATCATCCTCGTGGCCTCTATCATCGTCTGGGCACTCGGCTATTTCCCACACAACGACGAGCTGCCACGCGAGCAACAGCAGGAGCAGAGCTATATCGGCCGCATGGGTAAGGCCATTGAGCCCATCTTCATGCCTCAGGGATTCAACTGGAAACTCGATGTCAGTCTGATAGCCGGTGTGGGAGCCAAGGAGATTGTGGCCTCTACGATTGGTGTGCTCTACTCCGGCGACGACTCCTTTGGTGATGACGAGGACTTCAGCGACGATACCGAGAAGTATACCCATCTGCGTCAGGCGATGGTCAAGGAAGGCATCACGCCCCTGTCCTCCTACGCGTACCTTATATTTATATTGCTCTATTTCCCCTGCATCGCTACCATTGCAGCCATCAAGAACGAGACAGGCTCCTGGCGCTGGGCCACATTCGCCGCCTGCTACACCACCGCTGTGGCCTGGCTGGTCTCAGCCCTCGTCTATCAGCTCGGCAGCCTTCTATAACCTCTCGAACAACACTTTTTCTTCTTTCTAATGTCAGAAGTTGGAAATCAGAGATACTGCGCTGACCACATGCTTTGATGACAGCGTCCCCATGACTCGCGGGCGATGCTTCCTTTATTTTCGTAATTCTCTTTATAACAAACAAAATAAAAGAGAAGTACAAAATCTTTATTTTAGAATTGGTTTTTATCGGAAACTGAAGTGCTTTTGTTTGAATTCTTCCTGATAAATTTGGTGGAATCGAAAATAAAAAGTAATTTTGTAGCGTTATAATTTTCGTTTCCGCACGTGAAACGCGCATTTCAGGGCGAGAAACGTGCGTTTCAGGACGAGAAATGTACGTTTCAGGGCGGCAAACAACAAAACCAACGAAGGAAAAAAACTTTTGTAAGGCTGTCCGGAAACAAAAGCAGGTAAGAGAATAAAGAAAAGTAAGGAAGAGAAAAGTTAAAAGTGGCGAAGAGAAAAGTTAAAAGTAGAATAGTAAAATAACAAAGGTAGCAAAGTATTAATTTTAAAACATTTAAGAATATGGCAAATTACATTTTAAAGGAACTCCCAGGGGAGATGACAGACGGCAAGACAGTTGTTTATCCGAAGATGCAAGTGTTTTCGTTGCATGACTATGAGAAGGTCATTCATAACATGCGCGTATATACAAACGGCATTGGCGAGGGGGCTATCCGTACAGTTTTCGATGCGCTGGCACAGACGATGGCATGTTGGTTACCCTTGGGGCACACCATGAAGATTGACGGATTGGGAGTATTCTCCCTATCCTTAGGATTCGATACGTCCACGCCTTCAGAAAAAGCGGAATTGCTGAAACAGGAGAACGATGACGATGGCGATCCTAAGCTGAAATACAGGCATGTGCGCATCAAGGGCATCAATTTCAAGCCCGATCCAGAGCTGCTGAAGGAAATGAACAAGCAGGCTACTTTCGACCGCGTTGGAGTAGACGTTGAAGTCCCGAAGACAAGCCCGTACACTCTCGAAGAGCGTCTGGCAAAGGCCAAAATGATTATCAGCACACTTGGATACATGACGCTTACCGACTATGCAATAGAAACAAGGCAATCCAAAAGCGCAGCCTCAAAGGACCTCAAAAAGATGGTGACCGATCCAGATTCCGGTATCACCTGTCGTGGAACGGGCTCGCATAAAATATGGATAGAAAAGAACTCGCTTACTTGATGCTGCGCATCGCTTATCTGATAATAATCTTCCGCGATGACTGTCCCTGACGGACAATATAGATGCCTGGAGTAGTCGTTGGGACAGGTACTTGGGTATGACTCAGACGCCTGTCCCAACGGCTGGATCCACATCTCCTGGAATCCTTTCACCCCACCTCGCCATTACATCAGAATTGGGTACTATAAATGATTAAATACTACTTTTTGAAGCCCAGGGCGATAGACTATTGTATGTTTCCAAGCCGCCAGTATCGGATTTGAAGATGATAGTATCTATAAAGAATAGGTGGCCTTCATCATCGACAAGCACATTACCATCTACTGCATCGAAGATGTCGTGCTGACCGTTGGTATAGTATCCACCTTCATCCTCCGCATGGAAGCCAAGGCGTATGAATTCATCATGGATCTCTTGTGCCATAGCCAGACGAGCATCAGCAATAAACGGTTGTACCAGAACAGCACAGACATGCCCATCCCTATTTTCTGCAAATCCAAGCATCGTGTAAGCACAATCAGGAAAATATTTGTTGTGTGCTTTTATTCGTTCAAAAAATGGTGTAAGATTATCGTCAGAATATCTAAAATCATTCAATTTGATGATTTCCGTACCATTATTAGATAAATAGACTTCGTTTTCTGAACCACGATCGAAGTAGTCGCCAAGTTGGTTGCAATCGCTGAACCAGCAACCTTGGTTCAAGGCCCACTGCTTAAGTCTTACCAGTTGGACAGACTTGCAAGACGCTGTTCCCGTAAAAGCCTCAATCTCCTCAAGGACTCCTTGCGCGAAAGCGGATGCTCTTTCCAGTATGCTACCTTCGCCAATTTCTCGGCATTCACCTTCTTGTGGTAGTCGTTCAGTTTGATTTCCATTGTTCATCCTTTCAACTTATTCTTGGCTGCAAATTTACAGTAAAAACCTTAAATTTCCAAGTTTTTTGAAGAAATTCTTGTCCCATTGCACTTTATACCACAATTATTTTGTATCTTTGCCATCGGTTCGGGGAGAAATCCGGACTAACGAAGGCATTAACTATTATTTCGCGTTAAGCCAAGAGCGTCGGAAACTCAATTTGGTATAATAAGCACGAAAATAATATGTGAGGGCGGCTTTCTCGTATGGGAATGCCTCTACGTCTGTTAATAAAGTTATGCTCACGCTTTAGCGTGATGCATTCTTAGAACAGACCCGGGGCTCCAATCCGACGCCGCCTCGTGCTTAACGCGCTAAGGATCGTGTCACGCTTTCTTTATGCACGTTGGCGATTGATAGTCTGATGCAAGACTTGAAACTATCAATCGCTGAATAATGGCAAACGACAACCTATCAAACGCCAAAATGGCGAAGAACGATGAGTTTTACACTCAGTATTACGATATAGAAATCGAGATTGAATCTTATCTCGACTATAATCCTGATGTGTTCCGTGGTAAGACAGTACTGTTGCCTTGTGATGACCCTGAATGGAGCAACTTTACTCACTATTTCGCACAGAATTTCGAAGACTTGGGCTTGAAGAAACTCATTTCAACCAGTTTTGCACCTGAGAGCAAAAAGTACAAGGTTCCTTATGAACCAACTCTTTTTGAGACTCAGCAACCATATTATAGCCCAGATAAGACTAAGACGCACGGAAAGATATTCATCCTGACAGATGATAAAACAGGAGATGGTATCGTGAATATCGATGACTTACAATGGGACTACTTAGAGGGTGATGGTGATTTCCGAAGTGAAGAGGTGAAGAAGTTGAGAGACGAAGCTGACATCATAGTAACCAATCCTCCTTTCTCGTTGTTCCGAGACTTCTTTAATTGGATTATGGAGGCCGAAAAGCAGTTCCTCATTATAGGTAATATGAATGCCATCACATACAAAGAAGTCTTTCCAAACATCAAGAATAACAAGGTTTGGCTGGGAGTGACCAACTTCAATACTGGCATGTACTTCCGTGTACCTGATGATTTCGTTTATGCGCCTACTTACAAGTTTGAGCGTGAACAGAATGGTGTAAAAGTGAACAGAGTGCCTGGAGTATGCTGGTATACAAATATTGATCATGGCCGACGTCACCAACCCATGAAGTTGATGACAGCTGCAGAGAATTTTCGTTATAGCAAACATAAGGAGGTTAGAGGTCGCACAGCATACATACACTACGAGAACTACGATGCTATCGAAGTTCCTTTTGCAGATGCTATACCACGTGACTATGACGGAATAATGGGTGTGCCAAAATCATACCTTGACAAGTATTGTCCTGAACAATTTGAAATCATTGGTTGTGCCGAAGGAGACTCAGGTAAAGAACTTGGCTTAAAACCATTCCCTCGTGAACTAAAGAAACTCAATCCGAGCCTACGAGACGGGCAGCTCTATTATATTGAGAACGACCGTCCCGAAAAACCCTATGCAAGAATACTAATCCGCAAAAAGCAATAACCCTATGGAAACGACCCTTAAAGAATACACTGTTCGCGAAATATGCGATGGATTCCAATATAGCGACATAGACGGAAAAGGACTTTATGGTCTTTGTGGTCAGCTCACCATCCAGCCTGAATATCAACGTAACTATCTCTACTCTGACAACAAAGGTGAGCGTGAGGTAGCTGTCATAGACTCTGTCCTAAAGAAGTATCCACTTGGACTTATCTACTTCAATCAACTTGATAATGGAAGGCTTGAGGTGCTTGACGGACAGCAACGCATTACATCACTCGGTCGCTTCGTAACCAAGAAATTCTCTGTGCCCTACGGAGGCCACATGTGTAAGATTCATGCTCTGCCAGAGGACAAACAAGAGCTGGTATGGAACACCAAAATACTCGTTTACATCTGTAAGGGAACGAAAAGCGAGATCAAAGAATGGTTTCAGACAATTAATATTGCCGGTATTCGTCTTAATGAACAAGAAAAACTGAATGCGGTATTTTCTGGCAATTTTGTTACTGCGGCAAAGGCTGTATTCAGTAACAAAGGTGACTCAAATGTTCAGAAGTGGAGTGCATACATTAGTGGAAACGTCAATCGACAGGACTATCTTGCAGCAGCTCTTGATTGGGTGAGTCACGGCCACACTGAAGATTATATGCAGGAGCATAAAGATATTGGCAACTGCGATGAGATGAAACGGCATTTCGATGACATCATAGAGTGGATTGAACGTACATTCGATGGTGAACCAACGCCTGAAATGTGTGGTCAGGAATGGGGAAGGCTTTATGACCTTTACGGAAAGAAACCGCTTAATCATGTCGAAATCTCTGCCAAGGTTCGTGAACTCTATGAAGACAGTTATGTTTACTCAAAACGTGGCATATACGAATATGTGCTTGGTGGTTGTGTAGACACGAAACTTCTGAATATCCGCATCTTTGATGACGCGACGAAGAAAACCGTTTATGCACGTCAGACCTCCGAGGCGCAAGCAGAACACAAGTCTAACTGTCCGCACTGTGTATTGGAGAATCAGGCTAACAAGACTCGCATTTGGAAAATAAACGAAATGGATGCCGACCATGTATCAGCCTGGAGCAAAGGCGGTGCAACTGATATCAGCAATTGTCAGATGTTGTGCAAGACTCATAACAGAATGAAAGGAAACAGATAAAAAAAATACAATGGCAAAAGACAAATTCAGCAGGACAAAAGCATGCGCTACTAAGACGCTGTATGCTGTGATGAAGGAGATGAGTCGCCGGGGTGGCAGTATGCCCGCCAAGGAACTTTATCCTTTTGTGAATGAGAACGTGGAGCTGACTGAGTGGGAACGCGAACCGGCAGGGAAGATGAAATATATCCGTTGGACTAACAGTTTCCAGTTCTATTCCATAGACTATCAGAAGGCTGGTTTCATAGTCAAGAAGAATGGTAACTGGTACTTGACACCTGAAGGAGAGGCTATTTTGAAAAAGACTCCTGAGGAGGTGATGAATATAGCCAATGATGCCTATCATGAGTGGCGGCGACTAAACCCCAAAGATGAGAAGCCAGAAACAGAACCTGACGACGAGACTGCTGAGAAAGACAACGCCATGAATCTTGACCTGTTGGAATCGGACGCTCGGGAAGGTATCCGGCAGTTCCTCGTGTCGAAGAGTCCTTATGAGTTCCAGGACATGGTGGCTGCCCTGCTTCGGGCTATGGACTATCACACACCATTCATCGCTCCCAAGGGTAAGGATGGTGGTATCGATATCATCGCCTACTTAGATCCACTGGGTGCAAAGACACCACGTATCAAGGTACAGGTAAAGCACAAGCCTGATACTGCCATCGGTGCCTCAGACATCCGGGCACTCTTAGGTGTGCTCAGGGCTGGCGACATAGCCCTCTTCGTGACCAGCGGTACGTTCTCCTCTGATGCTCGCAATACCAGCACCAGTTCACGTGAGTTTATCCGACTAATTGACGGCGATGAATTTATAGACATGTGGCAGGAGTACTACGACAAGATGTCGGACGATGACAAGAATATGCTGCCCCTGAAACGCATTGCCTTCTTGGGCAATAATGAGTAGTATTGAAATATTGATTATTGAGTCAAAATTGATGAAAGAGCGGACAAGGAGCACCTCATGTCGTTAAAGGCAAGGGTGCTTTGTCGTTGAAATGTCACAAAGTATCCTGACCCCGATGTGACATGAGATAGTCGCGGGTTCTTGAGGGCTTGAGTCCGATGGCTTTCGAAACGGATTTTGGATCTGAAATCTCGTTATCGGCGATAAAATCGACGATTTGCCTCCGATTTTCCTCATTTCGATTTCCGATTTCCGTTTTTTGCTCATTTTTATCAGACTCTTCTTCATTCATCGACTTTATAAGTTCAAAGACCAAATGCATCTGGCTGTATGCTATAAATGCACCAAACATTCATTTTTACATGAATGCACCAAGTAATGTATCAATAGCCTGTGGCAAAGCGTAGCATGGCGCAGATGCCATATTGCAAGCCATCCTTATCAATGCCGAAAGCTGCGATGTGATAATTCAATTATGTTCAGCAATGTATTGCTTAACTTTATCAATAAAAGATAAAGTCGGTGAAACCTTTGAGACGATGTCGGTTTCTGTAACATTGAAGAAACAATTATAGTCCGACTTCTCACGCAATGTTTCCATCTGGGAATAGAAAGAACCTTCTTCATCAGTAAAGATGCCTGTTTTTACATAATACTGATGAAAACGAATAGCAGCTCCTTTATGTGAACCCACTTCGCGCTGGTCATTGATCAATAATGCGCTGACAGCATGGAACAACGCATAATAAAGGCGATTGGCCATCGTGTCCCAATACTGCTCACGCTGTAGGACTTCCACCTGGCCGAAAGTCTTATAGGCTTTTTCCAGCTCCAGTTCGATGAGTATTCGTCTGTCTTCTTCCTTAAGACTCATATATCAACTGTTTGTCTTTTTCTACATTAAAATAGAACATGGCATGCGGACCGTTATACCAATCGTTTTTGGTATAAGTCTGGACGCTGAAGTATTGCCAAAGGTCAAAACCGCGCTCCATGATGGGATAGACATATCTCTTAAAGTCGGCATCACCATTCATGGGTTGATCGAGCAAAAGCAAAAGATCCCAGTCACTATCTTCATGGGCATCGCCCCGGGCGCGCGAACCATAAAGATATAGCTTGCTGCCCTGTGGTAGTACCGTACTTGCCACCTGTCGAATATTATCTATCACTTGCGATTTGTTCATTTTACTGTTCTTGCCGTTTGCAAATATAGGAAGAATTTCTGAATGTTACAAATAAAAACTGAGAAAAGTTAATAAGATACTCATAAAACGCTAGAGAAACGCAAGAAACAACAGATCTTCCTTGCTTTATTTCGTATCTTTGCAATGTATTTAAAAAACCAAGTATTTCATCATTTAAAAAACAAAAGTTATGAGCAAGACATTTAAGACGATCCTCCAGGCGATCAGTTACTTCATCACTCTCCTCCTCGGTGCTGCCGGCGGCAGTACGCTGATGCAGTAAAGAATTGAAGAATTGAAAAATTGAAGTTACGAAGGCCATGAAAGACAACAGAGGCTTCAAAATCTCTCAGTACGCCTGTGCGGTGCTGCTCATCGTGAGCAGCATCGCGCTCGTGGCCTATCAGGTGGTCCATATCGACGACGTGGCGGCAGGGCTGCTCTACTATGTGGCGCAGTCGTTCCTGCTCGCCGGCTCGATCTTCGGACTCGATCAGTACATCAGAATCATTAAAAAGAACTACGATGAAAACAAATGATAACACACGGATTTCTCCTCACTTTAGGCTAAACGAGTTCCTAAACGTAGACAAATACCCCGATAACAAGCCGACACTACAGAATGTAGTAAATATGGTATATGGCTGCTATTACTTGTTGGAGCCTGCCCGTCAAGAAGTCGGCCCCATCATTATCAACTCCGGATTCCGGAACGCTCGGGTAAATCGTCTGGTCGGAGGCGTCGCCAATTCACAACATTTGATCGGCCAGGCAGCCGACATCCGTCCTGCTGATGCAAAGCAATTCACTAAGCTTGTGGAATTTCTCCGCACCTCGCCCTATACCGACCAGCTCCTGACCGGCAACGGTTGGCTCCACATCTCCTGGAATCCGTTTGCTGCGCCTAGGCATTACATCCGGATAGGGTACTATAAATGATTAAATACTACTTTTTGAAGCCCTGGGCGAAAGACTATTGTATTTTTCCAGGCCGCCGGCATCGGACATAAAAATAATAGTGTCGATAAAAACTTTCATCATTATTGATACTTCTCTGTCAGATATTCTTCTTTCGCTTGCTTCCAGTCGTCAAGGCTCTCCTCATTGAGGATGCCAACCATTTGGCGAATCTTGGCCTTCTGCTGTGCCCTTTTGGCGTGCAATGCGTCCTCCTCACTTTTATAGATTGAGGTTACGGCATCAAGAACCTTTTGCCAAAGCGAAGCATCTGCTTTGTCAAACTGATCCAGAATCTGCATCGTATTCGCTCTTAAATCAATTGCAGTCATCTTATTCCTTTTCTTATCGTTTGCAAATATAGGAAGAATTTCTGAATGCTCCAAGAAATTCATCATAAAAAAAATACAAAAGTTATGAATAATCCAGTTAAGAATGATTACTTCGTAGAAAACTAAGGGCTCCTCAATAGTGGGAGCCCTTAAGCGCTTAATAGTTTTCGGCCTTCACTTGGAAGTAAGATTGTGGATGGTTGCAGACTGGACACTCGTCGGGGGCTTTCTTACCAATGACGATATGACCACAGTTGGAGCATTGCCAGATGACGTCGTCGTCCTTGGAGAACACACGCTCTTTCTGCACATTGTCCAGCAACTTGCGATAGCGCTCCTCGTGAGCCTTCTCGATAGCTGCTACACCCTCAAACTTCTCAGCAATCTCATCGAAACCTTCTTCGCGAGCCTCACGAGCCATACGGGCATACATATCGGTCCACTCGAAGTTCTCACCACTGGCAGCGGCTTCCAGGTTAGCGGCTGTGTCCTTGATAGCACCGCCCTCTAACAGCTTGAACCACATCTTGGCATGCTCTTTCTCATTAGCTGCCGTTTCCTCGAAGATAGCGGCAATCTGCACGAATCCGTCCTTCTTGGCTTTTGAGGCCCAGTAGCTGTACTTGTTACGAGCCATCGACTCACCTGCAAAAGCTTCCTGCAGGTTCTTCTCGGTTTTTGTTCCTTTCAATTCTTTCATAGTTTGTATTTGTTTAGTTTATAACTTGTCACAAAGGTGCCTGTCCCCTTTGTGTCCTTTGTCTTAATAGCCTGTGGCAAAGCGTAGCATCGCGCCAATGCCGTATTGCAGGGCATCCTCATCAATGTCGAAGGCTGCGGTGTGATGGCCTGCTGTGGTGCCAAGTTCCTTATTCTGCACACCAACAAGCGTAAAGAGCGTGGGTGCCAACTGATTGTAAAGGGCGAAGGTCTCGGAGGCATACCAGTTATAGCCTTCATCGGTAGTGATACGTCCTGGATAGAGCGTGCCGATGGCATTCTGGGCAAAGGTTGCCAGAGATTTGTCATTGACCACAGGAGGTACCTGAGCCTTCATCTTCTCACCGAAGCGAACAGTACAATTATGTGCCTTTGCCACATCGGTAGCCACTTTCTTGACCAGTTCTACAGAACGGACACCTGCCTCCCAGTCGAAGAAACGTAGTGTACCTCCGATATAGACTGAGTCGGGAATGACATTCCAAGTCTCCCCACCATGGAACTGGGTGATGCCGAGGGTGACCAGTTTGGTAATGTCGCGCTGCTGGTTCCAGGCCACAGCGACGGAGTTCAGGATGGCCGTACTGGCATAGATGGGATTCACAGAGTGGTCGGGACGGGAGGCATGACCACCACGTCCAAACACCTGCCAAGAGAGCATCGCCATACCTGACATAATAGAGCCAGGCTTGATATACAGCATGCCACTGGGCACATTAGAGGCCAGATGGTTGCCGTAGATGGCATCGAAATGGATATCCTTAATGGCTGCTATCATTGGACGGATGCCAGTATTGGTTTCCTCGCCCTCCTCGAAGAGGAATACATACTTACCCGTCAGCCTGTCGCGCCAGTCATAGAGTGCACGGATAGTGGTGAGCAGAATGGCCATATGACCATCGTGGCCGCAACCCTGGGTGAAGCCCTTGTTCTTAGAGACAAACGGCTTAGGATGTCCCTCTCCGTTCACATTGCTTTCAGTCACAGGCAAACCGTCGATGTCGGTCCTCAGTCCGATTGTCTTGCCAGGCTTGTGGGTGTCGAGGATGGCATAGAAGCCTGTGCTGCCTGGCACATCGCAGATCTCGAATGAACCAATCTCGGCCAACCGCTGCTTCAGATACTTGACGGTCTCCACCTCCTGACCTCCCACCTCGGGGTAGAAATGCAGATGGCGGCGCACCTCACGGGTGTACTGGTCGTAGTTCTTAACCTTACTAAGTATCTCCTTGTCGCTGATCTTCTGAGCGGCAGAAATCTGCATGGCACCGCTGAGTGATGCTGCGCAGACAAATAACATGATTTTAGATATACGTTTCATTTCGGTGACAAAGATACAACATTTTTTTCAATCTTGCGTCAGTTACGAATAATTTTCGTAACTTTGCAGCATGGAAAAAATCATATTGGGCATTGACCCTGGAACGAACCTGATGGGCTATGGGCTGCTGAAGGTGACAGACGGAAAGGCACAGATGATCACCATGGGCGTGATCGACCTGCGCAAGTTTCCTGATGCCTACCTGAAGCTGGGACATATCTTTGAGAGGGTGACAGGCATCATCGACGGTTACCTGCCCGACGAGATGGCCATCGAGGCTCCTTTCTTCGGTAAGAATGTGCAGTCGATGCTGAAGCTGGGCAGGGCTCAGGGAACGGCCATTGCTGCTGCCATCCACCACGGGGTGCCTATCCATGAGTATGCACCGATGAAGATCAAGATGGCCATCACGGGTAATGGTAATGCCGCGAAGGAACAGGTGGCAGGCATGCTGCAGCGAATGCTGAAGATTCCCCAGGAGGAGATGTCGAAGTTTATGGATGCTACGGATGCTCTGGCAGCGGCTTATTGTCACTACCTGCAGATGGGGCGTCCTGTGAGCGATGTGAAATACAGGGGCTGGAAGGACTTTGTGAACAAAAACAAAGAGAAGGTGTCAAAACGCCCCTCGATCAACCCAGAGAGCAAGAAGGATGAAGACAATTGAAATAAGGAACGCGCGCGCGAGGAAACCAGACTGGTCGATGGCCGAGCCTGTGAACTTTACCCTCGAGGAAGGTGAGCATATCGCCATCATTGGCCGTAATGGCTCAGGAAAGTCCATGTTCGTGGATATGATCACAGGGCGGCATCCTGCTTTCCCCGACATGGTGAAGTATGGTTTCGATGAGCCATACAACAACCTGAAACACATCTCTTTCCGAGATACTTACGGAGGGGATAACGACAAGACCTACTTCCTGCAGCAGCGCTGGAACCAGATGGAGATAGACGAAGAGACCCCGACCGTGGGCAGCAAACTCGAGGAGGCCTATCAGTTGGCTGGTGAGGACACGCCTGAGCGCAGGGCTTTTCAGAAGCATCTCTATGAGCTGTTCCATCTGGAGGATCTGCTCGACAAATACATCATCCTGCTTTCGAGTGGTGAGTTGCGCAAGTACAAACTGGCTGCGTCGCTGTTTACCAATCCCAAGGTGCTCATCATGGAGAATCCCTTTATCGGACTGGATGCCACCACGCGCGACCAGCTGAAGGATCTTCTCTCGATGCTGGCCAAGGAACAGGGTCTGCAAATCATCCTGGTGCTGGCCAAGACGGATGAAATTCCGGACTTCATCACGCATATCGTGGAGGTCAGGGAGATGAAGGTTTTGCCTAAAGTCGCAAGGGATGAGTTTAAAGATAAGTTTAGAGTTGATAGCTTAGAGTTTAGAGATGATTACTCTGCTGTAAAAGAAGGGCTTGCCAGCAAATCAGCTATAAACTCTAAACTATCGACTATAAACTTCAAAAAAGTGACCATCCGCTACGGGGAGAGGACAATCCTGAAGGATCTGGACTGGACGGTCATGCAGGGGGAGCATTGGTCACTATCAGGCGACAATGGCAGCGGGAAGTCTACCCTACTCTCGCTGGTCTGTGCCGACAACCCTCAGAGCTATGCCTGCGACATCTCACTCTTTGGACACAAACGAGGTTCAGGAGAGAGCATCTGGGACATCAAGAAGCACATCGGCTATGTATCGCCTGAGATGCACCGCAGCTATAAGCAGAATATCCCAGCCATTCAGATTGTGGCCAGCGGACTGAAGGATACCATCGGACTCTATGCCCGTCCTTCTGAGGCTGAAAAGGAACAATGTCACCATTGGATGGAGGTTTTCGGGATTGGTCATCTGTCTGATCGGAAGTTCCTGGAGATGTCGAGTGGTGAACAGCGTCTGGTGCTGTTGGCCCGTGCCTTTGTGAAGAGCCCTGATCTCCTGATTCTGGATGAGCCCTTGCACGGACTCGACGATTACAACCGTAGGATGGTGAAGGACATTGTGGATGATTACTGCAAGAATCCTGAGGTCACTCTGATATATGTGACTCACTATCAGGAGGAACTGCCCCGATGCATCGATCACTCCATCTTCCTGAAAAGAAACAATTAATCCCGCCTTGTGAACGGGATTATTCTTGTTATTTGCCTTCCATAAGTGCTGCCGTTCGCACTCTCGACAAGGTCTCTGGCGTCATCTGCAGATAGCTGGCGATATACACCAATGGAGCACGGAGCACCAGCTGGGGCTGATTCTTCACCAGCTTCTGATAACGGTCCTGAGCACTCTCAAAGCGCAGCATATCAGCATGGTGCTGGCTCAGGATGAGCGACTCCTCCAGAATCTTACGATAGAGGATCTGGATATTCACACTCTTCATGGCCACCGCCTCAAGGTCTGCCTTGGGCAGAGCAATCAGGATGGTAGGTTCCAGCGCCTTGATCTGCAGCTGTGAAGGCTGCTCGCGGAACAGGCTCTCAATACACATGACGATGGTGTTCTCAGTCGCCATGTATTCCGTCAGTTCCTTATCGTTCTTGAAATAGAACTGACGCACTAATCCCTTAACAACCCAATAAATGTTAGTACATGTTTCTCCTTCCTTCAGGATCAATTCGTTCTTGGCAAACTTCATGGGCACGAGAATACTCTCAAGAAGGTCAAGCTCGTCGTGCGTCATTGTGCTATAACGACGGGCCAGCTCTCGTGCTACATCTCTTGTCGTAATACTGATATTCGGCATAGGTCTTATATTATGTTATTAGAATTAATCGAGTTTCAGTACGGCCAGGAATGCCTTCTGAGGCACTTCCACATTACCGATCTGCTTCATACGTTTCTTACCACGCTTCTGCTTCTCAAGCAGCTTACGCTTACGGCTGACATCACCACCATAACACTTGGCAGTCACATCCTTACGAACCTGCTTCACCGTCTCGCGGGCAATGATCTTGGCACCGATGGCAGCCTGAATAGCAATATCGAACTGCTGACGAGGAATCAGCTCCTTCAGCTTCTCACACATGCGACGGCCAAAGGTAACGGCATTATCCTGATGAGTCAGCGTAGAGAGGGCATCCACAGGTTCTCCATTCAGTAGGATATCGAGCTTAGCCAGTTTGGAAGGACGGAAGCCATCAACATGATAGTCGAACGAGGCATAGCCCTTCGAAATGGACTTCAGCTTATCATAGAAATCAATCACAATCTCGCCCAGGGGCAGCATGAAATGCAGTTCAATACGGTTGCCGCTGACATATTGCTGATCAATCAGCTCGCCACGCTTATCCAGACAGAGGGTCATGATGGGGCCGATATAGTCGGCTGCCGTAATGATGGATGCACGGATATAGGGCTCTTCAATATGCTCAATCATCGTCAGGTCGGGCAGACCAGAGGGATTATGCACCTCCTTCACCTCACCCTGCTTGGTGTAGCACATATAGGACACGTTAGGCACCGTCGTGATGACATCCATATCAAACTCACGATCCAGACGCTCCTGAACAATCTCCATGTGGAGCAGTCCGAGGAAGCCACAACGGAAACCAAAGCCCAGCGCCACAGAACTCTCAGGCGTAAAGGTCAGCGAGGCATCGTTGAGCTGCAGTTTCTCCAAGGATGCACGCAGGTTCTCATAGTCTGTAGGATCGATGGGATAGACGCCGGCAAACACCATCGGCTTTACTTCCTGGAAACCCTCGATGGCCTTGTCGCATGGTTTGGCTACATGGGTAATGGTATCACCCACCTTCACCTCCTTGGAGTTCTTGATACCCGAGATGATATAGCCCACGTCGCCTGTACGCAGTTCCTTACGCGGAATCATGTCCATCTTCAGCACACCAATCTCGTCGGCATCATACTCCATGCCAGTATTAAAGAACTTCACGTGGTCGCCAGAATGGATCACACCATTGACAATCTTGAAATAGGCAATGATACCACGGAAGGAATTGAACACCGAGTCGAAGATCAGAGCCTGCAGAGGAGCCTCTTCATCACCTTCGGGATGAGGGATGCGCTCTACCACAGCATCGAGTATCTGCTCGACACCCTCGCCCGTCTTACCAGAGGCACGGATGATGTCTGAGCGATCACAACCGATGAGGTCGATAATCTCATCCTCCACCTCGTCGGGCATGGCTGATGGCATGTCGATCTTGTTAATGACAGGGATGATCTCCAGATTATGGTCGATGGCCATGTAGAGATTCGAGATGGTCTGTGCCTGCACACCCTGCGTGGCATCAACGACCAACAAGGCACCTTCGCAGGCAGCTATGGAACGAGAGACCTCGTAGGAGAAGTCCACATGTCCCGGGGTATCAATGAGGTTCAGAATATATTTTTCGCCCTGGTGCATATATTCCATCTGAATGGCATGACTCTTGATGGTGATGCCACGTTCGCGCTCCAGGTCCATATCATCAAGCATCTGACCTTCAGTCACCTGAATGGTCTTGGTGAATTCCAGCATACGGTCAGCCAAGGTTGACTTTCCGTGGTCGATATGCGCGATGATACAGAAGTTTCTTATATGGTTCATGTACTTGTATATGCTTTAATTTGCAAAATTACAAAAATAATTAGCGTTAAACGAATATTTTTACTTTTTTTTGTATCTTTGCACGCAAAATAGGCATTCATTATGAAAAATTTGTATGTTATAGCCATCTTAGCACTCATACTGACGGGCTGTCAGGAATCGTTGGAAGACAGATGTGAAAGGGAGTCGAAGGAGTATACAGCCAAGCATTGTCCCATCAGGATTGATCAGACCACTCGTCTGGACAGTCTGACATTCGAGCGTGCCACTCATACCATCCATTATTACTATACGTTGATGGGTAAGGCCGACAGCGAGGAGGTACTGCAGCAGATTGATGCCGTGGGGGCTTTGAAAACGGAATTGAAGAATACGACAACGATGAAGGTATATAAGGACAACAAGTATCGCTTTGCCTATACCTACCATTCGGAGAAAGACCCCAGCAAGGTTCTGATGGAGGTTGCCTTCACGGATAAAGACTACTAAACTTTTAGGGGTTAGTGGTTAGAGATTAGGGGTTAGAGAAATGTCTGCATACCTATATGACACAGGTCACAAAGCAGCGTTACAACTATTCTCTAACCCCTAACCTCTAACCTCTAACCCCTTTCATTATTCAGGCTTCATGTTGGTGTAAACCGTCTGGACATCGTCGAAGTCCTCCAGCTTCTCAATCATCTTGTCGATGGTCTCACGCTCCTCAGGAGTCACATCCTTCAGGTCGTTAGGAATACGGGTGAACTCAGCACCTGTCACCTCGAAACCGTTCTCCTCAAGGTGCTTCTGGATAGCGCCGAATGAAGAAGGATCGCCATAGATGGTGATGCTGTTCTCCTCCTCGTCCTCATCGAACTCATCCTCTACACCATAGTCAATCAGGTCGAGGATCATCTCGTCCATATCCAGTCCGTCCTTCTTCTTGAAGGTAAACACGGCCTTGTGGTCGAAGAGGAAACTCAGAGAACCCTGAGTACCCAGGTTACCATTAAACTTGTTGAATACTGAACGGACATCACCAACGGTACGTGTGGTATTGTCAGTCAGCGTCTCCACGAAGATAGCGATTCCGTGAGGGCCATATCCCTCGTAGGTTACCTCCTTGTAGTCGCTCTGGTCCTTACCCATCGCGTTCTTGATAGCACGCTCGATGTTGTCCTTCGGCATGTTCTCACGCTTTGCATTGGCGATGATAGCACGCAATGTAGGATTGTTCTCCGGCTCTGGACCGCCTGCCTTCACAGCAATAGCAATCTGCTTACCGATCTTTGTAAATGTCTTGGCCATGTGGCCCCATCGCTTCAGCTTCGTAGCCTTACGATATTCAAATGCTCTTCCCATATTTTAAAAATTTAAAGATTCAAGAATTGAAAAATTGAAGTTTAACGGAGCTCGGCGTTGAGTTGTTTCTTGATGTTGGCGATGAGCTTCTGCATGATAGCGTCGATCTGCTTGTCGCCCATCGTCTTCTCCTCGTCCTGGAGGATGAAGTTCACAGCATACGACTTCTTACCAGCTGGCAGCTTGTCACCCTCGTAGACATCGAAGAGCTCCACCTTCTTCAGGAATTTCTTCTCCGTCTGACGGGCTATCTGCTCTATCTGGGCAAACTCTACGCTGTTATCCACCAGCAGAGCCAGGTCTCGGCTAACAGCTGGGAACTTAGAAATCTCCGTATAGAGCACCTCGTTCTTCTTGGTAGCCTTCATCAGCTGAGTCCAGTTGAGCTCTGCATAATAGACAGGATTATCCAGTCCGAACTGCTTCTGGAGTTTCTTGGTGATGATACCCATCTCGACAAGTTTCTTGCCACCACGATTCTCGATGGTGATACCAGCAGAGAAAATATCATTCTCAGACTTCTTGCGGACAGTCATACCTGGCTTCAGTCCGATACGACGCAGGATATTCTCTACATAGGCACTCAACTCGAAGAAGGTAGAATCCTCATTCTGATGAGCCCAAGAGCCCTCTACACGCTTACCTGTTACCAGCAGCGAGCAATGATACTGCTCCTTGTAAGCCTGCATCGGGTCATCGTCGTTCTGCTTCTCAGGTGTGAAAGTATACACATTTCCGAACTCAAAGAAACGCAGGTTCTGACGCTTGCGGTTCACATTGTGCTGGATACTCTCCAGACCACCGAACAACAAGGTCTGACGCATCACGTTCAAGTCTGTTGAGAGTGGATTCATGATCTTCACACAGTTCTCTGCAGGATAGGCGTTATGACCTTCATAATAGGCACCCTTCGTCAGAGAGTTGTTCAGGATCTCATTGAATCCCTCGCCCACCAACTGCTCACTCACGAGGTTGGCAAGCTTATGCTTACGGTCCTCATCGCCCTTGATGACGAGTGAGCCCTTCAGCTGTGTGGGAATCTCCACATTATTATATCCATAGATGCGCAGGATATCCTCTACGACATCACAAGGACGCTGAACATCCACACGATAGGCAGGAATCTCGAGTGTCAGACCCTCAGCGGTCTCGTTGAGCACCTTCATCTCAAGGCTCTCGCAGATGCTCTTGATAGTCTCTACAGGAATCTCCTTACCAACGAGGTTATGTACATACTCATAGCTGAGTTCAACAACCGCATTCTTCATGGGCTCTGGATAGACGTCGCAGACCTCCATCGAGACCTTACCACCAGCCAACTCCTGACAGAGGATAGCTGCCTGCTGAAGCGCATAGATCGTGCCATTGGGATCTACACCACGCTCGAAACGGAATGATGCATCAGTACTCAGACCATGACGACGGGCAGACTTACGAATCCATGTAGGATGGAAATAGGCACTCTCGAGAACCACGTTCTTTGTGGTCTCGTAGGTACCACTACCCTTTCCGCCAAACACACCAGCAATACACATCGGCTCCTCAGCGTTGCAGATAGCCAGGTCACGATCAGAGAGCTTATGTTCCTCACCATCGAGTGTCTGGAATGGTGTGCCCTCAGGCATCGTCTTCACCACAATCTTATGACCTTTCACCATGTCTGCATCGAATGTATGCAGAGGCTGACCATAGGCCATCATCACGTAGTTGGTGATATCCACAATGTTATTGATAGGACGCAGACCAACGGTCGTCAGCTTGTTCTTCAGCCAGTCGGGTGACTCCTTCACCTCACAGTCTGTCACACTCACACAAGCATAACGCTTGCAGGCCTCCTGATTCTCAATCACCACCTCGATAGGCAGGTCATGATTCTCAACCTTGAACTTTGAGCAGTCAGGACGATGCAGCGAGGTCTCATAGCCATTGCTCTTCAGCCAGGCATAGAGGTCACGGGCCACGCCCCAATGAGAGAGGCCATCAGCACGGTTGGCTGTGATATCCACCTCGATGAGCCAGTCGCTCTCCAGATGATAATACTCTGCAGCAGGCGTTCCGACAACAGCATCCTCTGGCAATACGATGATACCGTCGTGAGATGTACCGATACCAATCTCATCCTCTGCGCAAATCATACCGTTGGACTCTACACCACGAAGCTTCGACTTCTTGATGACAAACTCCTGATCTCCATCGTAGAGCACACAACCGAGGTCTGCTACAATCACCTTCTGACCAGCAGCCACATTAGGAGCACCACACACAATCTGCGAGGGCTCACCCTTGCCTAAGTCTACTGTTGTAACATGCAGATGGTCGCTATTGGGATGGGCCTCACAAGTAAGTACCTTACCCACATAGAGTCCCTTCAGACCACCTTTGATACTCTGTACTTCTTCCAATGCGTCGACTTCGAGACCTGTTGACGTCAATGCATCAGCCACCTGCTGAGCCGTCAGGTCGAAATCCACGTATTCCTTCAACCATTTGTAGGAAATATTCATTATACCGATTCTTTAGTAATTACTATCTTTGAAATTTCAGCGTGCAAAGGTACTAAAAAAACGGTATATACACAAATTATTTCCCTAATTTTTCATTCTTCACTTTTCACTTTTCACATTTCACTTCATTCTATACACTTCATGAGGAAGTCTACAGCCCCGTTTATGCCGAATTTTCTGACGTCGATGGCGATGTCATAGTTCCTCGCATCCGTCCAGTCCTTACCTGTGAAAGTCTTGGTGTAGAGTTCACGGCTGTAATCATTATCTACCACCATCGCAGCAGCATCACGCAGGTCGAGACCATACTTCTCGGCGATTCTGCGCTTACGACAATCCTCGGTGGAGTGGATAAAGATCTTCAGACAGTTGGGATGGTTCTCAAAGATATGGAATCCACATCGTCCCACAATCACGCACGACTCCTCGGCTGCAATCTTCCGGATAGCATCAGCCTGAGCCTTAAACAAGTCACGCGAGGTCTGATCGTGCTCCTGTCCATCATACTCGGCCTTACTCATGTAGTTGCGATAGAAGTTGGTGAAATCGTCGCGCCATAAAGGATTGCGCGCCTCAATCTTCTCCATTGCCTCTTCCACAACATGGTTGCGCTTGGCCACCTCATTAAGAATCTGTTTGTCGAGCAGTTTCACGTTAAGTCTTCGTGCCAACTCCGCTCCAATCTCATGGCCACCTGTACCAAACTGGCGACTGATCGTAATGACAAATTGTTCCTCCCTGTTCATAGTTCAAAACAAATTAGTTAAACATTTTTCTTGATGGCAAAGATACAAAAAAGATTTGGAACTTCCAAATATTTTTGGAAAAAAATAGTTTAATGATTCAAATACGCCGCTGCCGCTTCTGCACATCGCTCGCCATCCACCCCTGCAGAGACGATACCACCAGCATAGCCTGCACCCTCGCCACAGGGGAAAAGTCCCTGAACACGAACATGTTGTAGCGTTTCCTTGTCTCTGATGATACGGACTGGCGATGAGGTTCTGGTCTCAACAGCAATCATCACGGCCTCGTTAGTCAGGAACCCATGCGCATGACGGCCAAAGGTCTTAAAGCCTTCTTTCAGACGATGCGAGATCATCTTGGGTAACCAGAAGTGTAACGGACTCGATATCAGTCCTGGGGCATACGACGACTTGGGTAGGTCGTAGCTCAGTTTCCCATTCACGAAATCTGCCATCCTCTGCGCAGGAGCCGTCTGCTTCATATTTCCCTGCTGCCAACACATCTTCTCCAATTCCTCTTGGAATCGCATCACGCTCAAAGGATCTCCAGATTCTTCATTTCCCAAGTCCTCAGGACGCACCTCAACTACCATTCCAGAATTACTCCAGGCTGTACCACGATTGGCAGGACTCATACCATTCACCACAATCTGCTGTTTATCCGTAGCCGCAGGTATCACAAAACCACCAGGACACATGCAGAACGAATATACTCCTCGATCATCCACCTGAGTCACCATCGAGTACTCAGCTGCTGGCAGATACTTCCCTCGGCCCTGCTTCGAATGATACTGAATCTGGTCTATCAATTGCGAGGGATGTTCGAGTCTGACACCTACCGCAATACCCTTAGCCTCTATTTCAACTTTTGCTTCAGCCAAATATCTGTAAACGTCTCGTGCTGAGTGACCTGTAGCAAGAATAACAGGGCCAAAGAAAGAGATGTTAGTGGTGAGGGGTGAGGGGTGAGAGATTACCTCAGCCTCGACTCCTACTACCTTTGTTTCTCCGCCTCCAAGTATTCTCTCACCACTAACCCCTAACCTCTCACCACTAATAATGAGCCTGCTCATTTTGGTTTGAAAATGCACCTCGCCACCACAATTGATGATGGTATTGCGCATGGCCTCGATGACTTGGGGAAGTCTGTCGGTACCAATATGCGGATGGGCATCAGCGAGTATTGCCGTCGAGGCGCCATGCTGACAAAACACATTCAGGATCTTATCCGTATTACCACGCTTCTTCGAACGCGTATAGAGCTTGCCGTCAGAATAGGCCCCTGCTCCACCCTCGCCAAAGCAGTAGTTACTCTCGCCGTCAACCTTTTGTGTCTTGGTAATCATCGCCAGATCTTTCTTGCGATCGTGCACATTCTTACCTCTTTCCAATACGATAGGTCGCAAGCCGAGTTCGATCAGTCTCAGGGCAGCAAACAGTCCTCCAGGACCAGCACCCACCACGATCACCTGTGGCTTTCCTTCCACGTTTGGATAATCCGTGCGCTGATACGCGTCATCCTGTGGTTCCTCATTAATATACACGCGAACCTTTAAATTTACATATATCTGACGCTGACGCGCATCGATACTGCGTTTCAATATCCTCACGCCATAGATAGTTCTCGCGTCAAAGCCCTGTTCATCAGCTAGATAAGCCTTCAGCCTATCCTCCTGCGCTGCCACCTCAGGCGCCACTCGTATCTGGTATTCGTTGATCATGTCGTCAATAATTTCTGCAAAGGTACAAAGAAAATTCGATAAAAGTGATGGCGAATTGAAAAAAATGCATTACCTTTGCACCGCCGTTGGAGAAGTCCCCCATTGTGAAGGGGTACCGGCGGTAAGATAAATTGCATAGAAATATGAAAGTAATGAAATTCGGCGGAACGTCCGTAGGTTCCGTAAAAAGCATTCTTAGCTTGAAAAACATTGTGGAGGCAGAGGCTCGGACGCAACCTGTCATCGTAGTAGTAAGCGCACTCGACGGCATCACAGACAAACTGATTGCCACGTCGCAGATGGCCAAACAGGGCGACGAGCACTATCGCGAGGAATTCGACGCGATGGTGAAGCGCCACCACCAGATGATCGACACGATCATCACGGACGACAAAAAGCGCGTAGACTTATTCAACAATGTAGACCAGCTCTTCGATCAGCTGAAGAGTATCTTCTACGGTGTGTACTTGATTCACGACCTCTCGAAGAAGACGGAGGACGCGATTGTTTCCTATGGTGAGCGCCTGAGTTCGCACATCGTTGCTGCGATGGTGAAGAATGGTGTCCGTATGAACAGCCGCGACTTTATCCGTACAGAGAAGAAGCAGGGCAAGCACGTGGTAGATGCAGATCTGACCACCGAGCTGGTAAAGGAAACGTTCAAGAACCTGAATGACAAGACGATCTACGTCGTACCTGGATTTATTGCTCGCGATCGCGACAGCCACGAGACCACCAACCTTGGACGTGGTGGTTCTGACTACACGGCTTCCATCATTGCCGCTGTACTCAATGCCGAGGTACTGGAGATCTGGACGGATGTCGATGGTTTCATGACGGCCGATCCAAAGGTCATTAAGAGTGCTTACACCATCAACGAACTCTCTTACGTAGAGGCGATGGAGCTCTGTAACTTCGGAGCCAAGGTGATTTATCCGCCTACCATCTATCCCGTCTGCGTCAAGAATATACCTATCAAGGTCAAGAATACCTTCAACCCTGAACACCCAGGAACCCTCATCAAGGCAAAGATCGATGACGACAACAAGCCTATCAAGGGTATCTCGAGCATCAAGGGCACCTCACTCATCACGGTGACAGGTCTCTCGATGGTGGGTGTGATTGGTGTGAACCGTCGAATCTTCACCACGCTGGCCAACAAGGGAATCTCAGTCTTCATGGTGTCACAGGCTTCTTCTGAGAACTCCACCTCTATCGGTGTGCGCGACGAGGATGCTGAGGCAGCAGCAGAGGTTTTGAATGCAGAATTCGCCAAGGAGATCGAGACGGGCGCCATGTTCCCCATGCAGGTGGAGAGTGGCCTCGCCACCATCGCCATCGTGGGTGAGAACATGAAGCAGACACCTGGTATCGCTGGTAAACTGTTTGGTACACTTGGTCGCTCTGGTATCAGCGTGATTGCCTGTGCTCAGGGTGCCTCCGAGACGAACATCTCGTTCGTTGTCGATGGCCGTTTCCTGCGCAAGTCGCTCAACGTGCTCCACGACTCGTTCTTCCTGTCAGAATACAAGGTGCTCAACCTCTTCATCTGTGGTATCGGTACCGTGGGAGGCATGTTGTTGGAGCAGATCCGTACCCAGCAGCAGTTCCTCATGCAGTCGCGCAGACTGAAGCTCAACGTCGTTGGTATCTCTGACGTTGACAATTTCGTGCTCGATCGCGATGGCATCGATCTCGACAACTACGAGAAAATCCTGCGTGCCGGCTTCCCTGCTAACACAGACCACATGCGCGACGAGATTGTGAAGATGAATATCTTCAACTCGGTATTCGTCGACTGTACTGCCAGCCGTCAGATTGCCCTGCTTTATCAGACATTCTTAGAGCATAACATATCCGTTGTTGCAGCCAACAAGATTGCTGCTTCAAGCGACTACGACAGCTATCTGAAACTTCGTCAGACAGCTCGCGATCGTGGTGTATGGTTCCGCTACGAGACCAACGTAGGTGCTGGTCTGCCCATTATCGGTACCATCAACGACCTCTGCAACTCAGGAGATAAGATCCTGAAGATCGAGGCTATCCTCTCTGGTACGCTGAACTTCATCTTCAACGAGATAGCAGCCGATGTGCCCTTCTCTGAGACGGTGAAGCGTGCTAAGGAGCAGCGCTACTCTGAGCCCGATCCTCGTATCGACCTCAGCGGTACCGACGTGATCCGTAAGCTCGTCATCCTGACGCGTGAGGCTGGCTATAAGGTAGAACAAGAGGATGTTGAGAAACATCTCTTCGTGCCCGATAGCTATTTCGAGGGCTCGATCGACGACTTCTGGAAGCGTCTGCCTGAGCTCGATGCCGACTTTGAGGAGCGTCGTAAGGTGCTCGAGGCTGGGAATAAGCGCTGGCGCTTTGTGGCCACGATGGAAGCCGATGAGAATAATCCATCGTCGTTCAAGACAAGTGTGGCTTTGAAGGAGGTTCCTTACGGTCACCCATTCTACGGTCTCGAAGGCTCTAACAATATCGTGTTGCTCACCACTGAGCGTTACAAGGAGTACCCCATGCTCATCCAGGGCTATGGTGCTGGTGCCGCTGTAACCGCAGCTGGTGTCTTCGCAAATATCATGAGTATCGCAAATATTTAGTCATATGAAGCATATCATCATACTTGGTGATGGCATGGCAGATCTTCCCGTCGAACGACTCGGTGGGAAGACCTTGCTGCAATATGCCCATAAACCTATGATGGACCAGCTGGCTCGTGAAGGCCGCTGCGGACGATTGGTGACCGTTCCTGAGGGATTCCCCCCAGGCTCTGAGGTGGCCAATACTGCCATTCTGGGTTACGATCTGAATAAGGTGTACGAAGGCAGAGGGCCACTCGAAGCGGCCTCTATCGGCTACGAGATGGCTGACGACGACTTCGCCATTCGTTGTAATATCATCACGCTCGAAGATGGCAAGATCATCACCCACAACGGTGGTAATCTCGAGACGAAGGATGCCGATGTACTCATCAAATACCTGAACGAGAACCTCGCTAAACCCATCAACGAACGTGAGGGTTGCGAGCGTGTGAAGTTTATCACGGGCATCCAGTATCGCCACCTGCTGGTCATCAAGGGAGGCTCGAAGCACATCGTCTGTGCCCCACCCCATGATCATCCCAACGAGGAGTGGCGCTCACTACTGGTAAAACCAGAAGAAGGGGTTAGTGGTGAGGGGCAAGAGGTTAGAGAATACCCAGCTGCAGAGACATCTCTAACCCCTAACCCCTTCTCACTAACCCCTCAACAAACCTCCGATCTCATCAACGAGCTTATCCTGAAGTCGCAGACGCTCCTCGCTGAGCATCCTTTCAATCAGGAACGTGCCAAGCGTGGTGAGCGCCAGGCTAACAGCATCTGGCCTTGGAGTGGCGGCTATCGTCCTTCGATGGAAACGCTCATGCAACAGTATCCGCAGGTGAAGTCTGGTACCGTCATCTCTGCCGTAGACCTCATTCGTGGCATCGGCCACTATGCTGGTCTGAAGATTGTGGAGGTCGAGGGCGCTACTGGTCTGGCTGACACCAACTACGAAGGCAAGGCTCAGGCTGCTATCGAGGCCCTCGAGAAGGATGACTTCGTGTTTGTCCATGTAGAGGCGAGCGACGAGGCAGGCCATGATGGTGACCTCGAACTGAAGCTGAAGACCATCGAGTATCTCGACCAGCGACTCATCGCCCCTATATATAATAAGGTAATGACGATGGATGAGCCTGTGTGCATCGCCGTCCTCCCTGATCATCTCACACCCGTAGAGATGCGCATCCACGTAGGACAGCCCGTTCCCTTCCTCATCTGGCATCCTGGCATCGAGCCCGACAACGTCCAGCAATACGATGAAGTCTCTTGTGTATCAGGCTCATACGGACTCTTAAAGCTCAATGAGTTCATGCAGACCCTCATGTCTATTCAATAGTAAAATAGTAAATTGTCAAATAGTCAAATATATGAAGTACTATAGTACGAATAATAAGGCTCCTATCGCTGACCTGCACAAGGCAGTGGTGAAAGGTCTCGCAGAAGATCGCGGACTTTATATGCCAGAGCGTATCAACCAGCTGCCCAAGGAATTCTTCGACAACATCGACAAGATGTCGTTCCAGGAGATTGCCTACACGGTGGCCAATGCTTTCTTTGGCGAGGATGTGGATCCCGATGCCCTGAAGGACATTGTCTACGACACGCTGTCGTTCGATTGTCCTGTGGTCAATGTCAAGGACAATATTTACACCCTCGAACTCTTTCATGGCCCCACCCTCGCCTTTAAGGATGTGGGCGCCCGTTTCATGGCGCGACTGCTGCAGTATTTTATCAAGCAGGAGGGCAAGGGCCAGCAGGTGAACGTCCTCGTGGCCACCTCTGGCGATACGGGCTCTGCCGTAGCCAATGGCTTCCTCGGTGTCGATGGCATCCATGTCTATGTGCTCTATCCGAAGGGTAAGGTCTCTCCCATTCAGGAGTGCCAGTTCACCACGCTGGGCAAGAACATCACGGCTATCGAGGTCGATGGTGTGTTCGACGATTGCCAGGCACTCGTGAAGAACGCCTTCATGGACGCAGAGCTCAATCAGCACATGAAGCTCACCTCTGCCAACTCCATCAACGTGGCCCGTTTCCTGCCCCAGGCATTCTACTATTTCAACGCGTACGCTCAAGTTAAGAAAATGAGAAATGAAGAAAATGAGAAAATGAGAAATTCTCATTCTCTCAATCTCTCATTCTCTCAATCTCCAATAGTGATGTGCGTGCCTTCTGGAAACTTCGGCAATATCTGTGCAGCCCTCTTCGGCCACGCCATGGGTCTGCCCATCAAGCGTTTCATCGCTGCCAACAATGCCAACGATATCTTCTTCAAGTATCTCCAGACAGGCCAGTACGAGCCGAAGCCCTCGAAGCAGACGCTCGCCAATGCGATGGACGTAGGCGATCCCTCGAACTTCGCCCGCATCTACGACCTCTATGGCAAGAGCCACGAGCGCATCACCTCGCTCATCAGTGGCGCCACCTACAGCGACGACCAGATCCGTGAGACCATGCGCCAGTGCTATGCCGATACGAAGTATATCCTCGATCCTCATGGTGCCTGTGGTTATCAGGCGCTCGTCGAAGGTCTTCAGGAAGGCGAGATTGGTGTCTTCTGCGAGACGGCCCATCCTGCCAAGTTCAAGGAGAAGGTGGACGAGATCCTCGGCATCGACGTCGGGATCCCCGATCGCCTCGCTGCCTTCATGAAGGGACAGAAACAAAGTGTCCCCATGACGAAGGACTTCGCAGATTTCAAGCAGTATCTGCTCGCGCAATAAATAGGAATCCCTGCCAAGCGGCAGGGATTCTTATTTTATTCAGTTCCCATATCGACGGGTTCAAAATGGAAGTCGGATGATGAGATGTAGCGCACATCGTAGTTCTTGACTTTCTTGCCGACGTATTTCTTCATCATCTTCTTGTACTTCTTCTCAGCATCCTTCCGCTTCAGGGTACTTACCACCACACAGGTTCGCTTGGGCAGATCCATCTTCTGTTCACAGTAGTTGCGCAACTGATAGGAATAGTTGCTCTTGCCTGCGAGGAAGCCCTTCTTGGTCACCCACACGCTGTCCACCGTCTGTATATCGGTGAAGAAGACGGTAGAGTCGTTAAAGGAGGCTGCGAAGCCAAACAAGTATGCCTTGGGAACTAATATGTTCTGCGCAGTAGCCGCCTGTGGAGCAGCTGCCAACAGCAGGATGGCTAACGCCATGTTTCTGATCATTTTCATTTATCCTAAATATGACTTTAATATTTTATTCTTTGTACTCGACCTGAGCTTACGGATGGCCTTTTCCTTGATCTGGCGCACACGCTCACGAGTCAGTCCGAACTTCTCTCCGATCTCCTCGAGCGTCAGTTCCGGACAGCCGATGCCATACGAAGCCTCAATCACGTTGCGCTCGCGCTCGTTGAGCATGTTCAGCGCATTCTGAATCTCAGCCTTCAACGACTCTGCCACCAGCGTCATATCAGCCATCGGCGAGTCTGAATTCGGCATGACATCGAGCAGACTGTTGTCCTCGCCTTCCACGAAGGGCGCATCCACAGAGATGTGATGCCCGTTGATGTTCATCGCCTCGTCGATCTTGTCCTCAGGCAGATCTATCTTCTCGGCAATCTCCTCAATCGACGGCCTGCGCTCGTTGGCCTGCTCGAAACGGTTGATCTCGCGATTAATCTTATTCACCGATCCCACCTGGTTCAGCGGCAGTCTGACGATGCGGCTCTGTTCCGAGATGGCCTGCAGGATACTCTGACGGATCCACCAGACGGCATAGGAGATGAACTTGAAGCCACGCGTCTCGTCGAAACGCTCAGCCGCCTTCAGCAGTCCGAGGTTACCCTCGTTGATCAGGTCAGGCAGACTGAGGCCTTGGTTCTGATATTGCTTCGCCACAGAGACCACGAATCTGAGGTTAGCCCTTGTCAGCCGCTCCAGCGCCTTCTTGTCGCCCTTGCGTATCTGCTGAGCAAGTTCCACTTCTTCATCTGCCGAGATCATCTCCTCCTTGCCGATTTCCTGCAGGTACTTTTCCAGGGAGGCACTCTCTCGGTTGGTTATAGATTTCGTGATTTTTAGTTGTCTCATTGTGGTTACTGTTTTTAGCCGTTCTGCAAAAGTAAGGCTTTTTCTTGATTCGACCAAAAAAAAACCACGAATTTTTACATTCGTGGCTCTTTTTTGTCATTTTTCCTTATTCATTGGCCAGAGGAACGGCGAAATAGCCCTTCTTTCCTGTCGGATAGATACCCTGAATATAGAGTACTGGTTCCTTGCTGGTCGAAGCCTCCTTCACGACATCCTGCAGGTCCTCGATGGTCTTGATGCTCTGGTCGTTCACCTTCTGGATGATGAAGCCCTTGGGCACGCCTGCATCCTTCAGTTTACCACCGTTGATCTTGATGACCTCGAGTCCGTAGCCGATGTTCAACTGCTCCTTCTGAGCGTCAGTGATGGCGCGGAAGCTGCCACCCAGCACGTCGAGGTCGGCATTCTTCACCACCTTCGTGTTGCCCTGCTCGTTCTTCAGTGTAGCCGATACCGTGTGGCTCTTCTTATTTCTCAGGTACGTGAGGCTGACCTTGTCGCCTGGACGCTTCTTGGCGAGGATACCCTGCAGCTCACCAAACTTGGTCACCTTCTGTCCGTCTACGGCGGTGATCACGTCACCCTCCTTCAGTCCGGCAGCCTCTGCAGCACCGTCCTCTACGACCTTAGCCACGTAGATACCCTCCATCGTGCCGAGGTCTACCTCCTTGTCCTTCTCCTTCTCTGCGTCCACGTAGTTCTTCACGTCAGTACCCTGGATGCCGATCATCGCACGCTGCACGTTACCATACTGCTTCAAGTCGTCGACTACCTTGTTCATGATGGTGGTAGGAATGGCGAAACCATAGCCGATGTTCGACCCCGTCTGTGAATACAGCATGGCGTTGATACCCACCAACTCACCACGTGTGTTCACCAGCGCACCACCTGAGTTACCCTGATTGATGGCCGCATCCGTCTGGATAAAGCTCTCCACACCGTTGGCACCCAGCGTACGGGCCTTGGCCGAGATGATACCAGCTGTTACCGTGTTGTTCAGTCCGAGCGGATTACCTACGGCGAGCACCCATTCACCCACTCTCACGTCGTCGCTGTTGGCGATGGTGATAGCAGGCAGGTTTTTGCCGTCGATCTTGATCAGAGCCAGGTCAGTGGTCTTGTCGGTACCGATGATACGGGCTGAATACTCCTTATTGTCAGTCAGACTGACCGTCAGCTCGTCAGCACCGTCCACCACGTGGTTGTTGGTCACGATATAACCGTCGGCCGAGATGATCACACCCGATCCGGCTGCAGCACGCTTCGGAGTCTGAACCTGACGCTGGCGCTTGCCGTTGTTGCCCTGTCCACGTCCGAAGAAGCCACCAAACGGATCCGAGAAGAAATCCTCGAACGGATCACTGTACTCGATAGTCTGTACTTTCGAGTTCTGTACTGATTTGATGTAAACCACCGATGGCAGCGCCTTCTCGGCTGCATAGGTGAGGTCTACGGGTTGTCCTGCCGGAGCAGAAGCTACGATAGGAGCAGGCGATGCTGTAGCGGCATTGGTCTTGTTGAAAGCAGCTACAGAGAGAACCAAGGCAACAGCGCAGAAAGCTGGCGTTGCCACATTTACGATCTTTTTCATATTATCTGTCATTTTTGTATAATGTTTTAAAGTTCAAATTTTGCTTTTTCGAGTGCAAATTTAGTTTCATTTTTTTGTTTACTGACAAAATGTCGTAAATATTTGTCCCAATTTAACAATTTTCCCAGCCCCCTTAACGACCATTTGCGATTACGGGCATATTTCTTAAAATACTGACAAAATTAAGCATTCACTCTCGTTTTAGTTGCAAATATGCAATTATCTATTCTCGTCGAGCGCACAAAACCGGTCAAAATTGAAAATAATGAAGGTTTTATTTTGCAGTTCGGCCGATTTGCGCTATCTTTGCACACAGAAAGCACTGTCACGGTCTGTCGCTGGTGCCATCTTGGCACGAGAGGAAAGTCCGGGCAGCACAGGGTGCCCCACTTCTGAAAGTGGAAGCTATTGGTGACAGTAGGTGCCGGCAGAAGAAAACAACCGCCACTCCTCCTGGAGGGGTAAGGGTGAGAAGGTGGTGTAAAAGACCACCAGCCAACGGGTGATCGTTGGGCTGTGCCGACTGGGGGCTGCAAGTTCATGTAAACCGTCGTCTGAGGGTTGCCCGCCCGAGTTATACGATGGAGGGTAGAATGCTTGAGCCATGGGGTGACTCATGGACTAGATAAATGACAGGCACCGCTTTCGGGCGGAACAGAACCCGGCTTATAGCGACAGTGTTTTCTTTTTTATATAATTAAGGTGATTGCCCATGATAAAGAAGCATCTGAAGGAGATTTACAGGATCATGTATCTGACCATCCGTTTCTTCACCGAGAAGCGGGTGACGGCTCAGGCAGCCGCCCTCACCTACTCCACGCTCCTTTCGATGGTCCCCATCCTCGCCGTCGTCTTCGCCATCGCCCGTGGGTTCGGCTACAACAAGTACATCGAGATCTGGTTTCGCCAGATGATGTCCTCCCAGCCACAGGTGGCCGACCTCATCGTCGACTTCGTCAATCGCTACCTCGTCCACACCCAGAGCGGTGTGTTCCTCGGCGTCGGACTGCTCTTCATGCTCTACACCGTGCTCATGCTGGTCAACAATGTCGAGGAGACCTTCAACGAGATCTGGCGTGTCAGCAATGCCCGTCCCCTCATGCGGTCGCTCGTCAACTACCTCGCCATGTTCTTCGTCTGCCCTATCGTCATCCTCGTGTCGATGGGACTCTCCATCTTCATGGCCACCGTCGCCGATGCAGTGGAACGTTTCGCGCTGCTGTCCTCGGCCGTTCGCCTGCTGCTCGACGTGTCCCCCTTCCTGCTCATGTCGCTGCTCTTCGTGCTGCTCTTCGTCTATATGCCCAATACGAAGGTCAAGTGGTCGTGCGCCATCATCCCAGGCATCCTCGCAGGCGGAGCCATGCACCTCCTCCAGCTGTTCTACATCTACTCGCAGATCTGGGTGACCGGCTATAACGCCATCTACGGCTCCTTTGCCGCCCTGCCCCTGTTCATGCTCTGGGTACAGATCTCGTGGACCATCTGCCTCTTCGGCGCCCAGCTCACCTACACCAATCAGAACCTCAACCGCTTCGGCATCAACCTCGAGCCCATCGACATCCATCCCAAGGTCGACATGACCGACGACGAGCTCAGCGATGCCGCCACCCAACTCTACTCCGACCGCATCGATTCACTCTAAATAAAAACAATCCCTCTCGATGTGAGAGGGATCATTTTTCAAGCTTTCAAGAAGGCTATACGCCTGCGATTATCCCTAGGTCTTACTGCGAAGTGCAGCCAACACGTGGAGCCATGCTGTTCTAATAGCAGTTCATCGAACTCTTGCTTCGTACCATCAGCGATGTCCAACAAGATCGACGCATATCGTATCATCTGCTCCTTCCCCGCGCAGAGGATATCCACCGCACAACCTATCAAATGATTACTATTAGCTGCCCCGCCTGCCAATTTGTTTACCGCTGGCGATCGATACCCCGAATTAATGATGATCGGCTCCACATTCTTGGAAGATTCATAATCCTCCCCAGGCTCTAAGCAATACAGCGTATTATAACTATATCGCAGATCCTCCAGCCAATTCTCGCAAATCCGCTTCAGATTCTCAATCTCCACATGACTCGGAATATTCCCATCCTCCGTCTTGTGCTTTGTTTTTGTAAGTTCTCCAAGCTGAAAATGCTCAGAGAGTTTCACTTGCTTATTAATTTCTATACTAATCATCTGTAAACTTTAAACTAAATTGTTAGATTGTTAGATTGTTAGATTTTAAACTATCAGGCATATCTTCTTATATTTGCCCTTGTTGACACCTTCGTTGATAGGCTTCGCCAGATTCTGATCCAACAGACGCTTTATTTTCATATAAGCACCATTCTTATTCTTATATGCAAAGCAGGTGGTGACATCATCCAAAGTAAAGATCTCTGGCAATAGATTGAATCCAGAAACAGTTTTTTGGTAGTGTCGCTTTCCAGAAATCTGCACATCGCTGTTCATGTCGTCAAAATACTTCTCAGCCATGACTCCGAAGAAATGCTGCTGCGTGGCATACTGGATACGAGCAATGAGTTCACAGAGCTTCCAGTCTGTATCATCCACCTCATACTCTCCAATCCAATGGTTATTCTCCATATGGAGCTTGTCCCAATGACGCATATCGATGAAGGGCGCTGCATAGTTGAGAGCATGATATGGTACTCGCTTCAACATCAATTCGTTGGCTTCACTGTCATCCTCAGCACAATCATCCATGCGATTCTTCGTCCAATCATAGAGCTTCTTCACCAGAGGCCAAAGAGGCAATTCGCCATAACGGGAGTCCAGACGAAATGCCCAGGTCTTCATACGGTCCAGACGTGCCCAATCGATACGCTCTTTATCCTCAAAGTCGATCATCTCGTAATTGGTCTTAGGCATTGGGATCACTGCGAGTCGCGTGGAGAGTCCAGATCCGAAATTGCGCTCATTCACTTTCTTTTTGAGAGCGATGGGCGTTCCTGTATAGATATAGTTCCACGTCACATTGAACTTATCCACCGGCGAATCCGAGTTCTGATACATCTGGCCATCCTTCTCATTATGAAAGGCTTTCAGCTCCATAGCCTGCTTGTTGATCCACGAGCCACCACTTTGCAGCGTGATCGAATTATCGAGCTCCGTATCAAAAGTAAACATATGCAGCTGGATATCTTTTCCATCAACAATCTCCTTGGCATTCAGCATGTCCTGAATCAGCTGACCATTAGAAGTACGAGCCGGATGAATACGGATGATACCCTGAGGCTTATCCTTACCCTCCTTATTAGCCGCTTTCTTCTTTTGATCCTGCTTATAGCGATTCAATGCCGCCAATCCAGCCTTATCAGCCGCTTCTATAGGTGCTGAGAGGATCTCAATAATATCCTCTGCCATGGACTTATTCGAAGCTGGATGACCAATAATATATAAGGAGCAATTGAGTCTGCGCTCATTCTGCGGACGATGATAGAATCGATACCACGTACGAGTCATCAGAGTCATGGCAGTACCACCACCCACAAACAGCGCAGCAGGATACTGGCTCTTCTTCAACCCTTCACAAATATCCTTCAACAGTGGAAACTCCGGAAAGAGCGCTTCAATCTCTTCACCCCAACCCATCAGCATCTTCTGCATCCTATTTTCGCACAACGGGTACAGTCCCTGTTGTGAGATTTCGCCCACAAGATCGCTATAGGTTTTACCAGTTATTGTCTCGATGGCAGCCTGCATAAGCTTGCTGGGATAAGGCTTCGAGGTACTTTCTTCCCTCTTGGCCATCTGTTTGGCTGCGCTTTCCACCGTCTGCGCCACGTTCTCATCGCGCTCATCGATAATCTCCTGCACCCAGGGCTGAGCCTCCACGATACGCTGCACTTTGGTCTTATCCCCATCGAGCATGATGAGCAGATCTGTAGCGAGCTTAAGACTCTCCTTGTGTCTGTTTGAATCAGCCTCGCATGGCAGCTTATCAGCATAACGCTGATCAATAATGCTTTGAATCTCATACCCATGCCATTTTAGCGATACTGCGCCAGCATCCACATTCCCGAAAGGCGAAGCCCCTTGTTCAGCATTTTGAGTGGCCACAGGAGCAGCCTGAACGCTGCTATGAGAATCAGCCCTGCTATCAGAAGGGAATTTGTGATTAATTGGTTGAGTCTTTTTGTCCCGATATTGGGGAGTAAATTTCTTGTCAAATTCTTCATCGTAATAATTGAATAAAAGATCTTCGTTAATGTAAAGTATATCCTCCTCTTTAGGAGCAAAAGAGTTACGAGTGGCATCGATGCAACTTTCATCAGGCTGATAGCCCAATTTTTGAGCAAATACAATCTGATTGTCTGCTAAGTTACCATCCTTGATATCAGCCGTAAAGACGATTCTACATCCATAACCACTGCTGGTAATGTGCATCAGCGCCACGCGCGCCATCAACTCTTCATTCTCCCGCAGTTGATACCAGATCTGCATCGGATTTTCCACATGATCAATGTCGAGCATCACCAAGCCATTCAGATGACAGTCTGCCAATCTGCGATGACGAAAAGGTGCTCCTTTCCCAGTAGACGTTTCATCGAATTCTCTACAGCTATATATAAAAGCGGTGGAGTTATCCTTAATCTCCTGAGCAAAAGCCAGCAGTTTCTCTGCATCGCTTTTCTTCTCCCAGGCCTCTTTGGCAGACTTCTTCTTCAGATTCTGCTTCTTCAACAGGAACTTCTGGTAATCCGCATTGTTGAGCCATGTTTGAATCGCTGCAACCCCTAGAGTCTTCGATGCATCGACAGCAGCGAGAATCGCCCTGCGAGCATCAATGCGCCAAGCCGTATTCGGCTTTTTCACCTGCTCCCAGAACACTTCCTTTGTACAAGGAAGTGCCTGAGAGAAATGAGTATTTTCTTGGTATGTAAACATTCAGTTTTCTTTTTGACATAGTAACATAAGAACAATATATTTGTTAATCTGTTACTCTGTCTTATTATTGATACTATGTCTAAAGAGTTTGAATATCAGTGATATAGAAGCTGTTCTCATGTCGATCGTTATTATCGCCCCATGTGCGATGCTTCCAGAATCCCTTAACGATGTATGGCATGCCCTGCTGGAACTGCGTATCGCGGTTCTTGCTCGCAGCCTCGCCTGTCAATTCTCCATAGATCGTGTCACCGCCACGTTTGAGTACGAATCCACGACTCTTAAAATACTCAGTTGTACCATCCTGACGTTGATACTGGCGCTCAGAGTATGCGCCCACCTCTACTACTGTTACTAATAATTCCATTTTTTACCTTTTTAATTTCTCATTATCTCATTATCTCATTTTCTAAATATCGCATCAAATGCGATCTAAGAGTTCTTCCACCTCCAGCGCCCCCATGGCGTCCTTCAGGTCGCGATGCATCGCTACATTCACCAGTCTGAACCCGAGCTCCTTCTTCACCGAGTTGTAGAACTTGATACGCGTTGCACTCTCCTTCAACCAACCGTTCTCTAGTTGTCGGATGATACGATCCTTCTTCTTCCTACTCAGGCGATTGTAGGCGTTGAACACAATCTTGCCAGTCTTGTTACACTTGTGCAGAGAACCCTCTACATACTTACCACTCTCCAGGCTCTTCAAAGCCTCTTCTGAAATTTCAATGTACTTTTTCATTACTCAATATTTAATCTTTAATGCTTAATGTTCTTCAATTTTTCAATTCTTCAATCCTTCAATTCTTAATGTTCTTCAATTCTTCAATTGTTCAAACATGGTTTCAAACAGTGCCAAGCTCTGTGGCAGAACCTGAGGGATATCCATTCTTGATGGCTTCAGCACCGTGTTCAGCTGCTGATAGGCATCCCAATAACTAATATGCTCGTCATGACGCATCAGCGCAATCAACTGCTCAGAGGTTTCATTGATCTGAGAGGAGTTCAGCGGATAAGGCTGAGAAATGCGAAGTACATCGTTGTTCGTGTCATGGAGGATTCGCTTCTCAACCAATACTCCAATCAGCTTCAGCATGTCATCGCGAGTAAACTCCGCATTCTTCAGAGCCGCCATGCGCTCGCGGCGCACCTTCTGGTAAGGCTCATAATCATCTGCCCACTGCTCGATGCGAGCAAGAACCATCTCGAGTGTGTACTTGTCTTTGCGACTCTGCCCTGAGTAGCATGTGTAATTGCTGACCACATCCTGCGCCCCGAGAATCGTCTGGTTATGGCATACTTTCACCATCGGGCCGATACCGAACTGGATTCCCTTCTGATGATAAGCACCTCCAAGACAAGTCACGATGTCGTCAGTCTCGTCACACCGAATCTCGATGTTGGCATAAACGCGGCGCAGCAAATGAGCCTCGATAGCCCTTTCACCAAACTTCTCCTCCAACTGAGGAAGCAACGTCACACCAGGCCTCTTCGAATCACGATTCGCAGCAGCGAAGATCTCCTGAACCACGGGCTTCAACCCTCGTTTCTCAAAGATCTCCAGCACCTGTTGAATCAGGGCGAAGTGATAGATTCCTCCAACGGGATCCCCCGTAGGCAGGTTTTCATGATAGCTCCTTTCGAGCTCTTCGAGCGTCAGCACCTGCACTGGCTGCTCTGCAAAATTCAGTTTTCTTTCTGTCATTGTTTTTTATTATTTAATTTTTCAATTCTTCATTGTAAGCAACCTTTAAGTCGTTGTATTTCCGAATAGATACTGATGACGTTATCGTCATTGGCCAGAGGACCTTCAGGCACGCAAATCTCAAAGGAATATTCCGCGATGCTCTGACAATAGTCTATGTTAATAGCCTTTTTGATACGATTCCGAATCGAGTGCTGCACTTTTATCTTTGTCAACAGCCCATCCTTTGTGCTTCTTTCAAAAGCGCCGTATGCACCCAGGATTCCCTCATTGATCAGATCGAGCATCTGCAGATTCTTGGCCTTGCCTTTGTTGCAGTAAGCCACGAATATAATATAAGGTATAAAGTCCTCCACGAGTTTCTGAACAGACTCCGGCAGGAATCTCGTCTGCAGATAATGATCCTTCTCCTTCTTCGTCAGACGCTTCATCTTCTCCACGTCCTTCACAAACGCCATCATATTCGGATCCCTCGCCTCCTTCATCTCCTGTATAATATGCTTGTATTTCATATCTCAATTCCTCATTATCTCATTTTCTCATTATCTCATTCATCGCTCTACTGCGTTCACCTTTCTTCAAGATGTTGTGCTCAAAGGCAATCATCTTATATCCCAGATCCAGTATGATGTCAGCCGCTACGACACCCGTGGTGTGCGCCGTGTGATCCTGCGAAAAGTCGCTCAGGTCGTCAGCCATCTCCACCTGCATATCCTCATCGAAGCTACGCAGCAGCTGCATAAAGTGACCTTGCAGCGCAGGGCTGATTCTGCCACGCATACAGTCCAGAATACGCTCAGCCACAGGATCCAGTGGATGCTCCGTGAGCAAGTCCTGATGAACCAGTCTCACCCCCTTTGTCATTTTTCGCACCGTTGAAAAATTTCTTCTCTTCATCTTTGAAGCTTTGTTTTACGTCGCCCCCTTAAGGCGACCTTTAAGTTATTATTATTGTTGTTAATTCTCAAATCACGCTGCGAAGGTAAGCATAAAAAAAGGGGCAGTCTAAAAACGACTGCCCCTGCGCCCCTCTTTGGGTCTTTTGGGTCTCACTTTGCGCCTTTTAAGCCTTTTGAGTCTTTACGCGCTCTTTTGATCCAACATTTTCTCTAATTCTTCATTTAATTTCTCGCCTAAGATACAATATTGCTTAGGCACACCGTCTCCTCTCCATTTCTCAATGTCTTTGCTGAACACATATTTGTTGGTCAACTTCGAGACGGCATCACGGTTACATACATATCTGTTGCGCTTGATATCAGGCCAAGTTACGACTTCTTCCAGGAAATCATTTATTCTGCCCTGATATCCCCAAATCTGATAGACGGCATAGACAATAGCCCAGGACCTTCCAGACTTCCAGTTACCATTAACAAGTGTATTCACCATGGCGCGACTCATCATCTCCTTCGTGGCTTTTCTCTCCTGAGGCGCCTTTGTCTCTGCCGGAAAATCCTTCGGCATGCCATTCACCTGCCCGACATTACTGAAGTGGAACTTCCCATCGCCATCAAGCGAGAAGTTCACGGTATCTACGTGTTCAATAAACTGACCTACTTGCGCGTTAAAATTGTACACGCGCGAACATTCTGTATTCTTATTTTGCTGTTCCATTGTCTTCTACTATTTTATCAACTTTTTCAATAAACTGCCCCACGGGACCGTTAAAAACGATCCCTTCTCCAGGCTTTTGTCCATGGTAATGGTTTTCCACTTTCATGATAATGATGGCATGGGGATAATAATGCCTCATCTTTTCGATGAGAATTCTGAGCACCCGCACGCAGGATTTGTGCGGGTGCAAGAGCGCGCCGATGGGCGCATCTGTTGTTAGTTTCATAATTATGTTTTATTTTTTTATGTTTACTGACAGCGATTTTCACTGCCAGCGGCCAAAGGTACAACAGAAGATGTCGTGGAATCGACCACACCCCCGAGAAATTAATTTTTTTTAAGAATATAATGTCCAAAAACATGTAATTCATTTGGTCATTCCACAAAAAAGCCGTATCTTTGCCCCTGAAATCTTTATTAATAACATTAAATCCAATTTACTATGGACAAATTACAGATCATTTTAAATGAATGTTGCGGCCTCATAAAGTCGTCAGAATCGTTAATGTCAGTTAAACATTTGTTTATTACTTGCGCATTAAACAAAAGTTTATTATCTTTGCAGAGTCAGAAGCGCTCTCTAATGTTTGCAACTATAGCTTAAGTGTATGGAACTGAAAGAAGGATTAGAGTTCTATCGCAGATGTCTGGAACATTGCGACATGGTGATTGCAAGTCTGTACAAAAGTGACATACCCGAAAATAGGAAACAGGCATTAATTGACAAGCAACTTGACACAAGGAACATGTTGAAAAAAAGAATTGAAGTAATCGAAGAATTATTAAGGTAATATGGAAAAAGCAACGAACAATATTAGCGACCCGAAAGTCAGGGCATATTTCGATGATGTCACTGAGGGAAAGACGCCAGCTGTAACGTTAACAGCCGACGAGTATGTACAAGGCGTAGAGCAATTTGATGACGGCATGCGCAAGATTATTGCCGAAGCCGACGAAATGATCTTCCGTGCAAAGCTGGGTGATCTCCCCGATGCTTTGTCATTCAGCTATATTGCCCAGAAATACTTTGGCAAGTCACGTGGATGGCTCATGCAGAAAGTAAATGGGAACAAGGTCAATGGAAAGACTGCAGGTTTTACAGACGACGAACGCCGTCAGTTCCGCGAAGCCCTGCAGGACTTAAGCGAGAAAATGTCAGCCATTGCCATGACATTATAAAATAAAAAACATACACGTCGTGATGACGCTTGTCTTTTTTCATAGAAGCATTAGATTTAAGGTTAACAAAGTTTTCGGCTCGCAGCGGCGAGCCTTTTTTATTCCTCCGCTGCTTTCATCATGCCCTCTTCCTCCTCGAATCGAGGATAAGGCTTAACGACGACCTGATGATCCTTCATCCAAATATGGTTAAGCGTAAACGCCAGCGACTCCAGCGTCTGTTCACGCACCTTGGGCTTCAGCTCACACTCCCATATCGTAATCGTGTGCCACCCCATAGCGGCCAGTTTGCGTTGCTCCTCCTTGTCACGATCCTTGTTCCTACGGATCTTCTCCTCCCAGAACTCCCGATTCGTATTCGGAATCTTACAACACTCCGAACTTTTCACTTCTCCCTTTTCACCTTTAATTTCTACAAGGTGCCCATGCCAGAAGCATCCGTTCACGAAGACGCAAGTGCGATACTTCCTCAGCACGAGATCCGGATGCCCAGGCAGCTTCGGAGAATTCAGCCTATATCGGAATCCCCTGCTCCACAACCATCTGCGCACAATCATCTCAGGCTTCGTATCCTTCCCCCGGATCGCCGCCATGTTCTTATGCCGTTGTTCTGCAGAGAGTCTATCCATTGAGTTGTTTTATAAGTTCTTCAATCGAACAACATACACCATCAAACAGTTTATACATCAGTTCTGGCTCCTGTTTCTCAGGAATATAGGCCAAGACTTTCTTCCCTCGCCCTGCAAACCATCCTGCCTCAGTATGCGCACTACGACCACAAGGCAATACCAACACACAAGCATCGCAAGCCTCCATGGCCTGAATGTCATTCCCAAACTGACGCACAGCCTTCTCATGCTGCAACATATCACGATAGTGCTGAGGCGACCACTCCATATAGTCCTCGCTGATGCAGCACCACTTAAACCCAGGATCCCCCGAAGGCGGATTACGGAAGTCATAGACATCATGCCCTGCCTCCCTTAACTTGGCGACAACCTCAGGATAATACCCGTTGCGCCAACTGCTGGCGACGTATAATTTATGTTGTGTCATAATTCAAATTGGCATAAATTTTTATTCATTTGAGTTGTCATCACAAGAATCTGACTCCACCTAAACAAATTCAGGTTTGATTACTTCAACCTTCCATCCCATAGAGCGACCAAAAGAAACCACCTCATCCATCTTCTTTATGGACCATTGAGTGGATACGGCATACCGGATTCCATCTTTGCTCTCCAATAAATCATATTCATGGTAATAGAACCTGGTTTGTTTATCTGCTCTCAATAATTCTAGGGCAGATTCATCCAAAACAGTATGTCTGAGAAGATGAAGCTTGTAATTGAACAAATCTCTTACTTCTTCATAAGTGGGTTCGTATTCCTGTTGGTATAGTTTGATTATTGACCAAACAAATCTACCCTTGGTTTGAAGTTCGCCACCGTTAAGAGAATATAATGTATGGTCTCTTTTATTATAGGCCTCGCTTGATGATGTGAGACAAACAGGAATCTTTGGTATATTCCTTTGTTTCTTTCTCCTATGAGCAGCACGATCGTCTTCTATGGCGGATACTTCTTCGAAGCCCTTCTTCCGAACTAAAAAAACATAATCATCTAGGATTTTAATATCCTCAGCTGTATAGCCTCTTGAAAGAAGCATAAAGGAGTATGCTGCTTTCAAATCTTTAGCTATACTGTTCTTGTCGAGTAAATTGATTACTTTTCTTCCACCCATTTATCTTATTTTAATTAATCCGCTATTTCTGAGGAATAGAAATATCCCTAGGCCTAGCTTTTCTTAGTTCATTATTGATATCGTTGGATGCACTTGAAACAGGTGTTAATTCACCATACAGCAAGGGAATATCGAGAGCGCCATTAAGACCTATTATTTCTCTTTCGAGTTTTTCAAAAGATACTATAGCATTTGCATCATTGGGCGAAATAAGATCCAATGTTTTTTTGTTAGCAGCCAATATTACTGCCTGCTCCATACCTTCTTTTTTACAGACCTTAATCGCATCAAGAATATCAGAACCCAAGCTCATTTGATGCCTAAACGTAACTCTTATCCACGTCTTTCCTTTAAAGAAATAGCCTGCCTCTCCTATCCATCCGCTTGATGTGAATTTCTTAACAATTACATCATTTAAATATCTCTGCATGCCTTTAGGCGCACTCTTGTTAGCTTTCAACTTCACTTCACGCTCGGCAGCAAATAACACAGACGCTTCCTTCCATACATCATCCTTCAGGAGCTCAACTGCCTCTTCTGTTTCTTTAGTTTTCTGAGTCTTTACCCAAGGGCTTGCTAATAATCTTGTATTCATAAACGGAAAATTAGACCTCCCAAAAAACTGGAGCAGGTTTTATCTTACATTCAACCGCATATGATAAATCCAAGAGTTTCGTATTCGGAAGCATAGGAGGATATCCCATCAAAAAGTCATTTCCATCAAGTTCTTCTCCTAATAATACTTTTGGAACACTTGAATGTTTCAACAACAGAGTCTTTCCATCCTTGTTTATAGAAAAGCAAAGAGGAAGATTGTTCGAATCTTTTTCTACGTTCAAAGAATCATCATAACTCTTTATATTATCCCATATTGTTGATTTCAGTGAAATGCTCTCTGACATTCCACTATCAGATGTCAGCTTATACTTTGCTCCGTCAGTTGTTTCAAAGACTTTAATAATTCCTTCAAGCTCAGAATAAACCTGGTTACTGTACATAGAGCATATTTCCAGAAGGCGTTTCCTCATTAATTCACTCTCAGTAACATTATCAGATTGGCTCCATAGTTCCTCCAGAGCGGCAACTTGCTTTGAATTACGAATTTCAAGTAACTCATTCAATCCCGTATTATCATTATCCGAGCCATCCATTATAGCCGCTCTTATCTTTTTTGCAACTACATCCGGGAATTCTCCAATGGCGATGTTACTATTTTCAAGCCGCTTTTGAATCCTATGATACATGCGGGCCTCAATACTATTGGGATACCACACATTGTAAATAACAACTTCATCTGCGGTTTGTCCCAAACGAGCAATACGACCTACTCGCTGTTCAAGCCGCGCAGGAGTCCAAGGTACATCAACATTGATTAAGACTCTTGCAGCTTGGAGGTTAAGACCTTCTGATGCCGCATCAGAGCAGAATACGATTCTTATTTCCCCTGAAAAAAGTCCACGTTTCAAATCGTTTTTATCGCATAATTGCTCTTTCCCATTAGAAACAATACAAGACTTATTTCCAGTATATACTCCGTATCTATATTGTTTGTTTAGCTCATTGAGGTTAAATTCATGCAAAAGAGCGTCTATTGTATCTGTATATCTAGAAAAGACCAGAACCTTGTCATTTTCGCTAAGGCATTTTTTAGCAAGCATAATAGATTCCTTTATTTTCTGATCTTTATTACTTTCCAACAACGAGCTTGCTCTTTTCAGAAGTTGTGTGAGTGATGTTGATTCTATGGCGATAGCTTGGTTTAATGCAGAAAGATCTACCTTAGACAAATCTACATCGAAAGTGTCATCATAACCTTCATCTAGCAAGTCATCTAGTTCAAGGTCATCTAAACATATAGGGTTGTCCATCACAAAATTTTTAGCGCCATGATAACGTTTCAAGCTGGCTTTTAAACTGTTTATTTTTTCCAAACGCCTCTCCAAACTTTTTCTGCAAGAATAAAGGGAGGATGCACACCTTTGCTGATAGCTTATACGTACAAATCCAATAGAAATCTTTCGATCAGGGAATAATATTTCCTCTATGGAGAAACAATTCTTAGAAAGATAACCATTCACATTATTGTAAAACATCTCAACTTCCATTGGATCAGAAATAGAGATTGGAGTCAGCTTCCGTTCTGGGAACTTATATCCCTTCTCTTTAAGAGAGCGTCTTGTATTCCTAACAGTTAGTAAATGAGCAGGATGCAAAAGAACTAACAGCTGCCTTATAACAGTCCAATGTTCTCGAACAAAATCTGTCAGAATAGTAATCTCTTTATTTTTAAGACCTAACAAATGGAATAAAATTTCTTTTTGCTCATCGCTTAATCTGTCTGTTGACGGATTCATTTCTTCCATAGTCTTATAAATCATGGTAGCTGCACCATTCAAGTCTGAAAGACTAGGATATTCTGAACAAGCAATTAAATCTAAAGACCTCATATAGACCCGATTAGGCTGCCAGGCCTTGGGTAAGCCAAGAAGTTTCAGTAAAGAATGGTATTCACCTGCCTCCTTTTGCATTGGCGTTGCAGTTGCTAAGATTATGTGAGGTATCTTGGTGGAAACATTTTCAAGCATCGAATAGACTTGAGTTTTTTTACTACTTCCACTAATATCCTTACTTACTCTAGCAGAATGAGCCTCGTCCAGTATTAACAACTCAGGGAGATATGTTCCTTCTTTTGAAAAAATGCCCCCATTTTTCCCAGATCCTCTTGCATATTGTGCAGACATCAAGATTATATTAGGAGAATTTTTACCAATGGGATTTGTAGAGCCAATATATTTTATGTTGTCATTGGAATCGACATAAGACTTGCTGCCAGAATCGAATCTCCATACATTTAACTTAAAATGCTCTTTTAACTCATCCTGCCACTGCTTAAGAACCGATTTCGGTGTTAAAATTAAAACTCTTTTTACACCGCAGTATTTTAGCATAAATGACATCGTTGCTGCAACCTCGAATGTTTTTCCTAAGCCTACCTCGTCAGAAAAGAGCACTCTAATGGGCCATCTAGATAGGGCATCAATGACTGCACGCTCCTGATGAACATATAATGCCGGGATATCTCCAGAAACAAAGAAATTTGACAACATGGACGATGAGATCTTTATCAAATCATTCCCAGCAGAAACATTAGATTTTGGATTATTGTAATAATTTCCCAAACCCTGTCTGATGATTTCAGCAGTATCCTCAGTAATATCCAATGTTATTGCATCTTCTAGTTTGTTATTCCACAAAGAGTTTATGAAGTCTTCTTGCACAGCCACAGCATCAGATTGTTCCCATGATTTTGCAACCATAACCTGCTCAAAGTTTCCTCCGAAACCAGAACTTGTTTCATTTGGACTACCAACAGCCACAATCTTATCTCCTTTTTCATCAGTTAATAAAATTGTCTTAGGATGAAATATTCCTTCCCCCACAACACCAACAGTCTTGATTTCAAGAAGTTTATCCTCGATCATCCATGCGACAGTGGCAAGTCGTTTTTTCTCTAAGCTATCTCTGATTGATTCAATTCCTAGCTTTATGTTATTCCTTATTTCTAGTATTTGGCTCTCTAAGTACTTTTTCCTCGTCACAGCATCTACAAAGACTTCCGGGAAACTATGTATACCTATAATCAGTCTCATCTTTCCATGTTTCCTATATAGAGAATCTATACCTTGAGAAATTGCTAATAACGATTCAACTGTATAAAAACTTGTGACCCTATCATAGCGAACACAAGAATCTATCGAAGGCAAGAGAAGACGTTTCAAGATATCATTGCCTTTGCCTGCATAACTAGCCTTAATATCGATCTCCCTGAGTCCCATAATTACTTTCCTAAGGCATCCAATACTTTATCACACAGCTCCTGGTCCCCGTCTATACTGTCACGTTGAATGACATTATTACTTGCCAAACGGTTCAAGATGTCCATCAAAACAGATATTTGTTTATCACTCAAAACTTTTCCTCGTTTTTTTTGTCCAGCAAAACTATTTAAATATTTAATATCCTTTTCAGTAACAGAGAAGTTTTTTGCTTTATTCGCCAGATAGAACAACTCACCGCCAGTCAACTGAGCAATTTGTTGTTCGGGCGTCTCCCCTGCCACTTCTATCATCTGTTGAAAAATGAATTCACTTACTGTTTCATTCTTTAAGCTGTGTGAGGATGATAATGCTGAAAGTGCTTTTTTTATCTCATCATCATTGCCGCTCGCTAATAAGGGCCAAGCAGTCTTAGGCGGTTTGGCTTCTGAAATCATCCTAATTATATCTTCATCAAGATTGCTTAATGACAAAAATGCATAAAACTCAGCAGGGGTAGCCTTTATATAGTTCGAAGTTGTAGCTATATCAAGACCCACCGAATAAAAAGCATCAGATATCTTGATGATTTTATCTTCAAGGCTAAGATTGTCCTTATCCCAAGTACCTTTTATTAATTCTAATGCATCAATCTTGTCCATATCTATTTCATTGATTCTGTTCTCTGTGAAACCCATTCATTCCTAATCATCAGTGCCTTTCTGGATTCTACATTGTAGCAGTCTACGAGTACACGATAAATTGCATCTGAGGTTGCTATTATTTTTCTTACCTCATTATCTATTTTTTTGCGCCAAAGGGGATGGTTCTTAAAAACTAGAACTTGAAGTTCTTGTGGTTCTAGCATATCGTTGAAAATATAGTCATATGGTCCCACATTGCTTCCTTCTTCTTCCAATTCCATAAATGAGATAAGAAGTTCACTTCCGTCTTCCAACATTAGTGATTTCTCTGTCACAATGCTTTTTACTGTATTGTTAATGCTGACACTTGATTTGCGATCTTCATTTTTATTATTCTCGGAATCATTTGTTTGAGTATCCTCTCCTTCATCTTCAATTGTATACTCCTTCTCCAATTGTCCTATAATTGCTTTTTTCTCTGCGGGCTTATCAACATTATGATTTCTGCTGAGATTTCTTGAAGCGGCTACAACTCCTTTGAGGTATTCTCTCATGTGAATAGCCACATATTCCCAATCCTCCGACTGCTGCACCCCTTGTTTGTAGAAAGTAGCATCAAGAAAGTCCATATTCACCTCTCCAATAATGCGGCTAGTCATCAAGTGTGCAGTAAACCAAGTCTTATCATGTGTGACGACAAGCTGTCCTCTCCTATAGATGTTAAATCCATAAAATCCATCATTATGAGTCTGGGAATCTATAGCAACCCATCCAGTGATATGATACTTATCGTTCGTTCCAAATTTCTCATCTATTTTGACTTTAGTTCCCTTAAGGAAATTGTAAGTCTTTGGTTTTGCCTGATAGCTATCAGTATCATCAATAACTGTTATAGTATCGCCGCTCTCAATATGGCCCTTGAAAGCATTTCCTATGTATTCAAGCACTGCACTTACTGGGAAATCTTTTATTTTAAGCTTTTTTATTACAAAAGCAGTACCATGACCAGCAGTCCTCAATGGCGAGGAAGGGGAAGGTTTGCTGTCTTCAATAATAATATTCCATGCTTCAGAGCCTGAAGGACGAGTGCTATAATCTTTTATATCAAAGGCTGTGTGATACTCTACATTCTCACCAAAAGGTCTCGTGAAAATTTCATAATAGTCGCCCAACGTAGAACAAGACGTCTTAAATCCCATGCCAAAATGACCTTTTGTTTCTTCGCCCCTTTCGAGGAATTTTGACATATCTTCAGCAATACAAACAGCCTTTTCTAGAATATCAGAAGTCATACCCCTTCCATTATCCATAACTACAACGCTATTGCCTCTCATGTCAATAGAAATATGAAGCTTCTCCTTATTGCATCTCGCATCAAAGCAATTTGCAACAAGTTCTCCAATCGCCTCTTGGGGCGATTGATTCGTTGCACCAATAGTTTCCATCAGTCTTGGTGAAGGATAATTCTTAACAACTCTTTTCCCCATAATCTAAAAAATATTTATCTTGCTATTTTGAGTGACCTTTACTAGATTATATTATAATCATGATTCTTGATCGTCTTTAAAAAATCTACCCAGCAGTGTATCTTTGAAGGCAAAGTCAGAATCTTTGTCTAATCGCACCCACTGATTTCGTGGAAGTGACTCTAAATATTCAAGCTCAAACACCAAACGAGGTCTGCCATCATTTGTTTCAGGATGCACTTCTGCTTTATTACCAACACGAGCCACACGAATTAAATAGAGATCAGAAACTCCCTTACCTTTAATATATGGCATGAAATAATAAAGCTTATTGAGTGCAATCGTTGAAGGGAAAGTTCCTGAAGGTCCTGTATAATAGATTTTTGTAGGCTCTTCCTTCAGGAAATACTCTTCATTGTCCTTTTTCACAACACCTATCAGCAGATGCTTTGCCTTATCCAGAGTGTAATTCTTCTTTGGACGATTTACAACAATAACTTTCTCTTCATCAGCAAAAAGACCTAAATCCAGCATAGGCTTAGAATCTCTAGCAGTAAAGATTGGTTTTGAAGATACTGGTGCATCGTCATAAATGAATTGATACAAGCTCCTACCAATCTGCTCAACTATGCCACATACAAGAGCATTACCCATCAGGAATGCGCGACGCCCATCAGAAACTTGTGGGTGAAGTGTGTGATTGTCTGGGAACATGTTCATTCGTTCCAACTCAATAGGCAACAAACGGCGATAGCGACCAGACTTTGTTTGTACAACATGCTTAAAACGAGAAGGTGAGCTACCTCCTTCACCTGTGATGATGGTACGTGAGGGCTGATCAAGATAGTCAGGGAATGTCATACCTCCTTCAGAGAAAATGTACTTATACCCTTCTTTGGATACTCTTTCAATCTTTTTAGCACCTTTCTCATATTGCCATTTAGGTAAATCCTCATCAGAGATGAAGAATTCTTCTGGAACAAGACTTTCATCAATAAGATTACCGCCTAACGTCTGACGTGGGCCATCATAAACAGGATCAGCATCAACGGAGTAGACATGACGGTCCATCATCATACCAGCATTACCAAAAGGACTGTCTTTTTTCCCTTTATTGAAGCCAGCAGAAACCTCCTGGATTGTTCCTTCAATGTCAAATGCAGATACGGTCTTCTCTTTGGGCCTATATTCAAAGGCTTTTGCCATGACACCGTCAAACTCCACCCAGTCTTCCATCTTCTCTATTTTCTTTGCAACGACAGAATCCTTTTGATAGCCAACAATGTATGTTCTTCTTCTACGTTGGGGCATACCATAATCTGCTGCGTTGATGATTCGCCACTCAACAACGTATCCCAAATCTGAAAGCGATGCAAGGATAATTGCAAAATCACGACCACGCTGGGTTGCTGGAGAATTTAGCAGACGGTCTACATTTTCAAAGAATATATATTTGGGGCGCTTTTCACCTTTCTCGTTGAGGATACGATAAATCTGCCACCAAAGAACACCCTTCTTACCCTCTATACCACCAGAGCGACTTAGCGTCGCCGCTACAGAATAATCCTGGCACGGGAAACCTCCTACCAGCAAATCATGATCAGGGATTTCATTTGTTGGTACCGAATTGATATCCTTATTACAATGGCCCTTTGAGCCAAATCTTGCTTTATATACTAATGATGCGTCTTGATGCTGGGTAGACGGTTCCCACTGATTATTCCAAACTGTCTCATAAACATCAGACGCTCCTTCCAAGCCGATGCGGAAACCTCCCACACCAGCGAATAATTCTACTACACGAATTTTATTATTTGTCATTTCCTATTAATTTTTTCACTTCTTCACGACTCAACCAGACACTTTGGGGTATCATTTTCAAGCCGTTTATTTCTAAAGTCTTATATTTATCTTCAGATGTAGTTGCTCCACCTCTGATAAAAACCTTATGAGTTGATTTCTTGGGAAAGTTCGGTGACTCCATAAAGGTACCTGACTTATTGAGAATATAATTACCATTCTTATCTTTCTTCATATCAATACGAAGCTTATGGTTGGCTATTAAATCGCGTACATCATCCCATGTCTTTTTTACATTCTCCATTATAAACTTCTCGTCAAAGAAGATGCGCTTGAATCCCTCAAAGACAACATCTTTATCTACGTGTCTATAAATAATGAACAAGAAATGATGACCCGAAAAATAATCATAAATGGCAGACTCCTCAAACTCATCCTCACTCGTCCAATCAATAAGGTTTGGCTGGAAGAGTTTCATATCTTCTTTTCCCTTACCATTTTCTTTCAAAGGTACACTCTTGGCTATTATACCGATTTTTGCAAAATCCTCGATATCATTCAGCTTCGAGACGTGCCCCCCAAACATCTTCACAACAGCACTCTCTGCAAAGTTTTTTACATCCATATCTAGGTTTACACCTAGTTCCAATGCAATTTGAGCGAAGGTCTTACCCCTGTATTTTTGTGTCATCACCAGACATTTCCTGTCAATATCTGCATATTTGCTAATGGATTCATCAAGCTTTTCAAAATGCCTCTTAGAAAAATACTGATCAGCAATGACTGTAGCGTAGGCTCGCTTTAGACGGAATCTTGGACTATTTGGGAACTTTGGCGCTGTATCGATTAGCATGAGTTGCCCTCGTAATTCATGAGAAAGACGTGGATACTGCGATTCTCTTTCTTCTTTGGTGTGATAATCACGATGAATTACAATCAAAAAGTCACGAACCAATAACCAGTCTTGTCTAAGCAGGGTCTTGTCATCTTCACTAAATTCATAAAATTGAAACCCCAATACGGGAAAAGTCTTATATCCCTCAAGCTTTACTGTTTCTGGAGACTTATACCAATAATATACCCATAACATATGAGCCAATTTGTGCCAGAAATTAGATGTCTCAAACTCTTCATTCACTATTACGGGTATAGAGACAGCAGTAATGCTAACGGGTTCCTTACATTCATAAATGTAGGGAGAGTCCTTCTTTTTGGGTTTTACTAACCCCGTCGTTTTTAATTCTGTGAGTACGCCATCAACTAAAATATCTGGTTCTTGCTTACTGTCCTTTTTACAACCAAGTACAGACTCCTCAATAATATCTCCAGCAATACCCTTCACTTTCTCACGCCCTTCATGATGTGCAAAGAGGTGCGCTTTGTCTACTTGCAATAAGGTTTTCCCTATAGTTGCCGTCAACAAAGCATCAACTTGCTCTCTTGTGAATATTCTTGACAGTTCTATTTCGCTCATGATTTGCTATCTATATCTAAACTCCACCCCTGATCCTTAACTATTTGAATAAGATTTAGGATATTCACTTTATCCCATTGGCTACATACCACAAACCTCACATTATCTCCACTGGTTAATACATATTGTTCCTTTATAAGATGTCTATATTTTCCATCGACATTTTTAAGAGACAAGGCTAATTCTATATTGTCTTCGATAAGATTCCATCTTCCCCAGGACCCTAAAAGTCCAATATGAAAAATAGCCTTCAAACTGTTAATATTGGTATTAGGATAATTTGCAAGGTATTCCTTGATTACACCATATCCGAATTGCGATTTGTTGTACTTTTTACCATTCAATTTAAACACAACATCTCTTCCCGCAATATCATCGGATTTTATACCCAAGTCTTCTCTTACCTTTAATGTCGGAGGGGCTACTACCTGTACAATTGTATTTTGGTGAAATCTGTATTCAAAAATATCACATCCTACAAATCTAGACAGGAATTGAACATATCTGAAAAATTTATCAGTCTTACCCTTTTGCATAACATTCATATGAGGCATCTTTCCTGCTTGTCCGTTTTCAGACAAGTCATACGAATTGACATGTTTGGCCTTTTCAATAGCTAGAAATTCTAAGTATTGAACTTCTGTTTTACTTAAAGTATCTTCATTGGTTCCTAAGAACACCATTACTTCAGTCCAAAACTTCTTTTTTAAAATATGTTGAGGTATTCTTTTTATAAAATCATCAGTTTCTCCTATATATGCTTTCGATTCCTCTTTGTTTAATAGGATATACAAAGCAGGATACTGCAATTCATTTTCAAAATCTTTTAAGAAATCAGAATCATCGCGAATAATGTTATATAATTTACACATACAATCATCCATGCTCACAATTCGTGAGCCATTTAGGTCATCATTATGAAGGTATGTATATATAGTTGTTGCCATAAAAAATCGTTTTTAGTTTCTAACGTGCAAAGATACGGGAAATATTTCATATTTCCAAAACTTTGGCGAGAAACTTACATTATTTATATAATAACCTCCATTCCTATATGGTCGCTCATGTCCTTATCCCAAGGGTATAATCGGATGGTAGAGCCCTCGACGTTGGTATAGGCATAGTCAAGGAAATAGGGATCTTCCTCGTGGAAATGATGGAAGTAAGTATATGTCGATTCCTGTCCGAAAGCCTCGCCTGTCTGCTGATGGTAGATACTGTGCAGGCCATAAGACTCCAGGATTTCGTTGATCCTCAGAATGTCGCCATACTCCTTGGAACTGTCGCGCTGGTTTACATAGCAGTTGAAGTCGCCGATGACTAATGCCAAGACCCCTCCACTTCTTCTGATAATGTACGTAGTCTATGCCTTTCCACTCCATCTCCAGTCCTTCAGGCAGATGTGCATCCTCAGGGCAGGTTATCTCGGGCACCACCAAGACATCTGCATCCATTTGCAGCAGCCTCTCGATCTTCCAAGGCTTGCTGTCACTGATGTTGTAACTTACTATTTTCATTCCTATAATTATTTGTTTCTGGGTGCAAATATACGATGGGGGGTGTAGCAGAATCCGCCTCACCCTCCGACTTTAACACTATTTTAACACAATTCGGTCATTTAAGCCATACTCATACCACCAATAAGCAGTACAATACGACTAGTTGAAAAGAAAAATGGCTGGAAATTTGGAATAATGGAAACAAATGACTATCTTTGTAGCCGTCAAAGATTAAATAGATTTCTTTGTGAGTTGCAGTGATGCACCTCTCCTACCTTTAGATTTTGGCGTGTCTATTTACACGCATCTTGATCATTATTGAAGTAGAACTAATGACTTAGGGCTTGTAGTGATGCACGCCCTATTTTTCTAGGGAAGTACACAAAATCTAACAATCTAACAATCTAACAATCCAACATTTGCTATATTTGATTATAACAAACAAAGTATCTATATTTTATATATATTATATTATA
>JAFSNR010000062.1 GCA_017443345.1 Prevotella sp.
CATTGTGGCGATGGATGCCCAGAAAGATATGCAGAAGGTGACCAACCATCTGGAGAATATCTTCAGCCGTCAGGGCATCCATATCTCGAAACGTGCCTACAACCAGCTTGAACTCTTTGTGGCCTCGTTCCCTGGCAATGTATATCGTCTCAGTCAGGACTACGACCGTTTCCTGACACTTTCGGATGCTGCCTTGTGCCTGATGTACAAGGAGCGTCAGACGCATGGTGACGATACGCCCGTGAAGTGTTACTATACTGACCGTCAGGGTGTGCCGATGCCTATCGACACCACAGGTAAGGAAGGAAAGATCAAGTACACCAACAACTCGAACTTCTTTGTTCTTGGCCCGTCTGGTAGTGGTAAGTCGTTTTTCATGAACACCGTCGTGCGCCAGTATTACGAGCAGAATACCGATGTGGTGATTGTCGATACAGGTGACAGTTATGAGGGACTGTGCAGCTATTTCGGTGGAACATATATCTCTTATAGCAAGGAAAAGCCCATCTCCATGAATCCCTTCAAGGTGACTGAGACGGAGTACCTCCAGAACTTCGGCGAGAAGAAGAACTTCCTGATGTCGCTGATATTTCTCATCTTCAAGGGCAGTCAACAGCCCACGAAGATTGAGCAGTATATCATCGAGCGAACCGTCATCGAGTATTATCGTGAGTTTTTTACTCCCTTCGAGGGTTTCTCCGAGGAAGAGAAGAAAGAACTCCATCAGACGCTAGTGATTGCGGCCAAGAGCAATGGCGATTATGAGAAATACGAGGAAGAGCTGCAGGCGCGCAACGGCACTGGCTCCTACGACGTAACGGAAGAAGAGCGTGCGAAGTATGAGCGTAACAGCCGACTCTCTGAGAAGTTGCAGGCCGTGGTTGATGACGCAGCCAGTACGGAGGGAGAGAAGAATGCTGCCCGGAACCAGTTGCAGCGACTGACTCCTGAGATTGTCGAGGGCAAGTTCTTGGAAAAGATCGAGCGCGAGATTGCCAAGCGTGAGCAGCAGCGCAAGAGCTTACGGGTCCGGGAACTGTCGTTCAACAGCTATTACGAGTTTGCCCGTCAGCGTATTCCTCAGATTATCCATGAGGACAGCATCCAGTTCCCGATCAATGACTTTGCAGCTATCCTGAAGCCGTTCTATCGTGGCGGTGCATTGGAATATACTCTGAACAATGACATGGACGGTTCGCTGTTCGATGAGCAGTTTATCGTCTTTGAGATAGACAAGGTGAAGGACGACCCTGTGCTGTTCCCCATCATCGTGCTCATCATCATGGACGTGTTCACCCAGAAGATGCGTATCAAGAACAAGGTGCGCAAGTGCTTGGTCATTGAGGAAGCATGGAAGGCCATCGCCACCCCAGTTATGGCAGAGTACATCAAGTACCTGTATAAGACGGCCCGAAAGCATTGGGCAATGGTGGGTGTGGTGACACAGGAGATTCAGGATATCACCTCTTCTCCTATCGTCAAGGAGGCCATCATCAACAACTCCGACGTGTTCATGCTGCTCGACCAGAGCAAGTTCAAGGATAAGTTCGATGACATCAAGGCCACACTGGCCCTGACAGATATCGACTGCAAGAAGATCTTCACGATTAACCGTCTTGACAACAAGGTAGGGCGTTCGCCGTTCAAGGAGGTCTTTATCAAACGAGGCACTGAGGGTGATGTCTTTGGCATCGAGGAACCGCGAGAATGCTATATGAGCTATACGACGGAGAAGGCTGAGAAAGAAGCTTTGAAACTCTATCGGCGAGAGCTGAATTGTAACCATCAGCAGGCTATCGAGGCCTTTGTGCGCGATTGGGAACGCAGTGGTATCGGTAAGTCGCTGGAGTTTGCACAACTTGTAAATAAACAGGGTAAGGTTTTGAACCTGCCACCTAAAAAACAGATGATACATGCGTAAGGTTTCATTTTTCATTATATTCTTCCAGATGCTGACCGTCCCCCTCTTTGCAGGGGGATGGTACAGTGTTAATATCGACCTGAAGACTACGGCTGCTATGACTGCTGCTTATGCTGCAGAGACCGCTACAGAGATGATGAACGACGAGGACGTGCAGAAGATTCTCGACCATTATACCAATGCGGAGGTTTCTACAGCAGGTATCTTTGCATCGAAGTGGCTCGACAGGAAGGCTCTTCAGAATGCTGGACTCTTCGGTGATGCCGAGGAGAACTTCTATTATAAGCGTATCTATACGATGGTCAGTGCTCAGATAATGCCAAAGATTCTGGATGTGGCAGCACTTGCAGTCAGGAACCCAGAGAAGGCCATCTATTGGGGACCATATTTATTTCGCACCTGTGAGCAGGTGAAACAGCTTTGTATGACCTTCGAGACAGTGGTGGCCAACGGGAAAGTGTCGTTTCAGGACGTCGCTTTCCTGGCCATCAACGATAATCTGAAAGGACTGTTCGACCTTACCAAACTTGGTGAGGTGGACTGGACTGCCGTGTGGGATCATCTGGCTGACTTCGGTGATGGTTTAACGAAGGAAGATCTGGAAGAGGACTTGGAAGGACTCATGACAGCTGGTGGGGCAATTGTCTCTGGTGGTGGAGCCGTGCTTGATAGTGTCTGGACGAATGCCAGCAGGGTAGGGGGTGTCTTTCATTCAAGGCCCGGCGAAATACTCCAGCTTTATCATGACTTCAAGGATATGTATGAGACGCTTTCTGATCCCTCGAACATCAAGGATCTGGTGATGCAGCAGATTCTCTCGACGGACAGTACTGGTGTAGCCAACCTCTTTACGCTTGACGGCTATAACATAACTTCTTATATCAGCGACTACCTTCAGGAGATGCAGGGTCGCTATTATACCCAGCGATGGTATATCTACTGGCGTGATTCAGGTAGTGAGCAGGTGTGCAGTTATGCTCCACCTACAGACAGTGAGAGCATCATGTATGGTGGTGAGTGGTATCGTGTTGGTACGTCAGATGCCAACTATCAGTACACTGCTGCCGACTACGAGAACTCCTTGCGAAACTCTGAGAGCTATGCAGGATGGAGCCGTGCACGGTGCCAGGAACTCAATAGCAGTGATTCGAAGTATCACTATGCCTTCTATAACTATATGTCATCCTCGCGTATCTATAAGTCGAAGTCAGGTCGAACGACGGCCTTCTCCTACGCACATTATATTGATGTGTATAAGACTTGGAATGTCTATGAGGAAGTGTACGAGGAAACCTTTGACTCGCAGTACGATGCAGAACAGGCCATGCAAGCGAAGTTCAATGCAAAACTTGCTGAGCTTAACGACAACGAGGAGGGGCGTGTCTATCGAATCGGGAAGGATCGCAAGAACTATTATCAGGCTGCTGACGAGGTAAGGATGCGTGGCTGCTCAACGGTCAGCTTTACCATGGAGTGCCACGACCAGGCTAAACTTGGTGAAGGAAATTTCTCATGGAAGGAAAACGGCAATCAGCGTCATGCCCTCGATGAAGATTCCAAGCGCTATGCTATGGAGACAACGCTCTCAGGCGGTGCCGACACATCAGAGTTGGACGAGGGCATCAGTACATGGGGTAGCGAGGTAACCCGTCTGCAGGAACAGATTCATGCACTTGAAGTGGAAAATGACGACCTGTTGGCACAGATCAGTCATGCGAGTGTTGAAGAAGCAGCATCCCTTAGGGCGCAGTATAATGCCAACCGTACGAAGATTAACCAATTGAAAGCAGAGTTGAGCAATGCGCAGTCGAAGTTGAGCCAGTACCAGAATGCAAAGAGGGAGTTGATAGATGACTTTGCCGATGAGCGTGATGGCACCTACCGTATTCCTGCCGTGATGCACGAGATAGAGACAGCTTACAATATCATGTGGACGGATGCGGGTTCATGGCAGGGTTGGAGCTTCATTCGTCATGGAAATGTTCCGAATATCAGTGGCGAGGTGACGTTTCAGGCAGACCTCTCCAAGGAGCGTGGCGAGAGCCATTTCCTCGGCATCCGTTATCACCGTGCCATCCTTGCCGTACATTGGACGCTGACCGCCAACTATTCCAGTTCGCAGATTGTGGATATGATGGAGCTGGATCCTGAGTTGAGCGATGCAGAGAAGGCAGATTTGGTAAACCAGAGGTTGCATGAAATCATGAATGACCATCCAGGTTGTACTGTCGAAGCCAATTACGCCTATAGTAGCCCAGCTGAGTCGGAGGGCGATGAAGATGCCATCCATCTCTTATGGACGTGTGACCGTCTGAATATTGCGCGTGACGTGGACTACCGTCTCTCGAAAATCTATGCTCAACTCATACTCATTGAGAAGTTCATGCGCAGCCGCGAGACCATGCTCGACTACCTGAAGCAACAGCTGGGTATAACCGTGCTCAGTGGTACAGACCGCATCCGCATCGGTGGCCGCAGTTTCCGGCATTGGCGTAATGTCGCTTCTGCTGTGGCCCGTGGTGATTATATCGTAGAAGATGATGAAGATTGAAAAGATATTCCTGATGTTGCTGATGCTCGTGCCGACGATGGTGCGGGCACAGTACAGTTTCGACTTCCTGTCTGTAGAAGCCCTGATAGACGACCACAAGCGCATCCGCAGTGTACTGATGGCCCGTAGCGGTGTGGAGCAGGCCAATGAACTGCTGCACCAGTATTCCAGTGAGGCCAATGTGGATTACGACTCGCTGAACGTGAAGCTCGACAAATACACCAAATGCTTCGACATTATCGATGTCATCTACAATGGCGGTGTGACGGTACTGAACGTCAAGAACACCTACGATGATGTCTCTGACCGTATTACGCAGTTAAAAGACTTACTGGAGCGGTTCACTACCCAGCTGACGCTGCGAGGCAATATCGTCTCGTCTGACACCATCATCATCAATGCCTGTGATCGTGCCGTCAATCAGGTGCTGGTTGACGGGCGTGAGCTGACGAACAGCCTCTATGAACTGGCGCAGTACGCTGTTGGTGCGCGACAAATTACGACTGAGGGACTGCTTAAGGTGTTGGGGCAGATCAATGAGTCGCTTGACAACATCCGCCATTGCATCGACCACACCTATTATGTCGTCTCGCGCTACGTCACCATCCGCCTGAACTACTTCAAGCGGACGCTCTATATGTCGAAAACCATCCGTGAGATGGCCAACGATGCCTTTTCGCGGTGGAAACGGGTGGCGGAGGAAGTCGGGTATTAAAGTGAATAATTAGCTACCGATATGAAGAGATTATATTATCATGTTTTGTTATTGGCGGCGATGCTGCCGCTCTCTGTGATGGCTCAGTCAGTGACCTATAATCATGATGAGTCGGTGATGAACCAGTTTACTATCGGTGAGACAGGTGCGGGCAGTTTCACACCCGACTGGTATTACGATGTACTGCACAAGAACTACCGCAACGGAGCCATGATGACCAATAAGCAGTTCTTCCGCAGTCAGATGAACCTCACGCTCTATCAGGAGGTTCCTCATGCCGAAGCTCTCGATTCAGCCTTGACGGAGCGTATGCGTGTGGAAGCCAAGAACATTGCCGACCGTACACCGGGCTTGACAGACATTGCCTGGCAGGTGGAGCGGGGGAAGATAGAGTCGAAACTCTCCGTGCTGAAGGGAAATATAGAGCGTATCACGCTGGAGGGCGGCTCGGCCAAGAGCTATACCACTTGGCTGGAGCGTTACAATGCCATCAACTGCGGGATTCAGGCCGTGCGCGATGCCTACATGCCGCAGGGCAAGCGCAAGGAACAGTATCTGGCCATCTACAAGGACATCCTCCTGAAGAACACAGAGGTCTGTGAGTATATCCTCTATCTCCGCAAGCTGAAGGAGGTGAAAAACAATTCCGGCTCAGCCCCTGCGCCCCATCGTGCCAACATCACGACTATCTGCCGTTCCGCTCATGGCCGTTGGAAGGTGGCTATGGCCGCTGGCGGTGGGATAGGGGAATGATGCTTAACTAAGCAGCCATTTCCACACAGGAATGACATTGATGCCATCCTCAGTAGTCTCTTCATCGTAGGAAATAAGGAAGCACTGCCAGTCTGGGTGAGATTTGCTGTATTTGACAAGGGGAGGTATCTCGCGGTCTTTTGTCGATTGCTCTCTGATGCTGTATGATGCCTGGATGGCCAGTTTGGCATCAGGCACCAGGAAGTCTATTTCCTTATCTACATTCAGATAGAACACGTTATCTTTGCCATACCTACGACAAAGTTCTATGGCCACCATGTTTTCGAGCAATGAAGTGTCAGGATTGGTGAGGAACAAGTTCAGCAGTCCGTTGTCTATGAAATAGTATTTCTTCTGCGTTTCCTTTTCGGTTAGTTTGCCCACTTCGTTCTCCATAGGCAGTACCAGCCAGCTGTCGGCGGTGAAATCAACATAGTCAATGGTCGTTGGCACACTGATGGGGCTGCCTGTAGAGACAATGATGTTCTTAAGTCTGTTGAACGACAAGGGCTGTTTGACGCTTTCCGCCATTTTCTTGATGAGAATGTTCATTACCCTCTCGTTCTTGATTTTGTTTCGTGCGCAGATGTCGCCTAGATATATTTTCTGATAGAGGCTTGACAGCATGGCTCGTTTGTTCTTAAAAGAAATGATCTCCGGCAGACCACCATAGTAGAAATATTCGCTCAGATGGCGCTTGACCTCACTGCGTTGGACGCTATCGTACTGCCAGTGTTCTTTCAGTTCCACATGCTGGGCTGTAAGATATTCCTTCAGCGAATAAGGATAGGCATCAAGGATGAAGAACCGTCCGCCAAGGGTAGTGGCCACATCCTTGCTGAGCATCTTGGCATTACTTCCTGTGACATAGACACGGTATTTGGCATCGGCCAGGCGACGCACGAACTTATCCCAATATGGGATATTTTGTACCTCGTCGAGAAAAACTATTGGTTTCTTGCCGTATAGTTCCAGATGGGCTTCCAACAGACTGTTGAAGTCTTCTGTCTGAAATTCTGCCAGACGTTCGTCCTCAAAATCTATAAAGAGAATTTCGTCCCAGCCTTTTCCTTCTGCCTGAAGTTGGCGTACACGCTGATAGAGCATGTATGACTTGCCTGCATGACGCACTCCTACAATGACATAGTTGCCATTGGGTTCGAATTCGATGGGGCGGTTGATGATTTCCGCTTCGTCTATCTCTCTCTGTTTGTTCATCAAGCATTGCTTGATTATGTCTTTGCTGATACTCATTTTTTAAACTTTAGTTTATAAGATTCCTCGCTTTTTATAAAGTTGGGTTTACAAAATTAGCTATTTTCTATAAATTACAATTAACAAACTAAGGAAATCTGCTTTTAATTTGGTTTATTTAACGAATTAGTGACTTTTTCGGTTGGTGGGGCGAAATTCTTGAGTTGTTAATTCATGGAACAAAATTTCTTGTGGCGGTCTGTTTCTGGATTTAGCAGTACTTTCGCGGCAAAAAAGCGAAATGGGAGTTTCAAATATTATGTTGCAGGCAGGCGCGATGCCGGAGGTTGTCGATAGTATCGTCAACAATATAGGCATTGACATGTTCGACGAGGAGATAGACGATGTCATCTTCCAGACGAACGAGTTCCTAACGGATGCAACGTTTATCGGAGCAAGCGGGCCGTTCTGGTGGATACTGGAGTGTTGCATGGCCCTGGGAGCGATGTTTGCCATCATCATGGCGGCGGGCATGGCGTATAAGATGATGACGAAGGGCGAGCCGTTCGACGTTTTGAAGGTGCTACGGGTACTGGCCATTGCCATTGTGATGTTCTGGTGGTATCCTCATGGAGGCAGCGGGGCATCGGTTTTGGGCGTGCTGGCCTATATTCCTAACTGTATAGGCTCCTATACACATGACCTTTATGAGATAGAGGCGGCGCAGGTACAGCAGAAATTTGATAATCTGCATGAGCCTTTGAAACAGCGTCAGGACAGCATCGATCACTATATGGCGATAGCGAAGGTGACCGTGGACGGAATGCAGAAGGCTGGAGTCTCGGACATCACGCAGTATGTGGGCTACCAGACGCTGACGGACTCGGAGAAGAAAGCCTGTAAGTTCTATCTGCAAAGTACCTATACGGGTCTGATGATAGGACTGGATAAGATAATCATGCTACTGTCGCTTGTGGTGTTCCGCATTGGCTGGTGGGGGACAATCTTCTGTCAGCAGATCTTGTTGGGCATGTTGACTATTTTCGGGCCGCTGCAATGGGCCTTTTCGTTATTGCCGAAATGGGAGGGAGCCTGGGCGAAGTGGATTACGAGGTATCTCACTGTGCATTTCTACGGTGCAATGCTCTATTTCGTGGGATTCTATGTGCTGTTGTTATTCGACATTGTGCTGAGCATACAGTATGAGAACCTGCAGGCGATACTCGACGGAGGATTCTCAGGGTATTTGCAGAACTCTTTCATGACGGCGGGTTATCTGTTGGTAGCTTCGTTGGTGGCCTTGAAGTGCCTGAACCTCGTGCCGGACTTGGCAGCGTGGATGATACCAGAGGGCGACACGGCTTTCTCGACAAGAAACTTCGGCGAGGGCGTGGCCAGTCAAGCAAAGACAAGTGCAATGTCAGTAATGCGATAAAAGTAAGTTAAAGATATGGTAATAAAGAATCTGGAGAATAAGATTAAGTTGGTGATGATAGTGAGTTGCCTGTTCATGGTGGGCTGCATCATCATCTCGCTGGGGTCCATCTTTACCGCCAAAGGCATGGTGGACGATGCCCACAAAAAAGTGTATGTGTTGGACGGCAATGTGCCTATCCTGGTGCAGCGCACAACGATGGATGAGACGCTCGACGTGGAAGCCAAGAGTCATGTGGAACTGTTCCACCACCTCTTCTTCACCCTCGCGCCTGATGACAAGTACATCAACTATACGATGGAGAAGGCCATGTATCTAGTCGATGAGACAGGACTGGCTCAGTATAATGCCCTGAAGGAAAAAGGCTTTTATAACAACATCATGGGTACGAGTGCTGTATTCTCAATCTTCTGCGACAGTATCAAGTTCGACAAGCAGCAGATGACCTTCACCTATTATGGCCGTCAGCGCATCGAGCGACGTACAAACATCCTGATGAGAAAGCTCGTAACAGCTGGAGAACTGAAACGTGTGCCGAGAACTGAGAATAATCCTCACGGACTGTTGATAACAAACTGGCGAACCCTCCTGAATCAAGATCTGGAGCAGAAACAAAAAACCATTTATTAAGCTATGGGCTGGAAGAGATTGATAGTAGGAGAGCCGATGCCGGACAAGAACGATCCGAAGTATAAGGAGCGTTATGAGCGCGAGGTGGAAGCTGGCAAAAGGTTTGCCGACAAGTGCGGCATCAGCTGGGGAGCTAAACGGCTGCAGGAGGTCGGTCAGGAACATAAGATGGCATTTCTGGCTATCGTGTTCGGATTCGTGATGGTGTGCTTTATGATGAATGTGTTCTATCTGATGGATGTCATGCAACATCAGGGGCAGATAAAGGCGACAGCCATCGAGCGTGTTGACAGTGCGATGCAGTCGAAAGGTCACCACATAGTAGTAAACAAAGTAAAGTGAAGATATGAAGAAGATTAATTTCAAACAACCGAAGTACGTCATTCCGACATTGGTTTATATCGGGTCGCTGGTGATACCCTATCTATTCATGGAGGTATTCGATGTAGAGATAGAGGATAAGAAAGACGCCAACCTGCAGACGACCGAGTATCTTAATGCTCAGTTGCCATCAGCCAACGTATCTAAGGATATTGGCAGTAAGCGAAAGAACATGCGCGATGCGTTTGGTGAGATTACTGACCGCAGTGCCGTGCAGGACTTTACGGAGAATCAGGACACCGTGAATAAGAAAGAAGATTTTGAGTCGAAGTATTCTGAGGAGGAGTTGCGTCTGTTGGATGCACAGGCCCAGGAGCAGGCAAGAATCAAGAACCTTCAGGACTTAAATAACCGTATTGCACAGTCAGCCAAGAAGGGTGAGAGCATGAGTAGCGACGATTATGTGGTGCCAATGACAGACGAAGAGCGTGCCAAGGCATTGGCGATGCGTCGTCAGGGCATGATGGCAGAACTCGACCGTGACTTAAATAATATCCGTGCGCAAGGTGCAGCAGCTATAGGTGCTGTGGCAGATGCCCAGGATAGTATTATTTCCAAGGGTGCGAAAGCGGCAAGGGATGTAGCAGATGAAGCACCCAATGCCGTGCGTGAACTCGATGATGATGCCCAGAACAATATCGTGACGAAGGTATCGAAGGATGAATCGGAGTATTTCAATACACTGAGCGAGAATGCGCCCAACTCGAACCTAATAAGGGCTATCATCGATGAAGAGGTAAAAGCCGTAGAGGGTAGTCGTGTACGTCTACGCCTATTGGATGCCATCGACATCAATGGCACACAGTTGCCCAAAGGCAGTTATCTGTATGCTACGATGAGCGGATTCGGTCAGCAGCGTGTAAAGGGTAAGGTACAGAGTGTGCTTGTAGGTGATGAGATCCTGAAGATAGGACTGTCTATTTACGATGTAACGGATGGTCAGGAAGGTCTTTATGTTCCTGCCAGTCAGTTCCGTGAAACAGCGAAGGATATTGGTAGTACAGCTATGCAGGGTAATATGAACCTGAACCAGACCAGTGGCGGTACTTCTGTCAGTCAGTGGGCAGGTCAGGCTTTGCAGAATGCCTATCAGAAGACCTCTAATGCCATTAGCAAGGCCATTAAGAAGAACCGTGTCCGTCTGAAGTATGGAACACAAGTGTTCTTGGTCAATTCCAAACAACAACGCAAGCGTTAGTTGTTGTGGAAATGTTAAAGATGTTTAAGAAATAAAAAATTTTGACAATATTCATCATGAAAAGAATTTCGAGAACCAAATTGGGCGCGTTTTTTCTCTGCGCCGCGTCTGCTTTGAGTGCTTCAGCCCAGCAGACTTACAACGAGATGGAGCAGTTGACGGTGAATGAGAACGTCACCACAGTGATAACGGCATCAGAACCCATCCGACTGGTGGACATCAGTACCGACAAGGTGGTGGGTGACAAACCCATTGAGAATGTCATCCGAGTGAAGCCGAAGGAAGGTGGCCATGAGGATGGAGCCGTGCTGGCTATTGTGACAGTGGTGACAGAACGTTACCGTTCTCAGTATGCACTGATTTATACTACCAGACTGGAGGAAGCCGTTTCAGACAAGGAGGTACAGATGGATGAGCGTAATGCTTTCCATAACCCTGCCGTGAGTATGAGTACACAGGATATGGTACGCTATGCCCGTCGTATCTGGAATAGTCCGGCGAAGTATCACAGTACCAGGACCAATAAGCACCATGCAACGATGCGACTGAACAATGTCTATGCAGTGGGGGAATACTTCTTTATCGACTTCAGTGTGGAGAACAAGACTAACCTACGCTTCGACATCGATGAACTACGCTTTAAACTCTGTGACAAGAAGCAGCAGAAGGCTACGAACGTTCAGGATCTGATGCTGGAACCAACATTGTTACTCGATAGGAGTATGTCGTTCCAACGAGGTTATAGGAATGTGGCGGTGCTGAAGAAGATGACATTCCCTAATGACAAGGTGCTGACCATCGAACTGAGTGAGAAACAGATAAGTGGTCGAACTATCTCGATGACGATAGACTATGAGGATATCTTGAGTGCTGATGCGTTTGACAGTTCCCTTTTAATTGAAGATTAGCTATGATAAAGAGAATGATGTTATGTTTGGCAGTGGCCTCGATAGGTCTTGTTGCCAATGCACAGACGAATAGCAACCATCTGATGTTTGGGGTGGGAGCTTTGTATGAGAAAGGGCTGGATGCGACCATTGCATACGAGCATGGCAGCAAGTATCATAATGCCTGGGAGTATTTCGCAACGGGCTATCTTCAGTATGACGATGACCCCAATGCGGGGCATGTGACAAAGAAGAGCTTCTGGCATAACTATAACTCCTGGCATCTGGGCATTGTCTATAAGCCATGTGTGAATCGTGGGCGTAACCATCATGGAAATGTCAGGATAGGTGCCAGTGGCGGCTCAGACTTGCATGACTTCGTAGGCGGTGTACATCTCGGATATGAACACACCTATGCTCTGAAGGGTGGCTGGGAACTGTTCTTTCAGGTGAAGGAAGATGTAATCATCGGGTCAGGTCTGAGTTGGAGAACGGGCGGTTCCGTTGGCTTAAAACTACCTTTATAGTCCTGTAAATAAAGAATTTAACTATTTAATATTTAATAAAGAAGAAATATGAAGAATTTATCTTTAATAATAATGATGGCATTGTCGATGGTGTTGACATCGTGCGATGAACATGAGCCGATAGACCTCGACATCCATCCAGGTTACATCCTCTGTTCGGATGGTCAGATAGTGAGTCCTTCGGTTTTCAATAGTGACGTTCATACGCCAGTGGCGGTGGTGTTTGCTGAAAAGACAGACAAGCATCAGGCATTGGCTGTGCTGCTCGATGAGATTGCGCCAGTGGCCTTTGCCGATACGCTGAGTTTTGACCAGAAAACTAGTGGCAGTGAGACGGAGTATGACGGTTATGTCAATACGGTGGCACTCCAGACAACGCATCTCGATAGAGACAGCATGGTGGTGAAGGACAACAAGGCAGATCCACGAAACTATTACACGTCGCCGTTGGGCTTGTTGGCCTTCCGTCATCACTGGTTCTTCCAGAGTGACTATGTGCCGAGTGTGGCTGAGTTGGGATTGCTCTATAGTACACTTACGATCGTGAACCCCATCATCGAACGATGTGGTGGGACACCTGTGAATCGCAGTCCTGAGAATGCAGGTTGTTGGTATTGGACCAGTACGGAGGTGGAACAGAACAAGATGAACCAGGCATGGCTCTTCTCGATGGCCGATGGTAGCCGACATAAGGCACCAAAGACCAACTGTTACAGAGCACGACTAATTGTAGAATATAATCCGTTATAGATATGGGAGGTTGGAGTACAGCATTGAACATGGGCGGGCGAGTGGTACGATTCGCAGGCCATAACCCCAAGACGTTCTTGGGACTGTCGGCAGGATCTGTTGCAGGTTGGAAGTATTTCGTTAATGACGAGTCGCTTTTGGAACAGGCTACTGAGGTAGCCTTGGGTGATGATGCGTCGAAAGGCTTGAAGGAGAATGGTGTCACAGGTGGACTGAAAGGTCTCGCCTTTGGTGCCGATGGTGCCGACAAGTCGATTGGCGAGAATGTGGTGGATGGCGTGGTAGGCGAGGGGACCTACGACCATTTCACTCATGCGGCAGGCAATGCCGTTGATACGGTAGAGAACGGAATCCATGCTGCCGGACAGGGATTGCAGAATGCCTATCAGGGTGCTGGCCAGATGGTGCAGGGCTACCAGCAGCAGGCCATCATGCCACAGCAGGGTGGGGGATTGTTTTCTGCACTAAACCCGTTTAACAGCATCGGACAGTTGGCCAACAGCTTCTGGAATGGCGGTTCTGGCATGAGCTTGGCAGCCCTGATACCGGCAGCATTTCTGATGTTCGGCAACTTCGGTTGGATGGGAAAGATCGCTTCGCTGTTCCTTGGCTCTTTAGCCATGAAAAACATGCGGATGCAGCAGACGATAATACCCCAGCAACAGATACCGTATAGTCAGGGCTATCAGGTGCAGCCTGTTGAACAGCCTGTGCAGCAGCATTATCAGCCGCAATTGGCCCAGAATGAAAGTGAGGAGAATGAATATACAATAAGAAGAGGAAGGGGATGAACACAAAAGATATATTATTGGAGTCCGCAAGCGGATTCATGATGCCTTTCGAGGCGAGTGAGGAGGAAGAGGTACAGGTGAGCCTGGGCTTTGGTGAGCAGACGCATCCCATGACAGGCGAGCGTTTTCACCATAGGGGTGTGGACTTTGCTGCCCACGACCTGCCATTGTTTGCTTTGGCGACAGGTACGGTGGTGGGCGTTGGAACGGATGCCGTCCACGAGAACTATATCATCACCAAGTATGGCAAGTTTGAGGTGAAGTACGGCCATGTGAGTGAGGCGTATCTCACCTACGGTATGCCCGTCACCGCCGGACAGCAGATTGCCAGAAGTGGCAACTTCCTGCACTTCGAGGTGAGCTGTGAGGGCCAGGTACTTGACCCGATGGAGTTTCTGGCGATGATTTACGGCAACATTGCCCAGCTGGAGGCGATGGGCATTAAGGGACACTATCGGCTGGCCAACATGGGTGTGAAGGTGCAGACGGACTACGACGCAGATCAGGAGGAACTGCTGCAGATGATGCTCCGTTGGCTGCCTGTGTATATGAACGACGTCCGCTTGGGGCGCTATGTTCCTCCTGCAAGGATGGAACAGTCGCTCAGGAACATCTTCGCACAGTCGGCAGACCGCAGTTACTTCTTCGAGACGATTCCCAACTATGGGAATCCGCTGGGACTGAGCAGTCGGGGTGCGCCACTGGCATCGAAGGTGCAGAACCTGCTGATAGGTGATTTCCTGAACTATATGGCCCTGCGTCATGATACCTATCTCTCAACGTGGGGTAACGACGTAAAAAAAAACTTCGTGAGCAGGCAGCAGCCGACGGCTATGTGATAGACCCGTTGGCTGGCCTTCAGGTCGATGTGAAGAGCTTCGATGTGGGACGGATTGCCTCGGTGTATTTCGATTCAGAGGGTAACCGCTGCTGGACGAAGGCCTGGTTTAATGGGCGCGAGAAGGGTGAGCCGGCTATTGAGATAACCCGTAAGCTGGCTATAGCTTTTATCAGTGACCAGATCTCAAAGGATTCCTGGCTCACCCGTTTCTGGCCCAAGCAGATGAGTGTCTATCACAAGGCCATCGAGCAGACGCGACAACAGTTGCTGGGCCTATAATATATATATATGTATGGATTTGCAGAATTTCATAGATGCGGAGTATTGTATCGACAAATATTTCGATAAGCACCTGACGAAGCGGCTGGACTTCTATATTGACAGTCGAAACGCTGCCGTGGTGTCGGGGCGCTCTACGGGCTTTGGGCTGACGAATGCCTTGGCTCCATCGGAGGACTATGCTACGAGTGTGACGCTGAACGTTCCTGC
>JAFSNR010000063.1 GCA_017443345.1 Prevotella sp.
CTCAACAACGTCTTGGGTATAGACCGAGCCATGCTCTGAGATGTGCTTCGCAAGCTTGGTAGTGCTCAGTGTTTCGATACTTTTCAGTCGGGCGTACCACTTCCCGTACATCGCGGACTCACTGTCCTTGATGTCATTCTGGTAAACTTCGTAAAGAATTTTACTCATGATGTTAGCTTATTAGGGTTACACTTAATCCAGATCAGGACTTTCCTGCCTTTCATCATTTCTGACGCTACAAAGGTACGAAAAATATTCGAGATAATCAAATTTATATTACTAAAATATGTTAATTAAATTAGCCTATAATTCACGCTTTACAAACCGGTATTTTGCATATCCTTGACGAGATTACGGCTCGTTATCGACGAGATTACGGCTCATTTCAAACGAGATTACGGCTCGTCGATTTGGAGATATTTCATCCATGAGAAAAACGGAAAGTAGGAAATGCGGAAAGCGGACATTAAGCATTTTCAGAGTGCGGAAGAGAGACATTATAAGTAGAAGTTATTTTAAAAATCTTATTTTATTCTTATTAAATGACTATCCTATAATATCTCCTCCAGAATACCTTTATGTCCACTTTCCTACTTTCCTACTTTTCTACTTTCTTCCGTAAAAGGCAATGGTGCATGAATGAGTTTTTATTAAATAATGTGTATTTTTCCAGTGTAAGATCATTATTCTCAAAAAAACTTCGTATCTTTGCAGACTAACAATAAGATTTCAATTATGACCGACGATGATATATATGTTACCATAGCAGCAAATGGTTTTTCGGAAGGAACGCTGCAAAAGATAGACGATTTAACAAACGATATACTATATGGAAGAAAAGATTTTAATGGATTTACTCTACCAGAGCATGCAGGACTCTGCAAGGGAGGCGCGCCTCTCATTGGGGCGTCCATCGTCGTCAGCTACGCGCGAAGAAGCCTTACGACAGGTAGCAATGTTGAAGGCAGCGAAGGAGGCAGCCCAGCCAATTGGCAAATAGACGAAGAACAAGAACGCCTGCTTGAAGCGTGGGCCAGAGCAAAAGGTCTTTGGTTTGAAAACTCAGACAGCATCATCGAAAAGAACTTCGGCCCGATGATTGCTCAAGGTGCAGAGGCCAAGGTGTATTATAAAGAAGGTGACCCTTCTGTAGCCAAAGAGCGTACATCCATCTACTCCACCACAAATAAAGCTTTGGAAGCTATTGCCCTGCACAACTATCTCTTTCCTGAGACAGCAATGAGGGTAATCGGCTTTACTCGCGACAGCGACAGTTTATTGCGCATTGTGCTAACACAGCCATACATTCGCTGCCAACGGCTTGCAACTAAAGAAGAGATTGACGCTATGGTGGCAGAAAAAGGGTTTCATGACAATTGGCAAGGACAAGGGGTAAACTATATCTCAGAACGGTTAGCATTGGAGGATATGCATCCAGCAAACGTGTTCATTGACGAATTGACAAGTAAACCCACATGCATAGACTGCATAGTAAAATTCTTGATAGGTACATGAAAGGCAAGCGCACAAGAATGGGTTTTTATTAAATAATGTATATTTTTCCAATACATGAACGTTATTCTCGAAAAATCTTTGTATATTTGCAGTCTAACATTATGCAACCTACAAATATATGCTACTACAGAAGAATATCGTCAAAAAGTATCTGAACTTGCTCGGTGAGGATCAGACAGTAAAGCCCTGGGAACAATACCGGCGGTTCTTTCTGAACGAGGATATACAGGCAAACATTCATAAAATCAAGGAAGAACAGTTTCAGGAAGGCTTCCTACGTGAACTGTTCGTCAAAGTGCTTGGTTACGCTATCAACCCTTCGCCCAACTATAATCTGACGACTGAACAGAAGAATGAAGTCGGGTCGAAGAAGGCCGATGGTGCCATATTGATAAATGATGTGGTAATAGGTGTGATAGAACTGAAAGACCACAAGACTCCCGACTTGGCCAGTATCGAGCTTCAGGCCTTTGGATATAAGAGCAAACACAAAGAGACGCGACTGGTTATCATCAGCAATTTCGAGAAGTTGCGCCTATATATTGACAATGCCGTTGAGTTCCGTGAGTGGGACATCTTCCACATGACGCTTGAAGAATTCCGCGAGTTGTACCTTTGTCTGGCATGGCAGCAAGTGGAGCAAGGTGTGGTGCTGCGGATGAAGCAGGAGTCGGTGTCGAACGAGGACCAGATTACAAAGGCACTCTATAAAGACTACTCGCAGTTCAAGCGGGTGCTCTTTGCCGATATCCTTGCCAACAACCCCGTGCAAGAAGGAAATGACGAAAAAGAGTGGCAATTGTTGCTGTTCAAGAAGACTCAGAAATTGCTCGACCGTCTGCTGTTCATCTTCTTCGCAGAAGACTGCTTCCTACTTCAGCCAAATTCGATGGTACAGATTATCGATAAGTGGCAACAGCTGAAAGACTTGGATGCGTACGTGCCTCTCTATGATCGCATCAAGCAATATTTCGGTTATCTTGACAAGGGTCATGTCGGAAAGCCGTTTGATGTCTATGCCTACAACGGTGGACTCTTCAAGCCCGACGAGGTACTCGACAATATCATTATCAGCGACGATATCTTAGCCGAGAATACTCGCCGACTTTCTGCTTACGACTTTGAAAGCGATGTAGACGTGAACATCCTGGGGCATATCTTTGAAAACTCGCTGTCTGAGATAGAAGAGGTGACTCAACAAATCAATAGTGGTAAGGGTACTCAAACCTCGAAACGTAAACAGGATGGTGTGTTCTACACCCCACAGTATATTACGAAATACATAGTGGAGAATACTGTCGGGCGACTCTGCGAAGAAAAGAAAAAGCAACTGAATATTGTTGAAGATGAGTACCTTTCTGATAAGCGTCGCCAGCTGCAAACGAAAAAGCGACTATTGGATCAGCTGCAGCAGTATCGTGAATGGTTGCTTCAGATTACGATCCTCGATCCTGCTTGTGGTAGTGGAGCCTTTCTGAATGCCGCATTACAATTTCTGATCGCTGAGCACAAACTGATTTACGATTTGGAGAAGAAAGTCACAGGCTTTGAGATTCCTTTTGACAAGATAGAGAACAGTATTTTGGAGAACAACCTCTATGGTGTCGACATCAATGAAGAGAGTGTTGAAATAGCCCAGTTGGCACTTTGGCTACGTACTGCCAAACCACATCGCAAACTGAATTCTCTGAACGAGAACATCAAGTGTGGCAACTCGCTTATCAGTGACCCCGCCATTGCCGGCGACAAAGCCTTCGACTGGCAGAAGGAGTTCCCCAAGGTATTCGAACGTGGAGGCTTCGATGTGGTGATTGGCAATCCGCCTTATGTTCAACTTCAGAGTTTGGGTGCCATGAGTGATACATATGCTCAATGTGGTTTTGAAACATATAACAAGAGTGGTGACTTGTATTGCTTGTTCACCGAGCAAGGTTATAATTTGTTGAAGCCAGGTGGAATGCAGTCGTTCATTATGCCCAACAAGTGGATGCTTGTTTCCTATGGTAAAGAGCTACGACGCTTTATGGCCAAGACCAACCTACAGCAGATTATCAACTTCGGTGATGTGCAATTCTTTGACGAAGCTACCATATATGTATGCATTTTCGTAACACAAAAGTCTAACGAAAAAGGTACGGAGGTGCAAGCGCTGTCTCTGAACCAGAAGACCTATCATGGCGACTTTCTCCATGAAGTGTCGGAACAATTGTCTGCTTATCCATCAGAGACCTTTAGCGAATCCGAGTGGATTATTCAGCCCAAAGCTCACTTTGATATTCTGAAGAAGATGCAGCAAGGCACAGCCCTGAAAGACATGCCGATTTCCATATATAGAGGAATATTGACTGGCTACAATGACGCTTTCTTTATTGATAGAGAAACCCGTGAGCGATTGATAGCCGAAGACCCGAAAAGCGCAGAACTTATCAAGCCGCTGCTTCGAGGCAGGGATATAATGGCATGGGAGGCTCGTTGGGATGAATTGTATTTGATAAATACCCATAATGGCATCAAGGACTCTGTCCTCCCAATCAATATTGATGAGTATCCCATTATCAAGAAACATCTGGATAAATTTTTCGAGAAGTTGTCAAAGAGACAGGATAAGGGAATCACCCCATATAATTTAAGGAATTGCGATTACTATCAAGAGTTCTCCAAGCCCAAGATTATGTATCCCAACATGACCTCGTTGTTCCCCTTTATCTATGACGAGAAAGGCTTCTTCGGCAACGACAAGACCTTTATGATAACGGCTCAAGATGATACTGTCAACTTGAAGTTTATTACTGCCGTCTTAAACTCAAAGTTGTGTAAGTTATGGATATGGTATAACTGCCCTGAACTGCAAGGTGGAACTCGTGAGATCCGTAAGGTCTATTTTGAGAATTTCCGAATTCCTATTGACACTAATCAGCAACCTTTCGTTACCCTCGCCGGCACGATGCTTTCACTACATCAGCAGTTGCAAGAGAAACGAGCCCGTTTCCTTCGTCGCCTGACTGATAACTTTGAGGACGTGAAGATTACGACAGCCTTGCAGCAGTTTGATCAGCTGGACTTCAAGGGACTGATGGCAGAGCTGAAGAAACAGAAGATCCGCATACCTGTCAAAGAGCAGGACGAATGGGAAGACTTCTTCAATGAGCGTGTGGCAGAATGCCAGGAACTCTCAGCGCAGATAAAAGCTACAGACGAAGAAATAGACAATCGCGTCTTCGACCTCTACGGACTGACTGAGGAAGAGCGCAGAATAGTGATGGAGGCATAAAATTAATTCTCATTATTTATGAAAGTTGTATTATCTCCTCTGGAATGTGATGTAACAGAAGAACCTTCCATTTTCTGTATAGGTCGATTAATGGAGGGAACAAATTGGTATTCATATGGCATTTGCAAGTGGGCGAATGGTTTGCAAGGAGCAATTATAGACTTCAATGATGCAACAGACGATGTGGACGCAGGAGGGAAGTCGTTAATTCATACTGATGACGGGCGTGATTTTCTGTGTTTTGTAAGCAGTGACATTGATTTGGTTCGAGAGTCTGAGAATGTTTTTGGATTGACTGAGTTGAGTCGAAGATGTCCTTTGGTGGCCTGTGGCATTATTGCACGCTTTGTGAAAATTGACATCACGAAAAGGAATTATCCCGCCATGTTTGAGGCGTATTATGAAATGGAAAAGAAATTCTATGTTTTAGAACATCAACAACGAGACCCTTTTTCATTTAGCAAAAACCTTGAAGATGACTTTGTCAATGGTGCCCATTTGCGTATAGAAAGTAAAAGTATTGAATTCTCAACAGAAAATCTATTTCCCTTTCTGAAGGAGCATGACAGGTGTACTGTCAAGAGAATGGCTGAAGCCTACATAGCGTTTGTTAAGAGTAAAGAAATGAAAAAATCAAATCCAGAGGAAGAAATCCCCAAGAGTGAAATACGCGAAGAGTTGAATGCAATGAAGCACGAGATGAAGCGTCTACGTGAGTCTGTATCTCTACGCCCGCATCAAGAGGCAAGAAGAAAATTCTGGCAGGACTATAACAATGGTCTTTACCGAAACATGCAAAAACACGAAGAAACTCCCTCTTCACAGCCATCTTCTCAGGAAAACAATAATGAGGATGCACATAGTCAAATCACAGATATAACTTGGGAGGTAAAGAAAGAGTGTTTCAAGTATGCTGTGTTATATGTAATGACTTTGGAAAAGAAGACGGGTGGATACCTGTTCCATACAAATACGCATTGGATAGCCATTTATCGTTTTGCTGTTAATATTTTGATTATGCATGAATTTGCCCCCTTGGAATTGCCAAAGGACAATGATAAAGCGCAATATAACAAATTTGCAGAATTTGCCAAAGAATTAAGTCTTGACGTTTCTCCTCATACCCGTTTGCCTTTCAAGCTTAGTTCTATTAATAGTTTGAGTAAGAAAAACTACAACAAGTATCTCGCGCCCCCACCATGGCCGACAAAAGATTTAAAAGGGAAGGGCTTGTCATTATGTAAAGAAATGAATGCCATTTATATTGCACTTAATAATAAATACATCGCTTTAATTCAACAAGCTTCCCAAACAAATATCTAATAATTTATATACAGGTTATTTGCTTTGCAGATAACCTTTTTTTGTGCAACGCCTGTAATATTTATACGATACAAAAGACTGACATGTGCGACGCAGAGACTGACATGTGCGACGCAGAGACTGACATGTGCGACACAAAGGCTGTTTTCTGCGAAATAGCCCCCAAATGTGCGATTTCCTCTCATGGTACAGGCTTTGTCTATTTTTCATCGTCAAAGGTTTATCCTGAGACGGTGCTTTTTTGTTCTGGGCCCATTTGAACGAGGAGCATCGAGACGCGTCTCAAATTCTTCATTAACCCTCTAATGTCGCTAAAGGACGACGGAACAAAGAAACAAAATGAAGAAAAGAGATTTTCCCGCGTTTCTCGCTGCCATGAGTAGCAAGACTCGCAAAGACCAGAAGATGAAAATCTTCTACTCTGAGTTGAACCATCGTGTTGAACCTGATGGGTTTGCACTTGGTTTGCTGAACGACACCATGCCCGACTGGCTCTACAAAGGTCTGCGTAAAGACATGGTAAACTCTCTGAAGGGCTTCACCGAAGATGTGGCTCTTGAAATCGTTGACGACTTGATTGATGTCTGGACGGGACTTGGTTTCCATCTGACAGGTATCGGCCACGTTGACTCGATGCTATGGGATTTCTACTGGCATATTCTTGACTGTGCTCACACAAAAGGTATCAAGATAGAATTCAAGAAGTAGAAGAAACGGAAGTCCTGCCAATAAGGCGCCAAGGCAGGCTTCTCCTTTACATTAATAATAAAAGATGTAAACAACAATGGATAAGACAGATAAGAAAAAGACGAAAATCAAGGTTCGCGGCACGGGTTGTTACGACCTTGAAACCAACAAGTTTGGATTTGAGCCTTTCAACGAAGGCCCTTCTACCCAAACTGACGTAAAGAACTGCCTTGGTGGCGGCAAAAGCTGGATAACGACAGGCACAGACCCATCACGTATGGTCAGCCTGAAGTGCAAGGCTTCGTCAGCCGACCCATACAGCGACCTCGTGACTCAGTTTAACCAGTTGACAAAAGACCTGAAACCCCAAAAGCCAGTAACGCTTCCTGACAATCTGCGCGTGGTAAAGGAGAACGGTCTGGAGTGCTGGCTCGATGAACAGAAGCAGGAGATGACCTTCACAGGCCGTATCGACTTAGGCAAGCATCATCGCGACTGGCAAGCCGAGGTTTTGCGTCAGGTTCAGCTGGTGGTACGCCGTCTTCCGGCAAGCGACAAGTTTAACAAATTAATCAACAACATTAAGAAATCAGGAGGACAAAACCATGTTTAGAATCACCTACCAAGTACGTACCTATCTGGAATGTGTTCAGATGGGTTGGGAAGAGTGGCAGCAGGCTATGAAAACTGCCATTCCCATAGTTTGTGAAATTCGCCGCGAATACAAGGCTTACCTTGATACTGGCGACGAGACACACAAGCAAAAGGCAGACGAACTGAAAAAGACGCTCCCAGGAGCCTGCTTTCAAGTCTCTGACTATGCAGTGAGTATAGGTACGAAGAAGTTTAATAAGGGAAAGCGTGGGCGTTGGCGCGAAATGCTATATGCTTACCTCTCTGGACTTGTTGTCATCGATGTTGACCATTGTGGCAACCCTCATGAGGTGTTTGTGCGCATACAGAAGGAGCACGATTTGAAAGCTGAAGGTATCCTGCTCGTTTACGTCTCAGCACGTGGCGAGGGCATGAAAATCGTGTTCAAGGCACGTCCTGCTGAGCAGTGGGGAAACCTGATTTGCCAACAGTATGAAATGGCATCGCTGCTTGGAATTCTCGACTACGTGGATGATGCTTGCAAAGACTCTAATCGCCTGTCGTGGATAACAGGTCCTGACGACGTACTCTACTGCGACACCAAGGAACTTTTCAATGTTGAACCTCAAAATGATTAATACGATTATGACTGAAGAAATCATCCGTACTGAATACGACCTGGCCTGTGGCGACCGCTACCGCCAGGAACCCAAAGGCGACTCATCGCCCACCATGCCCAAATGGGTGGAGTTTGAAAAACAACGTAAGGCAGAACGCCGTAAGGCCAAGCAACAGGAAAAGAAGGCTGCTGCCGCCGCCAGCGAGTCTGCCCCACAGCAGAACGTCGCTACCGTTGAGACCACTCCTGCTGATGTAACTCCACAAGTTGAAACGCCAGAAGAATTCTCAGCAGAAGAGGAGGCTTTCATCAAAGTGATGAACGAGCACTACGGGCCGAATCTGCCTCCACACACGAAGCACGACACGTTTCAGACTGAGACATCCCACTGGCTCTGTTACTTCAACGACAACGACCCGCAGAAAGCCATCAAGATGGCCTACCGTCTCGACTATGTGAAGAACTGGCATCCTCAACCGGGCGAAGTGGAGGATCTGTGCCAGTCTGCTGCCAAGAAGAAACTGCTGTCACGCTATCCAAAGGCCCTGAAAGAGCTGATGGACAAGGCTGGCATCAACTTGGAGAAGTCTGTGGCGGTTTCCAAGAATGCAGACCCCTTGGCAGTTCTACCCTTCGACCGCTGGTGTGACCAGATAGAGGAGTTCTTCGACGTGTACCCCTGTCTGCGTGAGGTCTGCGAACCTCATCCCCGTCGTCTGTGGCCTTTCCTGCTCTTTGCGTCTGCTGCGATGCTGGGCACTTGCATGGATTTGTGCTACTATTATTTCTATGCCAACGAGGGTGAGCGTCAGCGCCTGAACTACATCATCTGGGGCGTAGGTGATCCCGCATCGGGCAAACATTGCCTACAGCGTATTTGCGACCTGCTGCTGGCACCTATCATAGCAGAAGGAGCCTTGGCGGACGAGAGTACCAACGGCTGGAAAGAGACCGATGCCGCAAAGGGGCAGAACAAAGACCACGACATTCGTCCTGCCATCTACAACCGCATGTTTGGATATCGAAGCAGTAATAGTGAATTTATCCGTTCGATGGCCAACTGTAAGGAGGAAGTGGATGGCGAAATCATGGGACGTCACATGGTGACCTGTTCCTCAGAAAAAGATGTGGAGATAGGCAAGGCTGGCAGCTGGATTAGCCGCTCCACAGCAGTATTGCTTTCATTTCATGGGGAATGGGATTCGCAACACTACTCCAACAAACAGAGCGTATCAGGTCGTTATCGCGTTTTTTGGAACCAAATTGAGACCTTTTGTCCCATAACGCTTCCGAAGCTCGTGAATGAAAGGAACGTAAATTCTGGCCTCGACACTCGTACCTGTACCATTCCAATGGGTCGTGACGATTTCAAAATCATGCCGCTTCGCCGCAAGGAGGATTCCAGAATCGATGCTTACAACGACACGCTGAAGCAGTGGGCCTACAAGCTTGACCAGCGTCGTGGTGAACTGCCTCTATGGCCATTAGTGGAGCACGTTCACGAGTGGCTCGACCAGCGTCGTGCCATTGCCGAGTTCAACGATGAAGATCGTGCGGATTGGTTACAACTCAAGAGAATCCCGTACCACATGATCAATGTGAGCGCACCTTGGATAGACATGCGACATTGGCAAGAACGTGAATCTACTGGCACATATACCATCGATGCGACCGACCTTGCACTGGCAGATTTAGTAGGTGACATTCAGTACCGAACACAACATTTCTGGTATTACGAACTGCATCGTCTCTACTACGACAATCAGTTAAAAGATGCCGCTCAGCAGCGTCGGCGCACCAATAAGTTCCAGGAGTGTTTCAGACTGCTGTCAGAGCAGTTCTCTACAGAACAGTTTGCCCAGACCTTCGGCTATGCCAATAATCGTGCTGCGCAGAAAACCTTACAACGTCTGGAGGCAGACAAAGCCATCAAGCGCACCATGCGTGGCCACTATAAGAAACTCGTTTCCGAACTTCCGACAATCTAAATACGGAAAGTAGGAAAGTAGGAAAGCGGACAAGAAGCGTCCTCATGTCATCAAAGGCATGAGGATGTTTTATTCCGTATGGAGTACAAAACATAGGCTCTTACATCACCGAATCACCACCTCGAAGATAAACGAGTCATGTATCAAAAGCTATTAGAGCGCTGCGCCATGTGCGCAGGCGTTTTTATGACGCTTTTGAGGTTTGTGGTGAACCTTGGTGATGCGTAGAAATTGTCTGCGCATTTTTCGTGTTATTAAATAACAAAGAATCATGAATAACGACCCAAAGGAAACAAATAACTAAAAAGATTATGAAAAAGGTATTAAGTACATTGTTGTTTATGTTTGCGTGGCTTGCTTTACCCGCACAAGATATTACACTCAATGAGAATGGTGTATATGAGAAAAGACTGTAGTGATAGTTGAGAATACTTCAGCTGCAGTGTTGTATGGACGTGCAATGGAAGCTTTGAGTGATTGGACCGGTGCAGACGGTCGTTCGAAGGCGGGAATTGACTTTAGCGATAAAGATGCAGGAACAGTAATATACAAAGGGGACTATTATTTAGGGTTCAAAAAAACAATATTAGGTGCAGGATGGGACCGATATGCAGATTTTACTCTGAAGGTTCGTTGTAAAGATGGTAAAGCACAAGTAACAGTTATAGTATCATCGATTTCTGGTATATATAATAAAAATGGTGTCAAGAAAACATATACAATTCGAGAGGTGGTTGATATTACCAAAAAATCTAAGGGTAAAAAGAAAGAGAGTAGAGAGGATTTTGTGTCAGACATAATTACAACAGCCGATGCGATGGTTATTGCTATGACTGATAGATTAAAAGGTAATGGAGTCGATGATGACTTTTAAGAATTAGCAAAAATCTGTGAGATCCCCAAGTAGGAGTTTGACGGTTGGTTGCATTGGATAAACGACGAAGACCACTCGCTGGATGAATTATACAGGAGCGAGTAACTTAGTTTCATTATTTTTTCGTACCTTTGCAGCACTAAGTTGAATTAAATACAGAAGCCTATGAATGCTGAAGAGAAGAACAATGAGATTGACATTAACGAGGTTGCTATCACGCTGGAGGTGGATAGTGAGGTGATTGCCAAGGTTCGTAGTGGCGAGATTACGCACATCCTCATGGACATCAGCGAGGATAATCAGAACCTGGTTTTGGAGACAATCGAAGGAAATCTGATATAGATGGTGACAGCTGCATCTGGGAAGTAAGTTTCGAGGTGGTGCCTGTGCCAGCAGAGGCAAAGTCGTACTTGATGCGCTGGAACCCCTCTATCAGTTCCTTTACAGAGAAGGATTTCGAGGAATGTGTGGAGAATATGGTACACGGTATGTTCCGAATGAACTGGAGCATCCGCGAGTGGGAAGAGGCTCGACGGGGTGACCTGTTCTTTATGATGCGCACAGGCGACGACAAGGCAGGCATTGTATTCACCGGACAATTCATCTCTGATCCGTATCCTGGAGATGACTGGGCAGAGGGACACTCTGGGGCGTTGCTACCTGAGGATATAGTTACAAAGTTGGATGAACTATGTGAGGGAGATTAGTATTCTGGGCAAAAACGAATAATATTGAAATATTGATTATTGAATTATACGTCTTTTTCGTCTCACGTTCGCTAGGCAGCCAGTGTGTTCACCGTGCCTGGCATGCTGTGATGTGTTTGACATTGACATGAAAAAATTGCTCTATTTCTTGTTTAATTGGAAAAATCTATTTATCTTTGCAGCCGATATATTCACCAACTAATTTTAAATCGGTATGGAAACAACTAAAAGAAAAAGAACCCGCGAGGAGGTAAGAGCCGCCGTCAGGGAGACCATTCGTCACAAGAAAGAGTGGATTGAAAAAACGAACAAGGAGTTTGAAATGATCAGAAACGGAGAACTGACTCTGAAATACTCCTAAACCTCACGAAAACCTTTCTTGCTATGAACACACTCAGATTGGAAAACATCAATCTGAACTCACCTTATTTGGTGGGTCATACAGAGGGCAACAAGTATTCCTTCTATTTTGATACAGACTTTGGGCTGAGATACACCATCAGTTTCATGCTCGAATACTCTTTCGTTCAGAGCGGAGCCTATCAGTTCTGCATCAACGTCGAAGGAGACGGTCGCTCTCCTGGAGACAAGAAACTCCGCCAGACTATTTTCACGATCATTGAGGAATTCTTTGCGGCCAACGGCAGTGAGGCCATGTTATACCTCTGTGAGACAGGTGACGAGAAAGAAGGTCTTCGCAACCGGCTTTTCATCCATTGGTTCAATATCTACGAGGCCGGCATCGCTGTGCCAGTTGGACAAGCACCGCAACGGCGCAGAGCCCAACGACGACCTCACGATGATGTGTATCAGAGTCAGAACTTCTTAGTCGATCTCTTCGTCAGGCTCGTAGCCGCCCATCTCGCGGATGGCGTTCTTGAGCATCGTGTACTGCTGGTAGAGGTTGTTGACGGCCTCCTCGCCCTGGGTGTAGTCGTGCATGGGCGACTTGAGGAAGAATGAGAGGAAGCGCTGGATGCCAAAGCGGCCAGCACGGGCGGCAAGATCGCTGAGCAGACAGAGGTCGAGACACAATGGTGCAGCAAGAATTGAGTCGCGGCAGAGGAAGTTGATCTTGATCTGCATGGGGTAGCCCATCCATCCAAAGATATCAATATTATCCCAACCCTCCTTGTTGTCGTTGCGTGGGGGATAATAGTTGATGCGAACCTTATGATAATACTGGGTGTCCTCATCGTTGCCATGACCATAGAGATCGGGCTGAACATCGGGCTTCAGAATAGTCTCGAGGGTAGAGAGTTTGCTGACCTCCTTGGTGCGGAAATTGGCGGGTTCATCGAGTACCAGTCCGTCGCGATTACCCAGGATATTGGTTGAGAACCAGCCACTCAGACCTAGACAACGGGTGCCGATGATGGGGGCAAAACCTGACTTCACGAGCGTCTGACCAGTCTTGAAGTCCTTACCGGCGATAGGCATTTTTGTTTTTTCGGCCAACTGCCACATGGCGGGGATGTCGACAGTGGTGTTTGGTGCACCCATGATGAAAGGTGCGCCCTCGGTGAGTGCTGCGTAAGCATAGCACATAGATGGGGCGATATGCTCGCGATCGTCGGCCTTCATAGCGGCTTCGAGGTCGGCGAGCTGATAGTGAACCTGCTCGTTGATTGGCACGTAGATCTCGGTTGATGCTGCCCAGAGAACTACCACGCGAGAGCAACCCTTCTGGGCCTTGAAATCGCGAATGTCCTTACGCAGGGCCTCAACCATCTGCCAACGAGTGAGCCCCGTTTTTACGTTATCGCCACCGAGGCGCTTGGCGTAGTTCTTATCGAATGCGGCGGGCATGGGAACTATCTGCTCGAGTTCGTCTCGAACGGGATTGATATCCTTCTCTTTGAGCACCTCGGCATACATGGCTGCCTGATAGGCATTCTGAGGATAAACATCCCAACAACCGAAAACGATGTCGTTGAGACTGGCCAGAGGAACGATATCAGAATAATGCAGGTAACGGGCATCGGCACCGCGACCAACACGCATCTTATCGTACTGAGTCATTGAACCAACGGGCTTGGCCAGGCCCTTGCGAGCCATGAGTACACCCGTCATAAATGTGGTAGAAACGGCTCCACAGCCTACTACTAAGATTCCCAATTTGCCCTGGGCGGGGGACACATTCGTCTGTTTCATTTTTTGATTATGGTTGATGTTAATTCAGTTTCTGCCCACAAAGGTGCAAATAAAAATCGGAACAGACAAAGAAAACTGCAAAAAAACGCATAGTTTTATGGCTTTTTATAGATATATTGAAGAAAAATGCAGATTTCTTGCAAAAAGCAACATATCTAAATCAAGTGTTTGGTTATCTCGGAAAAAAGCACTACCTTTGCAGCCAAAATGTGAAAACAGGGTAAAAAGATTGAATCAATGAAAAGGATATTTTTCATCCTGACGCTGCTGTTTATTGGCATGGCAGCATCGGCTCAGGAGCAACATGCACACAAGCATCATTACAACCACGAGCATCCGCAGGACTCGACGGATGTATTCTATCGTCACCTGAAACTGAACGAACTGGTGGTGACGGGCGTGACGGGCGATACCAAACTGAAGCACTCGACAGCCCCCATCTCGGTCGTGTCTGGCAAGGAACTACGCCAGACCCCCTCGACCAATATCATCGATGCCATTGCCCATCAGCCCGGTGTGTCGCAGATCACCACTGGCGCCGGCATCTCCAAGCCTATTATCCGCGGACTGGGCTACAACCGCATTATCGTGATGAGCGAGGGCGTGCGCCAGGAAGGTCAGCAGTGGGGCGACGAGCACGGCATCGAAGTCGATCCGCAGAACGTGAACTCCGTGGAGATCCTGAAAGGTCCTGCCTCACTCATGTATGGCAGCGATGCGATGGCTGGCGTACTGATCCTTCACAGCAGCCCCGTCCAGCCCGACGGTGAGATGAAGGCCACCGTATCGACAGAATATCAGACCAACAACGGCCTCTTCGACTACTCGCTGGACTTTGCCGGGAACAAGAAGGGCTTCGTCTGGGACGCCCGTTTCTCCGACAAGATGGCTCATGCCTATAAAAACAAGTACGACGGCTATGTGCCAGGCTCGCAATTCAAGGAGCGCGCTGCGAGGCTGATGCTGGGACTGAACAAGCGCTGGGGCTACTCCCACCTGCTATGGTCGTGCTTCCATCAGACACCCAGCATCGTCGAAGGTGAGCGCGACGAAGTGACGGGTGAACTGGTTCGTGGTGAGGGATTCACGGATCATGGTTATGGAAAGACGTTGCCCTTCCAGCAGATCAAGCACTACAAAGCAGTATGGGACAACTCGCTGAACCTCGAGAAAGGCTGGCTGAAGGCTGTCATCGGCTATCAGCAGAACCAGCGTCAGGAGTTCGAGGACAATGCCGACGAGTACGAGCTCTTCTTCAAGCTCCACACCGTGACTTATGACCTGCGCTATCTGTCGCAGGAGTTCGACGGCTGGAAGATGGCGGGCGGTGTCAACGGCATGTGGCAGCAGTCGCTGAATCTGGGTGAGGAGGCGCTGATACCTGAATACAAGCTGTTCGACATCGGCGCCTACGCGACGGTCAGCAAGTCGCTCGATCAAGTAACTCTGAACGGCGGCTTGCGCTACGACCATCGGCATCTGGACTTCAACTCGAGGAATTTCAGCGGTGTGACGGGTAGCATCGGTGCTGTATGGAATGCCAATGACCATCTGAACCTGCGCCTGAACCTGGCTCGCGGCTTCCGTGCACCGAACATGAGCGAACTGGGCAGCAACGGCATTCACGAGGGAACGCTGCACTACGAGATTGGTAATCCGAATCTGAAATCGGAATACAGCTGGCAGGCCGACCTGGGCCTCGACTTCACGTCGCAATATGTCTCTGCACAGGTAGCCCTCTTTGCCAACCGCATCGAGAACTATATCTTTGCCAAGCGTATAGACAAGGTGATAGAGGAGGGATTCCGCACTTACGAATACACGCAGGGCGATGCCCGTTTGCTGGGCTTTGAGGCTGGTGTCGATTTCCATCCCATCCACAGCATCCACTTCCAGAATACGTTCTCATTTGTCGACGCCCAGCAGTTGCACGCCGATGACGATGCCAAGTATCTGCCCATGACGCCGGCTCCACGCTGGAATTCGGAACTGAAGTATGAATTCACCCACCATGGCCACAAAGCCCTGAACAATGCCTACATGGCCTTAGGACTGGAATGCAACCTGGCTCAGAACCATTATTACAAGGTGGATGACACCGAGACCCGCACACCAGGCTACACGCTGCTCAGTCTGTCGGCAGGTACCGACCTGAATATCCATAAGAGAAAGGTGGCCGAGGTGAGCATTACGGCAGAGAACCTGCTGAATACGGCCTATCAGAACCACCTGAGCCGACTGAAGTACTGCGACATCAACAACGCGACAGGTCGTCAGGGCGTCTATAACATGGGGCGCAACATCGTCTTCAAAGTAATAGTGCCCATATCTTTCTCCTTTTAACGGGAAAGTTTGGTTATCTCGGAAAAAAGCACTACCTTTGCAGCCAAAACAACGGATAGAATGGAGAAAATGAATATAGCCATCTTCGTGTCGGGAAGCGGCACAAACTGCGAGAACCTCATCAAGTATTTCGCTGACCACGCTTCTATCAAGCCTGCGCTCGTGGTAAGCAACAAACCGGATGCCTACGCACTGGTAAGGGCAGAGCGCCTCGGCGTGCCTACGGCCGTGACCCCGAAGGCTGACCTGAACAACCCCGACGTGATGCTGCCGCTCTTAAAAAAATACGACATCGGCTTCATCGTGCTGGCCGGTTTCCTGCCACTCGTGCCCAACTTTCTCATCGACGCCTATCCCCATAAGATCATCAATATCCACCCAGCCCTTCTGCCGAAATACGGCGGCAAGGGCATGTGGGGACATCACGTCCACGAGGCTGTCAAGGCGGCTGGAGAGGCCGAGACGGGCATGACGGTACACTGGGTTACCCCCGTCTGCGATGCAGGCGAGATCATTGCCCAGTTCCGCGTGGCTCTCTCGCCCGACGATAGCGTCGACGACATCGCCGAGAAAGAGCACCAGCTGGAAATGAAGTACTTCCCCAAGGTTGTGGAAGACGTTATTTCCGGAAACAAATCTTAACTTCCTGTTCCTGCATAGAGACGGGCAACGCTGCACGGCATCACTCTATAGCGCTTCTTAATATCTCAGAGAGCGTGGGGTGGATGTGCACCATGTCGGCGAGTTCGCTGACTGTGGTGTGCTTGCACATCAGTACCGAGACTTCCTGGGTGATATCGGCAGCGTGGGCGCCATAGGCATGACAGCCAAGAATCAGACCGTCGTCAGCAGAAACAAAGAGTTTGAGCAAACCTTCAGACTCATTCATGGCGAGCGCCTTGCCATTGGCTCGCCAGAAGGACTTCTTGCAGACGAAGGCAATGCCCTGTTCCTTCAGTTGGTCTTCCGTGGGACCGACACAAGCTGCTTCGGGAGAGGTAAAGATGGCGGCAGGCATAATGTCGAAACGGATGCCGTCCAGCTTGCCCAGAATATGGTTCACGGCACGTACAGCCTGCATCTCAGCAGCATGAGCGAGCATCTGGCGACCATTGACGTCGCCGATAGCGTAGATTCCTTGAACCGTTGTCTCGAAGTTCTCGTTAACGGCGATACCCTTGCGTTCGTCGTATTCGAAACCTGCATTCGCGAAGTCGGACTGCACACGGGGTTTGCGACCCGTTGCCATCAGGATGACATCGGCCTTCACACTCTCCGTCTGACCTTTCTTTGTTTCGAAGAATACCTCACCATCAGCAATCTGCTTGACACCACATTGCATGTTAAACGTGATACCCTCCTTCTCCATCAATTTGCGCAGACGTTTGGCGATATCGCTGTCGAGGGCCGGGAGGCACTCCTTCAAGAACTCGATGACCGTTACCTCTGAGCCGAAACGACGGAACACGCTGGCAAACTCCATGCCGATGACACCTGCACCAATGATACAGAGGCGCTTAGGCAGGGTTTCGAGATTCAGCAAACCGGTAGAGTCGACCACTCGAGGATCATCCTTACCCTCGATGGGGAGCCACTTCGTCTCGGAGCCTGTGGCGATGATGATGTTGGGGGCAGAATAGTCGCCGACGGTATGGGCATCGGTAAAGACACCTTTCTCGCGCACCAACGTGATATTGGTGTTCGACAGAATGCCTTCTACACCAGCACGGAGTTGGGGCACCACAGCGGCCATGCGTTCGCGAGCCTCAGCAAAAGAAGCCGAGTGGACGAAGGTCTTCGTGGGGATACAGCCCACATTGAGACAAGTGCCTCCTACCTCTGCACCCTCGAATATGACGACCTTCAGGCCGTGTCGGGCAGCGTATTCAGCGGCGCGGTAACCTCCAGGTCCCGCGCCGATGATAATTAAATCAGTTTTATTCATTGAACATTGACCATTGAACATTAGGCTTCAGCCTTGAGTTGGCGATAAGTTGTAACAGGATGCTTGGCGGCGAGGACATCGTCGACACGTCCGATGGGCGTATCATGAGGCGCAGTCTTCACGAGGTCAGGATCGCTTGCTGCCTCTTCAGCTATCTGGCGCATCACGGCGATGAAACCATCGAGCGTCTCCTTCGACTCGTTCTCCGTAGGCTCCACCATCAGACTCTCGTGGAAGAGCAGCGGGAAGTAGATCGTAGGAGCATGATAGCCGTAGTCGAGCAGACGCTTGGCCACATCCATCGTCGTCACTCCTGTAGACTTATCCTTCAGACCATCAAAGACGAACTCATGGCAGCAGAGACCATCGATAGGCAGCTCATAGACATCCTTCAACGACTCCTTGATGTAGTTGGCATTGAGCGTGGCCAGAGGTCCTACCTCCTTGACATGCTCACGACCCAACGTGAGGATATAGGCATAGGCACGCATCATCACTCCGAAGTTGCCGTGATAAGGCGAAACGAAGGGGAAGCAATCCTGCAATCCCTCGCGAACACCGACTGGACCAGCACCGGGACCACCACCGCCATGAGGCGTAGAGAACGTCTTGTGCAGGTTGATGTGCATCACGTCGAAGCCCATGTCACCTGGGCGACAAGCACCCAGCATCGGGTTCAGGTTAGCGCCATCATAGTACATCAAGCCGCCACAGTCGTGGATAAGTTTCGCAATCTCAGGAATACGCGTCTCGAAAAGTCCGAGGGTATTGGGATTGGTCATCATCATGGCAGCGATGTTGGGACCTTCTAGTTCGACTAGTCTTTCTAGATCGGCTAGATCGACTAGCCCTCTAGGATCCGACTTCACCTCGATGATCTCGAGACCGCAGACAGCAGCAGAAGCCGGATTCGTACCATGGGCAGAATCGGGCACAATGACCTTCTTGCGGGCCATATCGCCCCGTGAGCGATGGTAGTTGTCGATAACCATCAGACCAGTCAGCTCACCATGGGCACCAGCATAGGGCTTAAAGGTGAAGTGAGCCAGACCCGTCAGCTCGCACAGCGAGCGTTCAAGGAGCGTCACGATGGCCAATGCGCCCTGGACAGTCTTAGCCGGCTGCTTCGGATGCAGGTTCTGGAACTGCGGCAGGGCAGCCATCTCCTCATTGATCTTCGGGTTGTACTTCATCGTACAAGATCCAAGCGGATAGAAGCCTGTATCCACACCGAAGTTGTTGTTGGAGAGATTGGTATAGTGACGCACCACCGTCAGTTCGTCGCACTCGGGTAGTGCGGCATCCTCTGAACGTCGCATTGAAGCAGGAATCTCGTAATCGCCAAAATTGTTCTTTGGCAGACTGTAGCCTTTGCGCCCCTCCTTGGAGAGTTCAAAGATCAGGTTTCCGTATAATCTACTATTCATAAGCCAGCAATCTTTACGAGGTTATCAATTTCTTCTTTCGTACGCTTCTCGGTAACGGCAAAGAGCAGACCATCGTCGAGTTTAACACCACCGAGGTAGCCTGCATCGATGAAACGCTGGTAGAGACTATCCACATCGCCATCGTACTTCACATAGAACTCATTGAAGAAGGGCTGGTCGTAAGCCAGATGGAAACGACCTGTCTTCAGAAGTTCGTCACAGAGATAGTGGGCACCGGCATAGGAAAGCTGAGCGGCTTCCTTCAAGCCCTGCTTACCCATCAGCGAACAATACATCGTAACGAAGAGTGCCATCAGCGACTGGTTCGAGCAGATATTAGAAGTGGCCTTCTGGCGACGTATATGCTGTTCGCGGGCCTGAAGGGTGAGTACGAAAGCACGCTGGTCGCGGTTATCTTTCGTCATGCCAACGATGCGGCCTGGCATCTTGCGGATCAGTTTCTCCGTGCAACACATATAGCCCACATAAGGACCGCCGAAGAGCATGGGAATACCAAGGCTCTGGCCATCACCCACAGCGATATCTGCCCCCAACTCGCCTGGAGTCTTCAGTACGGCGAGATCGGCAGCAACACTATTGATAATCAAGAGAGCCTTGTGGTCGTGACACGCATCAGCAAAACCCGTGAAATCCTCAACGATACCATAGACATTCGGCTGTTGGACAATCACGCCAGCGACACCGTCGAGAGTGGAGAGTTGAGAATTGAGGGTTGAGAGGTCGGTGACACCATCTTTCTGTGGGATCGTCACGAGTTCGATACCCTGATGGAGGGCATAGGTATCGAGAACCTTTCTGACATCACCATTCAAGGTTTCCGAAACCAGCACCTTATTAACCTTCTTACCAGCGGCTACAGCCATCATCATCGCCTCAGCAGTAGCGGTACTGCCGTCGTACATCGAGGCATTGGAGATATCCATGCCTGTAAGCTCGGCCATCATCGACTGGTACTCGAAGATATAATGGAGGGTGCCTTGTGAGATCTCGGCCTGATAAGGGGTATAAGAGGTCAAGAACTCAGAACGCGAAAGGAGACTGGGAATCACCGAAGGGGTATAGTGGTCATAGACACCATAGCCTGCGAAACAAGCCAGCTGCTTCGTTTGTTTTCCCAGCTTCGCAAAGGTATCGCGCACCTCCATCTCACTCATCTCCGAAGGAATCTGATAGTCGCCTCGGAAACGGATGCTCTCAGGAATCTGGGCGTAGAGGCCGTCGAGGTCCTTCACTCCCGCCTTCGCCATCATCGCCTTCAGATCGTCCTGAGTATGGGGAAAATACTTGTAGTCCATTACTGTTTTTGTTTACAGCTTACATTTTACGGTTTACAGATGATTACTTCTCGCAGAAAGCCTCGTAAGCCTTGGCGTCCATGAGAGCATCGAGTTCTGACTTGTCACTCAGTTCCACCTTGATGATCCAGTTCTCGAAAGCATCCTGGTTGATGAGTTCGGGCTCATCGTCGAGAGCTTCGTTGATCTCGACGACAGTTCCGCTAACGGGTGAATACAAGTCGCTGGCGGCCTTGACACTCTCTACAGCACCAAACTCCTCACCAGCTGCAACCTCATCGTCAACCTCCGGCATATCCACATAAACCACATTACCCAGCGCGTTCTGGGCATAGTCTGTGATACCGATGAAACCAAAATCACCTTCTACTCTTACATATTCGTGAGACTCTGAGTAGTAGAGTCCTTCAATTACTTTTGCCATAATTATTTTACCTTTTTACTTTTTATAACTCTTGTTATAGAATTGTTTCTTGACCACTTTGCCGGGGAAGACCTTCTTGCGAATCTGGATCTCCACCTCTGTATCGAGCTTGGCATATTGGGCATCGATCAGAGCCATACAGACACTCTTGTCCGTAGAGAGTGTGTGATAACCTGTGGTCACCTCTCCGATGGGCTGACCATCCTTCAGAACTGTATAGCCATGACGGGGAATCGCCTTGTCGAAAAGTTCGATACCCACCAGTTTCTTGGCTGGTCCCTCGGCTTTCTGTTGGGCAAGGGCTTCCTTGCCGATAAACTCTGCCTTGTCGAGTTTCACAAACATACCGAGACCAGCCATGATCGGGGTGATATCCTCCGAGAGTTCATCGCCATAAAGGGGCAGTCCTACCTCAAAGCGCAGGGTGTCTCGACAACCCAGTCCACAAGCCTGCACACCAGCGGCAATCAGTTTGTCCCAACAGTCGCGGATATAGTCGTGCGAGGCATAGATCTCAAAGCCGTCCTCACCTGTATAGCCTGTACGTGAGATAATCACGTCGCCCACCGTCTTGCAGGTGTAGAACGTCAGTTCGGCACAGGGCAGACCCAGCACCGTTTCCACGATATGCTCACTCTCAGGTCCCTGTACGGCAATCTGTCCGTAGTAGTCTGAACGGTTCTGCAGATCGATATCGAAGCCCTCAGCATGCTGCTGCATCCAGGTCCAGTCCTTGTCGATGTTCGCAGCGTTGATGACGAGGAAGAAATCGTTCTCGCCCATCTTGTAGACGAGCAGATCGTCGACCGTACCGCCGTTCTCGTAGCACATCATACCATAGTAGATCTTACCCACAGGGGCTCCAGCCACATCGTTCGTAAAGATGTGCTGCACGTAACGCTCGGCATCAGGGCCTTTCACGGTCACCTCGCCCATGTGCGATACATCGAAAAGGCCCACATGTTCTCTGACGGCCATGTGCTCAGGAGCGATGCCCGCATACTGGTAAAGCAGAGGCATGTCAAAGCCTCCGAATGATACCATCGTAGCACCCAACGACAAATGCTTGTCGAACAGGCATGTCCGTTTTTCTTTTTTCTCTAGTTCTTGTTTGATTCCCATAGGTTGTTGTTATAATAAATTGATAAATTCCTCTTTCAGATACGTCGCCTCAATGGCTTCGATTGCAGCCACATCCTTGGCCGTCAACAGAAACTCTCCCACGCAGAGCGTCTCACGGATGAGTGACTTCAGCGCCTCGACACTCCCGATGGCCGTATAGTCCTTCAACAAGGTGATGCGCTGTCGCACGCTCTCAATACCTTTCTTCTGCAGTTTCTCCTGACTCGGGGTGATGGCGTTGAGCATGTGCGCCATATTCGTGTCGTAGAGCATCGTGCTGTGGACGATACTTCGCCCTCCCAGATGGTAGCAGGCCGTGCCACAAACTTTCTTGTCGCCTATCATAATGTCATTATGACTGGTGCCCGTAGCAGCAATACCCAACTTCCTCAGCACCAACAGCACCATGTTCACGAAACGGTTGAAGGCGAAGTTCACATTCTCCTCGGCTGTGATATACGACAGCATCAGGTTGTCCATATCGGCATACACACAGCCTCCCCCACTCTTCCGACGGTAGAGTTTGATGCCGTGTTCACGACAGTAAGGCACGTTCACCTCGTTCTCCAACACCTGATTGCGGCCAAAGATGACACTCGGCTCCACCTGCCACATGAAGAAATAATCGTCTTCCTCCTGAAATTGACGCGCCACATACTCCTCCATCGCCAGATAGAACGACAGACGACGGGTTTCCCGAATGGGTAAGGCGATATACTTCATGATAGAGTTGATAGTTATCTAAACTTTCTGCAAAAATATGAAGTTTTTATGTAACTACCAAATCATTTGGCATTTATTTGCAATTATGAAGATATTTATGTAACTTTGCCCCCAAAAGAGAAAAAGCATGGAACAGACAAATCAGTATATCAAACAATTCCCTGACCTGATGAAAGGGAAGAAAATACTCTATGTACACGGTTTCGGATCGTCGGGACAGAGCGGAACGGTGACTCGTATCCGCGAGGTTCTGCCTCAGGCTGAGGTCATAGCACCCGACCTGCCCATAGAACCGCAGGAAGCTCTGGCACTATTGAAAGAGACGTGCGAACGTGAACAGCCCGACCTCATCATCGGTACCTCGATGGGCGGTATGTACGCCGAGATGCTCTATGGCTACGACCGTATCCTCGTCAACCCAGCCCTGGAGATGGGCGAAACGATGAAGGAACACGGTATGATAGGGGCGCAACACTTCTCGAACCCAAGAGCAGACGGCCAACAGGACTTCATCGTGACCAAGACGTTGGTGAAGGCCTATAAAGAGATCACCCAACTCTGCTTCAGTGGTCTGAACGACGAAGAGCAGCAACGTGTCTTCGGCCTCTTCGGCGACGAGGACACCACCGTTAACACCTTCGACCTGTTCCATGAACACTACAAACAGGCCATCAGATTCCACGGGGAGCACCGCATGAACGATCAGAGTTTCATGCACGCCGTGATGCCTGTCGTGCGTTGGATCGATGACAAACAGGAAGGTCGCGAAAGACCCATTATCTACGTGGGGATGGACGCGCTGAAGGACAATTGGGACAAGCCGCTGAGTTCGTCACAGAAGACCCTCCGCAAGCTGTTGGAGGCCTACCAGCTCTTCTTCGTGGCAGAAGCTCCACAGGAACCCCACTATTTCGATGAAACCGTGAAGTGGCTGGAGCAGTATGTCAACGTGCCCGCATGGGGACACACCATGTTTACCAACCAGCGCGAGCTGCTCTACGGTGACTACTTCGTGGGTAGGGAGACCGACTGGAAAGGGATGGCCACACACATCGACTTCGGTAGTGACACGTTCAAGACGTGGGATGAAGTTGCAATCTATTTTGAACGACTGGGCGGACAATGAAATTAGCCGTGATTGGCGGTGGTGCCGCAGGCTTCTTCCTGGCGCTAATGGTGAAGGCGCAGCGACCAGAGGCAGAGGTGACCATCCTCGAACGTGGTAAACGCGTACTGAGGAAGGTGGCCGTGAGTGGTGGCGGGCGCTGTAATTGTACCAACACGTTCGAAGGCGTGAAGGACCTGCAACAGGTTTACCCACGTGGGTATCGGCTGATGAAACGCCTGATGAAAGGTTTTTCACAAAAGGACGCCTACAACTGGTTTGAGCAGCACGGTGTCAGACTGACCACACAAGAAGACCATTGTGTATTCCCTGCCTCTCAGGACTCAGCCACCATCATCAACTGTTTCCTCGCTGAGGCCAGAAGACTGGGTGTCAGAATACAGACAGAGACGGCCGTCAGAAGTATGGACGACCTGAAGGACTACGACTGCGTGGCTGTGACTACGGGAGGAGCGACGGAGGAGAGTCTCGCATGGCTGAAGGCATTGGGACACGAGACGGTGAAACCTGTGCCATCGCTGTTTACCTTCGAGACGGGCAATGAGGCGCTGCACGCCCTGATGGGAACGGTGGTGGAAGAGGCACAGGTGATGATACCTGGCACGAAACTCAGGGCTGAGGGGGCGCTGCTGGTGACGCACTGGGGCATGAGCGGTCCTGCCATCCTGAGACTCTCGAGCTATGCCGCCCGCTATCTGGCAGAACGGAATTATAAGGCACCATTAGCCGTCAACTGGACAGGGCTACACGACCACGAAGCCCTGGAGGCTCTGACAGAGATGATGCAAAAGTACCCACAGAAACAACTGCTGACCGTTGCCCCCTGTGGTCTGACCTCCAGACTCTGGCACTATCTCGCGAAACGTTGCCTGGGCCAGCGCTCAGAAGGACGATGGGGCTCACTCAATAAGAAGGAGATCAACCGTCTGGCCAATACGCTGGGTGGCGGCGATCTATACGACATTCAGGGCAGGGCTCCCTTCAAAGAGGAGTTCGTCACCTGTGGCGGCATCAGTCTGGAGTCCGTGAACCCCACAACATTAGAGAGCAGGCATGTGCCCGCTCTCTATTTCGCCGGTGAACTGCTCGACATTGACGGCATCACCGGAGGTTTTAACTTTCAAGCAGCCTGGACCACGGCCTTCACCGCTGCCCAGGCCATTATCAAGATTTAGAGTTTTCCGTCTGAACCCAGTACGTTCACAATCTTGTGGATGTACATCTTCTTCATGTTCTCACGAGCGGGCTTCAGATACTGGCGAGGATCGAAGTGATCAGGATGCTCAGCCAGATACTGACGGATAGCAGCTGTCATAGCCAGACGAGAGTCTGAGTCGATGTTGATCTTGCAGACAGCGCTCTTAGAAGCCTTGCGGAGCTGCTCTTCGGGGATACCAACTGCATCGGGCAGGTTGCCACCGAACTTGTTGATGGTATCAACCTCGTCCTGAGGAACTGATGAAGATCCGTGGAGCACGATGGGGAATCCAGGAAGCTTCTTCTCAATCTCTTCCAGCACGTCGAATGCGAGTGGCGGGGGAACGAGCTTACCAGTCTTCGGGTCGCGTGTGCACTGCTCGGGCTTGAACTTGTAAGCACCGTGAGAAGTACCGATAGAGATAGCCAGCGAGTCGCAACCTGTACGGGTAGCGAAGTCGATAACCTCCTCAGGCTTGGTGTAGTGAGACTCCTCAGCCTGAACCTCATCTTCAACACCAGCGAGAACGCCGAGCTCGCACTCTACAGTTACATCGTACTTGTGAGCATACTCTACAACCTGACGAGAGATCCTGATGTTCTCCTCGTAAGGCAGTGAGCTACCATCATACATCACTGAAGAGAAGCCCATGTCGATACAATCCTTGCAGAGCTCGAAGCTGTCACCGTGATCAAGGTGGAGAACGATCTCAGGATTGGGGCAGCCCAGCTCCTTGGCATAAGCTACAGCTCCCTCTGCCATGTAGCGCAGAATGGTAGCGTTAGCATAGTTACGGGCACCCTTTGAAACCTGCATGATGACAGGTGACTTTGTCTCAACTGCAGCCTGAACGATGGCCTGCATCTGCTCCATTGTGTTGAAGTTGAAAGCGGGAATTGCATAGCCGCCGGCTACTGCCTTCTTGAACATCTCGCGCGTATTAACGAGACCTAAATCTTTGTAATTTACCATATCATTAACGTTTAAAAATGAGTAATAATCTGCTTAACGCGTGCAAAGTTATAAAAAAGACGTGAAAGCGGTGCATGAAACACCGCTTTTAACGTTTTTTATGCTAGCGTGTGCTGGTCGAAGTAGAATTGCAACTCGTCTTTATAGTTGTCCGAGATGGGGAGGAACATGTCACCGAAGACGATACGGAAACGGTCGATGGCCTCAACCTCGGGCATATGGACAATGTAGGAACGGTGGGTGCGCAGGAACTCCGGCTTGGGCAGATACTCGTCGAGCTTCTTCATCGACATGAGCGATACGAGCTTCTCACCGTTCTTCAGACAGATGCGCACATAGTCCTTCAAACCCTCGATATAGAGGATGTCATCGAGACGTACTCGCACCAGTTTGTATTCGCTCTTGACGAACATGAAACGGTCGCGGCTGCATACGTTTCGCCTCATCAGTACGTTGAAGTAGTCGAGGGCCTTGTCGGTAGCTGCCAGGAAGTCGCGATAGGAGATGGGCTTCAGCAGATAGTCGAGCGCGTTCACCTTGAATCCCTCAACGGCATACTGCGAGAAGGCGGTGGTGAAGATGATACGGGTATCCTTCGGCACGATCTTAGCGAACTCGATGCCTGAGAAGTCGGGCATCTGGATGTCGAGGAAGAGTAGCTGCACAGGATTCTCACGCAGATCCTTCATAGCAACAACAGCGCTGTTGTAGGTTCCCTTCAGTTTCAGGTACGGTGTACGCTTGGCGTAGCCTGCCAGCAGATCAGCTGCCAGAGGCTCATCGTCGATAATGGCACATGTAATTGTCATAACTTAATTTTGATGTTTGATGAATAGATAGTTCCGTCGTCAGAGACGTTCTGTGTCCACTCGTAACGGTTATAATAGGACAGGTCGAGGCGTCGCTGCACCTGCTGGAGACCTATACCGTGACCGCTACGGTCGTCTTCCGACTTCGGATAGTTGGAATTCTCGATAGTGACACTGAGGTCGTTGCCCTTCTGTGTCAGGGTGATATGTACGAAGCTGGGCTCCGTCGGACTGATGCCATGCTTGAAGGCGTTCTCCACCAATGAGATGAACATCAGTGGGGCCACACGGATATCAGGGTTCTGCACATCGCGCAGGAACTGAACGTCGACCGTCTTCGGCAGACGGATCTTCATCAGGTTGATGTAGTTGTCGAGGAAGGTGATCTCGTCCTTGAGGGGCACCTCGGCCTCTTGGTTGTCGTAGAGCATGTGGCGCAACAGTTTCGACAGCTGCTGGATGGCGTTCTGTGCCCTGTCGGTGTCAATAGCCGTGAGTGCATAGATGTTGTTGAGCGTGTTCAACAGGAAGTGGGGGTTAATCTGCGAACGGAGATTTCCCAGTTCTGCAGCCACCTTTGCCGACTCGGCAGCCTTGAGGGCTTTGTCGGCCCAGATCCATTGCTGCGCCAGCTTGATACAGGTGGCAGCCGTAGCGAAGATGCAGAAGTTGATACAGTCACGCACGAAGAAGAGAAAATCGTCGAGTGTGTCAGGGACACGGTAGCGCATCACGACTGGCTGAAAGAGATCACGCGTGTAGTCCATCCAGTAGTGTAGGAAGATACTGAAACTGACGATCATCACGAAATTGATCACCGTGAAGTAGCGATGCTTTCCCGAAACGAAATACTTAGGCGTCAACCACTTGTAGTTGCTGTAGAACACGACCATCATCAGCAGCGGCGACATACAGTTCATCAGATACTGGATCATCGACATGCCAGTTCCCCTCATGTATTGCATGGGCGACAAGAACATGAACGCCCAGAATACAATATGCATGAATGTCTTTAGTCTTTTATCCAACATATTCCTTCTTCACTTTTCACCTTTCACTTTATTCATGACGAATAGCCTCGATCGGATCCATATTCGCAGCCTTCTGAGCAGGGATGTAGCCGAAGAGCACACCGATGAACACGCAGACCAGGAACGACACATAGATACTCCATGCGGGAATGCTCGATGGCATGCCGAACGACGAGACGAAGGCGCTCGCCCCTACCCCGACCATCACGCCGAGGAGTCCGCCCGTCACGGATATCAGCACCGACTCAATGAGGAACTGCAACGAGATGACTGGACCCGTGGCACCAACGGCCATACGGAGTCCGATCTCTTTTGTGCGCTCCGTCACACTCACCAGCATGATGTTCATAATTCCGATACCGGCCACAAGCAGCGAGAAGGCCGCAGCCACCACGAGGATGATCGTCACGGTGTCCATCGTCGACGACATCGTCTCCATCATCTCAGCCTGTGAACGGATGGTAAAGTCGTCGTCGGCATCCTCCTTCAGTTTGTGGTTGTCGCGTAGCATCTGTGTCAGCTCCTCGATGGCAGCATCCGATAGTTCCTCCGTCACCGCCGAGCAGACGATGCTCGAGAACCACGTCTGGGCAGCAATACGTTTCATCACCGTCGTATAGGGCGCGATCATCACATTGTCCTGGTCCATGCCCCACGAGTTGTAGCCTTTCGACTTCAGCACGCCGACGATACGCATGGGGATGCTCTTGAAGCGGATGGTCTTGCCGATGGGATCGACATTCTCACCGAAGAGTTCCTTCACGATGGTCGTTCCCACCACGACGACCTTAGCGGCCTTCTTGATGTCCTCCTCCGTGAAACACTCACCTTCCTCAACAGCCCACTGCTTGATGTCGAGATAATCCACACTCTCGCCGTACATAGACGTATTCGTATTGTTGTTGCCATAGATAACCTGTCCGCTGGCCGTCACCTCGGGCGACACCTTCGTCACGAACTTCTTCTCACGGACGATACGCTCGTAGTCGGCCATCTTCAGCGTCTGCATGGCTGACGGATCCTGGCGCACACCACCTCGCATATCGGCACCCGGCCGGATGGTCAGCAGGTTGGTTCCCATCGTGGAGAGCTCGGCACGGATACTCTCCTTCGAGCCCTGGCCTATCGACATCATGATGATCACCGCTGCCACACCGATGATGATACCCAGCATCGAGAGGAAGGAACGCATCTTGTTATTAGCCACAGCCTTCAGGCTTACTTTAAAAAGATTCAGTATGTTCATAATCAATCATCTTGTGGTGCGGGCAGCTGGGCGAGGGCCTCGGCCGCCGACTTGATATTCGTATTGATCGTATCCTCACGTATCTTGCCGTCGCGCAGGTTGATGTTGCGGCTGCTGTATTCGGCAATCTCAGGGTTGTGGGTCACGAAGATAATCGTGTTGCCCTGCTTGTAGAGCTCCTGGAAGAGCACGAGCATCTCGAACGATGTACGCGTGTCGAGGTTACCCGTTGCCTCGTCGGCCAGCAGCACGGCAGGATCGTTCACCAGCGCACGGGCAATGGCCACACGCTGCATCTGACCACCCGACATCTGGTTCGACTTGTGATACATGCGGTCGCCCAGCCCCACGGCCTGCAGGGCCTTGATGGCTCTCTCACGGCGCTCAGCGGCCGATATCTCCGAGTTGTACATCAGCGGTAGCTCCACGTTCTCCAGGGCAGTGGTCTTCGGCAGCAGGTTGTAACTCTGGAACACGAAACCGATCTTACGGTTACGCAGACGGGCGCGCTTGGTCTTCGACATCGTGCGCACGCTGATGCCGTCGAGCAGGTATTCCCCACTCGTGGGTGTGTCGAGACAGCCCAATTGGTTCAGCAGCGTCGACTTGCCCGAGCCCGACGTGCCCTGTATGGTGACGAACTCGCCCTCGTAAATCTTGAACGAGACGCCACGCAGAGCCTTCACCGTCTCCTCGCCCACCTGGAAGTAGCGTTTCACGTTCTGCAGCTCGATGACGACTTTTCTATTGTCTTCTGCCATAGTCGTTACTGTCTTGGAGGAGCGGCATTGCCTCCGCTCTTGTTGTTACTCTTGTTGTTATTGTTGTTTCTCGGTCGAGGCATGAAGGGGTTGCCACCCTGCTGAGCCTGATCAGGCATATCACCACCCGAGATGCTGAAGTCGGCCAGTACCTCCGTACCAGGCTCGATGCCACTGATGATCTCAGTCATCACACCGTTCGAGGTTCCGATCTCCACCTTGTGGGCCTTGAACACGTTGCCCTCCTTCGTCCAGAGCTTATGGTCGCCCTCACAGTCCTCGATGGTCTCACCCTTCTTCAGGAACGCCTCGTTGGGAATGAAGCGCAACGCCTTGGCTGGTACGGCAAGGATATCGTTCTTCTCAAGCGTATAGATGGTCACATTGGCCGTCAGTCCCGGCTTCAGCTTCAAGTCGTTGTTGGGAGCCGAGATCACCACCTCGTAGGTCACCACATTACTCTCCGTCGTGGCCTGCTGGCGCACCTGCGTCACGGCACCCTCGAAATGGTCATCGGGGAAGGCGTCCACCGTGAAGCTCACGCGCTGACCCTCCATCACTCCACCGATGTCGGCCTCGTCGATATCAGCAATCACGCGCATGTTCGTCAGGTCCTGCGCAATCACGAATAGCTCAGGCGTATTGAACGAGGCGGCCACTGTCTGACCTTCCTCAACGGACTTCGACAGGATCACACCGTCGATGGGCGACGTGATGGTCGCATAGCCCAGGTTGGTCTGTGCCTTGTTCACGCTCTCACGCTTGGTGTTCACGTCCTCCTTCGCCTTCTGGAAAGAGAGCAGCGCACTCTCATACTCGTCGGCACTCACGAGACCTTTGTCGTAGAGCGTCTTATACCTATTATAATTGGCACGCTCGTAGGCAGCCGTACTCTCCGAGCTGGCGAGGTTCGCCTTCGCCGTGTTCAACTCACTGATTAGGTTCGTACGGTCCAACTCTGCAATAATCTGTCCCTTCTTCACAATCGAGTTATAGTCCACATACAGATGACTCACGATACCCGACACCTGCGTACCCACGGTCACCGAGGTCACAGGCTCGATCGTTCCTGTCGCCGTGATGCTCGTGTGGATGCTCTTCTTCTCCACTTTAGCCGTCTCGAACGACAACTTCTCTTCTTTCTTTCCACCCCTCAGGAGGAACCATGCTATCAGCAGCACAGCAACCACGCCAATGGCTATCCAGCCTTTCTTTCCAATCTTCTTCATATCCTTTTGTTAATTGTTTACTTTTTACAGTTTACAGGTGATTACCTTTAGAATTATTTTATCACTCCATCCTGATAGAACTGCAGCATCTGCTGATTGTAGAGCGCCAGGTACTTCGACTGCAGCTGACTCTGCTGAGCCGAGAGCAGATTGTCCTTGCCCGTCATCAGCTCCACGATGTTCTTCAGACCCAGACGGAACTGCTCCGACAACAGGTCGTAGCTCTGCTGGGCACTCTCCACGCTGCTCTTCGCAGCCTGATACTTCTCCTGGTTGGTCCAGGCGTTCAGCCAGAACTCCTGGATGTCCGAGTAGAGCGTCTTCTGCTGGTCCTGCAGGTCGAGTTGTGCCTGCAACTGCTTGATCTTCGCCTTGTTCACCGCTGTCTTCGTCGAGCGTCCGTCGTAGATGGGCACCGTCACGCCAACACCCAGCGACGAGGTCATGTTACTCTTCATCTGCGAGCCCCAGCCCGTGCTGCTCAACGAGTTCGTCGAGGTGGTGACGCCACCCGTCAGGTTCACACTCGGCAGCCATCCGGCCTTGGCTATCTTCACATTCATGCCGCTACTCTTGATGGCCAGTTGAGAACGCTCGATCTCCGGACGATTCAGTAGCGCCTGCTCGTACACCTTCTGCATCTCGGGGATAGACGCCAGGATATGGTCCTCGCTGATCTCGGGGATGACCACATCGAAACGCTCCTCGTCCGTAATCTCGAGCAACTGCTTCAGTTGCAACTTATAGTTCATCAGCTGACTCTTAGCCTCCACAATGGCATATTCGTCATTGGCGCGCTGGGCCGATAGCTGGGCGAGGTCAGCCTTCGACATCTTGCCTACATCCACCATTTCCTTGCCGCGCTCCTCGTTCTTCTTGCTCGTCTCCAGCATCTGCTCGTTCACCTTCACATTCTCGTCGAGATAGAGGATCTGCGCATAGATCTGCGCGATTCGCTCTTGGATGGAGTTAGCCGTCTCCTGGGTTTGGAGCTCAGCCGACTCCTCCGCGAGCCGGTCAAGTTTTATGGTGTTGAGTTTTTTGTTTCCATCCCACACGGTCCACTGTCCGCTCAGAGAGTAGGAGCCGTTATACGAGGTCTTGTCCACCTTCGTGTTCACCGTTCCGTTCGTTACATACGACATGCCCGAATCCTTCCAGGGCTGATAGCCGACGCTTTGGTTCGTCGAGGCACTGAGCGTCGGCAGCAGTGCCGCCTTGGCCCCTTTCAGATCCTCGGTGGCACTTTCCTTCGTCAGCTTCTGCTTCTGGAGTGTGATATTGTTCTCCATCGCGTAGTCGATACACTGCTGAAGGGTCCAACGTTTCTGTGCAGACACCGCCGACACCGCCAGCAGCATCCCACCTATTAATAATAATACCTTCTTCATCATCTATGAATTTACTCGTTTAGTCTATGAATTTACTTGTTTCGCGGTTGCAAAATTACGGCTTTTTCCGCTATCCACCAAACAAAATAGACACAAAATGTCGGTTAATAGATTTTACCCGCCATTTCTTCGACAAAGAGGCCCAATTGTTAAATCCGTTAATACTTCCCAAATGCGTGCATGTTTTTTGCCGGATTCTTGTTTTTATTGCTTACCTTTGCAGCAGAAAACAAACCGAAGTCTTATGAGGCATTACGTATTTCTTATTATTCTATGTATCTTGTTGACCCTTACAGGTTGTGGAGGAGGCAACAGCGTCAGACATATTCCCCATCTGGGTGATACCCCATACCAACAGGACTCCATACTGGTGGTCTACGCCACCAATCCAAAGCGGGCACTCAGACTGCTCGACTCTGCCTTGCTTTTGGGCAACATCAGCGATTATCGCGGACAATTCATCCGTGCCAAGATCTACAGCAAGTCGCTCATGGAGCAGCAACAAGACTCCGCCATCCTGATCTGCAAGGCGCTACTCAACCACGACTCCGTGCGCAACGAGCCCACTGAACAGGCTAACATCCTCGACATGCTCATCGCCACCGCTCGTGCCAAATACGACAACGAAGCTTACCTACGTTGGGCCACCCAAAAGGCCGAGCTCTGTCAACAGCAAGGTGAGGAGACCGAACGCTGGCGCACCGAGGCCGACATCGGTCTGGTAATGACGAATCTGGGGCAGGAGGATGAAGGACTCGCAAAACTCGACGAGGCCATCAGCCACCTGGACTCTCCTGGCAGCATCGACCGCATGGATGCCTTTGTCGTTGCTTGTAAGCGTAAGATCAATGCGCTCAACGGACTGCAACGCTACAACGAGGTTATCCCATTGGGACAACGCATCCTCGATCGCTTGGACCACTTCGAGAGTCATATCAAGGACTATGCCGAAGACAGCTACCGTCTCTCGTGGAGCGAGCGTCCCAGCGACCGCGACCGCTATCTGGACTTTAGTCGTGCTCAGGCCTGGGGTTTTATGGCTACAGCATATAGCCATACCAAGAACCCTCCGAAGGGCGAGGAGAGCCGTTACCTAAGTCTGGCGAAGAAATACCTGTCGCTCTTTGACAACAGCGGCTACGGCAAGACCTTCTCCGCCCGCCGCATGATTGCCCCCTCGCAGATGGCCTTAGGCATGTACGACGAGGCGCTGGTCACCTACGACGAACTGGAGCGTCGCATGGCGGGCGACACACTCAATGAGGATTATGCCATCATCTTGCGTTCCCGTGCCATTGTAGCCCGTGACAAGGGAAATTTTGCCGAGGCTCTTGGCTATCAGACGCGCTACGCCAACCTTTCGAAAGCGGTCAGTGACAGCCTGCACCGCAGCGAGGCCCACGACTACGCTGCCCGTTATCATGCTCAGGAACAGCAGTTGGAGATTCAAGAGAAGCAGGCCGAGGCCGAACGTTCCCATATCATCAGCATCGCCGCTACCGTATTGGCTGTGCTGGCTATTGCCTTCGCCCTCTACTTTTTCCGCCAGAGACGCATCGTCAGCGAGAAGAACCGTGCACTGGTCCGTATGATCAATGGAACGTCCTTTGAGCCCGTCAAGAACGACAACTCGGACTTGTTCAATGACATCGACACTGCCATCCGCAACGAACAGCTATATAAGAACGTCAATCTGCAGCGTCAGGACATCTGCGATCGATTTGGCATCAGCCGTCATGCACTCAACGACATCTTATCCAGGCACGCCCAAGGTCTCTCCTTCCCGCAATATGTCAACAACATTCGTTTGGAAGAGGCACTCCAGCTGCTTCGCAACGACCCCACAAAGACCGTCTCGGACATTGCCTCCGAAGTGGGTTTCACCCCTGCCAACCTGCGCGAACAGTTCAAACGCAAATACGGCATGACACCATTAGAATTCCGTCAGAATCAATAAACACACATTTTTATATCTTCGGGCACACTCAGAATTATCATAATACTTTCAGAATTTACAAAAATACCCACGCATTTGGGTCACATACCAAATGCGTGCATATATTTTCTTTAAAATCAGTCGGTTTTTTCTTAATTTTGCAAACGAAAATTCAAAAACCGCAATGAACAAGGAACTCTTTAAGACTATAGACACCATTATTCGACAGGAGCGTCTATATGCACAAGTCAACCTGATGCGCGAGGATATCATGATGCGTTTCGGCATTGGTCGTCATCATCTGAACGACCAGCTCAACACCTTTGCCGATGGCATGTCCTTCCCCCAGTACATCAACTCCATCCGAATGGAGGTAGCCTACGACCTGCTGACCAACCATCCTGAAATGTCCATCGCCGATGTGGCCCGTGAAGTGGGCTTCACCGCCCCCAATCTGCGCGAACAGTTTAAGCGTTGCTACGGCATTACGCCAACTCAATATCTTGCTGGGCTCGACACCCCCAACGACGAAGAAGACGATACTTGATTATTTCAATATTCAATGATTATATGTACGCACCTCAGAGTCTTCAGGATACCCTCTTTTTAATGTTCTACAGCGGCATTGGCATGCTGGCCTTGCTGGCAAGCATCTATCTTGGACTGAGGCGCAGTAACGCTATTGAGCCATCCGTAAATCCCCCGAAGGCACTGCGCCAATGGACAGCAGTCTTTTTCATCACTGCAGCGATGAGTCACGTATGGTGGTATGTGTTCGGCATCTATTGGCTGGCTAAGGACAGACTAATTCGGAATATCGTATGCATTATGCTCGACCATATTACACTGGTGCCACTTGCAATGGCATTACTGCTACGCATGCTGCAGGACCGCCAACGCAAGATCTGGCCCTGGGCTGTGACCCAGGTAATTGTCATAGGGCCCGCTGCGATAGGAATAGCCATACACAACGAAATAGGCCTTGATCTGATGCACACCTGCCAGATAGGTATCATCATGATCTTTATCATCTACTTCATATACGCGTTAGTAAAGTACAGCAGCTGGCTGAATGAGAACTATGCAGACCTAGACCACAAGGAAGTGTGGCAAAGCCTGCTGTTTGCTATCGCTCTTTTCATTATTTATCAGGCCTACGCCACAAACCCAGGAGATATGGCAAGAGAATATCTGTCGCAGATAAACACGGTGATCATCATCTTCTTCCTGCTCTGGCGCGTGGAAACACTGCAGGAGCTGGAAGTCAAAGAGGAGGGGGGAAAAGAGACAACCTATGCCACCATCTCCACGACCATCTCCACAAATATCGGCACGATGCTACAAGCTCGATGCGAGGCGACACAGATCTATCTGCAACACGACCTCACATTGGCACAACTGGGCGAGACCATAGGTACCAACCGTACCTACCTCAGCCAGTACTTCTCCCAGCAAGGCATTACCTACAACGCCTACGTCAACCGCCTGCGTATCGCCCATTTCGAACGGCTCTACCGCGAGAATGTGGCGGCCAATCGCACATTCACTGCCCAACAACTGGCCCATGATTGCGGGTTCAGAAGCTACAGCACCTTCGCTGCTGCCTTCAAATTGTTTAATGGTCAAAACGTCAGCTCGTGGATGCGATGTCAGACGCCCGACTCTCAAAATATGCAATAATTGTTTCAGAATATGCAAAAACTGCATATGAAATGTCTCAGACTATTGCAGAGGAACGAAGAAAATCGTACCTTTGCACTGCACAAATTAAAATAATGAGTTTGCTTCATAATGTATCAAGGTAAGAAGATTGTTCAAGCACCCTACTTAAAGGCAGGTGACAAGGTTGCCCTTGTATCCCCTGCCTATTGGGTGCCCCAGGAGGCCTTACAGATGGCTGCAGAAACCATCAAGAGCTGGGGCCTGCAGCCTGTGATAGGCCCTCACACCAACAACTTAAATGTAAACGCCTACGCAGGGACAGCCGACGAACGTGCTGCCGACATGCTCTGGGCACTCGAGGACGATCATATTAAGGCTGTTATCTGTTCGCGAGGCGGCTACGGTTCCATCCACCTGCTGAGCCGCATCCCGAAGGAATGCTTTCTGCAACACCCGAAATGGCTGATCGGTCATGGCGATATCACCATTCTGCTCTATGCCATTGCCGCAGCTGGCCTGATGAGCATCCATGGGCCGATGGCCTTCCAGATAGCCAGCTGCCAGGAGCCTGCCACCAGCATCACCCGTAATATCCTTTTCGGCACCCTGCCGCAGTACAAGATCCCAGGCAATCCCTACAATCGTAGCGGGCATGCTGAAGGCATCCTCGTCGGTGGCAACCTCTCCAGTTATTGCGCCGTTACAGGAACCCGCTTTCATCTCCCACCTAAGCAGGACATCATATTATTTATAGAAGAGGTGGAAGAGTCGCTGCACGCCATCGACCGATTATTCTACACACTCACCTTGCAACCCGACTTCGACAAGGTGAAAGGCATTATCTTCGGCACCTTCAACTCCATCAGGTACGACCTCCAATATGGCAGCGTCGAGCAAATGCTTATTGCACATCTATACGGATACGAGATACCTGTTTGCTGCGGCTTCCCTGTAGGAAGCAACAGCTGTATCCCACTAATTGAGGGGGCACCATGTTCACTCGACGTGACCACCGAGAGCGCCGTACTGACTTACAAGATGAAAGGCAACATAGAGCCCCTTGAAGTCGATATGGCCAGTCCTAAGCTGATCAAGGAGAAAGAACTATAACACGATTATTCATGGACGAGAAAACGATCAAGATTGTCAACGAAGCAAGATGGGCTGACGGCCAGAAGGTATGGAACAGGTTGGAGGAGATTACCTTCGACCCCATGCAATGTCAGGAAGAGTTCGTCATGCGCCTGGTACGTGAGAATGCCAATACGGAGTACGGACGTATTCACGGTTTTGATCATATCCGCGGTCTTGATGAATACCGTAGTTACGTCCCTCTGACAGCCTACGAGAACTATCAGCCCTACGTCAACCGGATAGCCAATGGTAATAAAAACGTGCTGACAGCCTACCTCACAGAGCATATTTCAACCTTCGACAGCTATAAGAGTCTTCCCCTGTCACGATGGGGCGTACAGGCTTGTTACGACTACAGCTTCTCTTTGGAATTCTATTTAGCCGGCAATCAAGGCTTTCTGACAGACGGCATGACGCTCAACCTCGTCGACACCCACATCGAGCAGCTGCCATCGGGTGTCAACGTCGGCAATCTGGTCGGACGCCTGCTGACAAGACGCGATTTCGACTACGATCAGGTCTACGTCATACCTTTGGATGTCAACAAATCGTCACAAGACACGGATATGCTCTATCGCCAGGCACTCTACGCCCTGAGACAGGAAAAGATATCACTGGCCCTCTGTGACCACTACGACAACATGATCCAACTGTTGCGCTATATCGAGAAGAACTGGCCCAGCCTGGCTGAAGACATCGAACTGGGCAACAGTTATGTCACCCCCGATCCTGAACGAGCCAACGCCATCCGTAAGGTCATGGAGAGCCACCATATAGGAACGCAGATAACAGAACAGCTCTGGTCAGGACTGCACTGTATCATGGTGTTCGACGTCGACCGTCTCAGTGCCAGCTTTGAACTGCTGCGCACCTATTGCGGCAATAAGGTCCACTTCGTCTTCACAGGTCTCGGTTCACCAGAAGGGACCTTCTCCACGACGCTGAACATTGACGACCCGCAGACGGTACTGATCCCCGATAGTGTCTTCTATGAATTCAAGCCCAAGGAATCAGCCAACTACGATTATCTGCTGACCCTCGACCAGCTCGAGATCGGCCGCAGCTACGAAATGGTTGTCTCAACACTTTCAGGTCTCTACCGCTATAAGACCCAGAAGACGATTCTCGTCGTAGGCCGTCATCACGAAACGCCAACGGTGATTGTCGACAAAGACTAAACACAAGCGGGAGCAATCATGCCCTCGGCCTCTTTTTAAGCCTTCAGGAACGCAATGCGCCTCCGATTGTCCTTCGGTCTTACCGCGAAGTGCAGCCAGCAGACGCTTCCGTGCTGCTCTAAGAGCAATTCGTCAAATTCCCGCTTAGACTCATCCGCGATATCCAACAAGATGGACGCATAGCGGATCATCTGCTCCTTCCCCGCGCACCGGATATCCACTGCGCACCCCGTCAGATGGTTGGAATTCTGAGCCCCGCCCGCGAGTTGATTCACCGCAGGAGAACGATACCCCGAATTAATAATAATCGGTTCAACGTTCTTTGAGGATTCATAATCCTCCCCTGGCTCCAAACAATACAGCGTATTATAACTGTATCTTAAATCTTCGAGCCAATTCTCGCAGATACGTTTCAAATTCTCAATCGCCACATGCGATGGAATGTTCCCATCCTCCGTCACATGCTTCGTCTTCGTCAACTCCCCCAACGAAAAGTGTTGGGAGAGCTTTGCGTCTTTATTAATCATTATTTGTTCCATAACTAATCATCTGTAAACTGTAAACCGTAAACTAAAAAATCCAAAATACCCAACAACCCAAGATGCCAACATCTCAGATGGCTTTGGTTAGTTTTCGAAACACGCCTTTTTGAAGTTTATCTATGATATTCTTCCCAACCCATTCCTTGGTCTTTTTGGAGGCCGTATCGTTTCTAGTATACCCGAACACGCGCATCACGTCCTGAGTAGTGAACTCATCTGGCAACAGACTGTAGAACTTGGCCGTCTTGTCGTACACCCGACGCAGCTGCGTATCGCGGACCTCGTTGTCGTACATGTCCTGAAGCAGCTGTCCGAACAGCGCATCCTCGCATTTGTTGATGATCTCACACATCAGGTCGGCAAAGTCCAGATGGTGCTGTTCAATCTGACAAACACCCGTCTTCACGAACTCCTCCCACGTGGGTTGGGTCGAGATGACCTGCGGAATGCAGACCGCCATCACCTTGTCCTGCAGACGCTTGCGCTCCAGGTTCAGCACCTTGTCCTCGTTGATGCGGGCTTCCTCGCCGAGGGCGGCACAGAGGTCATAAACATGCTTCACCAAGGGCTCTATACCCTTAATCTCGCACTTCAGCGCATCAAACCTCGCGCCCCATTCCTCCATTTGTCTCGTTGGAGTGTTATCACGCTTCGTGGCTCGATAGGCATCGGTATGATAGTCTTCTTCTGGCATAATCCAAGGGGTCATTCGGGTTGACATACCATCACCGATGTTCCTGGCATTGATAAACTGCTGGAGCGAGGTGCGAGTACAGGTAAACACGCCCGAGAACATCATCGGCATCGAACCGTTCACAGAGTCAGAGTTGGCATAGTCCACGCCATTGCGCTCATTATGGAAGCTTTGAAGCATGATATCTCTCTTCTCCTGGAAGCCGCCCTTGGCATTGACTAATGATAGCAATTCGGTAGAGAACATGTACTGATGCAGGAACCACTCCTGACCGTCGTAGCCTATCTCCTTATTGTTCTCCGCATGCTTGTAGAATCGGTTGTTAGATACCTTCACTACATTATAGCGGATGATGCCGCCCGGCTCCTGGAGCGCCTCGCCCTTCTGTGCCTTGCTCGAGGTATTTCGGGCGTTCTTCTCCTTCTTATAGGCCTTTTCTGCATCTCGGGCAGGCTTGTCACTCTCTCGCATCGTCAGCATGATATGATCATCCTGTTCCTTTGCCAGAGACTTTCCGCTTGCGGGGTCACCTTCCATCAGCACCAGAGAGTTCAATCGCTGCATCTCGCCCTTCCAGTTCTGATAGTTGCAGCGGGTCAATAACACAGAGTACATTCCTGAGGCCGAAATCACTCCTCCTGGCTTCACTCTGGGATTGTCGATATGCGCAATGGCTGGCTCGTAGCATCCAAGAGGAATCTGCATCAGCCTGTCGGCCCAGTCGTCATACGGCAGATTGTTCTGCACCGTATCCTTCTTGGTAATCTTAATACCCAAGGCCTCGCAGGTAGCTTTCAGTTCATCTGATGCCTCACCTCTCGGACGGAACTTGCAGACATCCGCCGCCATCTTCTGCAACTCCTGCACTCGTCCCTCTTTCACGAAGTCCTCATAGAAGTCCATCTGCTGCATCATCCAGAATACATTAGCAGGCCTGTTATCCACAATGCGGCGCAACTCACCGCCAAGTTCCAGCATTCTCTGGTGTCTGTCGCCCTTACCAGGCCGTCCGCCTTTCAGTTCGTTCCATTTCTCGAGAATATCCTTATAAGGCACACCGTGATAGCAGTAAACGCCATCCTCGTTCTCATCTAATGATATCTCTCCAAGGTCTTCTACTCCAGCATCCTGATCAGTCTTTCCAGCTGCATCTTCACCGAAATCAAGAGTGCCCTGAGAGTTGCCCTCACGGTACTGTTTGCCGTATTTCTCGTCGTATAAAGGATTATCATAACCAAATAGTCTTTCTTCGTCAATGTATAAGATATCGTCCCACTTCGGGATGTATGAGAGTCGGCTGCTGTCCTTGCAGCCCTTGTCGATCTTAATCGACAGTCCGAAGAGCTTCGCCAGTCTCTTCTGATTATCCATAAGATTATAGTTGATATCCGCTATCGATACCGACTTCAGACCTTCTCCGCCTGGAGTGATGAAGAAGAGCACGATGCCCAGCGCCTTCAGATCGTGCTGCTGGCAAATCTCCTCGAACTTCTCCTTGGGATGATCCACATGGTCGAAGTCACACATCACCAGCCCGTTCAGCACGCACTGGCTCTGCAGCCTCCAGCGGCCCATCTTGTCCTTGTTATACTTCTTCTCTCCTTTGCTCACCAGCACCTCCTTAGCCTGATACAGGCATCCCGGCAGCTTATCCTTCATGGCCTTCGCCTCGGCGAGGCTGCCGCAGGCCTTCAACCTGCGGTGCTCGTCGATGGTCTTTGCCACCCATGGCGCCTGCGTCAGCGACTTAAAGGTCTCTAGCGGACACGGCTGGCATTCAGTAGACTTGTTCTGTTGATAAGTAAACATCTTCTCAATTCTGCTTCTAAGTTACTAATCTCTGTTCCATAGTCGGGTGTCTCGTTCAGATTCACCGTCTTCTTCACTACCAGCTGATGGCGCTCCTTCGAGAGCCACACCTCCAGGCGCGAGTCCTGAGTAGTCAGCGGACGCTCCATGGGGTCAGGGCTCGGCGTACCGCCCATCTCCGTGATGAACTCATCAAACTGCTTCTTCATCTCGCCCACCATGTCACCACTCTTCTCAGGCACTATCAGCTACACCACGCGCTTCGGGTTCTTCTGACCAGTGGTGGTATACATCTGGCTGTCGCCCTTCTCCACCACGTTCTTCTTCGCGGGCTTACCCTTCTCTTCCGGCTTCACGGTGATCACACCGTCCTTACCGCTCACTCTTGCTCTGTAAGAGAAATCCTTCTCAAAAATCTTTTCACTCATAGTTCGTTTATTTAAGTTTGTTGATATAAAAATTGTTGATGTAATACTCCCTGCCGTCCTGAGCCTGACGCTTCTGTGCCTTCCATGTACCCTGTACAGTGTGCATCCTCGAGAAGTCAAACGTCGTGTCCTTCTCACGCTTTGCTACACTGCTCGACATCTCTGCATAGAAGAAGTCAATGCCGTCATCCAGCAGAAATCCTCTGCTTGCGTTCGTCTCACCATTGTACTCATACTCCGAGTACCCAAAATCCTGTAAAATCTTTACCAGTTTCTCCATTGTTCAAAATATTTTTATGTTCTTATGTCCTTATGTCAAAAATAATGTTAATCTGTTACTTTGTCTTTATATTCTCATACATGGTTTCAAACAGTGCCAGGCTCTGTGGCAGCACCTGCGGAATATCCATCCTGCCAGGCTTCAGCACCGTGTTCAACTGCTGATAAGCATTCCAATAGCTAATGGGCTCATCATGACGCATCAGCGCGATCAGCTGTTCAGAAGTCTCATTGATCTGAGAGGAGTTCAGCGGATAAGGCTGAGAGATACGGAGCACGTCGTTATTCGTATCGTGAAGAATACGTTTCTCTACGAGCACGCCTATCAGCTGTAACATACCATTACGATCCATCTGAGCCGATTTCAATGCACCCATCCGCTCTTTGCGAACCTTCTGATACGGTTCATAATCATCAGCCCACTGCTGAGTGCGATCCATCACCATTTCTAAGGTGAACTTGTCCTTACGGCTCTGGCCTCCATAGCATGTGTAATTGCTTATCACATCCTGCGCACCGAGAATCGTCTGGTTATGACAAACCTTTACCATTGGTCCGATTCCAAGCTGGATACCCTTCTGGTGATAAGCCACTGCGAGGCAAGTCACGATGTCATCCGTCTCATCTGAACGAATCTCGATGTTGGCATACACACGTCTAAGAAGGTGTGCCTCAATCGCACGCTCACCAAACTTCTCTTCCAACTGAGGCAACAGCGTTACACCAGGCCTCTTCGAATCACGGTTAGCAGCGGCGAAAATCTCCTGCACCACGGGCTTAAGACCACGTTTCTCGAAAATCTCCAGCACCTGTTGAATCAGGGCGAAGTGATAGATTCCTCCAACGGGATCCCCCGTAGGCAGGTTTTCATGATAGCTCTTTTCGAGCTCTTCGAGCGTCAGCACCTGTACTGGCTTCTCGGCAAAATTCAATTGTCTTTGTTCCATTACTTTATTTTTTAAGCTTTAGTTTTTTCTCTAAGAATTCAATACCCTTCTGAGTCCAGACTGGATATACAATCTCGATCAGCTGCCCCTGGCGATTGTACTTGAATGCTGAACGATTCTTGGTGAGACCTTGTCCTTGATATTTCAAGGTCAGTTGCAATACTCCGTCTACCTTCTTCAAGATGCCCAGATCTTTCAGACTACGGTTCAGATCGGGAGCGTTCATGCCGATACTGCGAGCAAACTCACTTGTCAGAGTGCAGTCCTCTGTGCCCTTGTTGCGCTTTTTCAGCATGTCGGCAACAATCTCGTTTGTTGGCTGTACAGCCATTTTTTCTTTCGTATTCATGCGCGTACCTTTATTATTATGTTCTTATGTTCTTCTGTCTGAAAATACTGTTACTTTGTCTTTATAATCCATGCTTTTCAAAACATTCCTTACATTCCTCAGTCTCAGCATACTCCTCGAAGAACAGCGTCACGTCATCATAGATACCTGTAATGTCGAAGCCCCTGCGCTCCATCAGTTTCTTGATCAGCACCGTAGCCTTAGCCAGTCCGAACACGGCTGCGCACATGCCGACAACACCCTTACCAGAATTGATAAGCACCTCTACCAGCTTGCAACTCACTTCCGTTCCCTTCTTCATAACCTTCAACGTATCCTCCGGACCAATTACATACTCCAGTGGTTGAGGATCACTCAGATGCATTCTTTTGTTCTTTCTCTTTTTCATTTTGTTTTGTTTTACGTCAGCCCCTTCAGCCGACCTTTAACATGATTAATAATGTGAAATGTTTCTTGCAAGAACAATTTTCTGAGTGCAAAGGAATAAAAAAAGCATGAATGGAAAAAAGAAAGAAACTTGCGTAGATTCCTCCATTTTTCCAACTCGCTGATACAAAAAAAGTTGAGTACCTTTTCGAGTACTCAACTTTCATTTTCTTCCAAGCTTATAAGCTAAAGATTCTCCAAAAGATAGTTTTCCACAGACTTTTTAATTAGCTTATCAGGCGACTCTCCGAGTTTCTTCCTTACAGGATGATCAACACCCTTATCTGGCTCCAGACGTTCTGCCATATGAGAGACTTTTATCGCAGGCAAACAAATCTTATCAGCCATCATATGGAATATCTGGGCAACAAGATTACGATTAAACGTAGTATCCTGCTGCTTACCCTTGTCGTATACTTCTTCTCTTACCTCCTTTAATTCAAGGATACCCATCCAGATTTCATCATATCGTTCTTGATACTCCTGCCTTATTAGGGGCTTCAGTCTGTCTACATACTCCATGATTGCTTCCTTCCCTTGTCCCAAAGTTGTATCAGGCATATCTTCCTTTTCTTTCAGGTCATCTGCTACTGTGGCACTTAGAGTCATAGTCCCGTGATTATCCATCACGAAGTTTCCGATCTTCGCACCACTCTTAACAACTTTATCCGCAAATTCTAATTTCTGCTCGTCTGTCATAATGTTATTCGCATGTTATGTTTCCGTGATTATCCATAATGATATTGACATCAGCCTTTGGCGCATTCAGCACGAGTTGATGCGGACTCAGCACGATGCTTTTCCCATTATTATAATAAGGTGTCTCTTTTGAGCGGAGCGTATCTTTCTTTTTGAGCCGCTTCAGACAGTCCATAAAAGGATGCCAGAACAGTCCGTACCAACATTTTTCCTCAATAGCTTTCAGCTTTTTCTGGTTCAGAGAGAGGTGTGGCAGCGGTGTAAGCGATGCTACGACATACATCATCGAGAGCACAAGGTCTGCCCCATAGCTCCACTGAAGCCTCAGCTTGATGTCTTCTATATAGGAATTGATGTCGAATGACTTTGGGTTTTCATAGCTCATCCTGGCTAACTGGTAGTAAACCTCGTCAAATACTTGCTCTGCTTCAAGGGTGATGAAAAGAGAGTCGCCCTTCAGCTTCACAAATGTCTTGTAGAGTTCCTGATTCAGAGGGTCGTCCTTCAGGAACTCCTGTATTGTTGTCTTGTCTGTCCAGAGCATTTCCCTGGGAAGTTTTTTTATTTCCATTGCTTTAGTTCATTTTGGTTTTAGAAGAAAGCGTGAGCGATATTGGTATCAACTGACTTATAGACCGGTAAAGCACTACACGAATTGAAACCGCCAAAGCTCACACCTAATCGACGCGAGCCAGGCAGACAATCTACTCGTGTTATGCTTTAGGATTACCGGTCTCTAAGTCTTACGAGAAAGCTGTCTTAGCTGCTTTTTTCTTATTTACTATTTTCGAAATGCAAAGATAAAGCTTTTTATCGACATACAGAAATATTTTTCAAAAAAATTATTTTGTTACGATATTCCACAGTTCATTATAGTCTTTCACCACATCATAAGTGACGGCAGAGTTACTGATGGCAGCAAAATGCCTACGGGCACATTCTATCTTCACCTTTTCAGTTTCGCGATAGTCTGTTACCTCATCACTGCTGTAGCCCTTTGTCTCTGCAACAAAGTAGATATGCTTCACGTCTGTACCTTCCTTGAAAACAATGGCCCAGTCTGGATTATAATGGCCCACAGGAGTATTGATATAGAAGCCGCTGGGCAACTTGGTATATACAGCCACATCATTCTCCTGCTCGAGATTCTTTGCAAAGTTCATCTCAATGCCTTTGGAATCTACTACAACGATATCATAGAGCGACTTCTGCGACTCCAGAGCATTCACACCAAGCTTGCCTTTGAGTGAAGAGGCACTGAAGATGTCGGAGTCATACTCTCGGTTCGTCTTGTGATAGGCCACATGCTCTACAACTGCCACAGCCTTACACTGGTTGATGATATTACCAGCCTTGATGATAAACTCCTCAGGGTTAGCCTTGAACATATTGAAGGTCTTTGGCGATATCCTCTTCAGGATGGTAACAATGGCTTTACGGGTGAGTCCCGTATCCTCCACGAGTTTGCCAATCAGGTCATACCTGACATTCTCACCTACAAGTTCCATTACCTTGTGCGTATCAGCTTCCCTGACTCTCATCGCCATACCCGCCTCCAACTGCTTCTTGCTCTTAATCTCATCCATCGTACCTTCAACCACATGGATATTGATTTCAGATACTTTCAGATGAGTATCCAATTCATAAACAGCGCGGAAGATAAGGTCTTCTGTCTTGAAGTTTACGGTATAATACGTCTGGCTGTTGATCTTACGCCACAGGTCCTGGAACTCCTTGCGGGCAAACTTCTGAGAGTCGAACTTTGCCTCACGATGCTTTCGGGCATCCTCGGGCTTCACAGACTCCGGATCGAATACAGCATCCAGCTTCTTGACAATGCTATCTTTGAATTCATTATATTCCTCTCCGAAGTCGAGCACGCCCTGTTGCTTCTCATCAAAGAACTTCTGTGTCAGCTGGCCCTGCTTGGTGATATAGCCATTAAAGCGGAGCATGAAGTTGATATCGTTGGCGGTATCGTCATCCACCTGACGCTCATTGCTGCCATCGGCGTTCACAAGCGTCATACCCATAAACAGACTAGGCTGTACTTTCTGAGGACGGTCTCCAACAGCCTCAGCAATTTCAGTCTGTAGTTTGGCTGCAAATGAGTTGTACGACTCACTGGCTATTACAGTCAGTTCGTTAACATCGAACACACCTCCATGAAGTACGCTCTCATCCTGGCGCTCACCTTTATCATTGACACAGAGACGCATACCACGCCCCACTTCCTGACGTTTTTTCGTCTGGTTATCGCTATCTTTCAGCGTACAGATCTGGAACACATTTGGATTGTCCCATCCCTCTTTCAGGGCAGAGTGTGAGAAGATGAATCGCGTTGGCTCATCAAATGACAGCAGCTTTTCCTTATCACGCATAATCAGGTCGTAGGCACTGGCATCATTCTCCATCTTCGACTCTGATAACTGTACGAAGTTACCTTTCTTATCACGGGAGAAATAGCCATTGTGGACTTCCTCAGCCTTAAATCGTCTCAAATATCTTACGTATTCAGGATCATCGCTAAACTCCAGTTGAAGGTTGTTTACGATATCATTATATTCCTGCTCGAACATCTCGGCATAGATGCCTTTTGCGGTTCCGCCACCTTCAAGATAGATACGATAATTATCCACATGATCGATGAAGAACAGCGACAGGCATTTGATCCCCATCTTAAACAGTTTGCGCTCTTTCTGGATATGCGATAGAATGGTTTCGCGAATCTGATGGCGACGCACATAGATCTCATTCACCTTACCTATCATCTCACCTTCATGCAGCACGGTGCCATTCAGCAGACGGATAGTGCGGTTGTATCCATCGATACTTTCCACACGATAGCCATCTCGGTATTCCTCCAAGCCGCCAGACTTCTGATAGATATCAAAGCCGTCAGATACCAGTTCTGTCACCTGCTTCACACTGCTGGCGCCTTTCTTATCATAGCCTATGCGAGCCTGTGGATTGCCCTCGCTCAGCACGATGCTCTCCAAATAGAGATAGCCATTGGTTGCCGTAGTTCCTTTCTGCTCAATACCCTTTACTGATATCTTCTTCACCAGTTTCTTGTTATAAGCATCCATCGCATCAAGACGATACACCATATTAACAATATCGTCAGCTCTATGGGTGGCACTATATAATAAGGTAAAGAGTGGCTTGAATTCCTTCAACTTCGTGCGGGTAGCATTCTTCTTATCAGCTCCAAGAACACTCTGAGGCTCATCGATTATCAGAATAGGATTGGTAGAGGCTATCACATCGATAGGTCTGCGCGAGCGGAAGCTATCCAGTTTCATATAGATACGCCGGGCATCCTCTCCACGCGCTGCAAAAGCCTGCGTATTGATTATCATCACGTGCATGTTGCTGTCGCTGGCAAACTGATCTATCTTCGTCAGCTGCTTCGAATCGTAGATAAAGCTCTGTATGCGCTTGCCATACTCCGCAGCAAAGTGTTCGCTCATGATTTCAAACGAACGGCTTACGCCCTCACGGATAGCGATGCTTGGCACCACGATGATAAACTTGCTCCAGCCGTAGAGCGCATTCAGTTCATACATCGTTTTTATATAGGTATATGTCTTTCCTGTACCTGTTTCCATTTCTATGGTGAGGCGCAGGTCATCTGAGCCAAGAGTCTCTGAGGGTTTTAGCTGCTCAGCTGTCTGCTTGGCTCGGATATTATCCAGTGTCTGGAGGGACGAGATAGTTAGCGGCTGATTTCTATAGCCAAGCACATCGAAGGCTTCCGTCTGTCCATCACCCGACGTACCCATGTCGTGGGTAAACTCCAGCATAGCCTGGTTCCGCTGTCCCTTAAAGACGTCAGTTACAGCCTTTGCCGCATCGATTTGGAACTGTTGATGTTTAAATTTCAGTTGCATATCTATTTTCTTATTATATTTCCAACATCAACACAGCGACACATAAAAAACTTTCTGGAGAAATCATCTTTCCCCAGAACGTTTATGGAAGTTCAAAAGCAATCTGTATTCTATTTCAGGTTTGCCTCTTGATTCTCACGATGCATAGCAATCAAGTTATAGACGATGGCGATGGCCACTACTATAGTGATTGCCAAATAGAAATAACTCAGTGATGTCATATTTACCTATTCTATTTTGTTCCTCGTTTAACTAATATCATTCCCAATATCAAGAGATTGAGCATCACGATTGACCCTGATACAAGATCCAAAGTATTCTCCTTTGAGAGATGGAAGGCATTTACTAATACCACTCCAGCAAATGTCAATTTCGACAAATCGTAACAATACTTGCCTAATTCAAAAAGAAACTCGTTCTTTTCTTTTGAGACTTGGACTGTTGTTGTCTGCGGCTCTATGTGCTGTCTGGTTTGGGCTTTTGCCCGTTCTCGTCTCGTACTCATCGGCAAAGGTAGATAAAAGATTCGACACTACCAAGCATTTTGCCAGATTTCACACATTTTTTCCTCATTTTTGCTTTCATACGCATTCAAATTTAAGTGAATAAAACTTGTTAACGCTGCAAAATTAAGCATTTTCTGTGAATCTACCAAACTTTTCGGCAGAAATCTTTCCGATTACTGCAAAACTTCCTTGTGTCACTATGTCAAAGAACGCCAGCACACGGGGACTGTCCCTGCTGTGAGTAGCAAAGCGGATTACAGAGGGACTGTCCCCTGTGTGCTAATCAAATCACTCTTACGTTATTCTTCACTTCCTGCTCTGTCCAGTTGCACTTCTGCTTAAACAGCTCGAAGAGATTCATCTTCTGTGCAGCCTCTTCGAAGCTGCTGTCTCTGAAGACAATCTTAGCAGGATACATATCAGCAATGGCATCAATGACTTTTTCTGTGATGATTCCATCAAAGCAAGCCACGAGGCCTCCTTCGTTCACATTATGAATTGTGCAGCCATCCACCTTCGTCTTTGTCATCGGCAAGTCAAGGGTAATACCCCAACGCAGCATACAATCAAAGAGTAAATCAAGGTCTGAGCGGTCTTCCTTGATGTTATCCACAAACATATCTAACTCTTCTTGCTGGTAGTCCTTCGGTGCAAAAGCAACATTCTTATAATTGCTCTCATCGCACTTGAATACACGGAAGCCAATATCCAGAGGTTTCTGCTCCCCATTGAACAAGTCCCCCTGCTTGGCCTTCTGCTCCTCTAAGATTTTCTTTCCAGCACGGCGGATACGCTCCTTGCCGATTTCGCAGATATTCTTATAACCAGCTTTGTAAGCTTCGCTATCTTCATCCGTTTCTTCTGGCCATTGAACCATGATGAACTTATTATACCTTTTTTTATTAGCATTATTTAGAATAACTGCATGAGCTGTTGTTGCTGAGCCAGAGAAGAAATCCATTACTATATCTTTATCTTCAACGTAAAATGAACACAAATAGGACATTAATGATACAGGTTTTGGATAATCAAAATAATTTCCGAGTTCTCCCATGTCAGAAGTTGCTTTTTGTGTGCCTCCCATATTGTTCAGAACTGATATAACATGGCTTGCATTTCCTCTCTTCTTGATTGCCTCAATTGCTCCATTCTTTGTCATTACAAAAGTTGTAGCCTGCCCCTTTGTGTCAAAAACCTCCTTGAAGCCATTGTCTATAAATTCCATAAGTTGTGCTCTAGAAGCCCACCCTGTGGTTGCAACAACTTCATTTTTTGTCTGATAGTTTTCTATTGTAATAGAATCACTATATCGAGGCCAAACGACATTAGATTTATCAATGCAACATTCTGATACGTCAGACGGAAAACCTTGGGGTATTACTACATTCTCAATAGGATTCTTTATACCATTTTTTATTATTGTATTTCTGATTTCTTCTTTGAATATCTTGCTTGTTTTGGGGATGTTTGGATCAATAGCTTCCGGAAGGTCAATAAAATCTTCATTTTTTGCATATAACAGAATGTACTCATGGCAACTCTTAATTCGCGCTTGATTGTCAAAATTGCCGTCGGTTCTCCAACAGAAACAGGCCAATTGGTTGTCAGCACCAAACACCTCTGAAGTTATTTTCTTTAGGTTATCAATTTCCTTATCATTTATAGAAATGAAAATTACGCCATCCTCTGTAAGTAAACTTCTCGCCACCAACAACCTAGAATAAATCATCGAGCACCAATCAGAATGGAACTTACCATTACTCTCGGTGTTCTTAACCATTCGCTCACCTTCCTCATTGATAACGCCAGCAGCCTCATCCTCTTCACGCTGAGTGCGGTGGAAGTCATCATGATACACGAAATCATTACCCGTATTATAGGGAGGGTCGATGTAAATCATTTTCACCTTTCCCATATACGAGTTCTGCAGCAGCTTCAACACTTCAAGGTTATCCCCCTCAATATAGAGGTTCTGCGTGGTATCCCAATTAACACTCTCTTCAGGACAAGGGCGTAACGTCTTGCGGATGGGTGCCATTGCCTCGCGCTGAGCAGCGCGTTTTCCTACCCAAGTAAAATCGTATACTTCCGGCTCGTCGTCCGCTACGTTATCACCTAACAGTTCACGTAGTTTTCCCCAGTTAACGACTTGTTTTAAAGTACCCCCCCCCACTGATATCAGGAGCCTCTGTAAAGCAAGAGGGGAATAGTTGGTAGAGCGCAGCCAGATTCTGCTGTGCACCATCAATGGTCTCTTTGTTTAAATGTTTCATTTCTTAGTTATTTTATTTTTCTAAATTCTCAATAAATTTGTCGAAGTCCGAGAGTACTGTTTTATCTTGTATTCTCCAGAACTTCTCATATTCGCCCAAGGCCTTAGCCTCTGCCTCCTCATGAGTAACAGAGCCTGCATCGGGTAGAATGTCTCGTTCCTGAAACTTCAGATAGCTTTCCAAAAGCGACTTCCAGTCTGCCATCTTCATGATGAGGTGGCGACGTGCCCGGTCTTCTGCCGTATCAATAAAGGCGGTAGTCAGGAGGTTGAGGCTGTCCACCTCCTGTTCTGACAGATAGTTCTTGGCAATAGTCACATCACTCTTGATGATACGGCCATCTGGTGCATTCTTCCACGTCATCAGACCCATGTGAGGTTTCTCGGCATTGGCACGATCATAGATGATCTCTGCTGCTGTCTGATGAGTTACGGCATAGTGCATCATGTTCTGAACGGTCTTATAGAATACCTTAGTGATGTCACTCTTGGGGTCATAGTCGCTGCTGCATTCGGCATAGATGTCCGTAATCTTCTGATAGTAACGTCGCTCTGAGAGGCGTATCTCACGGATGCGATCAAGCAGCTCCTCAAAGTAATCTGCGCCGAAGGGATTCTTACCCTTCAGCCGCTCATCGTCCATCACAAACCCCTTGATGATAAACTCCTTCAGCACACCTCGCGCCCAGATGCGAAACTGCGTGGCCTCGTAGCTGTTGACACGATTACCAACAGCAATGATAGCATCGAGATTATACATCATAACGCCCTGCTCGTCGCAATTGTCCGACGGAATTAAAATTTTTTTAATTGCTTCGGACAATTGCACTTCACCACTCTCATTGAGTTGCTTCAAATGGTAAGTAATATCAGGAATTGTCACGGCAAACAGGTCCGCCATCCGCTTTTGCGACAGCCAAAATGTCTCATTGCTGAAGAGTACAGAAACATTTACCTTGCCTGTACTTGAGCGATAAATAAGTACGTTGCCCTCTACACTGGTTGCCAGTTCCTTTGAGGTCATCTTGCTTGTAAAGTACTCTTTGGCAGCCTTGACGATAGGCTTTTTCTTATCAGCATTCGTAGCAATGGCTATACAGGCAGTCCTGGATAGCATGATCGATTTTACCTGGCGCCATCCACCATTGTTCAGCTGCGCCATCTCCTCTATCTCCACCATGTGCTCCTTTAGGTCCAGTCCTTTTTCTTGCTGCAAGAATGTTGCTACCTTATCCATTAGCCGTTCAAAGTTCCAGTACTTCAGATAGCCCATGAGTTGTGCCAGCTTACGCGAGTTCCACCACTCACGTCCTTCAGCATCCGTCTCTTTGATGGCTTCAAAGGGTGACTGCATCTCCTCGGGTGTAAACATTTCTATCTCGTCCATTATTTCATTTTTTCTAATTCTTCTTTCAATTGCTGCAATGCTTTGCGGGCCCGAACTACTTGAGCATGAAGTTCCAGCTGGATGTTGGCCTGTCGCTCATTGCGCATTTTCTTTTCGAGTTTCAGGAATTCCTTCTCCTCCTTTTCGATTCGTTGTTGAAGGGCTACGATTTCTTCCATCTTACCAGCCTTATGCTCGCCGATGCCAGAAATCTGAGCCACAAAGTTATCATAGATGCGTGAAAGAGATTGTCCTTCTATCTCCAGCTTTAGGTTTGATGTAGGCACCCAAGGCGAAGCGAACATCTGGGTAATCTTAAACTCTGTATGAGTATCGTCTTTCCATTGCTTGTAATTCACCAACAGCATACTGTTGTCGCCATGCTGCAGGATAAACACAATGTGGTGAGGCATGTGGGTATCAATGAAGGTAAAGAGGTCTGTGAGGCTGTCTGCCTGTTTCAGCGTAGCCACAAACACCTCTATCTCCAGCATTTCCTCACTATTTGTAACATTAAGCGTCTGGGCAGAGAGTTTATATAGCCAATCGATGCGGGTAACATCTTCCACAAAACGCTTCTTCATTTTGGGATTGACATCCATAAAGCGATAAAACATCGTCTTGGGCACTGTGCGGTCTACGATGCAGGAGTCCGGGTAATGCAGTATGTTATTCAAGATCACCTCCTTCTTTAATTATCAGGAAACAGATGAGTTCGAAATCATCCAAGCCCCGGATATCATGCACCAGCGCGGAGGTTTCGCCAACAAAAAACAGGCTCTCCAAATCACGCTCCTCCTTCTGCTCTACGATGGTTGCAACTGCATCTCCTAAGAGTTTGCTGTAGTGCTGCATCTTGCGTCCATTTGACGTCTCGCGGTTCACCTGGCGGCAGAGCTCACTGATAGGCTCCGTCTTACCTTTACATGTCATACGCATGATGTCGAGCAGTTTCTTGGGTGCAAGATGATTGATATAGGTATCGCCTTCATCTGACAAATACACCATATAGAAGGGGTGCAGCAGATTCAGATGATCGATATTGATGGCGTTATTACGGTTCTTTAGGATAAATATCACACCTGGCCTGGCCTTTCCTGTAGCTGGTACCACGGCATTCATTCCCCATGGAGTATGCTCGATATCGGGATTATCCTTCATATAGGCCAACAGGTCAAGCCGGAACTCATTCAGACCTAAGTCCATGATGTTGATACCCGTATCCATATCTTCGAGGTCTATCACCTCTTCCTGCAGGCGCTGCAGCTGACTCTTACGATAATCAAGATCTGCCTGCTCTTCATCAGACAGCAGCACATTGCTATTACCAGCGCCTGTGATGTTCACACCAGTCATACGAGCTTCAACACGGCCTTTCAAACGCAGGTAATCATCAAGTTCGATATCGGGCCAATAGTTCACAAGCTGTATCACGTCATTACGAGAACCGATACGATCCACACGTCCGAAACGCTGGATGATACGCACAGGATTCCAATGGATATCATAGTTGATAAGATAATCGCAATCTTGCAGGTTCTGACCTTCTGAGATACAGTCTGTCGCAATCAGCACATCGATATACTGCTGTTGTGTAGGCATCAGTTTGTCAGCCTCCTTGGATATTGGAGAGAAGAGTGTCAGAATACTGTTGAAATCTGCTTTCATTCCAGGAATAGTAGAGGCAAGGGCATCACCAGTTACAAGTCCTGTTTGCAATCCTGTCTTATCCTTGATAGCAGGTGCCAGATTATCATAGAGATATTCAGCGGTATCAGAGAAAGCCGTAAAGATGATTATTTTCTTGTTGTCGCCATTGATGGGATGAGCAAATTTATCACGGAGATTCTCAATGAGCATCTGAAGCTTGCTATCATGCTCAGGGGTTATATCCTTTAGCATTATGAGTAGCAGCCTGATAATCTCATGATCTGCCGTGATGTCACGTTTCCAGCTACGGCAGTCCATATCAGCCAGAGCTACACGGGTCTTCTTACCACCTATCAGGAAATCATTCTCGCTGTCCTCGCCATCAAGCATCCCTTCCAAGGTCTGTGTGGAGATACGAACATCCTGACGTGTTTCCATGAAGGTGTTGATGGCACTGAGGGTTTCGTCCATCTGCTCCTTCATACGCTCCAGTGTGAGACGGAAAGAGTTGACACTTGACTCCAGACGTTTCAGCAGATTAATAGCCATCAGTTTTTTCAGTCCTTTCTCACGGCCTGACATTCCGAGGTTATAGCCACTGCCGTCCTTATCGATTTCATATTTATGACGCTTGGAAGCCAGAATATAGGCTGATGGAGCATAGACGCCAAGATTCAGACCATCCAACTGTTCTGATATATCTTTATAGGTTATAGCATCATTAAGATCTGTGAGATGAGGACGCTTTGATATAGGACGTAGACGAGTTGGGAATTTGCCGATATCTGCAGTATCGTAGAAGTTCTCAATATGCTTACGGCTACGGGCAATCGTAACTGCATCGAGCAACTGGAAGAAATCGAAACTCAACATTTCCAGCAGTCTGTCTGCCGTGCGCTCCTTCGGGTCGGCAATCTTTGCCCAGGCATTATACTGTGCCTGTGCTGCTTTGAAGATGTCCTCAATAGGACGGTCCATTGCCAACTTGTCATTGATTAGATCCTGATCTCCTTCGTAGGCCAGCTGCAACTGGTTCTTCAAATCATTGAAGCGATTGTTCACTGGCGTTGCTGAGAGCATCAGCACTTTTGTTTTTACACCTGCACGAATCACCTTGTTCATCAGACGAAGATAGCGGTTCTCACGAGGGTTCTCGTCTTCTTCGTCTGTTGTTACCTTGCCGCCATTTCGGAAGTTGTGGCTCTCATCGATTACTATCAGGTCGTAATTACCCCAGTTCAGCAGGGCAAGGTCTATGCCATTGCTTATTCCGTGATCTCGCGACAAGTCGGTATGGAAAAGAACATCGTAACGCAGGCGGTCTTTGTCCAAGGGGTTGTTCTTATAGTTGCTCTTATATGTCTGCCAGTTCGCATAAAGCTTCTTGGGACAGAGCACAAGGACACTCTTATTACGGTTCTCGTAATACTTAATCACGCTCAGGGCCGTAAAAGTCTTACCCAAACCCACGGAGTCGGCAAGGATACATCCATTGTAGGTCTCGAGCTTATTGATAATAGCAAGAGCCGCATCTTTCTGGAAGTTATATAGTTTATTCCATATCTGCGAGGACTTAAAACCTGTGGCTTCGTTGGGCAATACATCTTCAGAGATATCCTCCAGGAATTCGTTGAAGATGTTGTAGAGGGTGACGAAATAGATAAAATCAGGGGCATTCTCACGATAGACGTTCTCAATATTCTCGATGATGGCATCGGTGACATCAACGGATTTTTCCTTGTCTTCCCAAAAATCATTGAAGTTTCGCAGATACTGATCACTGAAAGGCGATGGCAATCGCTGGATCAGCTGGAAAATATTATTTCCACGCTCACAGCCCAGTTCAGTGGTGGTAAACTCATTGATGGGCATATAGGTGAAAAGGGAGCCGTTCGTCCTTGCATTGAGGAATCCAGGCATCTGCATCTGTGAGACATTGGTCTTAAAGCGCACCTTCTGGCGAATCCACTCTGCACATTCCTTAGCAATGGCTTTCTGGGTCAGATTATTGCGCAATTTGATTTCGAAGTCAGAGCCATAAAGGGTCCTTTCGCGATTCAACTTGGGGATATAGAACTCACGCTTCTGTTTTTTCTCGCGTTCTTTGTTGAATGTCGGGGAAGTGAAGATAAAACGCAGTTCCTCTATCTGTTCCAGCTCTTTCTGCAAGGCTTCGAAGGCATAGATAGAGAATGAGGCTGCTGCCATTGACACCTTTGAGCCGTCCCCTAGCACGACCTTCAAGTCATCAATGAGCCTCGACGTTATATTGTCGAATGTTGCAAATCCGTCCATTTTCAATCCTGCTCTATGTTGAATAGTCGTGTAGCCATATTTATTTGTTTTCAGCCTACAAAGATAAGGGTTTTTATCGAAGATACAAAATTTATGGCTGGAAATTTGATTATTTGCTCGGAATGTGCTACCTTTGCAGCCGTCAAAAGGTTAATTTATTGATTTAGGCTAGCTGCAGTGATGCACCATCCAGCCTATCATTTTTGAGATGTGCTATTTAGCACATGATCCTGAAAACAATAATTTAATGGTATTTATTAGGGCTTGCAGTGATTGCACGTCCTAATTTTTTTATAATGTGAATAAAGCAACGATCTTGGCGATGTTGGCATCTTGGCATGTTGGGTTTTTTGTGAAAAACAATGTATTAGATAGAAAGTAGAAGTATTCAAATATTAATTAGATTATAATATAATTATAATTATATTATAATCTATGGACTTTATAGAAATATTTTGTAACCAATAAAAAAACAAAATACCCAACAACCCAACATCCCAACATTGCCAACATTCTGTCTTAAAAGCGTTGTTTGCTATACTCTAACTGACTGATACTCAGTATATCTGACTGTATTATAATAAGCGTCGCTTATCGAGTGACAAGCGACGCTTAATCAGAAATAAGATAGTCTTATTTCCTGAGAAGACCTCTCTACTACGGTTCGCCCAGCTCTTGGTAAATAAGCTGTACCTCTGCGGGCGTGAACGTGCGGCGCGTGAGGTCATACAGATGACGCAGATTAGGATTGACGATCAGCCATTCTTTGAACTTCCTCCAAGCGGACATGGCTGATAGCCTGGGGAAGTACTGTTGGGCGAGTTCGCTGCGCCCGAAAGTTCTTGATGCTTTTTCCATTATTATACCTTTATTAATTAAACTACTGCAAAGGTACGAAAAATATTTCATATTTCCAAAGAAATATCTTGCAAAAATTAGCAATAAGTTGCAGAAACTTGTAAAGGCCATTTTTTATTTCGTACCTTTGCACTTGTAAAGGAGATACAAGTGCGAGAAAAGGCTGCGGCTCAGCATAGCAAACAAGTTTGACTCTGCGTTCGCCTTGCACTTTCCTTGTAGCGTCAAAAGGAAACAAAGGCAGTGCGCAGGCTGGAGTGGAATGTAGACACAGAGAATTTAATTAACAACTTATTATCAACTTTTTAAACAAAATTAAAGACAATGATTGAACTGTATCTTTCAAAAAACCAGAATGAGGGTCTGGCAGCCTATGGCAAGTATTACCCTCGCGTGAGCTACAAGCAGACGCTCAACATTCACGACATGGCCAAGCACATGGCTGAGCACAACACCCCGTTCTCCGAGGGAACCATCGAGGGTATCCTGCGAGACTTCGTGAAGTGTACCCGTGAGCAGACCCTGATGGGTAACACCGTAAAGGTTGACGACCTGGCCATCTTCAAGGTGAGCGTGATCGGTAACGGATGCATTAAGCTCTACGATCCCGACACTGACAAGACCATCTCTGCCAGCATCGGTACCATCGGCAA
>JAFSNR010000064.1 GCA_017443345.1 Prevotella sp.
CGGTTGACCTGTGTAAGTGTACCTATTCATTAACGGAATAAAACGATAGAAGATTATGATTCGAAAATATTTTGGGATAATAGTATCTTTGGTGACTCTCTCTTGTGTGCAGGCTTCCTGCACACAGGAAAGTCCCATCACGAACCCGCGTCAAGCTGAAAACACTATAGAAATAGAACGTGGCACATTTGCCAAAGGTGCTGATGTCAGCTGGCTCACACAGATGGAGAGCGAGGGTCTGACTTTCACCAACAAGAAAGGTGTGACCACGGAGTGTATGAAACTCTTAAAAGAAGACTGTGGCGTTAACTCCATCCGTCTTCGCGTCTGGGTTAATCCTGCCGAGGGATGGAACAATATCAGTGATGTACTTGTAAAAGCTCGTCGCGCCAATGCTCTTGGACTGAGGCTGATGATAGACTTCCATTTCAGTGACACATGGGCTGACCCTGGTCATCAGGATATTCCTGCTGCTTGGGCTGACTATTCGCTTAGTGAGGCTAAGACTGTAGTTGCAGCCCATGTCACAGAGATGCTGTCGTTGCTGAAGCAGTATGACATCGATCCCGAGTGGGTACAGATAGGCAACGAAACTCGCTGGGGCATGATGTGGCCTTTGGGCAATCTTGACAATGGGAGTAACTTTGCAGAATTAGTAACATCTGGCTATGATGCTGTGAAAGCCATCTTCTCCGATGCTAAGGTTATCGTACATCTGGACAGTGGTGACAACCTCTGGTATTACACCAACATCTTCGACAACCTGAAAGCCAATGGTGGAAAGTTCGATATGATAGGCATGTCTCTTTATCCAGGTGAGGACACATGGTCTTCCATGGTGGATGCTTGTGTGAGCAACATCAATACACTTTATGAAAAATATAATGTCCCTATCATGATTTGTGAGATTGGTATGGACTATAATCTGGCAGAAACTTGCAAACTATGCATCTCAACACTCATGAACAAAGGAAAAGCTACAGGACATTTGGAAGGTATCTTCTACTGGGAACCTCAGGCACCAGCAGGCTATAATGAAGGTTACAATAAAGGTTGTTTCGAAAACGGTACACCTACAGCGGCTTTAGACGCTTTTGCAGAATAGGTTAACCTGCTTCATCATTACAATGGTTACTTATTCCGAGGGGAGGTTGTCGAATCCTCCCCTCATTAAAATAAATGAACAATATGAAAACTAAAACCATTATCAGTTTGCTGTTGGTCATGATGGCCATTCCTTGTCTTTCACAAAGCAACAAGATGTTCTATCCAGGGAGGGAATGGTTAGATGATGAACAGCATGTAATTAATGCACATGGAGGCGGGTTGCTGTATCACAACGGAATCTATTATTGGTACGGAGAATGCAAGTTAGGTAAAACCATATTGCCTGACTGGGCAACATGGGAGTGCTATCGTACTGATGTAACAGGGGTAAGTTGCTACTCATCAAAAGACCTGCTTAATTGGCATGATGAAGGAATTGTACTCAGGGCAGAGAAATCTGATTCACTGCATGACCTACATCCGTCAAAAGTTGTTGAGCGCCCTAAAGTTATTTACAATGCCCAGACCTGTAAGTTTGTCATGTGGATGCACATTGATAGTGCGGACTACGGAAAAGCATGTGCTGGTGTTGCCATTGCGGATTCACCTATTGGCCCTTTCGATTATCTTGGAAGTTTCAGACCTAATGGCGAAATGAGTCGTGACCAGACTTTATTTGTAGATGATGACGGCAAGGCATATCAGATATGTTCATCGGAAGACAATGCGACCATGTATATTCATCTGTTGACAGACGACTATTTGAAACCCACCAAAACATATACACGAAACTTCGTAAAGAAATTCCGTGAGGCTCCTGCAGTATTTAAACATGAAGGGAAATACTATTTGCTTACTTCTGGTTGTTCTGGATGGGACCCAAATGTGGCAGATATAGCTGTGGCTGACTCAATGCTCGGAGAATGGAAGCCTTTGGGTAATCCCTGTGTGGGCGAGAATGCAGATAAGACTTTCTATGGGCAGAGTACATACGTACAGCCTGTCATCGGCCATCCAGACTTATATATCGCGCTCTTCGACCGCTGGAAGAAAACGGATCTTCCAAACTCACGCTATATATGGCTGCCACTGCGTTTTGAGGGTGGAAAACCCAAAATCGCCTGGAAGGAAGCATGGAGTTTCTGATATTTTTCGTATTTTTGCAGCATGATTGGTGCTCGGCATAGTCTTTACAAGTTATTAGTGGCAGTGGTACTCATTCTGTTGCCACTTGCTTCATACGCCTCTGATGTCAGACAGATGCAGTTTGACAAGATCAGCCTTCCCTACGAGGCCAACGTTGTAGAACGTATCCATAAAGACATCCAGGGCATGATGTGGTTTGCTACCAGACGCGGTCTGTTCGCTTACGACGGCTATAACATCCGACGCCTCTATGAGGGCAACTATCATGCGATGGCGGCTATGGATGACGACATTCTTTGTTTAGGCGGTGACGATGGCCTAAGATGGCTGAGCCTGAAAACAGAACAGCTCGTTTCACCATTAAATGATGTTCCTGCTACCGGTGAAGTACGCTCTTTGGCATGCCATAATGGAATTCTGTATGTCGGAACCAAGTCGCAAGGACTATTCTGCTACGACTTGAAAAAACATACTTGGCAGCATTATGACCTGCCAGGAGGCAAAAATGACATCATCTTCTCATTCGAGCCTGTAGATGCTTGTATGTATCTGGCTCATTACAATGGGCTTGCCTATTTGGATTCTCATAATAGAATACAGGATGCAGGGGTTAATGACAATGTCTATGCTGTTTGGTACGACAAACCAGGAGGAAGTATATGGATAGGAACAGAACATCATCTACTTTGTCAGAGTAAGTCAACTGGAGAAATTAAAACCATCAGTTCCGGTAGTACCTTCAACCAGATAGTCCCCTCTCCATCTGGCGACATTCTCTTGGCATCTGAGTTTGGCTTAAAGATACTCAATCCCAAACTAGGTAGCATTCAGACTATCGGCCATGATGCTTCAGCGCCTCATAAAGGGCTTCCCAGTAATACTATCCACCAGATATTCTGTGAGGAGCAGATGATTTGGATAGCCACCGACAGAGGGGTTGCCGTCACTCAGTTAGGGAATATTTTCGAGACGATGCCCCTTCCTTCCATTACCCATTCAAACGACGGAAATATCTTTAGCCGGATTCTTGTTGATTCCAACGGAGGTAGATGGATGGGGGGCGACAACGGTCTTCTACATATTACACAAACCGGCATAAAATGGTTTAAAGTCGGTAGCGGTCTGAAGAAAAGTATCATTAGGAGCATCTATGAGGATCGGGACAAGGACATCTGGATTGCTACAGATGCCAGTATTGCCAGATATGACTCGGAACGGGATGAGTTTGACTACTTTACACTGACCGACCAGAAAGGACGGAATGCCAACTGGGCATACGATATCTATGAGGATGCTATTGGACGATTGTGGATAGCAACCTACATGGGAGGTCTCTATGTAGTCAACAAGAAAGACTTGCTTTCATCTGGCGGAACATTTACGATGAAAGAGAGTCCTTTTGGGAGGCAGGATGAGTTAGTCAGCACTATCTACAGGTTCATTCCTGACGAAAAGGGCATCCTGTGGACATATACCAGTCAAGGACTGGCATCCGTTAATACGAACACGATGGAGGTAAAGCTGCTGCTGAAAATGTTTATCGACAATATGATACTTGCCGATGGCATCATCTGGTTTGATGCGCAAGGTCGTTTGTACAGATACGACATACAGAAAGACATCAAGGAAGAAACTTCGTTTCGTATCAAAGATGGCATGATTCAGGCCTTCGTCTATGAGAATAACCGTCTGTGGATGTCCACTTCAGAGGGGCTGTTCTATGTTAATACGGCTGACGGCTCTGTTCATCCCTTCAATAAACCCGACGATGGATTTACAGCCGGTATCTATGTGCCTGAGGAGGATGTGATTCTATGGGGTGGTGAGGATCTGATATGCAAACAGAGTCTCCAAGATCAGCCCATGACAATGACTCCTTCAAAGGTATTCATCTCCTCTGTAATGGTTGGCGACTCTGCTGTCGAGAATTGTGTTCCAAGATTTGAAAATGTAATCAAGCTGAATGGCCGTGAGGACATTGTGCTTGATTTGGCAACATTTGCATACACTCGAAAAAATGCCGAAATATTCTGGTACAAGATAGGCGGTAATGGTGAGTGGCATTCACTTCCAAACGGTTCAAACAGAATCATGCTATCTCACCTTTCTGGCGGTGAATATAAGTTGTATTTGACCACTGATGCAGAGCATGCTGATGAGTCAGTAACAGAATACATCCTGAAGGTTCCGTATCCCTGGTATCTTAGATGGTGGGCATGGATGCTCTATCTTATGGCTGTTGTTATTGTAGTGTGGCTGATTCTGAACCGCTACAAGAGACGTGAGCAATTGCTTTTTGAACAGCGTGAACGGGAACGCGTAATGTCTCTAACCCAGCAGAAGATGGATTTCTTCGTTGACATGTCACATGAACTGAAGACACCATTGAGTCTGATTATTGCACCATTATCTAAACTACTGTCAGAGACTTCAAATGCCAAGTTCAGGGATAGTCTGAAATCCATTCACGGCAATGCCTTGCGACTGAACGACCTAATACATCGAATCCTTGACTTCAAGCAGCTGGAGGCTGAAGGTGAAAACCAAATACTTCCTTCGTATGTTGACCTGTGCAGTCTTGTCTCTGGATGCATCGATGAGTTTGCTGCATCTACCGAAGAACGAAACATCAGCATCATAAGGGAGTTGCCCGAAAATCCATTGCTGATAGATATAGATGTGGTAAAGGTTCAGATGGTCATTCGTAATATTTTGTCGAATGCGTTGAAATACGTGGAAGAAGGCATAGGCAAGGTTGTTGTCCGTGTAGAGAAAATGCAATCAGAAGCTATCATTTCCATTAATGACAATGGACCTGGTGTTCCAAATAGTGATCTATCAAAACTCTTCAATCGTTACTATATGGGGCAGAATGCTCATGACGGTTCCGGGATAGGTTTGTCTGTTGTCAAGAAGTATGTTGAGATGCATGGAGGCGAGGTAAAGGCAGAGAACAAAGGTGGTCTGAAAGTAACTTTTACGTTGCCACTTAGTGCTACCCCAACCATTGAAGCGGACAAAGAAAAAGATGTTTCTGAAAAGCAGACTGTCTTGATTGTTGATGACAACCGTGAGATTCTCGATTTTCTGACAACCGCTTTGGAATCTTCCTACCAATGTCTTACGGCACAAAGCGGAGAGGATGCTATGAAGCTGATAGAGACAACTATCCCAGACATCGTGATTACCGACCAAATGATGCCAGGCATGGACGGTACGGAACTCTGTCACCGCATCCGTCATAACCACTCGACTGAGTTGATTCCTGTCATTATGCTGACGGCAAAGGATGATTCAAATACAGAGTTGAAAAGTATTCGTAGTGGTGCTGATGTGTTCATGCCGAAACCATTCGACCTTCGTAAGCTACAGCTACACATCGTACAGCTACTGAACAAGCGCAAGGCCATAGAGCAGAATACACGTATAGACTCTTTAACGTCTGTATCCCATGAAGAATTGGCATTGACAAACGATGAGGAACTCATAGAGCGTATTGTCAGCCTGATTAACTCCAATATGCAATCTGAGGAATTCAACGTGTCCAAACTCTGTAACCTGCTATGCATGGATCAGAAGCAACTCTATCGAAAATTGAAACAGCTCACAGGTGAAACTCCTGTAAGCTTCATCCGTAAACAGAGATTGCAGAGAGCTGCTGTCCTTTTGAAACAAGACAGATTTACCGTATCTGAAGTCATGTATCAGGTAGGCTTCAGTAGTGCTTCCTATTTCACCAAGAGTTTTATGAAAGAATTTGGAATTTCACCTAAGGAATACAAATAGCTTAAGAAAAGAGCCTCAAAATACAAGAATTCATTCTATGGCTGTCATTTGTCGCTGGTAACACCCTTAGGGAAAAGAAAAGATAGACTACTGCAACTACATAACCTTCCATCGAGCATTGCAAGTCGTTGTCACCGAAACCACTTGGAGGCTCGGATGTCCCCCAAAGACGCTACCATGAACTGATGGCTGATCCAAAACTGTTAGGCTCAAAGGGAAAGAAGTGGCAGCAGGCAAAGGCAATAATTGACCGATGGACTGTCCTGTTCGGCAAAAAAGACATATAACTGAAGACTCCCATCTGCAAGATGGACGGCGAGGAACTGGCATTCCTCATCTCAAGCATCACATCCAACCAACAGGCCCAGGCACTTCTTACCCAAAAGCCGAAGGAGGAGCATAACGTCTATGGCATAGCAGGTATCGCACAGATATTCGGGTGCAGCATACCCACTGCCAGCCGTATCAAGAAGAGCGGTATCATCAACGATGCCATCACTCAGGTAGGCCGCAAGATCGTGGTCAATGCAGACCTGGCACTTGAACTGGCCAACAAACATAAAGGTAACATTAACGTAGCTTGATATGATGAAACAAGATTTTAAGAATGTCGCATATATGTCCGTGTTTGTGCTGATAGTTGGTGCAGTTTTCTACCTCTTTGATTTCTATGATAGTGCTTTCTTCACCTTACTTGTTGGATTAACTCTATTAGCTATTTATCATGCTGGGCTTTACAATCGTGGAATCATAGAGGATAACACCATAATAAGCCAGCAGGAAATCATAGAGCGGGATAAAGACCTGATTGACTTCCTGCATGGGCACATTGGTTTCCTTGAAGACTATATCAAAGAGATAAAAGAGGAAAGTGACAAAGTGAAGGGCAGGAAGAGCAAACGATGAAAAACAGCCATCTTGTGGCACCTGTTTTTCTTGCTGGTGACTATCACCTTCCACAAATTCAGTCAGCCCCATACGCCGTTATGACGAATGGGGCTGACAGGTTTACGTTATACAGCAACTTCTTACCTATAGACAGGTGTGGGGAAGGTGATGTTGCTGGGGATGATAGAAACAACTTAATGAAATTTCTTCGTCGCATAACTCGCTGACAGTCGTTCGGTGGGTGATGAAAAGCATGGTCTTTTGTGGATATGTCTTGAAAAGGCGGCGATATAGTTCGTACTCTGTGGGCTCGTCGAGGGAACTGCTGATTTCGTCAAGCAGGAGGATGTCGCCACCATGGAGCAGACCACGGGCTATGGCAATACGCTGGGCCTGTCCCTCGCTGAGTCCGCTGCCACGCTCACCAAGTTCAGTGTTGAGACCGTCGGGTAGGTCAAAGACGAAATCAGCACAGGCAGTATGCAGCACATCTTTCAGTTCGTCTTCTGTGGCATCAGGCTTTGCCAGTTGCAGGTTATAGCGGATGGTGCCGCTCATTAGGGTGTTGCCTTGTGGCACGAAACATAGTTCACCGCCCATAGAGACCTGTCCGCTTGTCGGCTCGATAAATCCAAGTATCAGTCGGAACATCGTCGTCTTACCGATGCCCGTCTCGCCCATGATGGCGGTCTTGGAGCCTGCCTTGAACTCATGCGTGAAGTGGGAAAGTATCTCCCTGTCACCCTTGGCATAGCGGAAAGAGACATCTTTGAAACGGATGCCCTTAGAACTTGTATTGCCATTCCGCACAACAGTTGGGGCTTGTGTTGTCTGTTCCAGTTCACAGAGCCTGTCAATGCTTGCAGTAGCATGTATCACCCCTGGCACCATGTTCAGCAGTTGCAGTATTGGGTGCTGAATCATGCCTACCAGTTGCAGAAACGAGGTCATTACACCAAAGGTGATCGTGCCGTTACGCAGTCCAATGCCTCCCCAAACAAATGCCATCAGATAGCCGAGTCCGAAGGCGCAACCCATAATGAGCCGTGTGATAATAGTAAACCGCAGGCGTCGCATCACATTCCCTCGAAGTCGCTGCTGCATCGAGTCGAGCCTGTCGGTAACCCACTGCTCTGAGCCTAAGGATCGTAGCACGGCATTATGCTCCATACCTTCCTGCACCTGCATCTGGATGCGGCTTTCGTCCTGTCGGATGTCGAGGGTCATCTGCCGTAGCCGTCTCGCAATCAGTTTGCCGAAGACGATAGCCAACGGCGTGAGCAACAGCAATGCCCATGCCAACCGTGCATCAAACCAGCGCATCAGCAGGAATGCCCCACAGAGTTGTATCATTGTGATCATTATCTGGGGCAGCGTGTCGGTACAGACATTGCTCACCTGTTCGATGTCCTTTGCCAGTCGCGAGGTAATGTCACCCGAATGCAATTCCTCACCATCGAAAAGCCGACGGTGGAACAGACTACTGAAGATGCGCAACCGCAGGGCGTTCGTCTGACGGACACTGGCGGAGGTGGTTAGCCAGTAGCCCACTTGCCGCAGTACCACACCGCCCACGACGGTCAGCACCAGCAGCGCGACCATACGCAGCACATCGTCAGCCGACCCCGTGCGGATGGTCTCGTCGATGAACCGGCGGCTGAGCCACACCATCAGCAGACCGAGCACCACCTGCCCGATACCCGTCACGATGCGCACCGCCGTATTCCAGCGGATGCCCATGGAGTTACGCCACAGCCACGAGATATATCTCATTCCACCACATCTACTTTCTGCCATTCGGCTATCATCTCGGCTACGTCGGCCTTGGCCTCGTCAGCCGTCACGTCGTATTCCTCGCAGAGCTTTTCAGCCAGCGCCTCAACGGTGAAGTCGCCCATTGTCTGAGCCTGCTGCCACAGCCATGCCGCCGTCTCGTTCAGAGCCAGCAGCTTTCCGAAGTTAATGGCACCGAGGCCCTCACCCATAATCACCCGTTCGCCGCACACCTCGCGCAGCACAAATCCTTTCTTCAGTCTCATAATCGTCTGTAGATTGCCAGTAAATACCTTCTCACGGGGCGCAGCCAGTACCACACCTTTGCAGCCAGCTTCCGCCACCCTTTATATAAATAATGTGTACGTTCTTTTGCATCCACCACATGTGTCACACGAGCCTTGATGTCATTGAGGGTACAATGTTCCGTACCCACCAGATTGCCGTCGCCCATCAGTGTGACCCGTTCACCATCAATACGGACAATGCGATGCACCACATACCGACAGCCGTCCACCCATGCCAGCACCACGTCGCCCACGTCAATCAATCCCGGTCCTTGCAGGATGACGTTCTCCTTGCCCCCGATGATAAACGGCAGCATGCTGTTGCCATTCACGGGCAACGTCACGCTCACGCCTTCCCTCACCAGCCGGATGGCTTCCTCTATGATCTCGTTGTCGGTCATCTCGTAATGGTTTCGTTACACAGTTTTGCCGCCTCTTCGTCGGGCAGACATTCCAGATGCCAAACGGGGATAGAAGATGCCAGCGCGTTCTCCGTCTGGTGAAGCCCGTCGGCTATGCACTCATCCCATCGCTTGCCGCTGATACTCTCCATCAGCGCCGCATACGCATAGATGCCGCTCAGACGCTGTATCTTGTTGTAGGATGCCTGACTCAGCACGACGATGCCACCCAACGGATAACACACGTTGCGATAGCAAGGTGTCTTACCGCTCCAAGGCGAGCCATAGACCGTCGCTGTACTATCCTCGTCGATACGCACTACCGGGTTATCATCGTTCACCAATGCCGTGCCCGCTATATATCGCTGCCACAGACTGGCGTGTGTGCTCTTCCCCGTGCCGCTCGGGCCCAGGAACATATATCCCCTGCCCTCATGGCTCACCACGGCCGCATGGAAAAGCACCGTGCCCTTGTCTGCCGTAGCCAGGGCGAACATAATCATCAGTGCATTGTCAATAGCCATCTTCTCGTGCTTGCCCGTCGTGATAAGCCGCCCCTCGCTATAGTCGTCCGAGCAGACGAGCCATCCAGCCGTTACGCCCCACCAGCCAAACTCAAACACCGATTCATCCGTAGTCGTATGTCCGCAAATGATTTCCTGTCCCTCATCCTCCTGTCGCATTTCCTCGACATATTCAGGAGCATCACCGCTTTCTACAGCTAAGACAAAAACGGTCTCACCGTCAGCACAGGCAAACGGCTCATAGTTGGCAAAGCCTTCTCCCTCGCCGCTGACGCAGAACCGATGTCCTGCCACTTCGTAATATCTGGTCTCTTTCATCTAGGAATGTCTCTTAATGATAATGTCCTGTACCTGATGCGTGTAGGCAGCGTCCGCGCAATGGCTTTCCAGTAGTTCACCTCCAGCCAGAACACCTCCCATATGTCAAACTTCATCAGCCGCAGATGCCGCCGTTTGCTCTCATACACCCGTCGCAAAAGTCCGTACTGCTGCCGCTGGGCATACCATCCGAAATTGCCGCCCGCCATCATCTCGCGCAGCATCCACTTGCCCCGATTACTGTCAGGAACGCTCAGCATAAGCGTTTTATCTAACCGCAACACCTCACCGAGTACCCACATCAGTGCCATTGCTGTATGCCACAGGCCAAAATACCTAATTATACTCGATACGATACGTCGATCTTCAACTGTTGAATGTTGCAATAGCCAATAGTAGTCGCACACATGTCGCAGCCCGATACCGCCACCGAGGAAATGCCGCTGGATATGGGCCAACTGCATCACGAGCGCAAACCTGACAGACGGCACACAGAAGCCTTCCTCCACTTGTGATACAAGAAGTATCTCTCGCTCCAACCATCGTTGCAGCCTTCTGTTCGTAATCGGATTGAAATTGCCCGACGATGGGCGGAAATGCACCTCCACCGTCACGCCCAGCTCGTTCTTTGGCAGA
>JAFSNR010000065.1 GCA_017443345.1 Prevotella sp.
ACCGAAAACTACTACTACCGCCGTATCTACAGCATGGTTTCCGCCAAAATCATGCCTAAGATATGGACGGTAGCCGGTATGATGATAAAGGAACCTCAGAACGCACTCTACTGGGGTTCTTATCTGTACAAGGTGTGTGAAGAAACCAAGAGTCTGTGCTATCAGTTCGAGAGTATCGTAACCAACAGCAGCCTGTCCTTCAAAGACATTGCCTTTCTGGAAATCAATCAGGAACTTGCTGCCATCCTTAAACTCTCGGAACTGGGTAACACAGATTGGAAAGCCATTCTTGACAATTTCTCAGAGATCGGCACTCATTTCAGCAAGGAGAGTCTTCAGGAAGATCTTGACAATCTCTACGCTATGGGTGTCAGCCTTGCTTCAGCAGGTGCTGGAAACCTGATGGAATCCATCCTCGGTGACAGCAATTTCAACGGTACTATCCTTGACAAAGCCAGTAGTGTCATTGAAATAGCCGAGAATGTCAATGATTTGTATAATGGCATTCGCACCAATGCTGGAGCCACTATTCTCAATTTTATTGGAGGTGAAGAAGGTCTTGCCAACCTTTTTAACCTCTCCGATTACAATGTGACCTCCTGGATTACCGACTATGCCCTTGAAGGTATGGGCATGTACTACACCCAGAGATGGTATATCTACCGTGTGGATAGAGGCAGTGTCAATTTGTGTGACTACTATCCTCCGACTGATGATAACAGCATTCTGTATGGTGACCATTGGTATCGCATCAACACGAGGGATCCCAATTATTATCCTTCCTCCTCCGAGAGAGAGGCAGCCTTGCAGAACTCAGAGAATCATGCCGGATGGAGTCGTAGCCGTGTACAGCAGCTCAACAATTCCAATGACGGCTTTACGTACAACATCAACTACTACTCTTCCGCTTACATCCTGAGCAAGAGCAAGAGTGGTCAGTATGCCAAGGCATACGCCTATGAAATACATGTCACCAAGTCGTGGTACAACACAGAAATCAAGTACGAGGATGTGTTTGACTCCTATTCCATGAACCTTCAAGCTTTCAAAGCAGGTTTGAACGCCCGACTTGCTGACTATAACGACAATGAGGACGGCTATGTTTACTACCTGGGCCACGACAGCAAAAAGACCTATCAGGCCACCGATGCCAAGAAACTCCAGAACTGTGAGGTTGCCACTATCAGCGTGACCTGCCACGATGGAGCTAAGTTAGGCGAAGGCAGCACACAGTATAAGTGCAGCAGCTGTGGCGGTAGCGTCAGCCAGCACACCAAACAGTGTGCCATGGCTACGAGTGTCACCGAATCAAGCGTGAACACGTCGGAGTTGGATAGCAAGATACAGGAATGTCAGAGTCAGATTTCCATGCTTCAGACACAGATCGATGCCCTTGAAGCTGAGAATGCGGAGCTTATCAGGAAGATAGCAAGTGCGAGTGTCGAAGATGCCGCTACTTATCGTCAGCAGTATAACGCCAATAAAAACCGCATTTCCTCCCTGACTTCAGAGAAAAACAACTGGCAGAACCAGCTCAGCCAGTACCAGCAGGCAAAGCAGGAGGCACAGGATGGAGAGGCTGTCGCCACCGATGACTACTATCGCATACCTGCCATCATGCAGGACTGTAAGACCGCCTACAACCTTACGTGGAATGGCAGCGGATCGTGGAGTGGTAACACTTACGTCCGTACTGCCACTATGCCGAATATCAACGGAACGATAACGTTCAAGGCTACAGTCAGTATTGCGAGGAAGCCCAAATACTTCCTTGGCATCAAGATTCACCGTGCCATTGTCCAGATAGCATGGGAACTGACCACAGACTATAGCGATACTCAGGTTATAGCCGTGCTCAATCTGGATCCAGAGAAGAGTGACCAGGAGAAAGCAGACCTTGTCAATCAGAAACTCTCTGAGGTTGCAAGGGAGTTTCCCAACTGTGAGCCGAGTGTCGAGTATGCCAAGAGCGAACCCATAGCAGAAGATGACACGGAAGACACCTATCATCTGTTGTGGTCAAGTGACCGCTTGGAGATAGCGAGGGACATAGACTCACGTCTCACGAAGATCTATGCCGACCTTGTATCGTTGGAAAAGATGATGCACTACAAGCATTCCATCTTGGACTTTATAAAGACCGCACTCCCTTACATCAACGATGAGCAAGGCAGACGGCATACATTGGTTGAAGAGTGTCGCAGACGTTGGCTCCGCAATGCTGCCAACCAGATGCACTCGGACAGTTATAACGGCAAATACGATGACGATGATGAAGAATAGGAATTTTCTTTACATAGCAATATGCCTGTTGGCCTTGGTTCCAATGTCAGCCAAGGCACAGCTCGGTTTTGATGTAGTCTCGGTTGAAGCCTACATCAATGACCATAAGGAGCAGCGTAGTCTTCTCCTGGTACGCTCTACCCTCGAAGCAAGTAACAAACTGCTGCATGACTACAGTAGTGACGC
>JAFSNR010000066.1 GCA_017443345.1 Prevotella sp.
ATTTTGCAGACCGCGAGGTCATGTTGGTAGACTACAAGTTCAATCAGGCAACTGATACAGAAGGTCAGGTAGCAGGTATCGTTCGTGGCGGACAGATCAACATCCGCGTAAAGGCTCTCAACGACGGTAACCCCGAGTTGCTCAGCTGGATGATCAATCCCGCAGACCCACGCGACTTGACAGTCGAGTTCCAGAACACGAAGGACGGTTCAGCCATGAAGACCCTGAAAGGTACAGGTTGCTACTGCGTACACTACAAGGAGTACTGGGCAGACGGCGAAGAGCACTATGAGGACATCCTCCTCAGCTGCCAGAAGCTCGAAAACGGCCCCGTCGCATACGAGAATCCTTGGAATTAGGCGATTAAGCGAAGGCAGAGTCCGCTCGGCTTTGCCGCTTGCTACCGAAGGGACGCAAGAAGCTTGCTTGAACTCTGCTGAGCGCAAGCCTACTCGATGCGCAGCATCAAGTAATGCGCAGCATCAAGTAATCGATATAAAGAATCCGGAAGTACATGCTTCCGGATTCTTTTTTTATTTACGCGGCTTTTTCATCCGTCTCCCAATCTATTCCTTATCATTGAATCACATTGATCCACTACAATATGGTCGTCAAGGGCACGGATGGTCAAGGTGTGACCGCCTTTTGATAGGTGTGCCTTTGTGTCACGTACAGCCTGTCCGTTAAGGACATTCTGCTTCCAGCGTTCTGAGCGGAAAGGCTCTTTCAGACTGTAGACTACAGGCTCCTGCCCATCGATGCTGACGCTGAATCGCAGGTCGCTATTGTCATTAGGTTGGGTGGGAATCAAAGCAGTACGGATAATGTAGTCGCCATCGACATCCACATCAAACCGATAGGTCAACTCATCATCTTTTGACAATGCCTTGGCATTCATGGAATGACCCAGCATCTGAATCGTCCTCACTCCTTCAGAGGCCTGACAGATTTCCATGGTTTTCTCTTCTTTTTGTTTAGCGTCAGCAAATACTATAGGATTCGCTGGCTTTGTGAAATCAACTTGTGGAACCAAGGGAGCCCAGAAGACAGGTAAGTCACGGGGATGGTCGCACATCAGGTCCTTCCATTTGCCACCAGCCATCTGATGGTTATAATAGTCCGTCAGTTCGTGGATGCGGTTGTAGGCAGCTTGACTGCGGACCACGGCCTGCTTCAACTCCTCCTGATGCTCAAACATATCACTGCGGGTACTGCCACTGGCAAACCGCCTGGCCCGCTCAGCCTCCAACATCTTCACAGCATGGGCTGCAGCAGCCTGTACAGGATATTTAATGGCAGCGAAATAGGCCTCGTTTAGTTCTGGGCGAAGTGTCTTACCAATCTCTTCTACCTGATGGCTGAGATTGATAAAGCATGCCTCGAAATCATCACGCTCTTCCTCTGTCCAGTCGCTGTTACGAACCTGAGAGAGTCCTCTGTCGTAGAGTTTTTTGTCGACCTCCACCTGATTCCAGCCCATAAACTCAGGGCGGCGGATGCCACAGAGGCGGTAGAACTCATGCATCACAGGGAAAAGCCGCTCGCCAGCTTCTTTACCAAACTGCTGACAGAGCCAAGCCTTATAGTGATCGTTAATGGTCTCACCATTCACGCAGTCGATGTTCCAAGCCATATCGAGGAAGAGTTCCAAGTCATAACCAGCAACTTTGGGGTCATGCACATTCGCAATCCATAACTGGCGTACGTTGTGGTCGTAAGCCTCTTTCATCTCGTTGTAGATAAGACCTGGCTGGGTGGTTGTCAACCACAGATAGTCGTGTGGACGCCCCCAATAGCTCAAGTGGTAGTAGACGCCACCACCGCCTTTGCGCTGTTGCTCCTTAGCATCAGAGAGACGTGTCATGTAGCCATAGTTGTCATCGCACCACATCAGCGTGACATAATCCGGAACCTGCAAACCCTTCTCATAGAGCTGTAACACCTCTTTATAAGGTACGAACACCTGCATCTGCTTCTTCGGGTCGCCAATATACTTCCGAAGCAGTTCCTGCTGGTCGTTGATCACCTGCTGTAGTCCCTCGAACTTCTCTTGTTCCGAATGATAGCCTTCCATCGAACTGTCGTGGATGCCACGCATACCGATGGTAAACATGTTGTCCTTCGACTTTTTCACCTCCTTCAGACGCTCTATCCAATACTGCTGAACGCCATCGCGGTTGCTACGGTAGTTGAAGTTGCCGCGCTCCGTCGCATCCCACTCATCCACATTGTTTCTCAGTAGTGGTTCACAATGGGAGGTGCCGATGACGATACCACAGGAGTCGGCCATCGCCTTGGCTCCAGGAATCTTAAAGAAGGCGGTTGTTCCTGTATGCATACCTGGCCAGATGGCGTTGGCCCTCAGCCTCAACAACAATTGGAAGATCTTCTTATAGGTCTTGGGACCGATATGTCCAAAGGGAGCAGGCTCGAAAGTCGAATAACTCCAATGGCGCAGACTCCAGTCCTCATCATTCAGAAAGATACCACGATACGTTACGCTGGGCTGTTGTTCTGTCGTAAAGTCGCGATCGATGACCAAGCGGTCCTTCTTCTCTGGCACCACATCGCCCCACCATACCCAGGGCGATACGCCTGCCATCCGCGAGAGTTCCAACAGTCCGTAGGCCATACCTCGTCCGTTATTACCCTCTACGATGATTTGTTCACCTTTTATATAAATACGGAAGCCGTCGGCCACCCCTTTGCCCTGTACCGCTCGGCTTTGCCGCTTCGCTCGTCGAAGAACTTTGATCTTTGGCTTTGTTGAGGCTACAGGCTCCATGCCAGTCACCTGCTGCATATCACTTTTCCACATGTCGAGCGCCATCTTTACCACAGGCTCAACGTTCTTGGGTACACTATAGGTCACAGGATTCTTTCCATCGAACCACACCATCTGCGCTTCCGCCATCAGCGACAGTTGCAGTAATGTCAAGATCAAAGTAGTTTTTCTCATATATTCAGTCTTTGTTTGTTGTCGTTGCAATACTTATTTTTCCCGTTTTCAAACCGTCAGCCGTAACTGTCAATAAAACATCTGATGTAGTATGACCACTTTGCACCAAAATCTGTGCAACACCATTGAAGGCAGGGATACTAAAATTCTTACAATTTCTGTCTTTGGGGTGGTCAGCTCCAAGATAAGAGGGATCGCCGTTTCCAACGCCAAGTATACGTCCATCGCCAGTCAGACTGATATTCAGACTAAGGCAGGCATCGGGCACAACTCGTCCTTTAGCGTCCTGGATTTCAACAGTAACGACGGCCACATCCCGACCATTAGCCATAATCGTTTGACGATCAGTCTTCAGCACAATCTTCGAGGCGGGTTTGGTAGTCTCAATGGTTTGTGTCATGATGCGCTTACCATTCTTATAGCCTATAGCCACCACCTTACCTGGCTGATAGACAGCCTTCCATTTCAGATGTCCATTCTTAGGCATCTTCTGGCGGCCAAGCTTCTTACCGTTCACGCTAAGATCTACTTCATCGCAGTTGCTGTAGGCCCACATCTCTATCTCCTCACCTTCATGCCCCTGCAGGTTCCAATGAGGGAAGATGTGCAAAGTAGGCTCTTCCGTCCACCATGATTTCAGATACCAGGCCTCATCTTTCCAGAAACCACAGTAGTCGAGAATGCCAAACTCGGAATCGGTGGCAGGGTATTTCAGAGGATTGGGCTCACCACGATAGTCGAAGCCTGTCCAATAGAACAGACCAGCTCCCCAAGGGCGTTCGGCATAGAACTTCCAACCACGTTCTATACGGTTTTCTGTTCCATCCTGATCTTTCGCCATATTCATCGACGGCATTCGGCCTGGTTGTGAAGCATCCTTGAAATAAACGCCACGTGTACCACAACCAGTTGTTTCTTCGGTTCCAACGATCTTCCATGTAGGATTGGCAGCCTTGCGGTTGTCGACATCATTCTGCAGGATATAATTAAAACCTACAACATCGAGCCCCTTAATCATTTCTGCTCCACCAGCATTGGCAATGGTAGAATGACGAGTTGGGTCGAGCAGCTTGGTGTATTCGCGCATGGCGGCAGCAATACGAGTGCCTTGAACGGTGTTTTCCATGCCCCATTCCTCGTTGCCATCGCTCCAGAGGATGATAGAAGGATGATTACGATCGCGCTTAATCATATTCGCCAAGAGTCGCTGATGTTCGGTATTGATACCCGTAAGTCGGTTCTCATCGATCACAAGGATGCCCTCGCGATCACAGATATCAAGCAGGGCAGGAGTGGCAGGGTTATGAGATGCACGATAAGCATTACAACCAAGCTTCTTCAGCTGCTTGATGCGCCAAGCTTGGAGAGCATCGGGTATGGCCGAACCAACGCCAGCATGATCCTGATGCATGTTGACACCTTTCAGTTTCAACTGTTTGCCATTCAGCAGAAAACCCTTATCAGCATCGAATACTATCTCGCGGAATCCTGTCGTCGTCTCATAAACATCAGTTACATTACTGCCAACCTTAACCGTTGTTTCTACCTTATATAAATAAGGATCTATGGTACTCCATAAGTGTGGATTGTCAATCTTCATGAGTTGCTTACACCTCAGCGTCTCTTTGGGCTTCAGGGTCAACGACTCTGCCTCACTCTTTGCCACCTCACGACCCTCAGCATCCAGCAGGCGCTGCTCTACCTGACAACTCTGCAACGTTAGTGAACTGTTGTTGACTTCAGTCTCTATCGTGAGGTTAGCAGAGGTGTATGGCTGCTGCATATCCGCATAGACAAAGGTACCAAATGGAGCCACACTTACGGCCGAGGTCTTAACCAGCCAGGCATCGCGGTAGATACCGGCGCCCTCGTAGAACCACCCTTCTTCGAGTGTGGCATCGGCGCGAACACAGATAAGGTTATCGCCACCGTAGTTAACGTATTCGGTAACATCGTAAACCTGAGTGGCATAGCCGCTGGGCTCGGTGCCCATATAGAAACCGTTAAACCACACGCGGGCATTGCGGAAAATGCCATCGAAACGCAAGCTGATGTGCTTGCCGAAATCGCCCGAAGGGATGCTGATTACCTTGCGATACCAACCGACGCTGGTTTCGGGATACTTGTAGCCAACGGTCTTGTAACCATGAGAGTGACTGGCCTCCTTGGCGTAAGGCAACGTTGTTACCCAGTCGTGAGGAATGCGCACCTGCTGCCAGCCGGAATCGTCGAATTTCTGAACATAAGGGCCCTCGTTGTGAATAGAGTTGGCCTTGGTGAGATAGTTGAAGTACTCGGTACCGCAGCCGAAATCCTTGGCTGGATCGGAAGCGTTACCAAAAGCGAATTTCCATCCTTCGCTTAATCGGATACATTCGCGCACACTTGTCTGTGCCTGAGCCCAGAATATTTGTGCGATCAGAAATGTTAGCATTAGTAGTTTTTTCATTATTTTTAATTGCTTTCTTTGTTAGTACTTATTACCAGCTGCAAAGATACGTAAAAAAAGTTACCCAACAAATTATTTGGCCAACATTCTTAAGAACTTTTCACCCCAATTCAATAGTAAGGCATGTCCTTCGGCATTCAGATGTGCCGTATCGTTCAAGGCCTGAAAATATTTTTTACGGAACGCCGTATCCATAGGAAGAATGCCGCTGGTTCGTGCTGCATCAAGGACAAAGATATTATGCTGGGCGCAAACATCGCGGATGGTCTGTGTTACCTCTATAAAGCCTGGACGTTCTACAGCCCAGGGGGTCACAAAGCCTATTTTTGCTTGCGGGTATTTGTGCTTCAACCCAACACAAAGAGAATCCAATCGTAGACGGAATAATGCCAACGAGTCGCAATTATCCCGAATCATAAAAGCATCATTATGTCCGGCAATCACAAGTACAAAGTCTGCCGAATCGGTCATTTCCTGATACCGCTCCAACATACTCTTTCCGAATCCCTGTTTTGTACGGTCAAAAGCGATACTGTTGCCATTGATTCCGTAGTTGCGGTAGTTCATTCCCAATCGTTCAGCTACCCGGGCATGCCAAGTCTCTTCCACAGGACGACGATGATTGCGGACATAGCTATCTCCAATTACCACAATAGTTTTGTTCTTGAATGGATGGTTCTGGGCGGAGGTTGTGGCACCAACCATTTTAATAACAACGGGACCTAACAAACCTGAGGGCAGCAGTTGAGCATCCTTTTCGTAGAATTTGAAAGAAATGACAGCCTGACGGTTCTTGGAGGGGCGAGGCTTTCCCTGCTGAAGCCAGTCTGGGACACGTTTCATGAAACGTCCTATGTCAGGTCTGCCTGCAGCACCGCCAAACGAGAACGGCTCTGACCACTCCACATCGTCAGGTTCCTCTTCGTCACCAATCATGCGGTTCACCCAGAGATTGGTGACGCCTATTGCTATCGTGTTCTCACCTTGGTGAAGTGCATCGGTGATGTCAGCTTTGAAGGGCGCATGCCACAGGTTTGCACACTGCATTCCGTTCACGCTCACCACTGCCAGATTCTTTACATCACCAAGGTCGAGTATGTAGCGGAAAGCATTGTTTTTCAGCTTTAGCTTGAGCGTAGTACTATAGTTGGCTGTGCCTGAGAAGTACCTGATGTCAGGAGTAGGATGTTCATTCCAAGCAAAGAGCGTGTCGGTAGTCACCGTCAGACTGTCGTTGAATGTTATAGACCAAGGAGTAGTGATGGACATCTGATCAAGTACTTCTGGTTGCTTGAAATCGAGCCTAGGCGCAGAATCGTAAGCCTTATTCCTGAAAACGATGAATAGCGACTGATTGGCGTCGAAGTGCAGGGCAATCTTTGTACCGCTATCAGCCTGTTGCCAAGCTTGTGCGTTGGTCATATCACCCGCTTCTGGATTCCATATCTCAGGCTGTCTATCAGCAATGTCAAAAGAAAGGGTTGTCGTAAACGTCGTATCCTGGGTATTGGCGATGAAGAAGATGTCAGTATCTCCATTCTGACGATGAATCCATTGCAAAGCTTTCGGACCACCGTGAAGCGACTGACGACTGCTTTTGAAATCATCGACATACTCACCTTGCTGCAACAACGTCTGGCAACGGGCAAAGTAGTTAAACAATGCTGAAGCACCATTTTTCCACCAAGTTTGTCCTGGCGACCACCATGTCCCCCACATGCCGAATGTCATACCAGGTTTCGCTTGGAGCCAAGGATTATGGGCCGCTGCATGCAGCATCAAGGCGTTGATGCCAAGGCAGAAAGCACGGTCGCCAGTTCTCTTCAATTCATCAGGATCAGATTTCCAGGCATATAGGGGCCAACAAGTGAATCCTTCTGCATAAACTTTCTGGCGACCTACTTGGTGAGCGGCCTTCACCACACGGGGCACATCAGGCCACCCCCAGCTCTCTGGTTTTGTCCAAAACTCAGCACAAATGGGATCATCCGATGCCAACTGCCTGACTATTTTGTCGGTATTGATAGGATTAAAAGGTTTTGAGCCACCAGTGCCATACGGCTGTACTAATAACTTAAGACCATGTTGATGAGCCAATTGACTCATATAGCCATAATAGTTTTCTGCAAAAAGGTCACAAACCGTCTCTTTCCAGTCGTCCTTGAATTTTCGTGTTGATTGGCTGTCACCAATAGTTACCCCTGCTATGGCCGGCAACCACCGTATCATGTCGTACCCTCTTCGTTTCAGGAACTCTTCAGGCATCTGTTTGGTCCATTCTTGTCCGCCAGCCTCATAGCTATCTATCTCTAAGCGCAGGAAGGTCTTTCCTGTTTCTGCTCCTGCTAGCTCGATGAGCATCGTTGGATAGCTGTCCCAAAACTGTTTGACTGCCTTGCGGCTCATTTTATCACACTCCAGCCCGACACCACTTTTGGGCGCTGTGCCCCAATTGGTTTTCCCATTCGTGGTGTGTCCAAAACGGATGATTCTCCATCGCCCTTTGGGGAGTTGGGTGATGGGAGACGGATTTCCTTGACTGATTATCCTGATTTCATCGAGTCTGACCACGCTATCTGCTGGAGTGGCGAGCACGGCAATGTCCTGATAGTAGTTCCATTGCGGATCCACTTGTGGTTGTGGAAGATTCAAGGTCTGTTTCCTTCCTCCGCTCACAATAGTGTCTGTCCATACCAATTTCTGCATCGAGTATTCAGGCTTCATGGTTGGATAGGCACTAGACGACCAGCCTGGACAATTATGCGTTCCAAAAGAGAGTCCAAGTCTTTTGCATTCACTGATGGCGAATTGCATCAGCTGTTTCCAGTTATCCGTTCCGATGGCATTTTCCGTATCACCGACAAGACATTGTAGCTCCCCTCCTATCTGGAAATTCTGAACGCCACCGATACCTGCTTCCTTATAAGCCTCTAAGTCTGCAGTAATACCTTCTTTTGTAACCAGACCATTCATCCATTGCCATATCATAATGGGTTTGGATTCTGATGGCGGAATCCTAAAATCCGCCTCTAAAGACTGACCTGCGGCATATTGGAAAATAACCATCATCCAACAAAGGACCAACGCTCGAACTTTCATTTCCTCATTGCTTTAAAAAGGGGGAGAACACTGAGGCCCTCCCCCAACAACAACTAACTTTACCTAACTAATTAACTAACGATAACTAAAACTAACTTATTGTATCAATATCCAGGATTCTGTTCAAGTATACCGTTTGACTCGGTGATGGCAAACTGTGGAATAGGGAAAAGTACCTGATAGTCTTGAGCATTGTTTCCACGTTCGCGTGCCAGTTTGATATAGACACCATGACGGATCAAATCCTGTCGACGTACACCTTCTCCAAACAGTTCATGTCCACGCTCCAGCAACAGGTAATTGCGGAAGGATTCCTTGCTTGCTGTAGCAGTTGCTGGGATTTCTACGCCCGCTCTGTCTGTTACTTGTTTCAAAGCTCTGACAGCTTCTGCACTTGGACCGTTGAGTTCGTTTTCTGCCTCAGCAAACGACAGCAGCACTTCTGCATACCTTAATATGGGCTGTGCTGTTTGGGTACCCCAGTTGGCAAATTGTGTATCCATATATTTAATAGGTATAGCACCCACCATGCCATTCTCCCTTGTGATACGCTCACCTTTTGAATTGTCGTACTCGCAGAGGATCACTTGCTTTCTTGTGTCATTAGCCTCGAAGGTATCATAGAAATCCCAACGCATGCAGTATACTTTCCAGCCAGAGAAATAGGCGTCTTCTGTTCCACGGATATAGGATCTGCCCAGATTGTTGTAGCCTTTCTTGAAGTCGTTAGGCAGAACTTCCGTCACATAGTAATTATCGGATGCCGTGTTTGATGGAACCGACCATATCAGCTCATTATTGACTGGTGAGGTAAAGACGCTCTCATAGCTATTTAAGAGTGAGTATCCCATACCCATCAGCGTCTGGGCAGTCGCCTTGGCCTGCTGCCAGTTCTTCTCATGCATATATAGGCGGAGTTTCACACCATAGGCAATAGCCTTGGACATACGTCCCCAGTCATCAGGATTATCATTGTACTTGTCTGGGAACGAGGCTGTAGCGATAGCATCATTGAGATCCTTTTCAATGTAACCCACATAAACGTCACTGGTAGGGCGCGGCTCTATCGTGTTATCCATCAGTGTTGATGGATCGAGTTTCACATTCAATGGGCCGAAGAAGTCCATCAGGGTGTACATATAAAAGGCACGAAGTGTCTTGGCCTCAGCTATGTAGCGAGTGCGGATGGCATCGGTAGCGCCATTGCTGTTCTCAATCTGATTGATAACATCGGTAGCACGAGTAACAAACCTGAGCACATTATAAGTAGTGCTGATGGCACCACCAGTAGAAGGTCCAACATTGAATTCGTCATACACATAGCTTGAATAGTGACGCATAATATCCGTTGTCACCATACCCGCTGCATAGTAGGCATTGATATCGGCATTGAACAAAGAGTTATACCATTTTCCTGTTCCACCATCACTGTAGCCCCAGTTGGTGGTTAATGGCAGATAGAGTCCTGTGACAGCAGCATCGAAGTCGCCTTCAGTATTGAAAAAATTAGTTGGTGACATATCGGTGAAGTTCTTGGTTTCCAGCATGTCGTCACACGAAGTAAACATTGGAACCATGGCTGTTGCGCAGATCATTGCGCTTATAATAGTTTTTTTCATGTTCGTCGGAATTAAAAGTTGAGATTGAATCCAAATGATAATGACAAGGCCTGTGGATAGGGATTGCCTGTTGAGAGTTCTGGGTCAAAGCCATCGTAAGAAGTGAAGGTAGCCACATTCTGGGCATCAACGAAGAATCGGGCTCCACGGATGAAGTTACTCTTCAAGAAGATACTCTGAGGCAGGGTATAGCCCAAAGTGATGTTCTTCAGCTTGACATAGCTGGCGTCCTGAAGGAAGAAGTCGCTTGCTCCAGAAGGATTCTTGCTGTCGAAAGGATTGGTGGCGATACCAGGCATCCAACCCTGTCCGTTCTGGCTGTTCCATACTTCACTCATAACAGAGGTGTAAGTATTACTAGGTGCATTACCGTTATTTCCGAGATTAGCAGCTACAGGTATTTGTCCGTATGTTCTTCCCGTACCGCTGTTATAGCTACCTATATACTTCTTGAAACCGAGGGCGCTGTAGAAGTAGATGTTCAGGTCGAAGCCCTTCCAACTCCAGGTGTTGCCAAGACCAATCATCCAACGTGGGGTGCTATTGCCCAGTTTTACCACATCCTTGGCATCAAGCACTCCGTCGCCATTCAGATCCACATATTTCATATTACCGACACTGGCATTGGGCATATAAGCGGGAATCTCACTCTTGCTACGGATGATTCCATCGGTCTTCCAACCATAGATGGCATCTATCTCGCCCTTTTCGTCGATGTACTCTGCAAGAGCTACCTCTGGGTTACGCTCTACCCAGCTTGCCTTGAAGTAGGATACATTCAAAGTGGTTTCCCATTTAAAGTCCTTGCTGTTCAGATTGTCGCTGTTCAATGAGAACTCAAATCCTTCACTCTTGGTCTCACCGATATTGGCTGCCACGCGTCCTACAGCATTGTTGGAAGGCAGGGTCTGGAAGTCGAGCAGATCCTTGACACCACGGTGGAAGAACTCTATCGATCCGTTGATGCGCTGGTTGAAGAAACCATAGTCGATACCGATATTCAGTGTATAATCGGTTTCCCATTTCAATTCGGGGTTCTCTATCTGGGTCAGCATCAAACCTGTATGGATGGTTGAACCGATGAGGAAATTATAGCCAGAACGGTAGAGCGACTGGGAGTTGGTGCCCAGCACATTCTCATTACCTGTAGCACCATAACCAATTCTTAACTTGAGGTTACTGATGGCCTTTGCATTCTTCATAAAGGCTTCCTCACTCAGTCTCCAGGCAACAGATGCGCTTGGGAAGAATCCCCATTTGTTGTTTTCTGCGAAATAGCTGGAACCATCACGACGGGCAGTCAGTGTTACGATATAACGGTCTTTGAAGGAGTAATTGGCACGGAAGAACTGTGAGAGTTTGGTGCGCTCAGCACGATAAGAACTAATGGTTTCTTTATCCTTGTCGCTGGCAATACCTACATTATTATATCCGAATGCATCAGTAAAGAAGTCCGAACCAGACAGTCCAAAACTCTCGCTGGTTGTCTTATAATAACCTGCACCCAGAACAGCCGACACATGGTGGTCTTCGCCAAAGGTCTTATCATAGTTCAGATATGATTCCACACTGGCGTTCACAATCTTTGAATGACCTAAACTGGCCATACCCTCCTGCGCATTCACATTATCGCCCTTCTTGGGGATAAAGAACTTACGAACCGAGGTCTGCGTATCATAGCCTCCTACACCTCTCAGTGTTAAACCGTCGAACAACTTCAGGTCGAAAGAGGGAGCGATAAACACACGTTCCGTTGTCGTTTTATCCTCAATCTCCGTATAGGCCACAGGATTGGTATAAAGCTTGTTATAGCTCTTATTATAGTTTCCGTTTTCATCCTTCACTGCGATGTCTGGCGCGAAGTCAATGACTCTGATGATCATATTATCGCCATTACCACCAGTACCTACAGAGGTGCTCTGGGCATCTACATTCGAGTAGTTGAACTTAATACCTGCCTTGAAGATCTTGGTAAACTCCTGATCGAGATTCAGGCGGATGTTATGGCGCTTCAGCCCTGACTGCTTCAAGATACCCTGATTGTCGTAGTAGTTGTATGAGAAGAAATATTTGGTCTTGTCGGTTCCACCATTCACAGATACGTTCTGGTCGATCACATAGCCAGTCCTTGACACCTCATCAATCCATTTTGTATCTGCTGTGTAGCCACCAACATTATCAAAGATGGGGAAATAACCAGAGAGGTCTTCTGGGTTGTCACCATAGACACCCATCTTATTCTTATAGAGATAATACTCTTTCGACCAGAAATTGGCCTGCTCGCGGAACTGGCGGGCATTCAGCACCTCAGGATAATCCTTCATCAGTTGGGCAGTGAAAACACTACGATACTCCACCTTGGGTTTACCCGACTTACCGTTCTTGGTGGTGATCAACACAACACCATTAGCAGCAGAGGCTCCATAGATAGCTGCTGCTGAGGCATCTTTCAAGACCTCAATACTTTCAATATCATTGGGGTTGATGGTATTGAGTGGGTCACGGTCTACACCTGCCATATAATCATATCCAGGAGTGCTGATGCCAGGAGTGGCCGAAGAGTTGGTCTGAATGGGCACACCATCGATGACATAGAGAGGGGCATTGCTACCATTGGGAGAAGCTGCACCACGGATGTTGACAGCGATGCCGGCACCTGGCTGGGCAGAGCTTTGGGTGGCTGACATACCCGTCACACGACCCTGCAGCATCTGACTCACACTGGTAGAACTGACGGAGTTGAGCTTGTCGGCACTGACTGAAGCCACAGAGCCGGTAATGTCTTTCCTGCGTGTGGTACCATAGCCAATGACTACAACTTCGTCAATACCATTGGCCTCTTCGTCGAGAACGATCCGCATGGGATCATTGGTAGGCTTGACATCCTGTGACTTGTAGCCAATATAGGAAATGACAATAACGGCGCCCTTTCTGACCTGCAAAGTAAAACGGCCTTCAATGTCGGTCACTGTGGCATTACGGGTGCCTTTCTCTACGATAGTAGCTCCAATGATTGGAGCACCTTCACGGTCGCTGACTGTACCGCTGGCTTTCTGTTCCTGTGCAGTTGCCATGATACTAAAAAGAGAAAATAGTACCATGAGGAACATTCGATTCATTGTTTTTTTACTCATGTTGTTTTAGCTTTATTAATTTGTTGATATATGGATAGTTCTGGAATTCGGTGGCAAAATTATGAAGTTTTCGTGAAAGGGTCTTGACTATTCTGGTCATCGAATTGCACTATTTGTTCAATTTGCATTTTTGCGCATTTTTTCCATATTATAAATAAGGTGTTATTGGATTCTTTTTTGTATTTTTGCACCATAAAAAGTCAATTATCATGCAAACGAAGTCGTTTTTTCTCTTGTCCGTATTCCTGTCAGCATCGCTGTTTGGTTTGGCCCAGCGAATCTCGGAATATGTATTGACAGAACTCCCTACCCAGCAACAGCTGCCTGTGGCCAATGTGCATTGCATCTACCAGGACAGGGAGGGATTCGTGTGGTATGGCACTCGTGGAGGCGGACTTTGTCGCGACAATGGCTATCATATCGATGTGTTCCGTTCAGACAGATTCCATCCTAACTTGATAGGACAGAGTAACGACATCACTGGCATAGCAGAAGACTATCAAGGGCATATCATCTTCTCTTCCAAAGAAGGCCTTTACATACTTGATAAGCAGAATTACAGCATCCGCATGGCCGATGACCAGCTGGCAGGTCATTCGGTTGGTCCGATTTTGGTGGCATCAGACAGCTCCGTTTGGGTATGTTCTCAGCGTAAGGTGTTTCATTATAACCCACATATGCAGCTGATGGCCGTCTATCCTTCTCTATGGAAGGGGAAGAATGTCTGGGCATCACGTATGATGGAAGACAGCCAGCATAGGGTATGGGTGACTCAATGGGATGGAGGCATCATTTGCTTTAATAGTCATACTGGTCATTTCGAGGAGAAGTATTGGCCTGAGGGCATCATCCCTGCCGACATGGTGGAAGATCCTGTTTCCCGCTGTTTCTGGATAGGTACATGGGGAAAAGGCATCATGAAGTATAACCCGGATGAAGGGTGTGTCGAACAACAACCATGTACTTTTCTCGAAGAAAACAGCTCGCTAATCATCCACCTGAAAAGGGATAAGGCCTCTCAACGATTGTGGGCTTCTACGATGTACGGACTCCATGCCTATGATATAAAAGACAATCAGTTGAGTCCCGTTGATCTCAACGGCATCTTGCCAAAGGGCATGAGCGTGATTGACAACACCGCTTTTGACGCTTTTGGGAATCTCTGGGTCTCTGGATTTTCTCCCCATACCTTCATCTTGTCGAAACCAGACACGAGTATCATCAAGAACAGTTTGTCTGACATCAGCACCCAATTAAGCTATCGCCCCTTTATCCGCAATTCGGTCAGGGAAGGAAACTATCTATGGTTGGGGCAGGACAGGAAACCTCTTGTATTATTTGATACCACTACAGGGCAGGTGTTGTTTGATAAGAACAACAGTATCTTGTCTCGCCCCAACATTGAATATTTCTGCAAATGCGTTCATCAGCCTGGAATCTGGGTGTTCGAGGGGCAGAAGCTGTATCATATCTGGCACGATAGCCAGGGCATTCAGTCGGAAGTGACTGCTTCCGCCAGAGGTGAGATCCAATATGTGTATGATAGTGGTGAGGGCTTGGTATACATCGGACATCGTGAAGGTATTGATGTGTTGAATACCGCCACAGGAAAGCTCAATGCTCTGCCCATCAGTTCCAAACGCGTCAATTGCATCCTCAAGGCCCAGAACGGTCATCTTTACTATTCTGCCGACAACGATCATTTGGTTGTTTTTGGTCAGGACAAAAAGGAATTCGTGATTTCAGACATTGGTGATTTCACCGCTATCGCAGAGAGTAAAGACGGACGTATTTGGGCCACAGACAGACAAGGCGATTTTATCTGCCACGACCCATCTACTGGTAAAACCACGATCGATACCAGGGGCAGTCATGCCAATGGGGATGGTATCAAGAAGATGGCCATAGACCAGAAAGGCCATATCTGGCTCCTGTCAGACCAGCTATTGAAGGAATACAACCCCAAGAGTGGTGCCTATCGTGTGTTCAGATCCTCCGACAAGGCCATACAGATGGACTGTTTCCACAATGTGAAGGCAGAGGGTGACCATGTCTGTATCGACGGAGCTGGCGGCATCCTCTATATTACGCCTTCTGCCAGTATCGACCAGGTCTCATCTGGGGCTCATCCTATTGTTACCTCCATCACCATTGACGGAGAGACGCACATTGTGGGGATGGGAACCAGGAACATTGATATTGAGAACGATGCCGTCAACATAGAGATCCAGTTCTCCACACTCAACCACCTTCATGCAGATAAGGTGTCATACGCCTATCGCTTAAGTTGTATCGATGAGCAATGGCACTATCTGCCACAAGGTGTCAACAAAGCCACCTTCGTCAGACTGCCCAAAGGGGAATATACCGTTGAGCTGATGGCCACCGATGAGTATGGCTGTTGGGGAGAGAGTACGATAGCCCTGACACTCGACAGGCTCCCTGCGTGGTATGAGACTTGGTGGGCTCGCCTGCTTTTCGTTTTCATTATGGCTGGCGTGATCGCCTTGTTGGCTTATTACTACCTCTCACGCCAGAAGGAAAAGCAACAATATAAGATGAATGTCCAACTGACGGAATTGAAGCTGCGGTTCTTCACCAATATCAGTCATGAACTGCGAACACCGCTCACACTCATCCTCACCCCGTTGGAAAGCCTCTTGAAGAAGCTGGATGCCTGGGAGCAGGAAGGGGCAGACAATCCGAGGATGTCTATGGTCAGCAACCAACTGGTCACCATGGAGAAAAATGCCAATCGTCTGCTGAACCTCGTCAACAAGCTGTTGGACTTCCGTAAATTGGAGATGGGACAACAGAAGTTAGAACTGACGAATGGAGATATCTGCGATTTCATCAGAACGGTTTGCGAAACCTTCCGCACATTATCGACGGAGAAAGATATCGCTCTTAAGTACGATATTCCCAAAGACAACTTCTACATGAACTTCGACAGCAACAAGCTGCAGCACATCATGTATAATCTGCTCAGCAATGCCTTCAAATACACCTCGTCAGGTGGCCAGATCACCGTTGGAATGGTAGAGAGTTCATCCGACATTATTGGTATCACCGTTAAGGATACTGGCTGTGGAATCCCATCACGCGATCTGCCCTATGTCTTCGACAGGTATTACCAGAGCACAAAACCTGCTTCTCCCAACGTTACGGGTACTGGCATCGGACTGCATCTCACCAAGGAATATGTGCAGATGCATGGCGGCTCTATCTCTGTATCCAGCAAGGAAGGAGAGGGCAGCACCTTCACAGTCCTGCTTCCCACGAATCTGCAACTCAACGGAAGTGTGGCTCCCCAAAAGGAGGCTCCAATCCCACAGAGCAACTCAGAGGTCGATGTGCAGAAGGCCAACATCCTGATAGTAGACGACAACCATGAGTTTCGCCAGTTCCTGGCAAGCGAATTGGCCGACCTCTATCAGGTGCATCAGGCTGCTGATGGAAAAGAGGCGCTTCGAGTTGTTCAAGAGCAAGATATCGACCTCGTGGTATCTGATGTGATGATGCCAGTCATGGATGGTCTGGAATTATGCAAAACCATCAAACAAGACATTAACACCTCGCATGTGATGGTGATTCTCCTGACGGCCCGCTCTGCCGAAGAGGCAAAACTCGAAGGTTTCCGTTCTGGTGCTGACGAATACCTTTCCAAGCCCTTCAATATGGAAATGCTCCAGTTGCGAATCAATCACCTCCTGGAGTTGCGTAAGATGCGAAGTCAGGACTTCCTCAAAGGTGAGGAGATGAAGGTGGAAGAGGTGACCATGAATGAAATCGACCAGAAGTTCCTCCGTCAGGCTATCGAGGCTGTAGAGAAGAATCTGAATAATGAGGAATACGATGTGGATGCGCTCGCCTCGGATGTCTATATGAGCCGCTCTACGCTCTATCGTAAGATTCATTCACTAACGGGTCAGAAACCCAGCATCTTCATTCGTACCATCAGACTGAAGCACGCTGCCCGCCTGATTAAGGAGGGAAGACATACCATCACGGAAATATCTGATATGTGCGGATTCTCTTCACTGAGTTATTTCAGTCGCAGCTTCAAGGCACAATACGGGATACAACCAGGTAATTATACAGAAGTGTCCTGATTTCGCTCATTATTCTTTGCCCTTTGAACAATCTTTTTATTTTTTGTACAATAATCCAACTATGGCATCAAATAATTGTGTACTTTTGCAGCAGAATTCAAACTAATAAAGCAAAATGAAACTACTAAGAACATCTCACTTACTGCACGTTATGCCCTTTTCCCTTGATTTTTTTTGTATCTTTGCAGCGAACTTAAAACCATTCGAAATGAAAAAGAACGTCATTGTAGCATTGCTGATGTTTTGTCTGCCCATAGTGGCACAGGCAGAAGAGGTAGAGCCTGCTGTAGTAATTCTTACAGCTGGGCAGTCGAATACGGATGGTAGGGTAGACAATGAAGATTTGCCTGACTATATCAAGCGCGATGGCTATCAGTATTGTCAGTGGAGTTTTGGTAGTGGAGCGCATTCTGGCAATGGGCAGTTTGAGCCATTCAGTCCGCGAATCTATAATCAGAACAAACCTGGCCGTTGGGCGTATGATGCCGTAGTCTACTATCTGTTAGAACAACAGTTACAACGACCTTTCTATATCATTAAGGAGAGTCTTGGAGGTACTGCTATCGACACACTTTGTCAGAGTAACAGCAACATGCACTGGAGTGCTGCCCATGCATATTTATCGAGGACGGCAGCATCTGATAAGGGAGGACTCTCACTGTTGAAGGCATTTACGGAAAACATTGGAGCTTGTATTGACAACCACCTGAGTAAATTACCTGAGGGCTACGACATCAAGGCGATGCTATGGCATCAGGGCGAGAGCGACCGCAGTCAAGCTGACCGCTATTACGACAACTTGAAGGCTGTAGTGGCTTACGTGCGTACCTATTTGGTTAATAAGACGGGACAGCAGAAGTATGCTCATTTGCCAGTTATTTGTGGAACCTTTGCCAAGGGTAGCAAACAAGGGAGTGAGAAGGTCGTAGAAGCTATGCTGAAACTCCAGTGCGAGGATCCTAACTTCCATGTTGTCGATGCCAGTGATGCTACGCTACAGAAAGATCAGATACACTTCGATGCCGCTGGCGCTGAACTGCTGGGCAAACGGATGTACGATATATTAGAGACTCTGTAACTCAATTATTATAGTTGTTGTGTCAAAAAGTGAAGTCCGTAGTTCAATAAATGATGTATCTTTGCAGCAAACTTAAAACAAATTGAAATGAGAAAAACGATATTGTTTTGGGCCTTGATGCTTTTGCCAAAGGGTATGATGGCACAGGATGCAGATACGAGTCTGGCAAGGCACGATTTCTTCTATGCGGGACAGAGCAAGCAGCGTCGCATGTTTATCGTGAAGGGCGGTAAAGTGGAGTGGAGCTATCAAGACCAGCTGAAACGAGGCGAAATCAGCGATGCTGTGCTAATGAAAGGCTACGGGTCGGCGGGCGAAGCCCGGGAATCCGACGGCCACATACTGGTGGCTCATCAATATGGTGTGGCCGAGGTGGATGCCAACGGACAGACTGTCTGGCAATATACTGCCCCTGAGGGTACGGAGATCCACACCATACAGCCCATCGGACATACGCATGTGGTATTTGTACAGAATGGAAAACCGGCCAAAGCTGTCGTGATGGAGATTCCATCAAAGAGAATAGTCAGGGAATTTGAGTTGCCCGTATCGGAAAAGGGATCTGTACACGGACAATTCCGTAATGCCCGTCTGTCTAGTCGGGGAACGCTGCTCATTGCAAACATGGCCTTGGGCTGTATCCACGAATACACTTGCGAGGGCAAAGAAGTAGACAGATGGGACGGGTTTCTGCCATGGTCAGTACAGGAAATGCCCAAGACGGGCAATCTGCTCATCACGGGACGCAAGGGTCAGATTCAGGAGATTAATCGTCAAGGCCAGACTGTATGGCAGTTGAATAGCACAGACTATGGCGTGACACAGCCCCAGAAGACGATACGCCTGAAAAACGGAAATCATATCATCAACAACTGGTACAACGAATGGAACAAAGAGCCAATGGATACTGCCAATGCTCCTGTTCAGGCCATTGAGGTAGACAAGGAAGGCAAAGTGGTGTGGCAACTCCACGCTTGGAAGGATCCTGACCTCGGGCCGTCGACAACCATTCAGCTACTTGATGAGGCTGTCAATCGCGACCGTATGTTCTTCGGTGAGTTCAATGCACAGCCACCTAAACTCTTTGTCGGTCCAAACCAGCCTATTGGCATCGGGCGTGGCATCCACCCAGGTCGCGTTGCATGGGTACATGCTCCTGGTGTAGCTAAGTGGGATGGCAAGACTGGTCTTTGGGTAGAGGACCGTTGGAACGATCAGTCTAAGGCTGATGCGATGATACCAGAGGCCGTGATGCAACTGACCGGTGAGGCAACGGCCAAGAAAGCGTGGCAGGCACTGTTCAAACACTTCAATAAAACTCATGGTCGAGGCAATCGAGGTTACAAGAAGGGTGAGATGATTGCCATCAAACTGAACATGAACAACGCCATTACACACCATGATACCATCGAACTAAACTCATCACCCTTCGTCACATTGGCATTGGTCAGGTCGTTGGTGTGTGACGGTGGTGTCCGTCAGCAGGATATCGTGCTCTGTGAACCAAGCCGTGCCATCACTGACTCTATATTTAATAAGGTAAGTAGGGAATTCCCACAAGTGCGGATGATTGATAATATTGGTGGTGACGGGCGCGAGAAATGCGAGTACTATCCAGAGCAGATTGTCTACTCGACTGATAACGGCAAAATGGCAAGAGGATTGGCCAAATGTATCGTGGATGCGGACTACTTGATCAATTCTGCCCTGCTGAAGACACATTCAGGACCAGGCGTAACGCTGACAGCGAAGAACTGGTATGGCGCGACGGACATCAATTTGCTTTGGCGACAGAATGCCCATAACAACGTGAGTCAGGACAAGCGCCACGGCAAGCCTGGCTACAAGACTTTTGTCGACTGGATAGCCCATAAAGACATGGGACAAAAAGCATTGCTTTACCTGATCGACGGAACCTACGGTTCACGCGACGTAAACGGTGCACCCAACCCCAAATGGATGAAAGAACCGTTCAACGGCGACTGGGCCTGCTCGCTCATCGTCTCACAGGATGAGGTGGCTTGCGATGCAGTCGGCATGGACATTATCATCAATGAATGGCCGGAATTTGGTAGCCTGAACTATTGTGACGAATATCTTCGTGAGGCTGCCAGCATTCCCAATACTCCCAGTGGCACCATCTATAAACAGGGAGGTAAATCCCTGACAGAGCCACTCGGCCTTTTTGAGCATTGGGATAGTGAACACAAGTATACAAAGATCGATCTGAAATTTAAGAAACTATGAAAAGATGGACTATGATTCTGGTTTCCCTGATGTGTGAACTGATGACTGTCAGTGCACAAGTGACGGATGCCTTTCAGGGAATACTGCCTGTTACAGACCCTACGATGAAGCGAAGTCTGAACGGCGAGTGGCAATTGAAAGTAATGGAGGGCATTACAGACAATCAGGAAGTTCCTGCTGCTGACGAGACATGGGGAGTCATACCTGTGCCTGGCTGCTGGGAGGCTTATGGTTTCTGCAAACCTAAGTATGATAGTCCAAATCCGCTGACGGGCTATTATCGCACAACGTTCACCGTGCCGAACGAATGGCGTGGGCAGCGCATCGTAATCCGCTTTGACGGTGTGCTTTATGGTTACGACCTCTGGATTAACGGTAAAAAGGCAGGATCATGGTGTTCCGGCTATAATACTGCACTTTTCGACATTACACCTTATATCAATAAGAAAGCGGAAAGACAAGAGTTGGCCATGCGCGTTATATCGCAGTTTCCCGGCAGCGATTTCGACTATAATGATGACTGGGCTCCCAATGGCATCTTCCGCGATGTGACGCTGATGGCTGTGCCCAAGACGCACCTGAAGGATTTGACTATCCAAACCAATAATAGTATGGTAGACGTCAAGACAGAAATCGCTCATGCTGACAGAAGAACAGAGGTTAAACATGATATTTTCGATGCCCAAGGGAAGTGGGTTTCAGGAACGAATGGAGATCGATTGACGGTCTTTGAGCCTCATCTGTGGACAGCTGAGACACCTTATCTATATACCCTTCGAACAACGCTCTTACAGAAGGGCAAAACCCTTCAGGTCTTTGAACACAAGTTTGGTTTCCGTGATCTGACAATCGAGGGAAATGTTCTAAAACTTAACGGACAGACTATCAAACTGCGTGGCGTAACCTCCCACTCTACCGATCCTCAGACGGTAAAGGTTATTGACGAGGCTTCAATTCTTAAAGACATGCGCCTGATGAAAGAGGCCTCTATCAATTATATCCGCACATCGCACTATCCTCGTGAACCACGATTCTATGAGCTGGCCGACTCGTTGGGCTTCTACATCATCGATGAGGTGCCCTTTGGCTATGGCGACAAAAATCTGGAAAAAGAGGAGTTCTATCCAGTGCTGCAGCAACGGGCACAGGCTACCATCCGTCGTGACAAGAACCATGCCTCAGTTCTCATCTGGAGTCTCGGTAATGAAAATCCATTAACGGATATCTGTGTCAAGTTGGGTGACTATGTGAAGAAGGAACTTGACCCATCGCGCCCCGTCTGTTATCCGCAGGTGGGAAGTTACTTCCGCAAGTTTAACTATGATTTCCCCAAGGTGGCTGATATCTATACACCGCATTATCCGACAACCAGTCAGGTGGCAGATTTCTATCAGCGTGCTGACCGCCCCGTCATCTTTACAGAATACTTACACACGTTGGGTATCTCGTTCGAAGACCATGACCGACAGTGGGAAATTATCGAGCGTACTCCCTGCATCGCAGGAGGTAGCATTTGGGAATGGGTAGATCAGGGAATGCCATTTAAAGATAAAAAGGAAAAAGAGTTAAAAAGTAAAAAGATGTATGGCTACGAGGAGAAGGTCTATACTTCGGAGCATGGTGGTTTTGAGATGAACGGCAATAAGGGTACTGACGGCTTACTTTATGCCAATCGAACGCCATTGCCCAACTATTATGAACTTCAGCACAACTATGCCCAGGCGTTTGTTCAAATTGAAAATGGAAAATGGAAAATGGAAAAATCGGCTGTGCAAGTCAATAATCTTCAATCTTCAATCCTCAATCTTCAATGTGTCAACCGTTATGACTTCATCAACCTGAAAGACAACGTCACCTTCCACTGGACCCTCACCGACGGACAGCAGGCATTGGCACAAGGTGCTTTCTCTCCTGAATGTGCCCCTCATCAGACGATTGAATATCCATTGGCATTACCAATGTTACCAACCAATAAACTACTATTATTAATTATCGACATCAAGAACCGAGAGGGATGGACACTTCTGCAACAGTCGCTGAAGTTGCAGGATGTTCCCGCCATTACTTCTGCTTCTATAGCTCCCGTTCAGGAGGTGATTCAACAGGGACCACTGGTTCGCGTAGGCCGCAAAGAGACAATGGCAGAACGGCTAAAGGTAAAGGATGATCGTATTGCTCGCTATCTGCAGCCGCTCAACAATCCTTATGTGAAAGCCGAGGTGATGCAAGATGGTGCAACGGTCAATTATACACTGACACCAGATACTGCTCGCTATTTTCTATCAGAATTGGGTGTAGCTTATCTGCTCGACAAACGCATAGACCGTGTACAGTGGTTGGGCTTTGGTCCCTATGCCTCTTATCCTGGTCGTCAGCAGGCCAACCGATACGGCGTGTGGGCGCTCCAACAGGATGACCTCTACTTCGAGGGTAATCGTATGGGAGTGGATGCTGCTTGGTTCTCCGACAAGGACGGCAACGGAATTCTCATTACAGGCAAGGACCTAAACATTAATTTCGAGCAGACGGATCTCGGTATTGTTGTTACGGTGAATGCTGCCGTCTCAGGACAAGGTCCCAAGTTCGCCCGCACAGCCTTCCCTGTTTGGAGCAATGAGATAGGAACCAAGTCTGGCAACTTCCAACTGATGCGTACAGAGGCCGGACAACTATTGCCACCTTTTGCCTCACCCGATGAAGTACCAGCACCCTTCCATCCTTTCCTCACGCAGTATGATACCTATCTGATGAAGTTTAATGATATAAAGAATCCTGCTTCCCTCAAATAAAAGAAGAAAAAACACATGTACAATCTTACGGTGCTATAGTTGTTTTTCCCCCTATTGCGACAGATTTGGAGCCCATGAGCCGAGTTTGTCGCAATATTGTTTTTGTGTCGCTACAACTCCAGACAAAATTGAAGAAAAAACTTGGAATGAGCCGAAAATCGTCTTACCTTTGCATCAACAAAAATAAAAAATAGTATTAACAATTAAAAATTAAGAAAGGAAAAGAATTATGGCAAAGACTCCAGTTTTAATGAAGGTAGCAGATTACAAGGATCGTGAAGTACTCCAGGTATCCTACGAGTTTGATCAGGAGACTGATCGTGAGGGACAGATGACAGGTATTCCCCGTTTCCAGATGCTCCGCGTTCGTGTAAAGGCTCTTAACGACGGTACCCCTGAG
>JAFSNR010000067.1 GCA_017443345.1 Prevotella sp.
ACGGCCAGGTAAGGTGACTCGCCTCGGTCGGTCAGGGCATTCTCGTTCCTTTCACCGAAAACCGGATAACGGTTGAGTTCCTTGTCCTGTCCTTCCTCGACTTCCGGGATGAACCCGTCAGGGAAGTTCTTTTCAAGGAACTTATCCACCAACTCCTGCTCTTGGTCGCTGATACCGCTGGCATCGCCATTGATGATATAAGGCAAAGCCCACTTGGGAATGTCATAGCTGCCATAGTTATCGGACACCTGATGGGCTGTTTCTTGCTTCTCTTCCTTGGCATTGTCCAGTTCCAACTGAACCTTGTCAATGTGCTGGTTGATCATACCCGAAGCTTTCTTCACGTCCTGTAGAACGGTCTTGATGAAGGCTGGCTCTTCTTTGAGGGAGTCGAGCCAGTTCTTCAGATAAGGAAGACTGTCTTCCTTCAAAGTCTTGCTCATGCCGTAGCGTTGTGAGACAAGGGCTGCTGACATTTCTGCCACCAATTCTTCCTGTGCGTACTCCTTTGAGCCAAAGGAACTTGGCTTCAATCGGTTCAACTGATTCTCAGCACCTGTAGAATGAGCCATTTCATGGGCAAGGTTGCTGTAAAATGACTCTCCGTTCTTGAACTGTCGCTTCTCAGGAATGACAATCTCATTCTTGCTGATGGAGAAGTAGGCGTTGTCACCATACGTCGGTTTGATGGGACAAATCCATTTGTTCTCAGCAATCATGTGGTCAACGGCAGGGAAAGAAAACATTTCGCCCTCCTGCTGGACAGGATGAATGACCTCATTCTGCTCCTGGAGTTTCTTAAACAGTTCTGGACGGGCTTCCTTCAGGTTGATCTGACCTTCCACATTGAACACATTGTATGTTTGCAACTTCGGATAGACGTTGTACTTGGCACGTTCTTCCTCTGATAGTTGCTTGTAATCGTCGTACTTGATGCGTTCCTTGGTCTCAGAATGAATACAGGTGAAGGTGGTGATGAACACAGGAAAACTCTTGGCTCCCTTATTGACTGAAACAAGGGGAAGATTGTTGCCCTCGCTGTCCTTGGCTTCCTGCTTGGCACCTTGCTTGTCCTTTACATAGTTCAAGCCGGTGATACGGTCAAAGGTAGCCCATACAGGCAGCTTATAACCCTCCTTTTCGGCATGGAGCATCAACATCATGCAGTTCATTCCGTTGTACTCCCTTCCGCTCAGGTTCTTGGGAAGGGATGTTGACACCCCTTCCGTGAACCACGGCTTCTTCCAGTCAGCCTGAATCGTTTCCAGTTTTTCGATGAGTAATTCAGCGAATTTGTCTAAGGTACGATCTTCAGCTGACTTGCCATCACTGTTGTAGTTCTTCCTGTACGCCATAACTACTGAGCATTAGTCCCACCACCTTGGTATGGCTGCTTCTCCCATTGGGTCAGCTCTGCCACACGGCAGGTGATGTCGAGACGGTCATTGTAAATGGACAACTGGAGTTCGCCTTTGGCATCGATGCCGCACTTGCCCTGCATCCACTCAGGCTTGCCTTGTCCGAAGTGCATGAAGCGTACCCAAGTGAACGAATACCCTTCACCATCCTTCTCACTGCTGAAAGCAGAGAACACCAGATAAGGCTTATCCTTCTTGTCTTTCTTCTCCTCAATCTTGTTGCCGACAGTTCCACGGAACTCAATGGTTCCCTTTACGGAATCTTCGGCAGGAGCATTGAAGGTGTTGACACCTGTTGCCGACATGTTGAGGAAGATGGTTTCATCCTTCTTGTGGAAGGTCAGCACACCGACAAGTTCAACACGGGTTCCAGAGGAAAGGCTGTTAAGTTCATCCATGCCGCCATCCTTGGCAACACTGATTTCGAAAGTCTTGTTGATGCCTGACTTGGCAGGGATGACCACACTGACACCAAAGGCAAGAAAAGCCTTGCCATCCTTGTTGGTACGCATCTGCGCTGGGCGTGTGATGGTACCGCATACTGTTACATTACACTTAATCATAATTTTACGAATTGATTGTTTAACAAATTATTATTGAGCAAGAATTATTTACGTTGTACTGCCTCCTGCTGACTTTGCTGGGCTTCCACGCCCTGTTGGTAGTTCTGAGACATCTGCTGTGACACGATAATACCGTTGATGACGGAGGCAATGGTACGCTGTTTCTCCGCATCAGAGAGATTGGCATTTCCCAAAGCCTGCTGTATTCTGGTTAGCTCGGCATTGGTCAGTTCATGTGTGAAGTTGACTGTGCCATTGTTCACCTGAAGAAGCGGATTGCCATCATTGAGCACAACCCGACATTCCTTCAAGTGTGGGAGCATGGATGTAAGGCCAACGGATTTGCTGATGGCTGCGTCGGTGGCTGCTTGCATCTTCTGCTCCTCCGACTTGTTGTCTATTTGGATAGCAAGAGCCATGAGACTGGTGAACATCGTCATAGCCATTTCCATGATGGGGTCTGCACTATGGCTGAGTCCCACACCGCTGTCTTCACTTGAAAGCAATTTCTTCATCCAGTCATCAGGTGACATGTTTGTGTCAATCTGTTGCTGTGCAGCCACAGTTTCCTGATCCATTGGATTTGCAGCCTTATAACTGGCCAGCAAATCCTTTCCGTTGTGGAGCAACTGTTGCGAGAGACCTCCTTTCTGGCTGATTTCCGCAATATAGGCAGCAGGGTCGATATTGCGTTTCGTGCCGTCAGCGGCTACAGTCTTCACCTCGAAATGCAGATGGGGGCCAGTAGTCCTGGTTCCCGTGTTGCCAGAAACGCCAATCTTGTCACCGGCATTGACCGTATCGCCAACCTTCACGTCGATGTTCGACATGTGCATATAGGTGGTCTGGTACTTACTGCCATCCACACGGCTGTACTCGATGGTGACAGACTTACCACCGCCCGTGTTGGCATTCTGATTCACGCCTACGACCTTGCCGTTGTTCTCCGTTGCAAGAAGCGTTTCGTTCTTACAACTGATGTCGATACCCTTATGGAACTGTGTCTTGCTGTGATCCATCGGGTCACGACGGTTCCCATAAGGCGAAGTCACCAACATGAACTCCTCTCGCTTCAATGGCAGGGAATATAGACCATTGGGCGTTGGCATGACATTCTGCGTAGTTGAAGCTGTATCGGATAAATCTGCTATCCGATACTCTGCACCGCCAATCGTCTTGCCTTCTCTCTTGGCTTGCTCGATGACCATCTGGTCGTACTTCTGCAGGTTGGCACCCTCAATGACCCCTACGATGGTGCTGACATAGTTCTTGGCAGTGGCATAGCCTCCTGCCTTGATGCCAGCCGCCCATCCTCGGTAGTCATCTGGAGAAAGGTTCCTGGTGTATTTCTGATAGCGGGCACCCATGAGGACTTTGCTGTGGTCCTCATAGCTCTGTCCGACATTATCATACTTCTTGAACTTTTCATTGGGTTTGTCATCGTCCGCACGTACATACTGACCATTGAACTCGCCCTTCACGCCAAAATGGTTGTTGGCTGTTCTTGAAAGCATACTCTTTCCCTCGGCAGACTCAATGATGCCTTGGGCAAGGGTCACAGAGGCAGGTATGCCATATCGCCTCATTTGCTCCATAGCATACTCCGCATACTTGTCTATATAGGCTTGTCTGGATGCTGTCACTTTCTTTACGCTTTAATGGGTTTATCGATGAAAGGAAGGCTGTTTTTCTGGTTCAGTCTTCTGCTCCTTTTCGGGGGCAGCACTCGGTGTTACCAATTCCGTTATGCCACGCTTTACCGTCTGCTTGGGGGCTTCCAACTGGTCACAGATGGCGACACGCTGACCGGCACGGATGAGTTTGGGCAGATAGGTATCGAGCGCATGATATGGGAATCCTGCCATCACAAGCGGCTTGCCCTGTTCATCCTTGGTTTTCGTGCTTTTGGTAAGCGTGATGCCAAGTATCTTGGATGCCTTTTCTGCGTCATCCTTGTAGGTCTCATAGAAGTCGCCTGTGCGGAACAGGAGAAGTGCGTC
>JAFSNR010000068.1 GCA_017443345.1 Prevotella sp.
AAGAGAGAAAACGAAGGCTACGGCACTTGTTGTAAGCGCTATCTGCATCATCATCTCCGCTGTCCAGTATGTTGTCCTGTCACGGCAACAGTCCGCACAGCTCTTACAGCACGTAGGCATCATGTCGGGCTGTACGATACTGGCACGTCTCATCTATTCCTTCTTCCACGCTGGTATCGTTCACTGCCTTGTCAACTGCTGGTGCATGCTCTCGGTGGTCTTTATCTATCCGATTTCTCTATCGCGGTTGCTGATAGCCTATGCCGTGGCGGTAACATACCCTTTCGCTACAGACACACCCACCGTAGGACTTTCTGCCGTCTGCTTCTGCCTGCTCGGTCAGGTGTCATGGCTCACGTGTCGTAAGCTGTTCTTCCATCTGTGGATAGCTGGCTTCATTGCCTTTACCTATCTCCTTCCATTCATCTTCCTGCACTATGGCATCACGATAGCGTTTCCTGACAACACCTTACATATATACAGCTATGTCGTCGGGCTGATGGTCGGCTTCCTTTTCTCTCCTGCTCCATGGCAACAAAGGCAAAGGTAGCTCCCATCGTAACACCCCTGCATATCCTCGAACTCTTGAAGGAGAACGACAGGCGCAATGACGAGATCAATGCGAAGTTCAATCCCATCACTGGAGAGGGGTCGCTGGGCGAACGAGTAAAGGTAACTATAAAGGACTTCCCCATCAGGACGCAGTGGATACCGCGTCGCATGATGGCTGTTCCCATGGTCAAGCAGATTGTGGAGGCAGGCTCTATCAAGGCTTTCCATGCCAGCCTGGGCGCTGGGCGCTTCAACGACTCCGACAGGCTGAAAATCATAGAGCAATGGACGCGAATCCGCTTCCGTCATGACTTTGCCTTCTGGGCTGCCATGGAGGCTATGATTAAGCAGAAAGGTGGTGGCGAGGACATTCATTTCCGACTGAACCGTCCTCAGCGTAAGCTCATCATGCGCTATGAAAAGATGCGCTTGAAAGGTAAGCCCATCCGCCTTATCCTTCTGAAAGCACGTCAATGGGGTGGTTCTACAGCTACGCAGATTTACATGGCATGGCTCCAGCTCGTCCACAAGGTAGGTCTCAACAGCATCATCGTGGCTCATGTAAAGGATACTGCCAACGAAATCAAGGATATGTTCGACAAGCTCATCAACGAGTATCCTATCGAATACCTCTACAAGATGGGCGAGTCCTACGATGCCAACGAGCGCAAGATGGTAGGTGTCGGCAACTCAGGGAACATACACCGCATACCAGCACGAAACTGCAAGATAAAGATAGGCTCTGCCGAACGTCCTGAGTCGGCACGTGGTGGCGACTATAACCTGGTACACTGCTCTGAGGTGGCACTATGGAAGAAGACGGACGGCAAGACTCCTGAACAGATCGTGCGCTCTGCATGCTCTGGCATCCTGCTGAAACCGTATACCATGATAGTCTATGAGTCTACGGCAAACGGTGTCGGCAACTTCTTCCAGATAGAATACGATGATGCCAAGGCTGGGCGCTCCCAGTTCGAGGCGCTGTTCATTGCATGGTATGAGATTGAGCAGTATGCCACTACCATCACGTCTGAGTGGGAGGGCTGCAAGTATGTCAAAGCTGCTTCTCCTATCGCTGCCTTTGCCACATGGCTGTATGACAACCGCAACAATGGCAATACCAAGTCCAACCGTGAAGAGTCTGGAAGGTATCTCTGGTGGCTGTGGGAGCAGGGTGCCACACTGGAGGCTATCTACTGGTATATCCTGGAGCGCTCCAAGTACACCGACCATGGCGACATGGCTTCCGAGTATCCATCTGATGACGAAGAGGCTTTCGTACACTCTGGTGCTCGCGTCTTCGACAAATACCTTGTCAACCGTCTTAAGCCATTCTGCAAGGCTCCCAAGTATGTGGGTGATGTATATGCCAAGGGAGACGAGGGTAAGGATGCACTCAAAGAGCTGCGCTTCCGTGAGGACCATCAGGGCTTGCTATGGATATGGGCACTCCCTGAGGTTGAACAGGATGAGAAGGTCATGAACCGCTACCTTGTTGTAGTGGATATTGGAGGACGCTCACGAAAGGCCGACTGGTCTGTCATTGTGGTATTTGACCGTCTGTATATGATGGATGGTGACAAGCCTACTGTCGTAGCCCAGTGGTACGGACATATCGACCACGACCTGCTGGCATGGAAGGCTGCACAGATAGCAGCGTTCTATGACGATGCCCTGCTGGTCATCGAGTCCAACACCTTGGAGACGAAAGACAAGGACCGCACAGTCGATGGCGACCAGGCTGCTTTCATCCTCAACCAGATAAAGGACGTATATCCCAATCTCTATGAGCGTAAGCAGTCTCCTGAGGAAATCGCGGAGGGCGCTCCCAAGAAATACGGATTCCACACCAATGTGGCTACGAAGCCTGTCATCATCTCCACGCTGGTAAAGGTCATCCGCGAGACGTTGTATGTAGAACGTGACCGTCGCTGCATCGATGAGTACCTTACCTATGAGAAGAAACAGAACGGTGCCTTTGGCGCTATCGCTGGCAAGCATGACGACCTGCTGATGACAAGGGCCATCGGTCTGCATATCTGCTTCTATGAGATGCCACTGCCTACCATCGTACCACGACGCATCAAGTCACGTAGGACAAAGAAAAAAGCGGTTTCCGCTGCCACAATAAGCTAATATATTGCTACAAGCAATCCAGTATAAATTCTTAAATATTGTATTATGTATAATTTCATCCAACATTTCAGAGATTATCTTCGCCTACGCGAAGCAGTGAACACAGCCGACGAGCATCATGCCAAGGATGGTGACCGCTACTATGTCATGCCGTCACTCGATGGCAAGCTCGTCATCATGGACCGTAAGAACTTCCGTCTGTTGAAGCGAAAGCACTACATCTCACAGGACGTAACGCTTAACCAGCTACGTAGTGAGTGCTTCTATCACACTCCCTATGCCAACGGCACGGACAGGATGCCAGCTCATATCCGCAAGGAAAGGGCAGAGAAATACTACGAATGGATTACCACCTGGCGCAAAGCCGAAAAAATGAGGAAGAAAGATGCAAAGCGGAACAAAAAAGGAGCAAAAGGCTGACCTTACGGGTATTGCCACGCTCTCCCATGACCCACTGGCTACATACCATGTACATGGGGGAAGGACAAAAAGAAAGGGCAGTTGTAAGTAACTGCCCTCGACATAACATTACAAGAGGATTGATCAGAAGCCGACACGGAGTCGGTATATCTCTTATGCCGCTTTGCGCATGGCACCATATAGCTGATTGACGGCCTGCTGGTTGGCTCCCTGTGCCACCTGCTGCTGTAGCTGTGGTGACAATGCGTCGGGTGTCTGTCCCTGTTCCAGCTGCTCTTTCTGTGCCTTGACACTCTGCAGCAACTGGTCGCCAAATGGGAACTTGCCAACTTCCAGCATCTGCTCCAGGGAAATCTGCCCCTGCTCCCATATCTTCATCAGGAACTCGTTGGCGAAGTCTCTGTATGCTGCCGTAGAGGTGCTTTCCGTGATGCTCAAATCCAGCTCTACGTCCTGCATCTTCTCTGGGTCGTACTCTGTGGTCTGTCCTGAGCGCCCTGCGATATTGAACACGCGCTTGGTGTCGTAGAACTGCTGTATGTTCTTCACGTCCTTGTAGGCTCCGTCCACTACGAACATAGAGAATGAGTCCAGCAAGTCCAGCAATGATGTTGCAGCGTTCTGCTGCTGTTGCTGGTAGAGCGTACCACTTGTACCACTTGGTCCTTCCCTGCCCTGCAAGGCTCCATGCACACCACTGATGTCCTCAAAGAACTTCAACTGCAGTTGCAACAGCTCATTGATGCCGATGTTCGTAGAGTTGTTGGCAATCTGCTGTGGCGGATTGATGCCCTGCTTGGCCTTATATACGATGACACCATTGAAGCGCGTCCACTCTTCTGCAATATCGTCAATGCTCATGCTGCATCCTTCCAGTGCCTGTTCAGGAACCATCAGCACACCTTTTGCACTGGCTCTCATTATCCAGTCGTACATCGTGATAAGACGGTTGGTATAACGCTGCTGGTCCAGCACGTCAGCCACAAAGCTGTGTATCTCTCCGTCAATGAAGGGATATGCCTTGAAAACATACGGATGGCTCTTGTGCTTGTAAGGTGTCTCTCCCTCGTCAAGAATATCTCCGAATGGTGTCAGGTAGTAATAGTACCAGTAGTCATCGACGAACCACTCTGCCTTGATAAGCGGAATGTCCTCCAGTGCCATGCCTGCTGCAAAGCCACGCTGCAAGCGCGACTGGTTAACGTCCTCTACCAGCTCCTGGTAGTCTTCTGCGTCAATCTTGAAGACCTCGCCATTGTTATAGTCATGACAGCGGTAACGAGCCTTCTGCTCCTTGCGCCAGACTTCGATGACTCTGCACAGACGGGGGTCGCTGACAAACAGGAAGTCGTAGTTATGGATACGGCTGAATCCGAACTGCTCATAGGCGCGCTGGATCGCTCTGCGGTCTGCTGCCTCATGATAGATGCGTCTCAGCTTCTCATAGTCTTCGGGAGTCTTGGCAAACTGCTCTGCCAGCTTTCCGAAGGGTATCTCATGTACTTCGCCAACCATCGAACAGTCCCATCCTCGAAAGTCGCGCATATTGCTGTCGATAAAGAAGTTGTTAGGCTGCACATAGTCCGTCCAACAGTCCACCTTATTATTATGGCTGTTCCATCCGAACCACTTACGATGAACCACGAAGCCACTGATAAGGAACTCTTCAAAGCTGCGAGCATGTATCTCCCTCATCCTATTCATCTGCATGACACACTGGAGGATGGTGCTCATCGTCTCGCCAATCTTCTGTTCGTCGCGGTCTCTCGCAGTACAGATGGGTTCCTTGCCCTGTGAGCGATACACACCAAGGACGTTACGGACAAGGCGACGGGTAAGGTTGTTCTTCAGGGGCACACTGCCCTGGCTCTTGATATACTCTTCCTCCGTCATCTGCTCTCCGTCAACAGTGATGATGTCTCCCCACTGGTCGCCATAGGTATAACGCTTGTTACGTTCACGGTCCCTACGGAAACGGCTCATGCTATCCCAGCACTGCTGGGCTTCCAACAGCACGTCAAAGGCTCTGCGCCCACTGTACTTGCGCGACTCCTGTACGCTGTCTACGGTGGTCTGGGGGCGCACCTTCTTCATTGATAATAGTACTTCCTGTGCCATATCTGCTATTTTGTTGCAAAATTAGTCATAACGTTATCGTGCTCTTTTTTATCGGTTACCTGATGCCATACACACTCATCAGCCTGCGTCTCTCGGTGCGGATATCTTCCATGATGGCTGCATTGTCATCGGGATAGCCCTCTTCAAGATACTGCGTTTCCCTGTGCAGCTCTGCGCGCGCCTTGCTTACCTCGTCAGCCAGTTCCTCGTTGCCCTGCTCTTTGAGCTGTGCCTGGTAGGCTGCAAACTTGGCATCCTCATAGACATCATCGGCTGTGCGTAGCTGCTGGTACAGACGGGCAGGGTCGCTTTCGGGCTTCTTTCCGTACGGGTCTTTGTCTGCTCCTGCTTCCTTGGCGATTCGCAGGGCAATGGCCTTACGGTACTCTGCATCATAGCTATTGTCGAACTCCATCTTGGCATTTTCGAAGGGGTCCTTGCCTTTGTCGATGGCTGCTATCTCCTTCATCAGTCCTTTCTTGTAGAACGATATGCTCTGCTTGATGCGGGCGCGCTCTTCCTTGTCGCTGGTCTCTGCTTCCAAGTCCGTCTGTGTCTTTATCAGCTTCTTATACTGGTTGATGACAAGGCTACGCTTGTAGTCATCACTCTTCATCAGCTCATCGAGTTTCTTCTGAGCCTCAGTATCTCCGTCCTTGGCGCGCTTTCTCTTCTTGCTGATATTATGCATGAACTCGTCATTGTCGCTGATGAGCTGCCAGTAGTCCTCGCCCAGCGCTCCTGAGTTGTCACGCTCCCAAGGACTGTTGACAAACCTGTTCACGATAGGTATCTGGTAGGCATTGGGCATCTCACCGCTTCCTACGGTAGTCATCACGTCAAAGCCTTTAGCAATGGTGTTGTACATACCTCCGAAGTAGCCCTGTAACAGATGGTTCCATATTGCTGGGTTGTTAAGATATGAGCCTGCCTTGCTCCTGTCTATCCATCCTCGGCTGTCCTCATCACCTCCTGAAAGTCTGTTGATGCCGTCTGCTACCTTCGTCATCCATCGTGGAGTGCTGGCATAGGCTTTCTCATACATCGGTGCGTACTTGTTGCCCTGGTTCTCCTTCCAGATGGGCTTTCCTGTAAAGTCGGTATTGAAAGCAATCTGCAGGATGGGCTGTGTTGCCGTCGGCAGGAAATCTATGACGAGATTACCACCATTGCCTATCGGGTTGATGGGCACAAGGTCGGCAACACTCTCGATGATCTCAACGGCAGTGTTCTGATGAGGATGACTCATCACGCTGCTTGCCATCATCTCACCCACACCATAGAACACGCGGAACTCCTGAGCCAAAGGTATGGTAAAGAAGTACTTTGTTCCTGGCACCCAGAATACAAGGTTGTTCTTACGTACCCAAGGTGGCAGGTTCCAGTAGGCATCCTTATCATCATCGCCTCCGAACATATTGAGAAGCCACTGGTTGATGACTGGCATCATAGCACCACCAGCCATGAAGGCAAGGGTTACAGCGCCAAGCTTCAGCGGATGGTTCGTTGCCATGCGGTACATATTGGCAAGTGCCTGTATTGTTGGGTTTACGAAGATGAACAGGTCACGCACCTCTGCATTACCCTTTGCTCCTGTCCCCTTACGATTGAAGTTCAGGGTTACGTCCTTGGCATCTGCTATCGACTGCTCCAGGCTCTTACCCATCTGTCTGCTGGTCATATAGACAATGAAACGGGTGGCATCCTCGGCACAGCGGTTATAGAACTCGAAGGTCTCTCCCAGCACTCTGAATGCCTTATGGATGCTTCCCTCCTTGATATTCTTACCAAGCAGGCTGCTGCCATTCATCTGGGCTATCTCCTTCTGCATCTTCTCCTTGAAGCTGTCTATACTGAGCATGTTCACGAAGCCTGTCTCACCACCTTCGTCCATGAACTCCTTGAAAAGGCGCTCGGTCTCGTTGCCGGCATTAAGCTTGCCGTCCTGGTACTTACGCATCAGCTTGGGCATCATGCCTGTCACACCGCGTCCTCTGCCTATCAGACCCTTCAAGCCTAACTTACCCATGTCTCCTGCAGCCACTCTTGGAGAGAGTACCTTTGCCACGTTCTTTATAAACTGGGCATTGTAGGCTTTATCCTCATTGACCCTAACACTGGCACCTGCCATGTTAAGGTCTCGGCTGAGGTTGGAAACGATAAACGCAGGGTTCTTTGATGTGAAGAACTCAGCCATCGCTCTGTTGAGCTTTGTCAGCCATTTGCCCATATCGGTGTCGCTGATACGGCTCACAGCTCTTGCAGCGCTGCCGTTGAGTGCCTGTGCTGCCTTTGGGTTGCCATTGATATACAGCTGGTAGGTATGTCCTGCGCGCTGCACCTCTACAACATGCTCTTCTTTCTGTCCGCTGGTGGCATGAACGTCAAGACGCAGCCTGCCAGTAACGGGTATTGCTTTTCCGTCAAGCTGCTTTAGACGCATCTCTTCGTTGAAGTCGTTGACAATATCCACAATCTCGTCGGCACTCTTCCCTGCTGTGTCTGCAGTACGCAGTACCCATACAGGTCTGTCATCCTCGCTTCCTATGTTCTCATACCACGACTCGCTGATGTTCACAAGACTTGTGGGATTGTTCATCACGTAATTCAGGAAGTGTTGCTTCATGAGGTTACGGTGTCCGCTAAGGATGGTGCTCACAGCAATGTTACCGATATAAGCCAGTGGGTTTTCAGACTTGGAGGTACGTCCCCATGTCTTCTTCACAGCTGGAGAGAACACGTTTTCCTTACCCATATAGGTATATACGTCCGATGCCTTATCCTCTTCCCATCCACGCAAAGGCAGATAGTAGTCGAACATGCTGCCTACCTTCTGGTAGGTCTTACGCTCCATCAGTCCGCTTTCATAGCTGTGCTTCAATGTCTCCTTGGTGGCTGCGTTAATCTTCTCCCACAGCTCGGTTCGCTGAGGTATCGCATCAGCCTCAGCACCGAACACGTCATCAACAGCAACCTGGTATGCAACCTTATAGGCTTCCTTCATGGCTTTGTCGTAGGCTGCCCACAGCATGCGCTTCTCTGTCGGGTCGATAGCTTTCTGTGCATCCTTCCTGATGTCCTGTGCATCGTCGTACCACTCTTTGGCAAATGTCTCGGTAAGTCCTGAGAAGTCCTTTACGTACTTGTCGTACAGGTCGCCTACCACACCATGTATCAGCGACTCACGTCTGCGCAGGAACTCGTCAAAGGTAATGTCGCCATGCTCATAGTCTTCCTTGGCACGTTGCCATGCCAGTGACTCATGAAGCTGCTGGATGGCATCGTCAACACCTGTGCGCTCCTGTTCTTCCAGCTCTGCCTTAAGGCGCTTGTATTCCAGCTCTTCTATACGATGCTTGGCATAGTCCTTCTCCAGCTTCTCACGCTCTGCCTTGATGGTTTGCGTAAGCTTCTCCTTCATGGCATCACGGAAAGCGTAGTACATATTACGCTCCAAGCCTGACTTGGCAATCAGATAGTCCATGCCCTGCTCATGGGTAAGACCTTTCTCTTTGCAGAAGTCATTAAAGGCTTTCAGCATCGGACGGTAGTACTGCCAGTCATAACGCTCTGCCATATTCTTGGCACGTCCGTGCATGCGGTTCTCGAAATGGTAGGCATCCTCGGCACCAGTAGCCACATTGCCTGTCTCCTTGGCAATGGCATCCTGCATAGCTTTCAGGCTTATCATGCTGTCCTGCCATGCTTCCTGCCACTCCAGTACCTCACTGGCTACAGCCTTTTCGTAGGCTTCCTGTGCCACATCATCAGCCCATGCCTCATCGTCACGCAATAACAGACCCATCTCATCAGCTTCCTTCACGGCCTTTATCTCTGCGTTCAGCTCGTCAATGGCTTCCTGCATGTCTTTCGCTCCTGGCTGCACCTTCTGAGGTTCACGACCAGCCTTACGTACCAGCTCGTCCACCTCTTCACGGCTCAGTATCTTGTTGACACGCATAGCGCCAGTGATGATCCATTCGTCTGTCTTGGGGTCTGGGTTCGTCCTGTACTTATAGCTGCCATCGGTAGGTACACGTTTCAAGCCTGCCAATGAATGCTGGTACTTACCGTTGGCATTCATGCCTTCCTGACGTGCCTCTTCCTGGTAGTCCACATCATCGGCATACTCTACCTCAGCCCATACAAAGTTACTGGGGAACAGTGTCTTTTCTCCGTTCTCGTCCTTGCGGTTGAACTGCAAGGCATAAGGGATGGTTCCAAGGTGCCATCCTGGGCGATATGCCAACTGGCCACTGCCTCCCTGTGTACCCTTACCACCAGCTTTTACTTGCGGTCTGCCTGTCTTACTCTGTCCTGCCACAGGTGCTGCATCGGCATCCAGCCATACACCTACGGGTGTTCCTTCTCCGTTAGGATTGGCTACCATTGGCGGATACAGCTGTCCGTCCTTCAACACAAAGACCTTGTAGCCCTTGCCTGTCTTCTTGGGTGGTTCCTTGGTACGGATGGAGAAGCGTATGTCGTCATCCTCCATGCTAAAGGCTCCTATATTGTCGGTGGCGCTCTTTACCTGATTGGGCTTGAAAGCTATCCAGCTGTCGGCTGGGTGCTCCTTGTCTTCGTACTCATTGAGGTACACGATACCGTCAAAGCCTCTTTCCTTGGCTCTTTCTGCGCTCTGCTGCCAGAACTCCGACATGGTCATATCCTTTTCTTCCAAGTAGTCCTGGTCGGCATCACTCCTACGTTGTGGGTTGCGGATATTCAGGAACACAGCGTAGGTCTTTACACCTTCTCTGGCTGATGGCATCCTGTCCTCTGCCTGTCCCTGGGTTCCGAAATGCGAGTCCTCAAAGAAAGTCCAGAACGGTGCTCCCTTGTTTACCCATTCAAGATTGGTGTTATGGTACATCACTTTCGGCTCTCCGTTCTCGTCAACGACCTTCGATGCGTTCTCAGGATCATTCTCCCAGTCTCCGAACCACTCCTTAAAAGCATTGGTTCTTACCTGTACCCATTGCTGTTCGTTCAGATTGCTGGGCTTTCCATTGGGTGCTTTCATATATGTACCGTCAGCCTTTGCCTTCCTGATGATACCGTAAACCTCTTCCGCAGTAGTCTGCGCTGTACGTTTCGGCAATCCATCGGCAATGCCTACACCAAGCCTCAGCTGCATGTCGAGGTCTCTTGCCATATCAAACAGGCTTGGCTTCTTGTTGGGGTGCGTCAGGTTATCGTGACTGCGCCACAGGATATAGCGAAGCTCGTTGTCTGTTAGCTCGGTATGGAAGCCTGCTAAAGCTAACATGTCAAGGAAGAACTGCTTAACCTTGCTCCACCAGCCCATCTTCTCTGCATAGTCGAAGTCAGTACGCTCTGCGAGTCTGGCAAGGTATTCCTCTGTAGCCTCGTTCCTACCCCATCCGTTGCGCTTCATGGCTGCATCGATGCGAGCCTTGATGTCAGGAGATACATTATTATATATATTGTACAGGAAGGTGTCGAAGTTCTCTCCGAACATCTTACGGAGTCCGAAGTGTGCTACACCCTCATGCAACAGGGTATTGAATACGTCCTGCTGGCTCTTGTTGTTGGGAAGTACGATGACTATCTTGCCAGTCTTTGGATTGAACCA
>JAFSNR010000008.1 GCA_017443345.1 Prevotella sp.
GCGTCCCGATCTCTACATTCCTATCGCAGAGAAGAAGGTGTTCTCAGAGGCGGCTACCCACTCGGGCATCTCTTCAGGTGTTATCAAGGCGGCTTGGGATGCAGCCGGTGAAGTCATCCGCACGTGGGCCACTGAAGGTCACTCCGTACCCCTGCCCGGTCTGGGAACCATGCGCTTCGGCGTCCGTTCGAAGGCTGTAGAGAAGCTGGAGGACGTGAAGGCCAACCTGATCACCACCCGTCGTATCGTGTTCACGCCCAACGTCGACGTGAAGGACGAGCTGAAGAACACGGCTATCCAGATCACCTGTCTCGACGAGGAGGGTAACGTCCTGAAGCGTGTAACCAGCGGTGACAGCGGCACCGTAGAGGATCCCGAGAACGAGAATGAGAACGAGAACAGCGGCTCAGAGAACAGCGGTTCAAGTTCTGAGAATAGCGGTTCAGAGCAGAACAGCGGTTCAGGTTCAGAGAGCGGCGGATTCGACCTTGGGAACTAGTTCTGAGTTTAGAGTTTAGAGTTTAAAGTTTAGAGTTTATAGTTTAAAGTTTAAAGTTTATAGCTTATGACAAAGAAGGAAACGCTTAAGTGGTCGCTGCAGATACTCGCTTCGATTATCTCAGCTGTGCTGACGGCACTTGGTACGACCTCGTGTATGGGGTATGTGGCCTAGAATCTTAAAAACAATCATCCCCAACCGAATGGCTGGGGATGATCGTTTATGGTTTACTCTTCCTCGGGAATCGCCGAGAACGTCAGCTTCTCGTAACCTTCGAAATCGTCGAACTGCAACTGGAAGGTGGAGTACTGGTAGAAGTTACCACCCGTGTTATGGGTGTCCTTCACCGGCTTGCTCTTGGCCAGCGCGTTGAGGATGCGGTTGTAGATGACCTTATCGTTCTTCTCGTCCTCAATCTGAATAGCCATCGAGGTCACGATGCCGTTCTCGACCTTGTAGGTGTAGTCACCAGCAGCGTAGAGCTGGAAGGCCTCGGTCTCGAGAATCGTCTCCAGTTCGCCTACGGCCTTCTCGAGGTCTTCCTTGGCCCAGTTGATATAATTGATGGGCTCCAGATTAGCGTCGAGCTTGATATAGGTTGTGTCACAATCGTTGGTGACATTGGTCTCTTCTGCCAAAACAGCGGTGCAGGTCAGCATCATCATACCGACCAGCAGGGATTTCATCATTGCGTTCATCATCTTCATCTCTTTTAACTCTTTTATATCTTAGACGTTGCAAAGGTAAGCATTTATTAATGACATTACAAGAATTTTTGGCTAAAAATTCAAAAAATGGCCGTAAACGATTACCTTTTTGACAAAAGTCAACGAGAATTGGTGTCAAATTGACACAAAAAGAAATCTCCCAGCCGAAACTGGGAGATCTGTTTGGTCAGTCCTTAACGGGTCGGATGACGAAGGTGAAGTCGTAATCCTGATATGGCAGGAGATACTCTTCGCGCGGCCAGGCTCCCCATGAGTTGACACAGCCGAGGCCCATCTGGCGCTGCTGGATGTGAACCTGGGTGAGAGGACGCTCGACGAGGTCGCCCGAGTGATGGCCCCAGACCTTATTGTCCTTATCGGGACCGTCGTCGAGATCCTCGACGAGATAATTGAGCGCACTGGCCTCCATCGGGGCGTCGCTGAAGAACTCGAGTCCCCTACCCTTGGCATCGAGCACGCGGAACCAGCGCACATCGGTGTGGTTGCCCGACTCCTGAGGACGAACATAGGGATAGTACTCGGCCGACACCTTATTATTATATATACCGAGGAACTCGGATGAGTTGCGGTCGATGTAGTTCTCGACAGGGCCACGTCCGTAATACTGGATGGCATCGAACTGACGGGGCATCTGGAGCTGCATGCCATAGCGGAACATCGGAGCGACCTCGACATCCTTGGCGGCCTTCAGCTGCTGACGGACAATCACCTCGCCATCGGCATTGAGGGTATAGGTCAGCGTGAGCTGTCCCTTGACATCGGGCATGTCGAAGCCAACGGTAACGGTGTTGCCATCGACCTTGAAGGAGGCAACCTTCAGCTGGGGATCCTTCCAGACAGCGAACCTCCGCTGGAGGCCTGCGCCGTAGTCGTTATCCGTTGGAGCGCGCCAGAACTCGGGGGTGACTGAGCGACGATCGAGGAGCATGGGCTCGCCATCGACATCGAGATAGTCGATCAGTCCGGAACGTTTGCCGATGGTCAGAGCGGTACCAGCGGTCTCGAGCTTGACGTAGCTCGTGGTCTCCTCACAGGTGAGGCCCGTCTCGACTGGCTGAACCGTGATCTCAGGGAAAGGATAGGGCTGGATGACGAACTGCTGTCGGGCAAGCACCTGACCCTTGTCGATCAAAGGCTGGGCCTCGCGACTGCGGAACTCGAAGTTGACCGTGATCTCCTCGTTGGGATGATGGGCAGCGACTTTCTCGAGCACATCCTCCAGTGCATCGACGTCGAAGGCCTTGCGCTGCTGGGGAGCGATGCCGCTGATATCGACGGTGCCGCTGTGCTTCTTCACCTTCCAGACGAGCTCGAGGTCGTCGAGCGACTTGAAGAAGTTCTCGTTGTAGACTTCGAACTTACCGTCCTTCAGACCGAGATCGGTAATCCAGGCGTTCTGATAGTAGTAAGCCACCTCGTAGGCATGAGGATTGAGACGGCGATCGGGGGCAATGAGTCCGTTGCAGTTGAAGTTATAGTCGGAGGCTGGATAGCGGCCGTAGTCGCCACCAAAGGTGAAGATCTCCTTACCCGTCACAGGGCTCTTGTCGCGCATGCCCTGATCGACGAAGTCCCAGATGTAGCCTCCCTGATAGACGGGGTACTTGCGGATAAGGTCCCAGTACTCCTTGAAACCTCCCTGGGAGTTACCCATCGCGTGGGCATACTCGCACTGGATGAGGGGCTTCTCGACCTTACCGCCAGTGACCTCTCCCTTGGAATACTTCTCGCTCCAGGCATAGTCGGCATACATCGGGCAGTAGATATCGGTCTTACCCTCAATGCCTGCACGCTCATACTGGCAGGGACGGGTCTTATCATAAGCCTTCACCCAGTCGTAGGCCTTCTCGAAGTTAATGCCGTAGCCAGCCTCGTTGCCCAGCGACCAGACGATGATGCTGGGGTGATTCTTATAGGTGATCATATTGCCCTCCTGACGCTCAATGTGGGCGAGCTCGAAGTCGGCACGGATAGCGAGGGTCTTCTCCTTGTAGCCCATACCATGTGACTCGAGGTTAGACTCGGCAGTCAGGTAGATGCCATACTCGTCGCAGAGATCGTACCAGCGGGGATCGTCGGGATAGTGGCAGGTGCGCACGGCGTTGATGTTCATCTGCTTCATAATCTTGATATCCTGGATCATGCGCTCGACAGAGACGATGTAACCGCCATCGGGATCGAGCTCATGACGGTCGGCTCCCTTGATGAGAATCGGCTGTCCGTTGACGAGCAGCTGGCCTCCCTTGATCTCGATATGACGGAAGCCTATCTTCTTGCGAACCACCTCGAGCACCTTGTCGCCCTGACGCAACTGGACCTCCAACGTATATAAATAAGGTGTCTCGGCCGTCCAAGGTTTGGCGCCCTCAACAGTGGCGTTGAGACCCTGAGCCACCTGCTTGCCATCAGCATCGTAGAGGGTGGCCTCGACATCGGCCTTACCGCCTGCTACCTTCGCATCGACAGTGAGGAGGCCCTTGCCGTCGAGATAGTCCTGTCCGATGGTGATATCCTGCAGGTGAACCTTCGGGGTGGCATAGAGATAGACCTCGCGGGCGATACCCGTGAAGCGCCAGAAGTCCTGATCCTCGAGGTAAGAGCCGTCGCACCAGCGCATGATCTGCATGGCGATGAGGTTCTTGCCGGGCTTCAGGTATTTCGTGATATTGAACTCGGCAGCGACCTTGGAATCCTCAGAGTAGCCTACGTACTTGCCATTGACCCAGAGGAAGAGGTTGCTCGTGGCCGAACCTACATGGAAGAACACCTCCTGACCTTTCCAGTCGGCTGGCAGATCGAACTCACGACGATAGGAACCCGTGTAGTTATTCGTCTCACCGATATAAGGGGGATTGTTCTCGAACGTGGTACACCAGGCATAGCCCATGTTCTTGTAGATCTTGTCGCCATAGCCATTGAGCTCGAAGAGTCCCGGCACAGGGAAATCGACCCACTTGGAATCGTCGAACTTCAGCGAGAAGAAGTCCTTGGGCGCATTCTGGTGGTCCTTGACGAAATGGAACTTCCACATACCCTCCATCGAGAGGAAGCGGGCAGAGGCACTCTTGTCGCCCTTCGCCTTGTCGGCTGATTCGAAGGCGAAGAAGTGAGCACGTCGTGGCTCACGGTTCTGCTGGTTTACACCAGGGTCCTGCCATACGGGCAGTTTCTGAGCACTGGCTGATAAAGACAGTAGCAGGAACAGACTTAATACTTTTGATTTCATAAGCACAAAAATTGTTATAGTTTTGAGATTTGCGGACAAAGATACGAAAAAAAAGTGAAAAGTGGAAAGTAAATCATGAAAAATTGGGGTAATTATAGTTTTTTGACTATATTTGCAGATGTATGAAGAAAGAAGAACGATTTGCCAGGATTCTGGCGCATTTCAAGTCGCAGATGCCGCACGTGACTACCGAACTGGAGTTTGCCAGCGTGTTCCAGCTGCTGGTGGCGGTCATCCTGAGTGCACAATGCACTGACAAACGCATCAACCAGGTGACTCCAGAACTGTTTGCCCGTTTCCCCGATGCCAAGACAATGGCAGAGGCTGAACCCGAGGACGTGCTGGCATATATCCGCAGTGTGTCGTACCCCAATGCGAAGGCTGACCATCTGGTGAAGATGTCCAGGGCCCTCGTGGAGCATCATGACGGAGAGGTGCCTTCGGACATGAACGCGCTGCTGGATCTGCCTGGGGTAGGTCGGAAGACTGCCAACGTGATCAGGAGCGTAGCCTTCGGAGAATCGGCGCTGGCTGTCGATACGCATGTCTATCGCGTGGCCCACAGACTGGGGCTCGTATCGAAACGTGCCAATACCCCTTACAAGGTTGAGCAGGAACTCATCAAACACATCCCTGCGGAAGACATCCCCGACGCCCACCACTGGCTGCTGCTGCACGGGAGGTACGTGTGCACCTCGAGGAAACCGCATTGTGAGGCCTGTGAAATAGAAACCCTCTGTCCGAAACTGACAGAGGGTTCCAAATTATCATAAATTTAAGTTCCGCATGCGGAACTTATAGGGGTTAGGGGTTGGAGGTTAGAGGTTAGAGGCTACTTCTTTTTGCGTTCCATGTGTCCGCGAAGGGCTCTGCGATGGAAACGATTCTCGGCCTTGATGACGTCGTAGACCTTGGATGCGGGCAGCACCTCGAAGAACTTCACGTGATAACTCTGAGCGATGCGACGCTGCTCGAGTTCGAGTTCATCGCGCTTCTCCACAGCCTTGCGACAGGCCTTCTCGTCAGTAGGCTTGTTCTTACCCAGCTCCTTCATCTGCTTATAGACGGCGCGCTGCTTACACTGCATCTCACGATAGATGGGAAAGAACTTGGCTGCCTCATCGGCAGTGAGGTTGGCCTCCGTCGTCATAAACTGCTCAAGGGCGGCCTGGAACTTCTCGGGCGAGAACTTCTGCTGCTCCTCAGCGCGGACTGAGACCAGGGAGAATAGGAAGAGGGTGATAAGGATAATCTGCTTCATCGGACTGGTTGTATTAATTATCTGACAACAAGGCATAAATCTCATGATTATCGAGCATCATGTAGTCGGCAGCCTCATCGATCGACTCCTCCATAGACTCCTGCTGGGCAGCCATCTGGACTGGCGCCTCGGGCTGGGCCTCGGGCTGAGACATGAACAGCCAGGCAGCACCCGAGATAAACAACGCTGCGATACAGGCTGCTGCGATGTAGAGGGAACGACGCATACGCACCTGGCGCGCCTTAACGGGGCGCTCGGGCAACTGTTGCATCAACTGGGAGGCAAATGCATCAAAATAGCCCTCGGGAACCTGATAGGGATTCCGACGGCCAACTCTTTCTTCTATGTACTTTTCGTCACTCATTTGTATATCAGACGTATAAATAATCAAATAGTTTAATCGTGAGCCTTAAAAAATGCTGTTATTTTCTTCACGGCGATGTGATAGGAGGCTTTGAGGGCACCTTCGGAGGTGTTGAGCAGGCGACTGATGTCGGCATACTTCATATCGTCAAAGTAACGCAGCTGGAAGACCGTGCGCTGTACTTCGGGCAAGGAAGCCATCGCCTCCTGCAGCAAGGCCTCAGCCTCAGATCCATCGAAATAGGGATCGGCCATCAGCGTACGGGCAACACTCATCTCGTCGGAGGTAGCTACAGGGCGCTTCTTGTTGCGACGGATAAAATCGAGACACTCGTTGATAGCTATGCGCGAGAGCCAGGTTGACTCCTTAGCATCGCCATGAAAGGTGTCGAAGGCGTTCCAGGCCTTCATGAAGGTATTCTGGAGCAGGTCATTGGCATCTTCATGAGACATCACCATACGACGAATCATCCAATACAGCTGTTCACTATACTGGTGCACCAACTTCTCGAAGGCAGCACGTTGCGACTTCGAATCCATCATCGTACGGAAACCTTGCGCACTACATCGCCCACCTTCACGATGTAGCAGCCCTTGGGAATACTCAATTCAAATCTCTGGGCAGGACTAGTGATGCGTTCCTCCATAACACACTTACCCGTCAGCGAGATGACCTCGAGGACCTGACCCTCTGCACCAGTGACACTCAAGGTACCATTGGCATAGGAAATAGAGGTCGCCATCGCCGTCAACGGCAGCATCAGCGACATCATGAGTCCTGCGACGAATATGAGCAATCTTCTATGCATAAGCATCAATAACTGGGGCAAAGATATGAAATAAATGTGAAAATGCCAAATTTTTTGCAAAAAAATCGCACTTTTGCTGCGTTCAGACGTCGAAAACGTCCATTTCGTTCGTCAAAAACGTATTTTCGAACACTTCCTTGGCCTCACCAAGCAGCACCTGCTCATCATCGTAACGCGAGCTGTAATGCCCCAGAAGCAGCTTCCCCACCCCAGCCTCGCGCGCCACCAAAGCAGCCTGACGAGCTGTAGAGTGACAATACTTCTCGGCCGACTGCAGACGATCCTCGCCATAGGTGCTCTCGTGGTAGAGCGTAGAGACACCCTTGAGTTCGTCAGCCAACTGAGGCAGGTATTTCGTGTCGCTGATATAGGCATAGCTGCGCAGCACATCTTCGGGTCTGCGGGTGGGTTTCTCACTGATGAGGTAGCCACAGCAGGGTACACGGTGCTGCAAGGGGATGCTCTCGACGGTGATACTACGGTCCTCGAAGACCACCTCGCGACGAGTGGTGTCGACAGGATGGAACTCGACGGAGAAGCCCAGGTCGTGGGTGTAGAACTGTATCTGATGTTCCAGTTCAGGCCCCAATGCCTCGGGTCCATGCACATGAAGGGTCGCAATGCGTCCCACGAGTCCGAAGGTGGAGATCATACCAATGAGTCCGAAGCAATGGTCGCCATGAAGATGGGTGATGAAGACATGCCCCAGTTTGGTAAAGCGCACCCTGCACCTGCGAAGCTGCATCTGGGTGCCCTCAGCACAGTCGAGCATCAGAATCTTCTGGCGCACCTCGATGATCTGCGACGAGGCGTTATGACGAAGGGTGGGAAGCGCACTTCCACAACCCAGAATATGAACCTTAAAGGGATCCACGGGCACTAAATCTTATTAAACTCGTCGAGCGACTCCTCGAGTTCAAGACCTCGGAGGTCAATCTTGGGTTTGGGCTTCCAACGGGTATACTCGAAGGTCTCCTCCTCGTCGCGCATCTTACCGATGGTCTTATAAGCCAACGTATCGGCACCGAGAATCAGGAGTTCGTAAAGGTTCAGCTCCTCTTCGTCGCCACCACCCTCACGGACAGACAGGATCTCGAGATTACCGTTGTAGATCTTCCACGTGCGATAGAAGATATTAGTCATCTCGATACTCTCAGCCACACCACCTTCCTTGATGCGGATACCCACCTCAGCACTTCCGTCGAGAGGATCGGGCATCACCCAGTCGCCCAACAGTGTATTGAGATTGATAACCTTCGTAGCGACAGTCTTATCAGGATTTGTCATGACAGCCAGACGATCGCCACTCTGCAGACCACCAAAGACCTGATTTTCCTCCTGGGCTGTGGTGAGACTCAGATGAAGGGTATCACCACTATCAGTAAGCACCTCCAACGTATTCATCGCCGTAGCAGGACCACAGAGACCATAGATCGTCTTGTCACGAGGCACAAGGTCCTCAATGTCGGTAGAGTCTTCGTCATAGACTACAGTCTGGTTGGATTTACCTCCACCAAAACAGCTGCCCAGCATCATGATGCCAGCAACCATCACTCCGATAAATAAACTCTTTCTCATATCATTATTTCATTTTTCACATTTTCTCAATTTCTCATTATCTCATTTTCTCAATTTCTCGTTATCTCATTTCCTCAATCTCTCATTTCCCCAATCTCTCATTCTCCTTCGCTTCTTCCCAGAGGGCATCCATCTCACCCAGCGTCATATCCTTCAGGGGTTTCCCCACCTTGATGCTGTGGGCCTCGATATAATTGAAACGACCGATAAACTTACGATTCGTCATCTCGAGGGCATTGTCGGGATTGAGCTTATAGAGACGGGCTGCATTGATGACGCTGAAGAGAAAATCGCCCAACTCCTTCGTGGAGTTCTCCTTGTCTTCCTTGTTCAGCTCGACCTCCAGCTCATCGAGTTCCTCACGGACCTTCTTCCATACATCCTGGCGATCCTCCCAGTCAAAGCCCACATTGCGGGCCTTGTCCTGGATGCGATAGGCCTTAATCAGTGATGGCAGGGCCTCAGGCACACCAGAAAGGACGCTCTTGTTGCCATCCTTCTCCTTGAGCTTGATCTGCTCCCAGTTCTCGAGGACCTGCGAAACGGTTGTTACACTAGTAGTACTAGTCTTACTAGATTGACTAGTATTACTAGAAATACTAGTATCACTTGGTACAAAGGGCAACGGCTTTGGATCGACGGCATTGATCTGGGAGGGATGATAGACGTGGGGATGACGGGTAATCATCTTCTTCGTCAGTGCATCGCAGACATCAGCCATATCGAACTGCTCCTTCTCCTCGGCAATCTTCGCATAGAAGCAGATATGGAGCAACACATCGCCCAACTCCTTACAGATGTCGTGAATGTCGTTCTTGATCAAAGCGTCGCAGAGTTCGTAAGTCTCTTCTATCGTATTGGGTCTCAGACTCTCGTTCGTCTGCTTCTTGTCCCAAGGACAATTGGCCCTTAACGCGTCTAAAACGTCAAGAAAACGCCCGAAAGCCTGCATTTTTTCCTCTTTTGTATGCATAATGATGAAATTATTGGGGCAAAGATAACACTTTTCGGTGGATTTTTACTAATTTTGCAGCGATTTTTGAAAATTATTAAACATAAATATGGAACTTGCAAGCAAATACGACCCAAAAGAGGTCGAATCGAAATGGTATCAGTACTGGCTAGACCACAAACTTTTCGCCAGCAAACCCGACGGACGTGAACCCTACACCATCGTCATTCCTCCCCCCAATGTGACGGGTGTGCTCCACATGGGTCACATGTTGAACAACACGATCCAGGACATCCTGGTGCGTCGTGCCCGTATGGAGGGTAAGAATGCGCTGTGGGTACCTGGCACAGACCACGCCTCTATCGCTACTGAGGCCAAGGTGGTGAAGAAACTTGCAGAACAAGGTATCAAGAAGCACGACCTGACGCGTGATCAGTTCCTCGAGCATGCATGGGACTGGACGCACGAGCACGGTGGCATCATCCTGAAGCAGTTGCGCCGTCTGGGTGCCAGCTGCGACTGGGATCGAACTGCCTTCACGATGGACGAGACACGCTCAAAGAGTGTCATCAAGGTTTTCGTAGACCTTTATAACAAGGGCCTCATCTATCGTGGACTCCGTATGGTAAACTGGGATCCCAAGGCACTGACAGCACTTTCTACAGAGGAGGTCATCTATAAAGAAGAGCAGAGCCATCTGTTCCATCTGAAGTACTATGTTGATGGCCTGGATAACTTAGATAATCTAGCAGAACTAGAGGCTGCTGGCAATATCATCCACAAGGATGAGAAAGGCTATTACGCAGTAGTTGCTACCACCCGTCCTGAGACCATCATGGGCGATACAGCGATGTGTATCAACCCCAAGGATCCCAAGAACCAGTGGCTGAAGGGTCGCAAGGTGATTGTTCCTCTGGTAAATCGCGTCATCCCTGTGATTGAGGACCGTTACGTAGATATCGAGTTCGGTACGGGCTGTCTGAAGGTTACTCCTGCCCACGATACCAACGACTATATGCTGGGTAAGACCCACGACCTCGATACCATCGACATCTTCAACCCCGATGGTACCATCTCTGAACAGAGTCCTATCTACGTTGGTATGGACCGTATGGACTGTCGTAAGCAGATCAGCAAGGATCTGCAGGAGGCTGGTCTGATGGAGAAGGTGGAGGACTATATTAATAAGGTGGGTTATTCGGAGCGTAATCCAGATACCGCCATCGAGCCCCGTCTCTCACTGCAGTGGTTCCTCAAGATGAAGCATTTCGCTGACATCGCCCTGCCACCAGTGCTCAACGACGAGCTGAAGTTCTATCCTGCCAAGTACAAGAACACCTATAAGAACTGGTTGGAGAACATCCAGGACTGGTGTATCTCTCGTCAGCTGTGGTGGGGTCATCGTATTCCTGCCTACTACTACAACGAGAACGATGATTATGTCGTAGCCGAGAATCGCGAGGAGGCTCTGAAGCTGGCTCAGCAGAAGGATCCGAAGGTGACTGATGCAGACCTGCGTCAGGATGAGGATGCCCTCGACACTTGGTTCTCTTCATGGCTCTGGCCTGTATCACTCTTCGACGGTATCAACAACCCAGGCAACGAGGAGATCAAGTACTACTACCCCACTTCAGACCTTGTAACAGGTCCGGATATCATCTTCTTCTGGGTAGCCCGTATGATCATGGCTGGTTATGAGTATATCGGCGACATGCCTTTCAAGAATGTTTACTTCACTGGTATCGTTCGCGACAAGCTGGGTCGCAAGATGTCTAAGTCGCTTGGTAACTCTCCTGATCCTATCGAGTTGATTGAGAAGTTCGGTGCCGATGGTGTGCGTATGGGTATGATGCTCTCTGCACCTGCAGGTAATGATATCCTCTTCGACGAGGCACTCTGCGAACAGGGTCGTAACTTCAACAATAAGATCTGGAATGCCTTCCGTCTCGTCAAGGGTTGGAAGGTGGCTGACATCGAACAGTCTGCAGCTGGCAAGATGGCTACTGCATGGTTCGAGGCTAAACTGCGTCAAACCAATGCCGAGGTTGACGATCTCTTCAAGAAGTATCGTATCTCTGAGGCTCTGATGGCTGTCTATAAGCTGTTCTGGGACGAGTTCTCAAGCTGGTACCTGGAGATGGTGAAGCCCGCCTACATCAATGGCGAGCCACAGCCCATCGATCAGCAGACCTACGATAAGACCCTCGAGTTCTTCGAGACCCTGCTGAAGATGCTCCACCCCTTCATGCCGTTCATTACTGAGGAACTGTGGCAGCATCTCTACGACCGCAAGGATGGCGAGAGCATCATGCGCGACAGTCTGAAGCTCCCTGCTCCCACGGATGCTGACGAGAAACTCATCGCACAGATAGAGAACGTGAAGCAGATTATCTCAGGCGTCCGTATGGTTCGTAACCAGAAGAACATCGCTCCTAAGGAGCAACTCGAGTTGCAGGTGATCAACCAGAACGACTATGCAGACTTCTATCCCACCATCATCAAAATGGCCAACCTGAGTTTCATTAACATCGTGGTTGAGAAGGATCCTACTGCTTCAAGCTTCATGGTTGGAACAGACGAGTTTGCTGTGCCCGTTGGCGATATGATTGACGTTGAGGCCGAGATCCAGAAGATGGAGGCTCAGCTGCAGCACCTCGAAGGCTTCCTCGCTGGTGTGAAGAAGAAGCTCTCCAACGAGCGCTTCGTAGCCAATGCCCCAGAGGCCGTCGTCGCCCTCGAGCGCAAAAAGCAAAGCGACTCTGAAGAAAAGATCGCCTCCCTGAAAGAAAGCATCGCTGCTCTCAGGAACAAATAAATAAAGAAGCCTCGCGGACTGCGAGGCTTTTTTTATTTCTATCTTATTCTGTCCATCGAGCGGACGAGTTTCTCATCGGCGATGATGCCGCGACGGGCGAGGAAATAGCAGATGAGGGAGATGGCAGGGAAGACGGCAGGCCAGGTAGGACGGAAGTCAACAGTGCCCCAGGACTTGTCGCCTAGCATCTGGGCAATAACGAAGTAGCAGACGTACCAACCTACGACCAGCAACATGTTGAACAGACAGAAGAGTGCCTGCATCTTGCGGTTATGATATATAAATATGGTATAGGTGGCGATGGCTGCTGTAGGTACGAGGATCGCCAGCAGAGGCCAGCTGTCGAAATGATGCTTGCCCAGAGGGTCGGTATACCACAGGTTATAGAGACGAGCCACCTCGAGTCCTTCCACCTTGAAGGAACCTATCTGCATACAAAGACAGATGACGGTCATTATGATGGCCGCCATCAGGTATAATGTCTGTTTACGCTGTATCATGACAATAGGGGATTAGTTCTCCTGATTCTCACGAGAGGGGTCACGCCAGTACACCTTGTCCTCAACGAATTCCTGAGTGGCCAGCAGTGATGGCTTTGGCAGTTTCTCGTAATAACGAGAGATCTCAATCTGCTCACGATTCTCGAAAACCTCCTCCAGAGAGTCGTTGTATGAAGCAAACTCAGCCAGTTTCTTCGACAGGTCATCCTTGATCTGAACACTGATCTGATTGGCACGCTTAGAGATGATGGCAACACTCTCGTAGATATTGCCTGTATCCTTGCAGAGGTCCATAATGTTACGGGTCACGGTATTTACCGGAGCTTTTGATTTCTTGTAATCCATATCTTACTCTTTAATAACTTTTTTACATTTCTCGATATACTTCTGTGCTGTAGAGGCGTTCTTTGATTCAGGGAACTCATTGATGAAGCCATAGCACTCGTCCTCAGCATCACGATAACGCTCCAGACGCTTCTCCTCAGAGCTGTTCTCTGCCAGATGGAACTTGCTCTTCATGATCAGCACCATGAAAGCCTCGCGCTCCTTGCAGTAGGGATAATCCTTCAGACAATTTTGGGCCGTGATGATGCACGACGTATAGTTGCTTTCCTCGTTGGAGTTGATATTGCCGAAATAGCCTCCCAGATTATAGTAGAGCTCAGCTGAGAGATACTCTTTCTGAATCAGTTTGTCGTGGAGCTCATACAGGCGATCGTTAGCCTGGGCACGCAGTTTGGAATCAGGATAGAGATCGATGAACTGCTGGTAGGCAGTAATGGCACCCTTCGTGGGTGACTGATCCAGACGAGGCTCTGGCGCACTCTGATAGAGCGACTGTCCCACATAGAATGCAGCAGGCTCAGCATAGATGCCACGAGGATAGCTGGTGCCATACTTCTTGAAGGTAGCAGAAGCCGACTCGAAGTCCTGATTACAGTATTGAGCCATCGCCAGCATATAGAGACACTCCTGTGCCTCTTCAGTGCCTTTCTTCATCGTCACCACCTCTTCCAACAGGTCGATGGCGTGCTGGAAACTGCCATTGGCAAAGCACTCCTTAGCGTACTCATACTTGGTCTCAGTATCGCCATGCTTGTAGACAGCGGTGTATTCAGACTTACAACTCGCCACCAACAGAGCCACACATGAGCATATAACTAATCCTTTTTTCATATTCGGGGTGCAAAGTTACGACTTTTCAGGCAAATAACAAACTATTTTATAAAAATTATGAAATAAGGCGGGCTAATTATGAATATTTTTCGTATCTTTGTCACCCAAATGGGAAAATTCATACTTACATCAGACTATCAACCCACAGGTGACCAACCAGAAGCCATCAGACAGCTGACGGAAGGTTTGGAGCGTGGTGACAAGGCTCAGGTGCTGCTTGGTGTGACTGGTTCTGGCAAGACCTTTACGATGGCAAACGTGATTGCCAACCGCAATCGCCCTACTCTCATCCTTAGTCACAACAAGACGTTAGCAGCCCAACTCTATGAGGAGATGAAAGGCTTCTTTCCTCAAAATGCCGTTGAGTATTATGTCAGCTATTATGACTATTACCAGCCAGAGGCATATATCCCTTCGACAGATACCTATATTGAGAAAGACCTCAACATCAATGACGAGATAGACAGACTGAGACTGTCAGCCGTATCAAACTTACTATCAGGAAGAAACGACGTTATCGTTGTTTCTTCCGTTTCATGTATCTATGGTATGGGCAGTCCTGTGGCCTTGCAGGAGAATGTGATCGATCTGCAAGTAGGACAGAAGCTCGATCGCAATGCCTTGTTAAGGAAATTGGTACAGTCACTCTACGTCAGGAACGACCTGGACCTGCAACGTGGCAACTTCCGTGTGAAGGGTGATACTGTCGATATCGCGATGGCCTATAGTGAGGTCGTGTTGCGAGTCACCTTCTGGGATGACGAGATCGATGCCATCGAGGAAGTCGATGCCGTTACCTTCGACCGCCTGGCGAAGTTTGAGGAATACCGACTCTATCCTGCCAACCTCTTTATGACCTCACAGGAGCAGACGAATATCGCCATCCGTCAGATACAGGACGATCTGGTGAAGCAAGTTGCGTTCTTCGAGGAAATGGGCGACCCCATCAAAGCCCAGCGCATCAAGGAACGTGTGGAGTATGACATGGAGATGATCAAGGAACTGGGCCATTGTTCAGGTATCGAGAACTACAGTCGCTACTTTGATGGACGACAGGCTGGCGAAAGGCCCTACTGTCTGCTTGACTTCTTCCCTGATGACTATCTGCTCTTCATCGACGAGAGTCATGTATCAGTACCACAGATCAGTGCGATGTATGGTGGTGACAGAAGCCGGAAGAGCAATCTTGTGGAATACGGTTTCCGTCTGCCTGCTGCCTTCGACAATCGTCCCCTGCGCTTTGAGGAGTTCCAGCAGGAGGTGAATCAGGTGATCTACGTCAGTGCCACTCCTGCCGACTTTGAACTGGCAGAGGCAGAAGGTGTGGTCGTTGAACAGGTCATCCGTCCAACAGGGCTCTTGGATCCAGAGATTGAGGTCCGTAAGAGCGAGAACCAGATCGACGACCTGATGGATGAGATACTGACCCGTAGTCATCGTGGCGAACGCGTCCTGGTTACCACCCTCACCAAACGCATGGCAGAGGAACTCAGCGAATATCTGCTGAATCATGGGGTACAGACAGCCTTCATCCATAGTGATGTAGCAACGCTCGACAGAGTCAAGATCCTCGCCGATCTTCGTCAGGGTGTCTACGACGTCCTTGTGGGCGTCAATCTGCTCAGAGAGGGACTGGACTTGCCAGAGGTTTCGTTGGTAGCCATCCTCGATGCTGATAAGGAGGGCTTCCTCAGGAGTCACAGGAGCTTGACCCAGACAGCAGGACGTGCAGCGAGAAACGTGAACGGTAAGGTCATCATGTACGCCGATACCATCACGGCCTCCATGCAGCTGACCATCGACGAGACCCTGCGCAGAAGGACGAAACAGATGCACTACAACGAGGAACATGGCATCACCCCCAAACAGATTGTGAAGAACCTCACCTTCAGCACCCTGAAGAAGGACGACCGTGCAGATATCAAGGAACTGAAACGTGCCTCGAATATCCCATCAGACGGAAAGACTGGTGGCATGATGGTTGCTGACCCGATTGTGGAGCGTATGACCAGACCACAGTTGGAGAAGAGTATTGCTGAGACAACCCGTCTGATGAAGGAGGCTGCAAAGAATCTCGACTTCTTGCAGGCTGCCCAATACAGAGACGAGATTATCCGTCTGCAGAAGGAGTTGGAACTGAAGTGAAGCGTGAAGAATGCCTCAGTTATGGTTAATAAAACCAAAAAAAAGGTAATGCACGGATACTTTTCACTTTTCACTTGACGCTTTTCACTTCTTTTTTGTACTTTTGCACACAATTAAACGAAGGAATCAAAATGAAAAAGTATTTACTTGCAATCCTGTTGGCTTTGCCACTGGCTATCTCTGCACAGGACAACACATGGGAGAAAATCGAAACGGAACCTGTCGAGAAAGAGAATCCCGATGCCAAATACTTGGCTGAGAACGCAGTCCCCATGGTGGACGGAAAGGTGGTTTTCCACACCGTCATCAACGCACCAGGCAAGAGTGCAGACCAGATCTATGACATCCTGCTGAAACAGTTGGAAAAGATGGTACAGGAGCCTAACCAGATTGAGAACAGTGTCGTAGCCCTGCAGAATCGTGACAAGCATGAGTTGGCAGCTGTCTTCCACGAGTGGTTGGTATTCAAAAGCGTAGCACTCTCACTCGATCGCACGCAGTTCAACTACCAGCTCCACGTGTTGTGTTCCGACGGACAGGCTGACGTGAGTATGATGCGTATAAGCTACGACTACGACATGGAACGTAATCCCCAACACTATACAGCTGAGGAGTGGATTTCCGACAAATATGCTATCAATAAGAAACGCACGAAGCTCTACCCCATCTCAGGCAAGTTCCGTAGGAAGACGATCGACCGCAAGGACTTTATCTTCAACAAGTTCAACGCCCTTCTTAATGATCAGAAATGAGCAAAGATCAAGTACGTAATATACTGAACATTATCTTCATGACAGGTGCCATCGTGGGAGTGGCCTTCTTCCTTTCGAAGAACGAGGAGAAGCACAACCTGGGCTTGTATATCATTCTGTGCTCAATGCTCGTCAAGATTGCAGAATCAGCTCTGCGAATGATGAAATAGAAGGAAGTGAAGAGTGAAAAGTATAAAGTGAAGAGTGAAAGACGAATAATGAGAAACAAAATATACAAGCTTTGGATGCTGAAGGTGGGAGTGATGCTTTTCACTTTTCACTTCTCACTTCTCACCTCCTTTGCCCAGGACACGTTTAACCAGATCGACGAAAGGGGCAACGTGACCCAACGCAGCGACAATACGAAATTCAACAAACACAACAACGACACCACCAAAAACAAGGAGATTCCCAAGGGCATCTATGTATGGACCATCGACAGGAAATTCGGCAATGTGATTCCTGCAGTGCCTGATACCCTGCCACACCTCTTTATGAATACCACCTTCAATAGTGGCACCTATGGCGAGTTCAACCACACGGGTAACAACTACACATCGCGCCTGAGCAGAATCTTCATCAACCGTCCTGTTGTCAACGACATCTTCATCTTCACTGCGCCCTACACCTTTGCGGAGAAGAGACCAGAGAAATTCCTGTTTATGAACACCCTGTCGCCTTATACCAACGTGCTCTACGACAACTGTGGCGACAAGACCAACGGTGAGGACCATATCGATGCCAAGTTTGCCGTCAATGCCAATAAGCGCTTCAACGTAGGATTCGACCTCGACTATGCCTATGCCAGAGGCTACTACAGCAATCAGAATATCTCGCACTTCAACGCTACCATCTTCGCCTCGTATCTGGGTGACAAATACAACATGCACCTCTTCTTTAATACGGCCCATCAGAAAGCCAATGAGAACGGAGGTGTTGCTGACGATGAGTATGTGACCCACCCTGAATCAAAGGAGAGCAGCTATGGAGAGAACGAGATCCCCACGATTCTTTCGTCGAACTGGAACAGAAACGATCACCAGCATATCTTCCTCTCCCACCGTTATAACATCGGATTCTACAGGATGGTGAAGATGACTGAGGCAGAGATCAAGGCGAAGAAGTTTGCTGAAGAATCACGTAAACAGAAGGAAGCGAAAGAAGGAAAAGACAAACTCGAAAATAGCGGACGCGACCAGAAAGAACCAGCGAAGAAAACCCCTTCCGGACGTCCTGAGGGTGCCAAGATCATGGGTAAGGAACCCACAGGCATCAAGGACTCCCTGAACACCGCTATTGACACTACCCGTATTCAGGTTGACAGTCAGGCTGCTATCGACAGTCTGAATCGCCTGAAGGCCATCGAGGATTCCATCAACGCCACGATGAAACGTGAGTATGTACCTGTCACCAGTTTCATCCACACCTTTGAGTTGAACAACTACGATCATATCTATCAAGCCTACACGACCCCTACGGGCTACTATCTGAACAAATACTATACGCAGGGTCTGACGTATGGCAACGATTCGATCTATGACCAGTCGAAACACTTCCAGATGAAGAACACTTTCGGACTGGCCCTGCTAGAAGGCTTCAACAAATACATGAAGGCAGGACTGAAGGGATTTATCACCCATGAGTATCGTACGTTCAGTATGCCTGACACCTTAGGAGCCACCACCTTCAAACAATCGTGGAAAGAACATAACATCAGTGTGGGAGGTCAGTTGAGCAAGACCCAGGGTAAGACACTGCACTTCAACTTGCAGGCAGAGTTCTGGCTGGCTGGTGAGGATGCAGGACAGTTACATGCCGACTTTAGCACTGACCTGAACTTCCCTCTCTTCGGCGATACTGTCAGACTCGCTGCCTCGGCCTATTTCCATAGAGACAACCCCGTCTTCTTCCAACGCACCTATCACTCGAAACACTTCTGGTGGGATCATGATGATATGGCCAAGGAGACACGTACCCGTCTGGAGGGACTCTTCAAATACGAGAAGACGAACACAGCCCTACGCGTAGCCATTGAGGAAATCCAGAACTACACCTATTACGGCATGAGCTACGACGCCACCTCGACGGCTCGTACGAACATGACGGCAGGAGTCTACCAGGAATCAGGCAACATCAATATCCTTACTGCCCAGCTGCATCAGAACTTCCGTTTAGGACCTCTGAACTGGGAGAACGTGATCACCTATCAGAACTCGAGCAATAAGGATGTACTGCCTTTGCCCACCTGGAATATCTTCACGAACCTCTATCTGAAGTTCAGGATTGCCAAGGTGCTGGGTGTGGAACTGGGAGCCGATGCCACCTTCTTCTCGAAATACTATGCTCCAGACTTCTGCCCAGGCATCAATCAGTTTGCCATCCAGCAGAATGAAGCCAGCAAGGTGGAACTGGGCGGCTATCCCTTCATCGACGTCTATGCGAACATGGTGCTGAAGGGTGTCCGATTCTTCGTGATGATGAGTCATGTGAACAATGGCTCAGGCAACCACATGAAGTTCCTCGCTCCCCACTATCCGACGAACGGCAACGTGCTCCACCTGGGTGTCTCGTGGAACTTCTTTAACTAGAAAGACTAGTTGTACTAGTAATACTAGAAATCTATACCAGCAGGAGCCCGATACTCACTAGGACCCCATAGATAAAGATATTTCGCGCTGTTTCTCCCAAGATGAGATTCAGCGCTTTTCCTTGGTAGATGCGCTTCATCTTCAGGTAGGTAAAGAGATGAAGCACCAGATAGAGCAAGGGCAGCAGTGAAGCGAGGATATGTCCGTTCATCCAGAAAGTACCTCCCAGGATGATAGCAGCTACTCCAACACCCACATAGAGCTGGAGCCCAGCCTTCGGACCAAGGCGCACGATGATCGTATTCTTTCCAGCCAGACGGTCATTATCCCGATCACGGAAGTTATTGACTATCAGGAGGGCATCGATCACCAAGCCACAAGCAATGGAAGCCAGGAACACTTGGGCTGTCACCACATGCAACTGGACATAATAGCTACAGCAGACAGGGACGATACCGAAGAAAACCAACACGAGGATATCACCCAGTCCCTGATAAGAGAAGAAAGTGGTATAGAGGAAAGCGAAGATTACACAGAGAATCCCCACGAGAATCATCTCCAGACCACCATAATAAGCCAATGGCAGTCCGATGACACAGGCTATACATGTCGTGAGGGCGATGGCCTTCTTCATCGAATCGAGCTTCACCCACCCCTGGGCACAGGCACGTCTGGGACCCAGACGGGTCTCCGCATCATCCGTTCCGTTGGCAAAATCGAAGAAGTCGTTGATGAAGTTCGCATCGATCTGCATGGCAAAGGAGAAGAGCAGACAGAGCAGTGCTGCTGTCCAACTGAACACACCTTCTTCATATTGGAAAGCATCGACCCAAGCCAACGCCACCCCAATCATCACTGGTACTGCAGCACCCGATAAAGTCTTCGGACGGGCTGCTAAAAGCCATGCCTGAACTGAATCAGTCTTAATTTTCCTTTCTTCCATCTCTATTTTTCGCTTTTTATTTGCAAAAGTAATCAGAAATTCGTATATTTGCAAAATTATTCGAGACTTTTTATGATTAACAACAACCCTAGCCTAGATTTAGTGGAGTTTATCGAGACACAGATACTCCCACGTTATGCAGCTTTCGACCGTGCACACAATATGGAGCACGTCACTCGTGTCATCAGAAGTTCACTGGAACTGGTGAAGACCACCGGTGCCGATATCAACATGGCTTACACCATTGCCGCCTATCACGATCTGGGGATGGCTGGCCATCGTGCTGACCACCATATCCGAGGTGGAAAGATCCTGGCAGCTGATGCCCGACTGAAGAAATGGTTCTCGCCTGAACAGATCAAGATCATGAAGGAAGCAGTGGAGGATCACCGTGCTTCAGCCAGTCGTGCCCCACGCAGCATCTATGGGAAGATCGTTGCAGAAGCTGATCGTGATATCGATTGCCAGACGGTGATTCGTCGGACTATCCAGTTCGGACTGGCCAACTATCCCCAATTCGACAAGGAAGGACAGTGGAAACGATTCCAGGAGCACATGAACAGCAAGTACTCCAAGGACGGTTACATTAAACTGTGGATTCCCAATTCGCCGAATGCCAAGAAACTCAACGACCTGCGCAACCTCATTGCCCAACCTCTGCAACTGCGCGAGGCCTTCAACAAGATCTTTGCTGAAGAGCTGGCAATAGCAGCTGAGGAGCAGGCAGAAACCAAGGAGGAACCTACTGCATGAAATACAGATAATAGATTGCAGCCAGGAGCACCACGAGTGCGATAAGGATGACCGACTTGATCATACAGGAAGCCACCTTCTTCACCACCAGAAAGGCCACAATGATGGCCACCAGCACAAAAATGTAATATCCGATATTTGTCATGTTACTTGAATAGTTTTCTGAATACTATTGGAATGGGCGTCTCGAACTCCATCGGCTCACCCGTCACAGGATGATGGAAACAGAGGAGCCATGCATGCAGACAGAGACGATGCAGGGGATCATCCCCATTTCCGTACTTAGGATCGCCACAAACAGGGTGCCCCATATCAGCCGAGTGGACACGGATCTGATTCTTACGTCCTGTTTCAAGCTTGAACTCCACCAGTGAGTGCTCCGTCGTACGAGCCATCACGTGGTAATGGGTCACGGCATACTTGCCACCATTGTCTGTCGGAGAGGAATACGTTACGTAGGCCTTGTTGTCCTTCAGCCAGTTGGCAATGGTGCCTTCATCCTGCTCCATCTCACCTGAACAGACAGCCACATAACGACGGTCGTAGACGATCTGATGCCAGTTATGCTCGAGGATCTGTTCTGTCTCCATATCCTTCGCATAGACCATCAGACCACTCGTATCGCGATCCAGACGATGCACCACATGGGCTGTACACTTCTGGCGCGACTTCTTGAAATAGTCGTCGAGTACGGTCTTCACGTTCAGACTGGAGTGCCCTGCTGCCATCGAGAGGATGCCCTCAGCCTTCTCGACCACGATGAGCCACTTGTCCTCATAGACAATCTTCACATAACGGCTCTTGAAACCCTGTTGGTTGCGCTTGGTCTTGCTGACAGCTATCTTCATACCAGGTTCCAGAGGGAAATCAAACTGGCTGACGGTTTTGCCGTTCACCCTGATGCCCCTACCCTGCAATGTAGCCTTGATCTTTGATTTCGACTGTTGGACATTCTGAAACAGCCATTCCAACAACGGCATCGCCTCCGAGACGGTAAAGTGCTCGTAGTCGCCCTCGTGATTATATCCTGAGTTGAATCTCATCTCGTTAGTTAGAAAAAAGCCCCCCGACTCCTAGGAGGAGAGGGGGAGCGGATAGTTTGTATTAGTAGAATTTAAAGTAGCGTCGTGCATTGTTGTAGCTGATGTCCTCAACCATACGTCCGAGAATCTCCTGATCGTTAGGCAGCAGGCCCTTCTCGACATCGTTGCCGAGAATGTTACAGAGGATACGACGGAAGTACTCATGACGAGGATAGCTCAGGAACGAACGGCTGTCAGTGAGCATACCCACGAAACGGCTGAGCAGACCCAGCACTGAGAGGGCGTTCATCTGACGGATCATACCGTCCATCTGATCATTGAACCACCAGCCTGAACCGAACTGGATCTTGCCTGGCTCACCACCCTGGAAGTTACCCAGCATAGTGGCGATCACCTCGTTAGCACAAGGATTCAGTGTATATAATATGGTACGTGTGAGCTTGTCCTTCATGTTCAGCTTGTTCAGGAAGGTCGACATCGCCTTGGCGGTATTGAACTCACCGATGCTGTCGAAACCAGTGTCAGCACCCAGCTGGTTGTACATCTTCGTATTGTTGTCACGGATGGCACCATAGTGGAACTGCTGTGTCCAGTCGGCGTCAGCATCCATCTCAGCCATCACCGTGAGGAAGCAGTTCTTGAACTGACGGATCTCCAGCTTAGAGAGCTGCTGACCACGCATAGCCTTCGCGAAGATAGTCTCGATCTCTGAATCGGTATACTCCTCATCGTAGAACTCTTCGATACCATGGTCTGAGAGCTTACAGCCGTTGGCAGCGAAGAAGTCGTGACGGTTCTGGAGGGCATCCACCATGTCAGCAAACTTCGTGATGCTTACACCTGATACATTGGCAAGCTGCTCCACGTACTTGGGGAACTCAGGCTTCTCGATGTTCATCGCCTTGTCAGGACGCCAGGCAGGAATCATCATAGGATCATCCTGAGCCTTGTGCTTGGCATACTCGATATGGTTGTGCAGATCGTCTACTGGATCGTCAGTAGTGCAGACGCACTCCACGTTGTAGTGCTTCATCAGACCACGTGCAGAGAACTCAGGGCTCTTCAGCTTCTCGTTACACTCGTCGAAGATCTCACGGGCGGTCTTGGGACTCAGCTGCTTGGTGATACCAAAGGCAGTCTTCAGCTCCAGATGTGTCCAGTGGTACAAGGGGTTGCGGAAGGTATAGGGCACTGTCTCAGCCCACTTCTCGAACTTTTCCCAGTCGGAGGTGTCCTTGCCTGTGCAATACTTCTCGTCGATACCGTTGGTACGCATGGCACGCCACTTGTAGTGGTCTCCACCCAACCAGAGTTCTGTAATACTCTTAAAACGATGATCGTTGGCTACCATCTCAGGGATGAGGTGACAGTGATAGTCGATGATGGGCATTTTAGCCGCATGGTTGTGATACAAGTCCTGAGCCACCTGGGTCTCCAGAACGAAGTTATCATCATTGAACTGCTTCATAATTCTCAATGTTTTAGTTGTTCGTTTCAAATTTTGTGCAAAGATAGTGATAATTCTGCAAAAAAGTACTATCTTTGCACAAAAATAACCACGTAAACGTTTGTTCTATGCGAACCAAGATATTGCTTATCTATACAGGTGGCACCATCGGTATGAACCGCAATCCCAAGACGGGTGCCCTCGAACCCTTCGATTTCGAACAGCTGCTGCAGAACGTGCCTGAGTTGAAACAGTTCGATATCCAGATCGACACCTTCCAGTTCAATCCTCCCATCGACTCCAGCGACATGTCGCCTGCCCTCTGGACAGACCTCTCCCACTGCATCGCCGACCATTACGACGACTACGACGGCTTCGTGGTGCTGCATGGCACTGACACAATGGCCTATACGGCCTCTGCCCTCTCCTACATGCTCGAGAACCTGACGAAGCCAGTCGTCTTCACAGGCTCCCAACTACCCATCGGCCAGTTGCGCACGGATGGCAAGGAGAATCTCATCACGGCTGTCGAGATCGCTGCAGCAAAGGATGAGGAGGGGCACGCGATGGTACCAGAGGTAGGCATCTACTTCGGAGGTCATCTGCTGCGTGGAAACCGTACCACCAAACAGAGCGCTGAGGAGTTCAATGCCTTCGAGTCGTTCAACTATCCCCACCTCGTGGACGCGGGCGTGAACATTACTTATCATCGCGACCGTATCCTGAAGCCCGACTGGGATCAGCCCATGACGCCCCATTTCCGACTCGACAACAACGTGATCATCTTCTCGCTCTTCCCTGGCATCCGTGAAGACCTGATCCGACATATTATCCACACACCCAATCTGAAGGCCATCGTCATGCGCACATTCGGCTCAGGCAATGCCCCTCAGAAACCCTGGTTGCTCAATGCCCTCAGGGAAGGAACGAAGCATGGTAAGGTGATTGTGAATATCAGCCAATGTATGCAGGGAGCTGTCGAGATGAGCCGTTACGATTGTGGTTTCCATCTACAGGAAGCTGGCGTCATCAGTGGGCGCGACTCAACGGTCGAGAGTGCTGTCACCAAACTGATGTTCCTCCAGAGCCACTATCCCAATGATCCAGAAACCGTCCGGAAGTTCATGCAACAGTCCATCCGAGGCGAAATGACTCTTTAAACAGAAAAATCTCACAACGGGGACTGACCCTATTGTGAGATTTTCCAGAATCTGGACGTGATGTCTTCCATCTCGCCTGTATCCGATATGCGATAGAGGCGCTGGTTGGTCGTTGGACTCTTCAGCGGTCCAAGATGCCTGATAAAGGGGCCGATCTTAATGTAGTCGAAGTCCTTCTTGTTGATCGCAGAGGATATGACCGTCTTGCCACTATACCAGGCCACCTTGAACTCTGGATGCTCCTCATGGATATACTGTGCAAGCATGTTGACGCCTTTCGGATCGGAATCGCCTCCCATAAAGGAGATACACGTGATGTCACTACCATACTGCTCCACGAAACTGTCGATTGCCTCTGCGTTGAGGGGCAGTCCGATATCCTCCCAGAGGTAGTGGCTGTGACAACCAGGGCAGTGACACGGGCAATTAGAGATATTAATTGCCAATGTCACTTCGTCTGGTATCTCCTGAAATACGATGTCTGTATTGACGTACTTCAGCATAAGGCTATTGGTATAGTTCCGTTAGCATTATATTTCTGCGTTCTGATAAGCTGCATGGGCATAGAATCTGCGAGCAGCCTCCTCCTGACGGGCCTGTGAGAAGTTGCTCACACGCTTCAGATAGCCGATGATACGTGTCATGTAGTCCACGTTCTTCGAATGGCAGTGAGGACACTCCTTCAGATAGCGCTTGTCGATGTGGCCACAGTCGTTGCAGACCGTATTGGGGATGTTGAACGTGAAGTAGTTGCAACCCTCCTTGGCAGCGACCTTCAACAGGTGCATGTACTGCTCCTTCGAGAGGTGCTCCTCGAGGTTCATGTGGAGGGCAGAACCACCCGTCAGGTGCTCGATGTAGGGAGCACCGTGCAGCTTGAACTTGTCGATGATGGTCAGCGAGTCGTCCTCTACCACATAGAAATAGCTGTTGTAGCAGTCGCGTGGCACGAAGTAGCCGTCCTCGCGATCCCACTTGGCGTGCTTCACACCCACGTTCTCGGCTGGAATCATCTCACAGTTGAACATCACGTCCTTCGAACGATACTGACGGTTGTACTTCTCGATCAGTCCGAGGATGCCCTGTACGAAGTGCAGATACTCGTCGTTAGGCGTAATCTTCAGCCCCATGAACTCAGCAGCCTCTACGAGTCCGTTGATACCGATGGTCAGGTACTGGCGTCCGATGTTGATATAGCCTGCATCGAACAGCGGCAGCATGCCGTGCTCCTGCAGTTCCTTCAGGTTCTCGTTGTAGGCCAACTGCACCTTGTGGCAAAGGTCGATGACCTTGCCCAGATACTCCAGATAGTCCATCTTGTGGTTGACGGCATACTGGATACAACGGTTCAGGTTGATGGTGAGCACAGACTTCGAACCCGTGCTGACGCCACCTGCTCCGAGGGTGTAGCTGAAGCCGTTGTCCGTGATCTCGTTGCGCAGACGGCAGCAAGAGCTCAGCGAGTCGGCATTATTGCTCATGTAGGTAAAGAACGAGTGACCTTCGCTGTACATCTCGGCTGTAAACTCACCCCACTCCTTGTCCTTCGGGTCGCCGTTCTCGTCGGTCAGCAGTGCCATTGTCTCAACGGGGAAGGTCAGCAGAGTCTTGGTACGCTCCTTGTTGAACCATTTCATGAAGCGTTTCTGGAGCCAAGAGAGACCGTCCCAGTCGGGCTTTGAGCCATCGGGGAAGTAGAACTCGCCAAAGATTGACTCGAAATAGTAGCGATCGTAGTAAGCCACGTTCCAGAACACAGCCTGATAGTTACGGGCACCAGTGGGCTGGTTCAGCGTGTAGACGATCTGCTCAAAGTAGTCAGTAATCACTTTGTCGATGGTGCGCTTCTTCAGTGAAAGGTCTGCTTGGTCGTTGGGGCGCTTCCAGTAATCGAGTCCGTACTCCTTGCCGATAAAGTAGTTCATGTACATCAGGAACTCAGGCGTAGCACAGGCACCAGAGAGCATAGAGCTGACCATGAACACCATGTTCACGAAACCGCCAGCGAATGACTTGAGGTTGGTGGGAGCCGTCGAGTTACCTCCGATTGCCACTGTTCCTCCGATGAGCCAAGGGTACATCGTGATCGAGGCGCAGTAGTTTGCCAGCGAGGTCTCGTCGTTCTTATATATAAAGTGGTGTGTCAGCTTGTCGATATACTCGTCGGCCAGCTCCTTGCCGTACATCTTCTTGATACGGTCGGTCAGCATACGACGGTTCAGACGGATGAATCCGCTCTTGGGGAGCTCGCCGATGAGGGTGGCGATGTTCTTGTGCTCCACGTTGGCGTTGGCATCGTACTTCGAACCGGTGGCAGCGTTCACCGACTCGCAGTATTCAGAGAGGAACTGCAGCTTAGCCAATGTCTCACGGTCTTCTGTGTGTGCCTGGCGATAGAGCATGAACGATTTGGCTACCTTGTAGTAACCCTCGCGCATGAGTGCCTCTTCTACCTGGTTCTGGATGTCTTCCACAGTGATGTCGTCGTGAATGTCAAGATGGCTAAGGATTTTTGAAATGGTTCCAAGGTCGGCAGGATAGTCGACACTCTCAAACGCCTTGACGATGGCGTTCATGATTTTGTCTAGTGAAAACAGGTCTTTTGAACCGTCACGCTTGGTAATCGTAAAGTTTTTAATTTCCATTTTGTTGTTTATTGATATAATGTTTAACGTTCTATGCTCGCCGCGAAGTTTTCCGTTTTGGGAAACTTTTTTGTTTTTCGAATCGGAAAAGTTTTCCATTTTGGCAAATCCGAATTCGCTTGCAAAGATACAAAATTATCCGATAACAACCATAAGAATAAGCAGAAATTTACTGCAAAAATATGTTAAATATTAGGACGCTAAAGCACTTTATATTTCAGAACTCGCTCATTATAAGTTGTTTACAAACTTCTATTCGAAAGCCAGTTGAACGCTCTCCTCGCGCGTACCTTAATTTATACATACGTGGAGATCCACGAAACTTTTTGGAAAACTTCTCGAATGATTTAAACGGAAAAGTTTCCCACTTTCGAAGACATCAGGCAAAAACAACAGGAAAAGACATGATGTTTTGGGATTTTGGGATTTTGGGTTTTTGGGTTTTTATAATATTTTAATTGGTATTTTTATATACTAATATATTAGAATTAATATAATATAAATATTATATTAATTCTAAATCAAAATTGACGTTTATAGGAGATGATGATACACGTATTTTTCCAAAATATCCAAAATCCCAAAATCCCAAGATTGTGTTGTCTTTTACAGTGCAGCGTATTGAAGAAGCAATAAAAATAAACGGCAATTACCGTGTGACAAACGTCGCTTAATCAGGAATAAGATGGTCTTATTTCCTAAGAAGCCTATCCCCTTCGGCTGACGCATGAGGCCGCTTGGAGAAAAAAATCTCCAAATGTTTGGTGGTTTCGAAAAAAAGTCGTATCTTTGCAGTCAGTACGAACAACAATTTATAACTGAAGACAATCACCATACCCATGACAAATGATATGGACAGCAAGAAGCAGAAGGCGCGCCTAGCTCTGATATTGAAGACAGGCAGGCTGCGGCTGTGGTTCTACTACCCAGCCACTCGCCACTACTGCTACCTGTCGGAGGCCGGCGAGTACAGTCCCGAATACAACCCCTCGGAGTTCGGACAGCTGTTTCACCGCGACGACATGGAGAAGCTGCGCAGCGTGGTGTTCGACATCTGCGACGGCAAGCGCGAAAATGCAGAAGTGACGTTACGCAGCAGGGCAGCCAGGGAGTCGGAGTGCAGCCACTACAACATGGCGGTCTCCGTGGCCAGCCGCGACGAGAACGGCCTCCCCACCCAGCTGATGGGCATCCAGCACGACGTGACCGACGAGTATCGCCACCAGGAGAAGACCAGCCAGCTGCTGATGCGCTATCACACCATCTTCAACTCCTCGCTGCTCGACATGCTCTACTACGACAAGAACGGTGCACTGGCCGACATCAACGAGCGCGCCTGCAAGGCCTTCAATGTGCAGAGCCGCGAACAGGTGCTCGACGGCAGCTTCCTGCTGAAGAACAACCCTTTCTACAGCCAGATACCCCTGAAAGAGATGGAGAACTCGCTGACGGGCAGCATCATCGACTTCAGTGAGTTCGAATCGCCCGAATACCGTCTGGACGAATTCGAGCTGAAGGGCAAGATGTACTACGAGTCGACCATCAACCCGATCCGCAACGAGGAGGGCGAGTTGGAAGGCATCTACATGGCAGGTCACGACATCTCGGAGATGGTCAACTCCTTCCATCGTCAGCAGGCAGGCGTCAGGAAACTGAAGCAGGGCACGGAGAGCATCCGGCAGTACATCGCCAACATCGACTATGCCCTGAGCGTCAGCGGTGTGCAGCTGGCGAACTACTACCCCAAGGCCTATACCTTCGAGCTCATCAACCGCGAGACGCGCCAGAAGCTGCGCATGTCGCAGTTGCGCTGCATCCGACTGGCCACCATGCGCTTCCGTCGCACCGTGAACAGTGCGCTGAACCGAATGGACCACCTGACCAAGCGAGGCATCGTGCAGGCCATCGAGACGGAGATCCGCGACAAGAAAGGCCGTCAGATATGGCTGCTGTTCAACATGGTGCCCATGCTCGATGCAGAAGGCAACGTGGAGCGCTACTTCGGCACCTATCGCGACATCACCGACATGGTGGAGACAGAGGAGCGGCTGGCTGTGGAGACGAAGAAAGCCCAGGAAACGGAGCTGCTGAAGCAGGCCTTCCTGACGAACATGAGCTACGAGATACGTACACCGTTGAACAACATCGTGGGCTATGCCGGGCTCTTCACCAGCGAGCACGACGAACAGGACGAGCCCTTCTTCATGGACCAGATCAAGCAGAGCACCGACGAACTGCTGCTCCTGGTCAACGACATCCTCTACATCTCGCGCCTCGAAGCCAACATGGAGGAGTACAAGAAGGAGGTGACCGACTTTGCCTTGGCCTTTGAAGGTCAGTGCCAGATAGGTCTGAAGAACATCGCCCCAGAGGTACAACCCATCGTCATACAGCCTTATAGCAGTCTGATGGTAGACATCGACCTCAACCATGTGGCGATGATCGTCCAGCGCCTGTGCAACCTGGCCTGTCTGCTGACCACGCAGGGCTCCATCACCGTCAGCTGTGAGCACCATCGCGGCGAGTTGACCATTCGTATCCAAGATACGGGTGTGGGCTTCGCCACAGAAGTGTTGCCTCGCATCTTCGAGCACTTCACGCGTAATATAAGAGGAGGTCTGATTGGCTCTGGTCTCGACCTGCCGATCGTACAGCTGCTGACGCAGCAGATGGGTGGCACCATCGAGATCCAGTCGGACTACCAGAAGGGCACGAGCATATGGGTATCCATCCCCTGTACGGCATCCGTGATCGAGAGGAAATGAGAGATTGAGAAAATGAGAAAATGAGAGATTGAGAAAATGAGAGATTGAGAAAATGAGAAAATGAGAGATTGAGGGATGAAGACGAAGCATATATTTGACGAGCAACAGGCCATGATGACGGCTCTCGACATCAGCGGCAACCACGTGATGTGTCTCGACCTGCAACAGAACCGTGTGTTCGATCTGCACGGAAAGGCCATATTCGGGAATAACTTGGGCATCGAGGTGTGTTATACCTACATCCATCCCGACGATCAGGACGTGTTCCGTACGTTCATCGAGCGCCTGAGCGACGGCACGGACAAGGAGGCAGAATGCCGTTATCGCTGGAACTACAACTATACAGGCCAGGGCGACCCCGACTGGCACGACATGCACGGCTATGCCATCGCCGAGTATGAAGACGGGAAGCCTGTGAACATCATCGCCACCCTGACCGACGAGACCGACCTGAAGCGGAAGGAGCGCGAGGTGGAACAGCTCTACAGCCGATACAAGACCATCTTCGAGAACTCCATCATCGGACTCTCGTTCTATACCCCTGACGGCTGGCTGGTGGATGCCAACCGCATCATGCGCAAGCTCTGTAACTTCGATAGCGAGGAAGGCGACGAGTTCTTCTCGAAGATGAACCTCTTCGACATGTCGCCCTTCAACGAGGTGCTGGATCACGATCATCCAGATGACTACTGGGCCTGTTCGCTGAGCATCATCCCAGAAAGGAATATGCACGTTTATCTGGAGATCAGCGTCCACCCCATCTACGACGAGAAGAACCAATTGGTGTATATCGCCGTATCGGCCAACGATGTCACAGAGGAGCGCGAGATGTATCTCAACGTGACGGAGAACGACGTACAGATGCAGAAGATGAACGAGGCCATCAAGAACTACGAGGCCGAGCTGCGCTACATGATGGAATCGTCGAAGATGCAGGCCTGGCGCATCAGTCTCGACCGTAACATCATCGAGTTCTATAGCGGTCTGAACACGGTGGTACGCTCCTTCGATCTGCTACAGATGCAGAAGATCTTCGTTGATCAGGAACATCCATTCGTGAAAGCCCAGTCGATGTCCACCCTTTCCGAAACCTTGAGCAAGCCACTGATTTATAGAGGCCAGATGTATCCCGTGGTATCCCAAAGCTCCACAGAACTACAGTGGGTACAGGTTAACGGTATCCCAGAATACGACAAGGACGGACGGCTTATAGGCGCCTTCGGTATCTGGCGAAACATCAATGACATCATGCATAAGCAGGACCAGTTGCGCAGTGAGACCCAGCGCGCCAGGGAGTCAGGACAGATGAAGAGTCTCTTCCTGGCCAACATGACCCACGAGATACGCACGCCCATCAATGCCATCGTGGGTTTCTCGGAGGTACTGAGCACCCTCACCTCGTCGGAGGAGAAGAAAGAGGTCATCCAGATCATCAAGAACAACTGCGACATGTTGTTGCGCCTGGTGAACGATATCCTGACGGCCTCCTCGCTCGAGACCGGAAAAGTGAGCATCCAACCTGTCGACGTGGACTTCTCCAAGACGTTCAACGAACTCTTCGAATCGCTGCGACCGAGGATGCAGGAGCCTGGTGTGGAGTTCCAGAAGGACAATCCCTATGACACCCTGCCTATCAAGATCGATGCCGACCGTATGTCACAGGTCATTACCAACTTCGTCACGAATGCCGTCAAGTACACCCATCAGGGACATATCAAACTGGGCTACCGCAAGGAGAACAGGACTGTCGACGGACAGCAGCGCGAGGGGCTGTACGTCTATTGTGAGGATACGGGCGACGGTGTGCCTCAGGAGAGTCAACCCAAGATCTTCGAACGTTTCTTCAAGGTCAATGACTTCATCCAGGGCACAGGTCTCGGTCTGTCGATCTGTAAGGCCTTCGCTGATGCCTGTCATGGCGACATCGGCGTCATCTCGGAGGGCAAAGGCAAAGGCTCCACGTTCTGGACCTGGATTCCATTGTAAACCGTAAACTAAGACAAGAGAATCTGAACGATTCGATCTGCAGTGCGGCCATCCCAACGATCGGGAAGGGCGCACTTCTTCCAGGTACCAGTCACCATCTGGGCTACAGCCTCACGCAGTTTCTCAGGATCTTCACCCACAAGGACGTTAGAACCTACGGAAACAGTCTCCTGATGTTCTGTGTAGTTGTTGAGCGTGATACATGGAATGCTGTTGAAAGTGGCCTCCTCAGAGACATTGCCCGAGTCGGTGATGACACCCTTGGCATGCGCAGTCAGCCAACCAAACTCCAGATAGCTCAACGGTTCGATGATGCGAAGGGATGCTCCCCCACTCTGCAGCACAGCCTCGCGAGCCAGACCTCTCAACGGAGCAATGACGGGCACATCGCCAGCAGCCTCAGCCATCGCCTCGATCATACGTGCCAGGTTGTCCGTATTGGCGATCAGCGCCTTGCGGTTGAGAGTGAAGACAATGTACTCGCCCTCACAAAGATCAGCTAATGATGCCGGTTTCTTGAAACGGCTGTAGTTGAAGCGCAAGGTGTCCATGAGGATATTGCCCACCATGTAGGTCTGCGACTGTTCAGACTGTTCTCGGGTGGCAATGCCCGTAGAACGCACACCAGCCGTGAAGAGATAGTCGCTGAGAGCGTCGATGACCAGACGGTTGATCTCCTTGGGCATATTGATATTAAAGGAACGCGTACCAGCCACGAGGTGACCCAGACGGATGCCACGCTTCTTCGTAACGATCGCAGCAGCCATCGTCGAGGCGAGATCGTCGACCACAATCACCACATCGACGGGATGTTCATCGAGGAAACGGTCGAACTGGGCCATGACCTGACTGGTAATCTCATTCAGACTCACGGAGTCGACACCCAGATAGTACTGTGGACGAGGCATCTGGAGGTCGTCGAAGAGTGAGGCTTCGAGTGTAGGATCATTTTCTGATCCAGCATAGACGAGCAGACATTCTGCCTCAGGAAACCGATCAATCGCACGAACCAGTGGCGACACTTTTACGAAATTAGGCCTTGCACCAGCAAGGATACAAATCTTCTTTGTCATAGGGCATTCTGTATTATTTTGCGCAAAGATAAGAAGAATAATCGGAATAATCAAAAATAATCCAAAAATAATTTGCAAAATATGCATTTGTTTGAATATTTTTTTGTATCTTTGCAACATGAAAACTAATAAGACTATTACAACAAAAATGGCACGGAGAATCATCATCCTCAGCATACTGGTCATAGCCTGCATCAGCGCCAGTGCCCAGCAGATCAAGGCGACCAGATCGCACTATTCGACCAGCGACGGATTGTGCAGCAATGTCATCTCAGGTCTCGCCCAAGATGACTACGGTTACATCTGGATTGCCACGTGGAACGGTTTGTCGCGCTTCGACGGCTACCACTTCTTCAACTACAAGACTGGTAACGGCAGTGGCATCAAGAACCTGCACAACCGCATCAGTGACCTGGTCATCGACCAGTCGCAGAACGTCTGGCTGAAGATGTACGACCATCGCGTGTTCGTGCTCGACCGTACTACGGACCGATTCATCAATCCCTTCGAGGGTGTCAATGGTGCTGAGGAGTTCCGTTCAAACAGTCCACTTCTCGTGACCAGCAATGGCGACGTGCTCGTGAGCATCGAGGGCAACGGTCTCTATATCATGCGACTGGATCGCAAAGGTCTGCAGCGCGACATTGTGACCATCAACGACCTGAGCATCACCAGCATGGCCGAGGGTTATCAGGGTGACATCTGGATGGGCACCAACGATGGCATCCACCGCCTCGACAAGAGTAACTTTTCGCTGGAGTCCAAGAGTATCCTGCCAGGCGAGGAGATCACGAGTCTCGACTCCAATGGCTTCAATATCTTTGCTGCCACTGCCAACGGAAAGATCTTCTCATTTGCCTATGGCCAGGAGCCCAAGAGCATCAGGCCAGCATCAGGCTTGCCTATCTTTACCATCTACGTCGACAGCCAGGGACTCATCTGGTTCTGCGACACCCGCGCAGGAGCCTCGTGTCTGAATCCGAAGACGGGCAAGGAGAAGTTGTTCCGTCAGGAGGTACCAGGACCAGAGCTCGACGGACGGATTGGCAAGTTCACAGAGAACAATGGAACGGTGTGGATCTGCATGAACCATGGTGGCTACGGCTACTACAATCGTGAGACTGACGAGGTGGAATATTTCCACAACGACCCCAGCAACCCCTGGAACCTGTCGAACACGGTCTATGCCGCCCTGGAGTTGCCCGAAGGCGTCATCTGGGAGTCGACCAGTCGCAGAGGACTGGAGAAACTGGAGCTACAGAAGGACAATATCGTGCGCATCCGTCCCATACCCAACGCCACCTCGCCCACAGAGAACGAGATCCGTGCCATGTACTACGACACCCAGCGTAAGCTACTCCTGATCGGCAATAAGCACAGCACCCTGTTCCTCAACTACGACGATGGCAGACGCGAAGTGATTACCAAGGATTCTAATGGCAATTTGCTGGGACGCTTCTATGGCATCTCGAAAGACTCGAAAGGGAATTACTGGCTCTGTTCGAAAGACAATGGTCTCTACTACATGTCGCCCACAGATAAGGGCGGATGGATGCTGAAGAACTATTGCCATCAGGCAGACAACCCGCAGAGCCTGAGCCATAACGGTGCCTACATGGCCCTCGAAGACAAATCGGGCAACGTCTGGATAGCCACCTATGGCGGTGGTGTGAACCTGCTCCCTCACGAGGCTATCAGTAATCCCAAGTTCCTGAGTCCGGACAACGGTATCAAGGACTACCCCAAGAACTCGCACAAGAAAGTCAGAACCATCGAGATCGACAACGAAGGCAACGTCTGGGCAGGTACCACCGACGGCATCCTGATCCTCTCATATAAGAATAATAAGGTGAGCGTGGAGAAGCTCCAGATGCCGGAATCGGGCGAACAGATGCTGATGAGCAACGATATCGTCTGCATGAAGTGCGACAAGCAGGGCACGATGTGGTTGGGCAGCAACGGTGGTGGACTGGCCTGTACCGTCGGCAAGAAAGACGACATGTGGCTCTTCAACAACTACGGTGCTCAGGAAGGCATCCCCTCTGAGGAAATCCGTAGCATCACCTTCGACCAGCGAGGTAACCCCTGGTTTGCCACTGAGTACGTACTCTGCTCCTTCGACATTACCAATAAGATCGTCACCAGTTTCTCCTACCTCGATGGTGTCGACGAAATGACTCTCTCAGAGGGCAATGCCGTCACGATGGGCAATGGCGACCTTCTCTTCGGTACCCTCGACGGTTACTATCTGGTTGACATCAAGAAGCTGATGGCATCGAGCGGTTCGCTGTTGAAACTGCAGATCACCGACTTCCTTTTCAACAACGAGATACAGAGTCCTCGACTGAACAAGAATTATGATTACTTCATACCCAGCAGTCGAAGCGTAGAGTTGCCAAGTCGCAGTGGAGAGTTCGCCTTCCGCTTTGCAGCGTTGAACTATCAGCTACAGCACCGTGTACACTACCAATATATGCTGGAGGGTTACGATGACGACTGGCATAGTGCAGACAAGCTTCGGATGGCCTTCTACAGTAACGTGCCTGGAGGCACCTATACTTTCAAGGTCAAAGCCTATCTGCTGGAGTCGCCTGACCAATACGATATCCGTACGATGGAGGTGATCGTACCATCGCCTTTCTTCCTGTCGAAGCCTGCGCTGATCATCTATGGCGTCGTACTGGCATTCCTGGCACTGGCACTGTTCTACAAGATCCGTTCCATGCGGTCTCGAAATAAAGAATAAAAAATGCTAAAAGGTTTGGTAGATTGAGGAAATAAGCGTATCTTTGCACTGTGAACAGATCACACTGCGAGTACTAATATACGGGGCGTGCCGCATAGATCGGGATACTCGACATTTAAAATAAACTTTGGGACCGTTTCCCTTGCCAATGGCGGGCCACGATGATCCTTCACTGGAGAGCAGCAATGCCGGTGGATTACAACAGCAGGGAGCACCCATATCTTGTGAAACAGGAGTTTTCACCAAATCATCGGCACGTACCCTTTTTTCATGTTTATAGTTTAGAGTTTAGAGAGATGTTTTCTGGAATCATTGAGGAATTTGCTACAGTTGTAGCGATCAAGAAAGACCGCGAGAATATTGATTTTACGTTGACTTGCTCATTCGTTGACGAGTTGAAGATCGACCAGAGCGTCGCCCATAACGGCGTCTGTCTGACCGTTGTAGCCATTGAGGGTAACCAATATGTGGTAACAGCCATGAAGGAAACGCTTGATCGTACGAACCTCAGTCTGCTGAAGGTGGGCGACAAGGTGAACGTGGAGCGCTCGATGCTGATGAACGGACGCCTCGACGGCCACATCGTCCAGGGCCATGTCGACGAAACGGCCAAGTGCATCGCCATGGAAGATGCAGACGGTAGTACCTATTTCACTTTCAAATATCCAGAGAACCGTGAGATGGCGAAGAAGGGTTACTTTACAGTGGATAAAGGTTCAGTGACAGTGAATGGTGTATCCCTGACCGTCTGCAACCCCACCTCGAACACTTTTCAGGTGGCCATCATCCCCTACACTTTCGAGCACACGAACTTCTGCGACATCCAAGTTGGGACAGTCGTGAATCTTGAGTTCGATATCCTGGGAAAGTATATCGCGAGACTACAGAGCTTATAATAATTCTCGTGGAGCAGAGACAAACGTCTTTGCTCCATGTTTTATCAGGAAGTCACGATCGCGGAAACCCCAGAGCACAGTGATACAAGGAAGTCCTGACTGACGAGCCGTTTCCAGATCGACATCACTATCCCCCACATAGACAGCATCATCCTTCCCCACTCCCAGTTGGCGAAGGGCAGTGAAGACGGTATCAGGAGCAGGTTTCTTACGAATCCCCTCAGCCTCGTTCTCGCCTATCGCCACCTCAATCGTATCAGGGAAGAAATAATGGCAGAGCTCCTGAGTGGCTGCCATCATCTTATTGCTTACCACAGCAAGTCGACAACCTCGTGTCTTGAGGGCTGCGAGCGTCTCAGGAATCCCATCGTAAGGCCGGGTGGTGTCGAGTGAGTGGGCCATATAATACTGTCGGAAAGTGGCAAAGGTCGCCTCAAACTCAGGATTGGCCATTCCATCGGGTATCGCACGCTCCATCAGCTTTCTCACCCCATTGCCCACGAAACGACGCACATCGTCAATCGAGTGCTCAGGCATCCCATGCTCACGCAAAGCATAATTCACAGCTGCTGCCAGATCGCCCAGCGTATCGAGCAACGTGCCGTCAAGGTCAAAGATATAAACTTTATACATAATATTCAGTTTACAGTTGACGGTTATCTCTTCGAGCGCTGTATCATTGTACGTACCTTATTATTATACTTATCAGCCTTCAGAAGTTCCTCGATAGTGAGGTTCATGCGATACTTCCAACGGTTATAGGGATCGCTGGGCACATTGATACGCTCCTCACGAGGATTCTTCGAACGGAGTTCACTGTCCATCGCCAGCCAATCCTGTAACGACAGCAGACAAAGCATCGACGGGCAATAGAGATGACGGGCAATCATCTCCTCAGCCAGATGGGCTGGCAGATGCTCTGGGGCACGCCCCTGCTTCTGAAGCATGGTGACATAATAACGCTGGGTGCGTTCAGGACTCTCCTCCCACCACAGACGGAGAGGCGACATATCGTGCGTAGAGATGGTGGCCACACTGCGATAGGGATTGCCATCGAGGTGGGTAAACTCGTAGCCACTCTGCTTAGGCAACGATTGGATCTCGAGTGTCAGGATACGGAGACTGTCGAGCACAGGAGCCACACAATCAGGCAGCATACCCAAATCCTCTGCACAACACAACATACGAGAATCGCCAAAGACATCCGTCAGACGATGCATCGCCTGATCGCCCCAGAAGAAGTTATGACGCTGATAAAAATAGTTGTTGTAAAGTCGCAAAAATGCATCCTTCTCATCATTATTCAAAGCCTCATAGACGGGTTCGTTGAAGACACCTATACGTGGATGATACATCTCAGGTTGTTCAGGATCCTCGAGGAAGAGCACGTTGCTGATAAGACGATATAAGCCATCACGAATCCACAGACTGTTCTCATCCCCCTTCCCCTCGAAGAAATCGCGCACCTTCTGTTGGGTGTCAAACTCAGCCTTCAAGTCGTAGAGCCCATAGCTGCGCAGGATGAGGAAATTATCACGGACATAAGGTGCATGCATGCCAAAAAGGCGTTCCAGAACACGATCGTTGATAAACGGGCGTGTAAAGAAGCCCTTGCGGAAAGGCAGTCCGAAATACTCAATCTCGCCCACGGTCATCGGAAGGGATGGGGAGAAATGCCCCAGAAGTCCGAAGACAGCATCCAAAGGAATCTCCCAGATACGGAAGAAGCCCAACACGTGGTCGATACGAATGGCATCGAAATACTGCTCCATCCAACGAAGACGCTTGTGGAACCAACTGATAATGTTTACAGATGATGGTTTACGGTTTACAGATGATTGCCAATTATACGTAGGGAATCCCCAGTTCTGGCCATTGAGCGAGAAATTATCAGGTGGCGCACCTGTCTGGGCGTTGAGGTGGAAAAGTTCAGGATGAGTTGCCGTCTCAACACTCTTACGATTGACACCAATGGGCACATCACCCTTGATGAAGACCCCCTTCTCACGAGCATAGTCAGCAGCTGCCTTCAATTGGAGATGGAGGTGATACTGGAGGAAATAGATCTGTTCAGCTGTATCCGACGGACCTGCTATCCACTTAGCGTAAGGCTCGAGCCAATCCTGATTCTCAGCAAGCCACTGTTTGAACTCCTTCGAGTCGAGCGTCTGCTGTCCCTTATCCTCAAAAAACTCACGGACATAGGCCGATTTCACACGATCAACAGCCTCGTAGTCGCTATAGCCGAGGGCATTGAGTTCCTGACGCTGACGATGATAGGCAGTCATCTTAGCCTTGCTCTTCAACTTGCCCAGTGCCTCGAGGTCGATGTAATGGGGATGGAGGGCAAAAGCCGAGACAATGTTATAGGGATAAGAATCGCTCCAAGAGTGGCTGGCCGTCGTATCATTGACGGGCAACAACTGAATGGCCTTCATGCCTGTCGCTACTGCCCAGTCGACCATTCTACGAAGATCACCGAAATCGCCCACACCATAAGAATGCTCGCTTCGAAGCGAGAACACTGGCACCACGACACCAGCAGCTCGCCACATTTGTTCCTTCAGTCTCAGCGACTCTCCATAAGCCACCAGCACAGTACCATCAGGAATCTGCGTCTGATCAGGAGGCAGCATCCCTTCCGTCGTGCGATTGTCACCTTCCTCCCAGTTCAACAACGCATGGGTAGCATCGTCGATCACCACATATTTATATTCTATAGGCAGGAATACTGCATCAACATTGACAGACAACAGCCACTCATAACGGCCGATATACTCCATCTTCAGATATCGGGCTGTATTCCAACTGCCCAAAGCTGGATGATTGCCGATGACAGCTAATGACTGTCCCTTCAGCAACTGAGGAGCAGATACACGGAAAAGGATGGTCTTACGATAAAGGGGCACGCGAAGTGCCTCGACCTCCTCATCCCTGACGCGTTGAGTGGTCGTCAGATAGGCATTGGTATAGAGATGATACTGTAGTGGAATCTCGCGCCACTGGTCAGCCAACACATAATTCTTGGAAGAATCGAAGTAATAGCAACGTGGGATCACTGTCCACTCACGACGCAGAACACGCTCCTCGGCATCCTCCACCTGATAATAATAGGAAAAGGAGGAAATGGGATGATGGCGCGACTCGAGGGCAGAGACTTCCAACTCCCAGTGCCAGCCATCAGCAGTCAACATCATCAGACGACTGGATTTCTCGGTCCCGTCATTACTTCTGTAAGTGATACGCACATAGAGGTTTTCGCCCCATTGAGTGCCATATTGAATAGAAAATTTCAGTTTCATAAGCTGTTAATTTGCTACAAAGGTACAAAAAAATAGGAATTAATAGTAAAGAGTAGAGAGTTTTTTCACAACTTTCTTTGTTTTGCGCCCGACTTTTCGTAACTTTGCAGCAATTTTCCAAGAATCAGAAAGTCAAAACATGAAAAAGAAGCATTATCTGATAGCCATCGCTGTCTGCCTGTTAGCTGCCGTGGGCGTGTTCTACTATTATCTCATGAGCGGTTTCTCAACATCAGAAACCACCCAATACGTCTATATCGACGACAACGACGATCTGGACTCGGTCAGCAACAAGCTACTGCCCATCGCCTCAGAGCCTGCCATCACAGCTTTCAAGACCCTCGCCCGTCATGGAGGCTATGCAGAGAAGATCAGAAGCGGACGCTATGCCATCAAACCAGGCGAAAATGCGCTCACCGTGTTCCGTAACCTGAAAAACGGCCATCAGGAACCCGTCATGCTGACTATTCCAGAAAGTCGCACTATGGATCGTCTGGCAGGTTCGCTGTCGAGGAAACTGATGATAGACAGTACGGCCCTCGCTATCTGTCTGCAGGACAATGACTTCTGCCAGCGCTACGGATGCGACACAGCAACCATTGCCTGCCTGTTTGTGCCCAACACCTATGAGGTCTATTGGAACACCAGCATCGAGAACCTGATGGAGCGTATGCAGAAAGAGCATCAACACTTCTGGAACGACGAGCGCACGAAGAAAGCCTCAACCATCGGACTGACTCCCAACGAGGTGTGTACGTTGGCCAGCATCATCGACGAGGAGACAGCCAATAACGCTGAGAAGCCCATGATTGCAGGGATGTACCTGAACCGTATCCAGAAGGGTATGCCACTACAGGCCGATCCCACCATCAAGTTCGCCCTGAAGAACTTCGCCCTGAAACGTATCTATTACGATATGCTCTTCATCGACAGTCCCTATAACACCTATCGTAACGAAGGTCTGCCTCCTGGTCCCATCAAGATTGCCTCGATCGCTGGCATCGACGCCGTACTGAACAGAGTATCCCACAATTATCTCTATATGTGTGCCAAAGAAGACTTCTCAGGAACACACAACTTCGCTGTCAGCTATTCAGATCACCTGATGAATGCCGCCAGATACTCGAAGGCTCTCAACGAACGAGGCATAAAATAGTGAGACATTTTTGCAAGAGTTTCGGAAAAAATATGTAATTTTGCAGCCACAATATAATACACGCAGATTTATGGAAGAGAAAATACTGAATGAAAGTGAGGAGAAAAGATCAGTCAGCTTCATTGAGCAGAAGGTGATCAACGACTTGGCTGAAGGTAAAAACGGAGGCAGAATGCAGACCCGTTTCCCACCAGAGCCCAACGGTTATCTGCACATCGGACATGCCAAGGCCATTGCCATCGACTTCGGTCTGGCTAAGAAATACGGTGGTCAGTGTAACCTCCGTTTCGACGACACCAACCCTATCAAGGAAGATACGGAATATATCGACAGCATCGAGAACGATATCAAGTGGCTGGGTTTCCAGTGGGCTAATATCTACTATGCCAGTGACTATTTCCAGGAGCTATGGGACTTTGCCGTATGGCTTATCAAGCAAGGTAGAGCCTACGTCGACGAGCAGAGTTCGGAGGTGATAGCCCAGCAGAAGGGTACCACCACCAGTCCTGGAACAAACAGTCCCTTCCGCGATCGTCCCATCGAGGAGAACCTGAAGCTCTTCGAGCATATGAACAGTGGCAAGTGCGAGCCAGGAACGCTCGTTCTCCGTGCGAAGATAGATATGGCTCATCCCAATATGCTGTTCCGTGATCCTCTGATCTACCGCGTGCTGAATATCCCCCATATCCGTACAGGTAACAAGTGGAATGCCTACCCCATGTATGACTTCACCCACGGACAGAGCGACTATCTGGAGGGAGTGACCCACTCGTGGTGTACACTGGAGTTTGTAGAGCATCGTCCCTTGTACGATCTGTTCGTGACCTGGATGAAAGAATGGAAGGGTGAGACGGACAACATCGAGGACAACCGTCCTCGCCAGACAGAGTTCAACAAACTGAACCTGAGCTATACCCTGATGTCAAAGCGTAACCTGCTGGCATTGGTAAACGAGAAACTTGTCAGTGGTTGGGACGATCCCCGTATGCCGACTATCTGCGGTTTCCGTCGTCGTGGCTATAGCCCTGAAAGTATCATCAAGTTCATCGATAAGATTGGCTATACTACCTACGATGCCCTCAACGAGATGGCGCTGTTGGAGAGTGCCGTTCGTGATGACCTGAACAGTCGCGCTATCCGTGTTTCTGCTGTTCTCAACCCCGTGAAAGTGGTTATTACCAACTATCCTGAGGGCCAGATTGAGCAGCTGACAGCCGTTAACAATCCTGAGAACGAGGCCGACGGCACCCATACCATCGAATTCAGCCGTGAACTATGGATTGAGCGCGATGACTTCATGAAAGAGGCAGAGAAGAAATTCATGCGACTGGCCCCTGGCAAGGAGGTACGTCTGAAAAACGCCTATATCATCAAGTGTGACGAGGAACACCCCTGCGATGAGGATGAAAACGGCAACGTTACCACCATCTACTGTACCTATGATCCTGAGTCACGCAGTGGTATGCCTGGTTCCAACCGAAAAATTAAGGGTAAGACCCTCCACTGGGTCAGCTGTCAGCATGCCGTTAAGGCCGAGGTGCGTCTCTATGACCGTTTGTGGAAGGTAGAGAATCCTCGCGACGAGATGGCAGCCATTCGTGAAGCTCAGAATTGTGATGCTGTGACAGCCATGAAGCAGATGATCAATCCCGACTCGCTGAACATATTGAAAGAATGTTACATCGAGCCCTATGCTGCTGCTATGAAACCGCTCACCTATCTGCAGTTCCAGCGCATCGGCTACTTCACTCCTGATTCAGACTCCACACCTGAGCACCCAGTCTTCAACAAGACGGTAGGGCTCAAAAGTTGAGCATAACGCATGCAAAATGACAATTTAGAATATTTCAAAGGCGAAGAATTCCAAAAGATTCTGAGACAATACGAAGATTCAGTCAAGTCAGGGCATCCGATCTATATGGATGCCGATGACTTGGCTGATATCGCAGATTGGTATCAGTACAATGGGCATCAGGAAGAAGCCGACGAAGCTGTAAACCTCGCTTTGGAATATAACCCTGAGGCTGTAGGTCCTTTGCTTTATAAAGCCAGGGAAGCGTTGTCACTCAGGGATTTTGAGACGGCCTACGACTATGCTGACCATGTAGAGGCAGCTGACGCAGTAGAAGCCTTCTACCTCAGAAATGAGATATTGATCTGTGAGGGTAAGGAGGAAGAGGCTGACGAACATTTCCGTGAGCATCTGAAGGAAGTAATGCCTGATGAGCTGATGGACTATGTTTACGATGTGGCCAGCATCTACTCTGACTATAATCTCTACGACAAGGCCTTCGAATGGATTGCCCGTTCACAGGGTGACGATTCTGACGATTTCAAAGAACTGATGGCTCGCACACTCTTCGGACTAGGGAAATATCAGGACAGTGAACGAATCTTCAACGAACTGATAGACCACAATCCCTACTCCACTCGCTACTGGAACGCACTAGCCAGTGCGCAGTTTATGAGGGAGGACTATCATGCCGCTATCACCAGCAGTGAGTTTGCCATCGCCATCGATCCTAATGATGCAGACGGACTGCTCTCCAAGGCCAATAGCCTGTATAACCTGGAGAACTACGAGACAGCTCTTTCCTATTTCCAGAAATATTCTGAAAAGATGGAGGACGACGAGTTTGGCTATCTGCACCAAGGCACTTGCTTCATCAACCTCGGACGTTATGAGGAAGCCATCAAGGTGTTGGAGAAAGGCGAATCCATCTCAGCCCCTGACTCCCCATATCTGCCTGAGATCTACCAGGAAATGGCTTTCGCCTATAGCGAATTACGTCAGCCTGAGACTGCACTCTACTATCTCGACAAGACTGATTCCCTGGAGTGCGACCATGTAAACGTTAGCATCATCAAAGGCCATGTGCTGTTGAGCAACAAACGGGCAAAAGAAGCGGAAGATGCCTTTAAAAAAGCCTTGGTGAACTCAGGCAATGCCCCCAAAACGATGCTCCGTATTATCGTTTCGCTCTATGACAACCATTTAGTCCAACCGTCGTATAAGCTGCTAAAAGGTTTTCTGACACTTGTTGACGACGAGTGGAAAGAAGGTTACTCCTACATGGCACTCTGTTGTCTGGATCTGAGGAAGTACGACGAGTTCCTTCAATACCTCAAGCAGGCCATCGAGAAAAATCCCAGGGAAGCCCGTCTAGTACTCGGTAGCTACTTCCCCAAAGAGGTAGAGACCAAAGACTATTATGATTATATGAAGATAAAACTGAAAAGTAAACTGAAATGAATTTTATTACCAATATTCTTAACAGCCTTGGATGGTACCCCACCATCTTCGTGCTGATGTTACTTGAGAGTACTGTGGTACCTGTACCCTCAGAATTCGTGGTCACCCCAGCTGCCTATCATGCTGCAAGTGGTTCACTGAATGTATTCCTGGTCATCCTCTTCGCCACACTTGGCGCTGATGTCGGTGCCAGCATTAACTATTTTGTAGCCTTGTATGTTGGTCGTCCTGTGATATATAAGTTTGCTAACAGCAAGTGGGGTAAGATGTGTCTGTTGAATCAGGAAAAGGTAGAGAAGAGTGAAAAATACTTCGACGATCACGGTGTGGCAGCCACACTGACAGGACGATTTGTCCCAGTAATCCGTCACTTGATTTCCATCCCTGCCGGACTTGCTCGTATGAACTATGGCAAGTTTATCCTCTTTACTACCATCGGAGCAGGTGGATGGCATAGTGTACTGGCTGCTATGGGCTGGTATCTGCATGCCATCGTCCCTGAGGACCAGCTGAATGAGAAGATCAGCGAATATGCAGAATATATTAAGATCTTCATCATCGCCCTGATTGTTTTGGCCATTGTTTACTTCGTTGCCAAGAAGAAAATGGGCAAGAAACAAGAAAATAACGCATAAAAACAGGATTTTTCCTTTTTTATGCGTTATTTATTAAAAAAATGTGTAACTTTGCCGATTATATCAGCAAAAAGAAGTGAGTATGGCAAAGACAAACAATCATCTGGTTATCATGGCAGGCGGCGTGGGGAGCCGTTTCTGGCCTATGAGCACGTCTGAGAACCCCAAGCAGTTTATTGACGTGCTAGGTGTTGGAAAAACGCTACTTCAGCTAACAGTCGACAGGTTCGGTGACCTGGTATTGCCTGGGAATATCTGGGTGGTCACTAATCAAAAATACGCAGCCATCGTCAAGGAGCAGCTGCCTGATATACCAGAAAACAATATCCTTTGCGAACCATGTCGGAGAAACACGGCACCATGTATCGCATATGTCAGTTGGAAGATCAAGTCGAAGGACCCGAAGGCCAACATCGTCGTGACCCCCAGTGACCATATCGTCACCGATAAGGCTGAGTTCCAGCGTGTCATCAAGGAGTGTATGCTCTTCACCAGCGAGACGGATGCCATCGTCACTTTGGGCATGAAGCCTAATCGTCCTGAGACTGGCTATGGCTATATTCAGGCTGACCTCAGTACCAGCTCACTACGAAACAAAGAAATTTACAGAGTGGACTCGTTCCGTGAAAAACCAAATATCGAAACAGCATTAGGATATATCCAGAAGAATAACTATTTCTGGAATGCCGGCATCTTCATCTGGAACGTCCACACCATCGTCAACGCTTTCCGTATATACCAGCCATCAATGGCCAAGATCTTTGAGTCGTTGATTCCTGTCTATGGTACAGACAAGGAACAGGAGGTGATCAACGAGCGTTTTCCTGAGTGCGACAATATCTCTGTCGACTATGCCATCATGGAGAAAGCCGAGGAGATCTTCGTATGTCCTGCCGACTTTGGATGGAGCGATTTGGGCACATGGGGCTCTCTGCACGAGCAGAGCAAGAAAGACCTTTACGGAAACGTGTGCATCGGTAACGAGATTGACATCATTGAGAGTCATAACTGTATCGTTCATACTACACAGGAGAAGAAGGTTGTGATTCAGGGACTTGATGGATATATCGTAGCCGAGAAGGATGACGTCCTGCTCATTTGCAAGTTGACAGAGGAGCAGCGTATCAAACAATTCTCTGGAAACAATTAATAATATGGAAAAAAAAGTTGCTCTTATTACAGGTATTACTGGTCAGGACGGATCCTACCTGGCCGAATTTTTAATTGAAAAAGGTTATGAGGTGCATGGTCTGATGCGTCGTTCTTCATCTTTCAACACTGCTCGTATCGAACATCTTTATCTCGACGAGTGGGTTCGCGATATGAAGAAAGCCCGTCTGGTGAATCTGCATTGGGCAGACATGACAGACTCATCATCACTGATTCGTGTGATCTCGAAGGTACGTCCTACAGAGATTTACAATCTAGCAGCTCAGAGCCATGTGAAGGTTTCATTCGATGTTCCTGAATATACTGCTGACACTGATGCCAATGGTGTACTCCGTCTTTTGGAGGCTGTTCGTATCTGCGGTCTGGCTGATACTTGCCGCATCTATCAGGCTTCGACATCTGAGCTTTATGGTAAAGTGCAGGAGGTGCCACAGAGTGAGACTACCCCATTCTATCCCCGTTCTCCGTATGCCGTTGCCAAACTCTATGGTTTCTGGATTATGAAGAACTATCGTGAGTCCTATAACATGTTCTGCTGCAATGGTATCCTTTTCAACCATGAAAGTGAGCGTCGTGGTGAGACTTTCGTAACTCGCAAAATCACTTTGGCAGCAGCCCGTATTGCTCAGGGGTATCAGGACAAGCTCTATCTGGGTAATCTGAATTCACTCCGTGACTGGGGCTATGCCAAGGACTATATCGAGTGCATGTGGCTGATTCTCCAACAGCCAGAACCTGATGACTTCGTGATTGCCACAGGCGAGTATCATACAGTTCGTGAGTTTGCTACTCTGGCCTTCAAAGAGGTGGGAATCGAACTTGAGTGGCGTGGTGATGGTGTCGACGAGAAAGGATACGACAAGGCTACAGGCAAGGCCATCGTCGAAGTCGATCCCAAATACTTCCGTCCTGCAGAGGTGGATCAACTGCTGGGTAATCCTGCAAAGGCAAAGGCCAAGTTGGGCTGGAATCCACAGAAGACTTCCTTCCCCGATCTCGTAAAGATCATGGTACAACACGACATGAAGTTCGTGAAAAAGCTCTTTCTTAAAGCACACATGGACGATGCTGAATAAAGAAAGTAAGATATACGTAGCGGGACATCACGGTTTAGTGGGTTCCGCTATTTGGAATAACCTCCTTTCGAGAGGCTATACCAATCTAATAGGTCGCTCTCACAAGGAGTTGGATCTAACGGATCAGGTAGCCGTCAAGAAGTTCTTCGACGAGGAACGTCCTGATGCTGTGGTACTTGCAGCAGCCTTTGTAGGTGGTATCATGGCGAACTCACTCTATCGTGCAGACTTCATCATGATGAACATGAAGATTCAGTGCAATGTAATCTCTGAGGCCTATGCCCATGGGGTGAAGAAACTGCTCTTCCTGGGATCAACCTGTATCTATCCGAAGAATGCACCTCAGCCCATGAAGGAGGATTGTCTACTGACATCGCCCTTGGAATATACCAACGAGGAATATGCCATTGCGAAGATTGCAGGTTTGAAGATGTGCGAGAGCTATAATCTGCAATACGGCACCAACTATATCGCCGTCATGCCCACCAACCTCTATGGTCCCAATGATAACTTCCATCTGGAGAACAGTCACGTCATGCCAGCCATGATGCGAAAGATCTATCTGGCCAAGTTGATTCATGATGGTGCCTGGGAGGCCATTCGTAAGGATATGGACAAACGCCCTGTAGAAGGAGTTAATGGTTCTGCCAGCAATGAGGCAATCGAAGAAATTCTGGCCAAATACAGTATCTATAATAATAAGGTGGTACTTTGGGGAACAGGAACGCCTCTTCGCGAGTTTCTTTGGAGCGAAGATATGGCCGATGCCTCAGTACACGTACTGTTGAATGTGAATTTCTCTGATATTATTGGTATCGAGAAATACTCATCTGTTCATTTCGGAGCCTCAACGGATGGTGCTGTAGACCGTAATCACAGTGCAGGTCGTGGTGGAGCCATTCCCAAATTGGGCGAAATTCGCAACTGCCATATCAACGTCGGGACAGGCAAAGAACTGACTATCCGCGAACTCTCAGAGCTCGTCGTCGAAGCCGTAGGTTTTGAGGGAGTTGTGGAATTTGACGCCTCCAAACCTGATGGTACGATGCGCAAACTCATCGATGTATCTAAGCTCCACTCTCTTGGATGGACACATAAGGTTGAGATTGAAGATGGCGTAAAGAAACTATTTGAATGGTATAAGGATTCTTTAAGATAGCCCTGCATTCATAGTAAAAAGAAGCCCGCCGATTGATTGGCGGGCTTCTTCATTAGCATTAGATCTTCGACTGAAGTGTTTCTTTCCAACGGGCATAAGCCTCAGCATAAGCAGCACGATCAGCAGCCTTTGGCTCAATCACCTGGAGTTTGTCAAGCGAGGCAAAAGCCTCGTTGTTGTCCTTATAGATACCAGCACCGATACCAGCACCCTTGGCTGCACCTACTGAACCGTCTGTATCATACAGTTCGATAGTAGCGCCACTGACACCAGCCAAAGTATCACGGAACAACGGGCTCAGGAACATGTTGGCCTTTCCTGCGTGGATATTCTTGATGTCCATACCCATCTTCTGCATGATCTCCATACCATAGCAGAATGAGAAGACGATACCCTCCTGAGCAGCACGAACCAGATGAGCCTTGTTGTGCTTGTTGAAATTCACGCCGTTGATAGAGCAACCAATCTCCTTGTTCTCGAGCACACGCTCAGCACCGTTTCCAAATGGAATAATCGTTACGCCCTCGCTACCAATGGGCACAGTAGCTGCCAGATCGTTCATCTCAGCATATCCCACATCAGGTGTGATGTTACGATGCGTCCAAGCATTCAGGATACCAGTACCATTGATACAAAGGAGCACACCCAGACGAGTCTGATCTGCCGTATGGTTCACATGAGCAAAAGTATTTACACGGCTCTGAGGATCGTAGTTCACCTCACCCAGCACACCATAAACAACACCTGATGTACCACCTGTTGCTGCTATCTCACCAGGATTCATCACGTTCAGCGACAGAGCGTTATTTGGCTGATCACCACCACGATAAGTAATCGGAGTACCTGCCTGCAATCCCATCTCAGCAGCAGCCTCTGCACTGACCACACTCTGCTCAGCAAATGTCGGAACAATGTCAGCAATCAGAGAATTGTCGAAGCCATAGTACTTCATCAGGAAGTCGGCCACCTGATTATTCTTGAAATCCCAGAACATACCCTCAGAGAGTCCGCTGACAGTTGTATTTATTGTACCACTGAGTCGCATAGCAATATAATCACCAGGCAACATCACCTTATATATATTATTATAGAGATCAGGCTCGTTCTCCTTCACCCAAGCCAATTTGGCAGCTGTAAAGTTACCTGGAGAATTCAGCAGATGACCCAGACACTGGTCTGCGCCAAGCTCCTTGAAAGCCTTCTCACCATAAGGTACCGCACGAGAGTCGCACCAGATGATGGCAGGACGCAACGCCTTCAAATTCTTGTCAACACACACCAGACCATGCATCTGATAAGAGATACCGACAGCCTTAATCTCCTCAGCCTTGGCTCCAGAATCAGCCATGATCTTCTTCAGACTCAGCTTGGCATTATCCCACCACATCTGGGGATCCTGCTCTGCCCATCCAGCCTTGACAGCCATGATAGGTGCTTCCTTCTCAGGATAGAAAGCTGAAGCTACACACTTGCCGCTATCGGCGTTAACCAACGATGCCTTCACTGATGAGCTACCGACATCAAAACCTAATAGATATCTATTTGCCATAATTATTAAGAATGAGTTTCTATTTATAATACGGTTTTCTTGCAAATTTCCCCATTTTTTTCGATTTAAGCAACTTTTTTTCGAAAAAAAGTGATTTTTTTACGATATTTTGAACACAATTAAAATATTTTGTTTACCTTTGCACATTAGAATAACGTTATTACCGAATAAATTCAATTCATATATGAAGAAAAAAATACTAATACTTGACGACAAAGAGACCATTGCCAAGGTCCTCTCTATCTACTTGATGAGCGACTACGATGTTCAGTGGTTGCCCGATGGTCTGCAAGGAGTTAAATGGCTCCAGGCAGGTAATACTCCCGACCTGATTATCTCTGACATCCGCATGCCAGGTATGCGAGGTGACGACTTCCTGGAGTGGATCAAGCAGAACGAGCTGTTCCAGCACATTCCTGTGATCATGCTGTCCAGCGAGGACTCAACCAGTGAGCGTATCCGTCTATTGGAGATAGGTGCCGAGGATTACATCGTGAAGCCTTTCAACCCGATGGAATTAAAGATTCGCGTCAAGAAGATCATCCCCTAAGATAAGCAGTCGATATGATAGGCGTTGTATATCTTGGTAGCAATCCAGAAACGGAGGAACGTCTGAAGTACATTCCTGGTCGTCTGGTACAATATACGAAGAATTACAAGGAGGCAGCTGCAGCCTGCTCTACCCATGTTCGTAATGAGCACTTCATTGTGTTCTTCGAGCAGGGTGTGCTCAATGAGGACATCACTGCCATCACCTATCTGAAGAAGAAGAGTAAGGGTGTGTATATCATTTTGCTCACCCACGAGTTGTCGAAGGAAGACAGGAAGATGTATCAGAAATGCGGTATCAACGATACAGTCAACGCTGCCTCATCTATCACGGACCTCAACAAGAAGATCACCTTCATTGCTGACCGTGAAAACATCCTGTTCGACGATGCCGTACCCAAGTATCGCATGCTGAAGTTCAAGATTCCCGTTTGGAAACGTCTCTTCGACATATTCTTCTCATTATTGGCCATCGTTATTCTTTCGCCAGTATTCATCCTCACTGCCATTGCCATCCGCTTGGAGAGCAAAGGTCCCGTTATCTTTAAGTCAAAGCGTGTAGGTACCAACTATACCATCTTCGACTTCCTGAAGTTCCGCTCCATGTATCAAGATGCCGAGCAGCGTCTGAAGGATGTGGCCAAGGAGGAAGGCAACCAATATGCCGAAAAGAAGGAAGAAAAAGAAGAAGAGCATGTCATTACTGCTCCGCTTGGCGATGAGGCCGAGATGATGATGATGGATATGGGCATGGAGTCCGACATGATGATTAGCGACGATGAGGTCATGCTGGTAGGCGACGACTACGTGGTAGCTGAAAGCGACTATGCCAAGGAGAAGAAGGAGGAGATTGAGAATGCCTTCGTCAAGATTGAGAACGACCCACGTGTCACGAAGGTTGGCAAGTTCATCCGCAAATACAGTATCGACGAATTACCACAGCTCTTTAATATATTAAAAGGTGACATGTCGATTGTCGGCAATCGTCCCCTCCCCCTCTACGAGGCAGAAAAGCTCACGGCAGACAAGAGCATCGACCGTTTCATGGCTCCTGCAGGACTTACAGGTCTCTGGCAGGTTGAAGAGCGTGGCAAAGGCGGTATGATGTCTGCCGAGGAGCGCAAGCAGTTGGATATCGAGTACGGTCGTAACTACAGTTTCAAGATGGACATGCAGATTATCTTCCGTACGCTGACAGGCTTTGTTCAGAAACAAAATGTTTAGAAACGTCATATAACCCCATAGCAATGAATAAGTTAAAAAGACTATTATTTATTGTAGCCATCGCAGGAACAACCACCTCCGCCTTCGCCCAGTTCGACGAGAGCGGAATTGCTGCTGGATTCTTCGACTCCAGCAATGATAAAGATATCAACTTCTCTGAGTTCCATTTGCCACCATTGTCTGTGTTGTTGGAAAATGCCAAGGCGAGTCCACAGATATTATCTTTGGAAAAGGCTCGTCAGATAGCTCAGGCAGAAGTAGCCAAGCAAAAAAGGCATATTTTTACATATCTCAACGCCCATGCAAGTTATAGTTATGGTAAAGGTGATATGTGGGGTAATAATAGTGGGGCCTATACACCTATGGTTATGCAATATCAGGGAACAGAGTCCAACTATTGGAATGTCGGTGTCAGTTTAAATTTGCCTTTAGAAGATATTTTGGATTTAACAGCGGCTGTTAAACGCAAAAAATTAGAAGTTGATCAGGCTGTTATTCAAAAAGATATTGCTTTTGATCAACTTAAATTACAAATCGCCACTTTATTTGTTAAAATCACGAATAACCTTGTAACATTAAAAACTTTCGGTGAAGCAGCAGCTGCCTATCAAGGTGCAGGAGCGCTTGATCGCGAAGATTTTGAAAATGGAAATATGGATATTGCATCTTATGCACACACAAAAATGTATGAAAGTGGTCAGGTACAAGGTTATCAGGCTATGCAGACAGAAATCACAACTGATATTATTACATTAGAAATCTTAACACATACTCCTATTATTACAAATTCAACAACCGAAATTACACTTGATACGCATGTGACTAAATCAGAAAAAGAAATTGCCAAAGAGAATAAAGCTGTCGAAAAGCGAATCAAGAAAGCTGTAAAAGAAGAAAACAAGAAAGAAAAAAAGTTAGAAAAAGCAGAAGCTAAAGCAGCAAAAGCCGCTGCTAAAGCTGAAAAAAAGAAAAAGAAATAACTTTAAAGGAGATTTGATATGGATTTATTCAGATATATTGTTAGATTCTTATACAAGATTCGTTGGTATTTAATCATTCTTCCATTAATTGCCTTAGTGGTCGCATGGTTTTCGACACGTCATATGGAACGTATTTATGATACCAATACTACCATTTATACGGGTATGATTACTGCCTACAATATTGAAGGAGGCTCTGGTGTAGCTGGAGGTCAGGTTCAAACAAACATGACGAACCTGCTTTTGTTAATTACAACAGATGTTACTATTCATGAGGTCTCTTTAAGGCTTTTTGCCCGCTGTATGATGTATGGGAACCCCAATAAAGACAATAACTATATTTCTGCAGAACATTTTCGTCAATTAAGTAGTAGTGTTCCTTCTGAGGTAAAAGCACTTATTAACCATAATAGTGAAAACGCCACCTATGCCAACTTAAAAGCATATGAGAAGCCTTCTGCAGACAACTATTTGTTTGGACTTACCAATTACCATCCCTGGTTTGGTATTAATAGTATAACGTCTCGCCTCAAGGTTGTTCAATTAAACAAGAGTGATATTATTGACATTGGATACTCTGCGAATGATGCAGGAATTGCATACAACACATTGGATATTCTGAATGAAGTATTTGCTCGCCAATATGCACAATTACGTTATGGCGAAACCAATAATGTAATTAAATTTTTTGAGCGTGAAGTGGCTCGTCTCTATCGCATTTTAACTAATGCAGAAGATGATATGATCCGTTATAATGTGGAAAAACGCATCATTAATTATGGTGAGCAAACAAAACAATTGGCAGGTTTGGATGCTTCTCAAAAAGTTTCTGATAACACATTATTGATTGACAAAACAACAACACGTGCTCTGATGGATTATTTGGAGCGCCAATTAGGCGATCGTGCAAAGATTATAAAGGCGAATAAAGAATTTACAGACCAAGTAACAGACATTTCTCGTATTCAATCACGTATATCAAACCTTCGTCTCATGAATAGCGAAGGAGGTGGTACAGGTGTTGAATCTCAATTAGAGTTAGCGAAAGCAGAACGAATGTTGCAAGATGCCACCAACAATGTTCGTAGTCTGGTAAAAGATATCGAAGCTGGTACTTATAGTACTGATGGTGGTGTTAAGGCAAGCCAAATGATTGATAAATGGTTAGAACAAGTATTACTTCTTGAGAAGACCAAAGCACATGAAAGTGCTCAGGATATCATGCGTCAGAAATTGGATAAAGAGATTCTTTATTATGCACCAATTGGAGCTACCATTGCCCGCAAAGACCGCCATATTAGTTTTATTGAAGGTAACTACATGGAGATGCTAAAGGCTCTGAATGCAGCGCGTCTACGTCAAAAGAATCTCCAGATGACAACAGCAACCCTCCGTGTACTCAATCCCCCCATGTTCCCAATGAATGCACAACCAACCAATCGTATGATGATTTTATTGGGGGCTTTCATGCTGACATTCATGTTAACGGCTATGTATTTCTTTATCATAGAATTGCTGGATCGTACATTGCGCGACCGTATGCGCTCAGAGCGCATAACCAAGATACCAGTGATGGGATGTTTCCCAAAGGAGAGTACATTGCGTTATCGTCGTTTCAATAAAACGATTGCCGATATGGCTTTACGCCAGCTAAGTAAAACATTACTTCCTCATTTCAAGGAGGGGCAACAGAATGTACTGAATTTACTTTCTACTGATGCAGCTAATGGAAAAAGTTACATTGCTCAGGAATTAGAGAACTACTGGATTTCAATTGGACTGCAAGTTCGCCGTCTCACCTACGATGAAGATTTTTTGGCAGAAGATAGTCGCTTTATCATGGCCAATGATATCAAAGATATATGTCCAGACATTCTGCCTAATGAAATAGCCATCATTGAATATCCTAATCTTGATGATAATTCTATTCCATCAGGCCTACTCAACATGGGTACGATTAATTTAATGGTTACTCGTGCCAACCGTACTTGGAAAGACGTTGATCAGAAAGCTCTTAAAGAACTTCAAGAACAAATGAAGGATAAAAATACATTGTTCATGTACCTGACAGAATGCCAGCGTTATGCAGTAGAAGAGTTTGTTGGTCAATTACCCCCATATACAAAGTTCAACAACTTTGTATACCGTATCTCCCAGATGGGGCTTACCGCTGTAGAAAATAGTCATGCAAAATAATGTTACATGGTGAAAGTCCAATATAATAGACTATCACAATATGCCGGTGAAAACGGAGGAAGAGTATTATTGCTCTTTCTCCTATTTTTACTAAGCATATATTCCTTCATAAATTCAGGCATAACTGGCATGGCAGCCATAGCCATGTCCCCTCTAATTATTGTATTTGTTTATTTGGCATTCAAAAATAGGATGTTTACTTTTTGGGTGTTATTCTTCATAAATTATTTCTTAATGTTTTTAAATAGAGAAGGATACCTCCCTATCCCTGTCTCATTACCAAACGAATTGTTAGAACTTGTACTTATTGCTATTGCTATTGTTGACTTGCGAGAATCTAACTTTGAAAACTTAGCGAACCTAATGACAATTGGAGTTGTTGGATGGTGTATCTTTTGTATATTAGAAGTTTTAAATGACACATGTGGCTTAGGTATTAATATCAATGCATGGTTCAATGGTATCAGACTTATTGCCTTTCTGTTATTGTACATTGTTATTGTTTTTGCTTTATATATAACAACACCTAAGCGTTTATATCAGTTAATTATTTGTTGGGCATGTTTATGCTTATTTGCAGATTATTGGTCATGGCAGCAGCAAAATATCGGCTTTACACAAGCTGAAACTTCATGGCTATATGGATATGCTTATCGAACTCACTTAGTTAATGGTATAACTCGTTATTGGTCTATTTTCAGTGATGCAGCATGTTTTGGCGTTCATATGGCTGCAGCTTCTACTGCTTTCTTTATTATTGCTATAACTAATAAAGTACGGAAATATAAGATCTTTTTTTTAATTGTTGGAGTATTATCTACATGGCAAATGTTTGCTTCAGGAACGCGTACTGCAATCTATTGCATGATGGCAGGATTTGCTATATTCCTTGTGTTATCAAAATCAGTTAAAATCATTGTACCTGTATGTGTTATATTTGGTATTTTTTTATGTATGCTAATCTTTACGGATATAGGACAGGGGAATGCACAAATACGGCGTATGCGTTCTGGTTTTAATAAAAATGACGCATCTGCAAATGTAAGAGAAATCAACAAAGCAGCCATAGCAAAATATATGAAAGACGCTCCATGGGGAATTGGTATAGGAATCTATACAGATGACATTCCTGCTTGGAACAAATTTAAACTTGTCTCCTTAATACCACCAGACTCAGAATATGTTTTTATATGGGTAAGAACTGGTTGGATTGGTGTTTCGTGGTTTGCCATTATGAATGCCCTAATGTTGGGCGGAGCATGTTGGATTGTTTTCTTCAGACTAAAAAACAAATCTCTCACGGGTATTGGGGCTGCTTGGTGTGCGGCATTTACAGCTTTACATCTTGGTGGTTATGCGAATCAAATCCTCCTTCAATATCCTAATGCTCTCGTTTTTTATGGAGGTTTGACAACTGTTTATCTATACCCCAAGATGGAACAAGACTTTATAAAACACGAAAATAAACTGCTAGAAAAAGAAGAAGAGAGGAAGAGGCTAAAATTAGAAAAGAAACTTGCAAAACGAGTATAAATTATCGATTATCACAGTCAATTACAATGGTCTGAAAGACACCTGCGCATTGATTGAGTCCATCCCCTTCAATGAAAACATGGAGGTGATAATAATAGATAATGCCTCTAAACAAGATGAAGCAAGTATTATCGCTCAACATTACCCATATGTTAAAACAATTCGAACAGATAAGAACCTAGGTTTTGCAGGTGGCAATAATATTGGAATCAAAGAAGCCAAAGGACAGTTCTTATTCCTAATAAATAATGACACGGTTTTTAAAGAGTTCAATGTTGAGCCTTTGACAAACAGATTAGAATCTTCGCCTAAGATTGGGATAATTTGCCCCAAAATTCGTTTTACATGGGGAACAAATCCTATCCAGTACGCTGGCTATACGCCACTTTCAAAAATAACTGTTCGTAATCAGGCTATTGGATTTGGCGAAGAAGACCAAAGTCAATATGACACAGCCCATCCGACTCCTTATGCTCATGGTGCTGCTATGATGATAAAGCGAGAAGCGATAGAGAAAGTAGGCCTCATGCCTGAAGATTATTTTCTCTATTATGAGGAAATAGACTGGTCGATAATGTTTGCAAAAGCAGACTACAAAATATGGTATGATCCTGCATGCACTATTTATCACAAAGAAAGTCAAAGTACAGGACAAGATAGTCCTTTACGTACCTATTATATAACACGTAATCGACTTCTTTTAGTCAAACGCAACTGGCAAAGTGTTTATAAATATCTAGCCTATTCTTATCTAATATGTATAGTCGCTCCTCGAGATTTGCTCAAATATACTCTTAAAGGCAAGATTGCTCATGCCAAGGCCGTCAAGAAAGGGCTTTCTGACTTTTGCCTATCAAGGTATTCATCTATAAACTATAAACAATAAACTATAAACTCAACGAAATGGATTTTTGGTTAATACTATATATCATCGATTGGACGCTCTTCGCGTTTGTAGCAGGCACAGTACTCTATCTGGGTGTGTATGCTGTAGCAGCTTTGTTTGAAAGGAATACCGTTGTTAATAAAGCAAAAACTCAAAACCGCTTTGTGGTTCTCATTCCTTCTTACCAACAAGATGAAGTGATAGAACACACTGTCTTGTCTATTCTGAGTCAGTCATATCCGCAACGCATGTTTGATGTAGTGGTTATTTCTGACCATCAGAGTGAAATGACAAATATGAAATTGGCTCAGTACCCCATCACTTTATTAACACCAGACTTTGAGGAAAGTACAAAAGCCAAGTCGCTTCAATATGCTATTCTGAATCTACCAGAATTCAAGATTTATGATATTGCCCTTATTTTAGATGCAGACAACATTGTGGGGCAGGATTTCCTCACAGAGGTTAATGATGCCTTTGAAACGGCAGCCACCAAGGCCATCCAGTTGCACCGTATATCGCGCAATAGAGATACTGCAGCTGCTCGAATGGGATCGATTTTTGAAGAAATCAACAACAATATTTTCCGTCGTGGCCATATCAATTTGGGCGTCTCTGCTGCATTGGCTGGTTCAGGAACGGCCTACGATTTCAATTGGTTTAAGACCAATGTTATGAAAGCCAAGACGGCTGGTGAAGACAAAGAGATGGAAGCCTTGTTGCTTCGTCAAGGTATTTTCATTGATTACTTCAACCATATACTTGTATACGGTGAAAAGAAGCGAACCACTATTAAAATGAATGAACAGCGAGGACGCTGGGCAACACAACAAATTCACAATTTTTTTCGAAACATCAAATTCTTACCTGGTGCAATCTTCAGAAAGCAATACGACTTGGCAGACAAAATTATCCAATGGATGCTATTACCAAGAACAACAATGGTAGGTATTATCATCTTGATGAGTCTGATACTTCCATTTATTTACCTTACCCTAGCACTCAAATGGTGGGTTCTTGGCTCCATTGCCCTTTTCATCTTTGCATTAGCCACTCCTGACTATTTGGTAGATGAAATGTGGGATAAGACCTTCCTCCGTGCTCCCTTAGTAACATTTTGGGGAATTATCAGCACTAGGTTGCTAGGAGGCAGGCTTAATTTTAAATCTAACAAAGCTCGCAAATCATGATGTGGATGATATTACATATTATTGATTGGGCAATATGGTTTATCATATTGGGGTCAGTAGCTTATGTGGCATTCTTTGCCATAATCTCACTCTTCTACGACAAGGAAGATCAGATTGCGACTCAGGCTGCAGCTTTAAAAGACAAGATGACCAAGTTCTTGATTCTTTATCCTGCCTATAACGAAGACCGAGTGATTATCAATGCTGTAGAGCAGTTCCTCTTGCAAGAATATCCATCCGATCATTTTACAGTGGTGGTGATTTCTGATCACATGCAGCCAGAAACAAATGATTATCTCCGTTCATTACCCATCACCCTTTTAACGCCTACGTTTGAGAAGAGTTCTAAGGCTAAAGCTATGCAATATGCTATGACGGAAGTGACTGGTGACTTTGACAATGTGGTCATTCTCGATGCCGATAATGTCGTTCGTCCTGAATTTCTATCTCAATTAAATATTCTCTGTTCTGTATATGATGCCATTCAGTGTCACCGCTGTGCAAAAAATGCAAACAACGATGTCGCTGTATTGGATGGAACCAGTGAGGAGATCAATAACACCATCTTCCGCAAAGCCCATAATCGCCTTGGATTATCCTCTGCATTGATTGGTTCAGGTATGTGTTTTGACTATGGGCTATTTAAGAAAAATGTCTTCCAACTATCTACAGCAGGTGAAGACCGTGAGATGGAAGCCCTCCTACTCCACCAGGAAGTTTTCATCAAATACGCCCCAGATATTCATGTCTTCGATGAGAAAGTCAGCAATCAGGATAATTTCCAGCGCCAGCGAATGCGTTGGATGACGGCTCAGATCCAAAGTTTATTCAGCAACTTACCCAAAATCCCTGGAGCCATTGTTCATGGAAAGATTAATTTCATCGACAAGACTATCCAACAAGCATTGATTCCGCGCTCTATTCTGATTGTATTATTGGGGGGATTATCGATCTTTATGACAATACTCATGCCAGTATGGTGTGAGAAATGGTGGGTACTTCTTGCCATCTTAGCTATTTCACTATTTATTGCCATCCCAAGACAGTTGCGCCTACGTTCCTTCAGCAAAGTTTTGGCCATTCCTGGCCTGGTGTTAAGGATGCTTAGAAACATTCTTCATATAGATCGGAAGAATACTGATTTCATTCACACCCAACATGGTTAGCCTATGAGTAATATTAAGATATTCATCTGCGCCCATAAAGAGGTACCACTTCCTCAACACCCATATTTCCTACCTATTCAGGCAGGAGCTGCGTTACATGAGCATATTTCAGGGTATCAACCTGATGATGAAGGAGATAATATTTCTAATAAGAATCCTCACTTCTGTGAACTCACCTGTCATTATTGGGCTTGGAAAAACTTAAAGGATGTCGATATTGTGGGACTCAACCACTATCGTCGCTATTTCGATTTTCAGAAGAAATGGCCACAGTTCTCTGCAGATAAACGCTTCGTCTCTACACAAGACTTTCTAAGCCAAGAATACAAATTCCCAGATTTAGAGAAACTTCTACAGAAATACGACATCATACTCCCAGTAGCGCGTCACTGGCGTGTTAGCAATACTCAACAATACGGAGATTACCATATTGCTAAAGATTGGGAAATGCTTCGCCAGATTATCAAAGAACGTAGCCCTCAATATATTCCAGCTTTTGAAAAAACGATGGATCATAGTAACAAGGCTGTGGGGTATAATATGTTTATAACCCATTGGAAGCATTTCGATGCCTATTCTGAATGGCTCTTCGATATTCTTTTTGAAGTAGAACGAAGAGTGCCACCCATTGATGATCCCATCCAAAGCCGGATATATGGTTATATGAGCGAACGTCTTATCAACGTATTCTGCGAACATCACAACCTTCTGATTAAGCATATTTCACTTATTATGCCATTAGAGTTTTTTAGTAAAGATATGAACACAAGCTATTTTCATGCGACATATAGAAAAATGACAAATGACATATTCTTCCTCATGCATAGATGAATAAAGACAAAGACAATTTTCTATCAACAGCAAAAGGAATTGGTATCATTCTTATGGTATTAGGACACAGTGGTACTCCTGGGCTATTAGGAAAATATATCTATCAGTTTCACATGCCTCTATTCTTCTTTTGTTCTGGATACTTTCTCACAAGCATTTTAAGCAAGGATGCTCTCATTCGATTTTATAAGAAAAGAATCAAAGGCATATATATAAAGTTCTTATGTTGGAGTATACTATTTCTGTCTCTTCATAACATATTTTATCATCTGAACATATATAACAACATAATTCTTTTTCAAGGCAACCCGTCATTTCTTTATAGTACACAGGATATTCTTCAAAAAGCCATCATAAATGCTTTCAGTATGAATGAGCATGAGCAACTCCTTCGCAGTTTCTGGTTTCTTAAGCAACTATTCCTATCTTCTATCCTTGTTTCCACATTCACTTTTTCCGCAAATAAACTCACACATTATAAACATTCGTCTCTTATCATTCTTTTTATTCTTCTTATTATGACATTAATCTCTAAATATTTCAACTGGAGTCTTCCTGCTATATGGGATATCTCCTTAGTTTTTATGAGTTCTACATTTTACATGTCAGGTCATGTATTTCGGAGATATCACATTTTAGAAAAAGTTGACAACAAAGCAACCATTACAATTCTTTTTCTGCTTTCTATTATTGGCCTTTTTGTGCTACCCTGGACCAATATGCTAGAGTATACACGAACAACAGCCATTCCTTTCTTTATTGTTGCTTATGCAGGCATCATTATGACACTTAGCATTTCTAAAAAAACAGAAAAATACAGCATCAAATACATCTTATATTATCTAGGACAAAATACCATGGTCATTTTTGCATTACATATGTTGTGCTTCAAGATTGGCAATCTGATTAAAATCGCGTTTTATGATATGCCGATTTATAGACTGGCAGAGTTTCAAATCATATATGAGCACAATAACTATTATTGGATAGTTTATACAATCATTGGCATTTCAATACCGTTATTGATAGATTATATGATGAAATTATCAAAAACGACCAAAAAGATTTGGAACTATTTCGTGTGAATTATTGTTCTACATAAGGTTTTATGACCTGCGCCCAGATTGAATAAGCTTCTGGGGTCAGATGTAATCCATCTCTTGTATATATACTTGGTAATGTATCCATATCTTGATATGCAGAATACAAATCCACATATGTGCAACTTTTACTCTCAGATATTTCTTTAATTATTTTATTAGCTTTTTTTATTTTATCAACACAACCATGATATCTTGCCCCTATTTCCATCTCAACATTTACAGGCAAAATACTTTGCAAATAAAGTTGGACTGAAGGGTTTTGCATTTTTATAGTATCAACCAAAGTAGCATATTTCACCTTAAACTCTTCTAAAGATATATCCATAAATCTGTTTATCCCTCCCAAGACGAATAATTTACAAGGCTGAACATTACGAATTATGAAAGCACGATGTATCAAGTCATCTATGTCATCCCGGTTACAGCCCAAGTTGCATATATTAAAATGAGGAAAATACTTTTGGAAATCACTCTCATATGTGATAGAATTCCCATAAAATACTATATCAGTCTTAATACCCTGTTTACTTAGACAATTTGCCCATCCATCTAAACAACGATATTCTATTTGGTGACGAATAATATTACTGTCATAACTCATAAGTCCATAATTAGATAATACTCTCTTATACAAATCAGTTTTCACACAACAGATATATAATAGCATCAATATTGACACAACATTGATTACTATAGATGATAACAGAACTCTTGTAAGAATTGATTCTTTTTCCATTTAACACTTTATTTTGAACTAACTACATACATATTTTGCACAAAATTAGCATTAAATTTTGATAATACAAAAAAATAACTTATTTTTGCACTAAAAAATATTGTCTATGACAAAAGATTGGGATATTATTATCACTAATAAAAACCACTTGTGGAGTATTGACATCAAAGAGCTATGGCTTTACCGAGATCTATTAGCAATGTATGTCAAGCGTGACATTGTGACCTTTTATAAACAGACCATTCTTGGTCCTCTATGGTTTGTGATTCAGCCATTGTTTACAACCATTATGTTCATGTTCGTCTTTGGTGGCATTGCGGGTATTTCTACAGATGGAATTCCACAAGCCGTATTTTATTTAGGCGGTTTGGTATGTTGGAACTATTTCCAAGATTGCCTCAGTAAGTGTTCCGATACTTTTAATGCAAATCAGGCAATATTTGGAAAGGTATATTTCCCTCGTTTAGTTGTTCCTCTTTCCATTGTCATCTCCAACCTGATTAAGATGGCCATTCAGTTTTGTCTGTTTATTGCAGTCTACCTATATTATTTCGCTTCTGGAATCAATTTCCATATTAATGCGACCATCCTACTTGTTCCCTTGCTCATTATCATGATTGGAGGACTTGGACTTGGCTTTGGTATGATCATTTCATCGATGACGACTAAATACCGTGATTTGAGATTCTTGATTACTTTTGGCGTACAACTATGGATGTATGCAACGCCAGTGGTTTATCCCTTATCTGTGATGAAAGATACCTACCCCAAATATATCTGGGTATTGGTGGCTAACCCCTTAACCGCCATTTTAGAGACGTTCAAATATGCATTTACTGGAGTTGGTGAGTTTAATTGGTTCTATCTTAGCTATAGTTTTCTTTTTACTATTGTTATTGTACTTATAGGTATCATTATTTTCAACCGAGTACAACGTAACTTTATGGATATTATTTAGTTTAGAAAGTATGAGCAACACAGTTATAGAATTCAATAATGTAGGCAAGCAGTATATCCTTGGAACCATTGGCACAGGAACTTTAAGTCAGGATTTGAATCGTTGGTGGGCCAATATTTGTGGTAAGGAAGACCCTTATTTGAAGATTGGCGAAACAAATGATCGCACTCAAAAAGGTGATAGTCGATTTGTATGGGCACTACGTGATATTAACTTCAAAGTTGAGCAAGGGGACGTAGTTGGTATCGTTGGCAAAAATGGCGCTGGGAAATCAACACTTTTAAAAATTCTCTCCCGTGTTACCTCCCCCACAACTGGGAACATCAAAATCAAGGGCCGTATTGCATCTTTACTTGAAGTCGGGACAGGTTTTCACCCTGAAATGACTGGTCGCGAGAACATTTTCATGAACGGTTCTATCATGGGAATGACAAAGGTAGAGATCAAAAGTAAGTTCGATGAAATTGTAGACTTTGCTGGTGTCGCAAAATACGTAGACACACCTGTTAAGCGTTATTCCTCAGGCATGATGGTTCGCCTCGGCTTTGCCATTGCTGCACACTTAGAGCCAGAAATTCTTGTTGTAGATGAAGTTCTTGCTGTTGGCGATGCAGAATTCCAAAAGAAGGCTATTGGGAAAATGCGAGATGTCAGCAAAGGTGAAGGTAGAACTGTACTTTTCGTTAGCCATAACATGGCTGCTGTTCGCAGTCTCTGTACTCGTGGAATCTTGTTAAAAAACGGCACAATTGACTTTATTGGTAATACTCCAGACACTCTTGACAATTATTTAAAGGATGATGATGGCAAACAGGATGGAATGATTATCAATAACATCAAATGGAAAAAGAATACAATCTTTATCAATAATATTGAGATTAACAATACCAAAGAAACGTATTCCATGATTAAGAATGGACAGGAAAATCTTGAACTTCTAATTGAAGGAGAATCTGAAGAAGATATGGCTTACGACATAATGTTGGTATTAAAAAGCAAAGAAGGTATACCATTAGCAACATACGCGAAAGGGCATTATATGGGCGACATTCAACATGCGCCCAAAGGTCAGTTTCGAATTCATAAGCAAATCAAGCTCCCAAAGATACTAACAAAAGGCATTATAAACGTAGATCTGTATATTCATCACCCAATGGTCGAATACTACTTTAAAGCTCCAAGCTGTTGCGTTCTAGAAAGCGAAGGTTTCCAAAAGGGGTTTGGTAGAACAATGAACCAAGATAGTTGTGGAATTATTGGTCTTGAAGATTAACGGATTTGTATGATTCTACTACTAACAGGATGCATTAACCCAAATGGTATGTCGTACACCTTTCTTAACAATAAGGAAGAGAGGGAAATGCAGTATGTAGATGCGATTCGCTACTATTTGTTAAACACCCATTATCCCATTGTATTCGCAGAAAACTCAGGAGCAGACATTAGTTGCCTATTTGAAGATGCTATAAAATCTGGCAGGATGGAATATATTTCCTTCTATGGAAACCAAAATAAAGAAAGAGGGAAAGGATATGGAGAATGTGAAATAATACAATATGCATTAGAGCATTCTTTTTTAATCAATAAGTCCAATTGTAAATACATTGTCAAAATAACAGGAAGACTTAAGATAAAGAACATAAAAACACTTATTTCGTTTCACACCTTTCTTTCTTGGAAGCATTCCACCATATGTTCCATCAATTCGAATTTCAGTTTTCCTGATAGTCGAATAATAATTGCTTCTAAAGAATTCTACTATTTTTTTCTCAAAAAGAAAGAGTACATTGATGACACTAAAGGCTACTTCTTTGAACATGCACTTTGTGACACGCTCAAAGAATACAAGAAATTCCCATTTTCTCCCTTTATAATCCAACCACAGATAGAAGGAATATCAGGTTCAACAGGAAATACGTACAATAATAAAAAAACGACTCTAATATCTTCATTGAAATATGCCAGATATACAATATCACAACTGCGTAGATTTAAAAAACTATATAGGGATTCTTCTTAGGCCTCACCAACCTATTTTGTATCTCAGCGATTTCCACAAATATTTCAATATTAGTTTGATAATGTATCGATGTTCAAAATTAGTCTCTCTCAAAATATGATATTCCTTCCTGAACAACTGACTATTCTTATATAAATGCCTTGCAAAATTGTAGGCCCTATAATCAAATTTTGGAAGTTCCAATGGAATTTGATGATCAATAAAAAATTTCTTCCAACCAGCATAAACAATCATCTCGTCTATATATGCCTGATAGCCCCTTCCTTTGCTTACTGAATTCTGGCGAGTTGTAACACAATACAATTTACGGTCATCAACTAAGATCGCTTTTGCGAAATGCCCAACCAAGTAAGAATACTTCACATCGTTCCTAATACAGGTCTCATCAAACACGATGTGATTCCTCTCTATTAAGGTACGTTTTACCATTTTACACCAAGGTTCTGTGAATAAATAACGCATAACAAGTTCACCCCGATTCTTATCCTCATGGTATTGAGTAATAAAATCATGTAAGTGATCTACTCTATCACTTGGTTCATAAGTGTCAGTATCTACACTATTAGCATTAAAATATACAATATCAACATTACTATTTACATAGTCGTCCAAAAAATCATTAAAGCCATCATTAAAAAAATCATCAGAATCTGCGAACAGCACCCACTTACCTTTAACAATAGGTAGTGCACAATTTCTTGCATACCCAGCTCCACGGCACTCTTGATTTAATATAAACCTGATATTTTTCTCATCTTTGTATGGGAAATGACCAAAATCAACAATATCTGCATCACTATGATCATCAACTACTATTATTTCAAGATCGTCTCTATTCGGAATAGACTTAATCAATCTTTCCAATAACACAGGTATATTTCTATGAGGTATAATTATTGAAAAATTCATATCAATTCATTTGATTAAAAACAATATTATCTATATTTTGACCTAATCGCTGCAAAAAAATCCATATTGGTGTCAGCAACTTATCTATAATAACACAAATCCCAATAATGATCATCGAGTAAATTGATACTATCAGCAATACTAAAAAGACAGAGCCCTCTGCAAAACCATACAACCAAAGAGAAACTGGTTTTAAACAGACCTCCAAGATGGTAGGCTGGTGATGAAGAATATAAACAGAAAAGACAGAACTTGCAATATAATTAATAACTGGTGAATAGAAAGAAAATCGTGTAAAAGGAATAAAGAAAAGCACAGAACTTATAATCAAAAAAGGACTATAATAAGGGAAACTCCAATTCCAAATTATATCTGATATCAATAAATCCGAAAACAACACATAAGAAGTCGATAATAGCAAATTTAATAAGATAAAAGCAAAAAAGAAACACCAATTAGGAACAACCTTCCATCTCTGTTGCTCTTGTCGTATTGTATCGCCAATAATATATATTAACATGAAGTTTGCAAGGTTTTTACCATCAATTAATGAGATGTCACATTGTAGAATTCCTAAATAAACAGCAATTATTGCAAAAGCAAAGATATAGTATGAACGTTCTATTATTGAAATATCTTTCAGGCATTTATTTAACAATGGAGATATCAAATATAGGCAAAGGTATGTTCTCACAAACCAATATGGTGTCTTAGATAGAATATGAAAGGAATCTAACATGGCCATCCCACCCATACCCATCTTATAGACATACCATAAACGTAGGGGCAAGAAGTACACAGCAACTACACATAAGATCTTAAAAAAGCGAAGAAACGAAGGCTTTATGCCAAAATATCCACTAATTAAGACAAATAACATGACACCTATATGAAGTGGTATTTGTATAGCTTTATATATAGGATTTGCATCTATAGGTTCAATAAAAAACAATACAATATGATAAAAGACAATCATAAACATTGCCAATAATCTAACCAATTCAATAGAACTGTTGCGCGCACTAATAATCCTGTTGTTTAGCACCATGAATGTATAATTCTTCTAATTAAAAGGATTACAAAATAAACAATTGACATAGCACCAATTATGGTAATCAGTGAGATTATCACAAATATCAATGACAGACGTTGTTTTAACCAACTACTTTGATTGATAAAACGATAATAATATCTTTTAGATATTCCTTTTACCGACCACGACTCAATATATGCTACATCTTTTTCAACAATTCCTCCACTATATATCTTTCGTGAAGTCCAATCCTCATCAGGTTGAGTCCAAAATGGATGCGTGGGTGGCAATCCAAGTGGTAAGAAAAATGTGGCACAATGATATCCACTTCCATTGGAAATGTAGTCTTCAGCCAAACTAAGTTGTTCTCCTTGATATCCTACTAATAAGAATGTTTGAGAATCAAAATCCTGTTCTTGTAATTGTCTTTTCAAAACAGTGGTCATGGCTGTTCGTAGCTGCCCCATTGAAAGAGTCGGAATAGTATCCGCGACACAAACAAATTCCGCCATAGCATGCAAAACACCCAAGCGACAAGTCACAGTCCTACCATATACAGGCATCGTACCATCAGGCATTATTTGGCGTTCCAATAATTGTACATAACGAGCATATCTTTTCATTTCAAGATCTAGGCATTCTTTTATCTTATCATTATCAACATTTTGAATAGACAAAAGAATATCAAGAAGCATTGGATGAATGACATAACTATTATAATAATTCAAAACGAAGTCATTTCCGTCCCCATAAAGGCCATCTCCAACATAAAAGCCATATATAAAACTAAAGACACCATTCAAAAGTCTTTTCTCATCACAATATCCTGTTTTCTGATAAAGAAAAGCTTCTATCATTGACGCAAAAAGCAACCAGTTATTACCAAATGGCTTTATTCTACGTAAGTTAAAGAAACTATTAATAACATTTATTTTGGTTGAGTCATCCAACAATTCCCAAACTCTAGGACATTTTAATAATCCTTGAGCCAAGTAAGCTGCATCAACTAGTGGTTGAATACCTTTCTGGACATTAAAGTTATCCTTTGCCTGACTATTAAAGCCATTTTTAATTCCTCTAACCGCCAGTTCTCTATAATAATCTCTGAGTGTATCTTCCTCAGAATCATCCTTTAAATCAAGCCATCTGGATATTCCACAAAAAGTACGTCCAAAAGCTTCCAAATACTGATAATCTTGATTCTTCGAAACAGGCATTTTAATCTTTAAGGAATCTTTTGATAAGTTTTCCATTATTGGTTTTGCCAATTTCTCCAATTGGCTAATCCAATATACACGAGTATTATCCTGCGCAAATCCTGGAATTTGCACAAAACAAATAACAACCATTAAAAAATTAAAAAAATGTGACTTCTGCGTCATACTCTATTATACGTGCCGCAAAGATACGAATAAAAAAGATAATATGCAATTATTTGCCATGTTTTTTGGATTATATAAAATAAAATAGTATCTTTGTTCCCAAAATATTTTATGCTATCAAAATTATCAATTATCATAGCAGTTTATAACTGCGAAAAATATATCGAAACATGTGCCTTTTCACTTTTTGAACAGACGCTTGGCTCGATAGAGTATATTTTTGTGAATGATGCTACCACTGATAATAGCATCAATGTGCTTGAAAAAGTTATTAATGATTATCCAAATAGGAAGCCTTTCATTAAGATTATCAATTTGGAAAAGAACGGTGGTGTTTCAAATGCTCGTCGTATTGGGATTGCAAATGCCACTGGAGAATACCTCATTCATGCAGATAGCGACGATTGGGTTGACAATGACATGTACGAACGGCTTTATTTAAAAGCAAAAGAAACTGATGCGGATATTGTTGGTTGCAATTTTCGTCATGAATTCACTGACATACAATATGATTTTCACCAACAATATGCTGATACCATGGAGGAGAATATCAGTCGACTGATTAATGGAAAAATATTTCCCTCTTTATGCACATCCTTAACCCGTAGGAGTCTCATTGAAGATAATAGGATTACTTTTCCTGTTGGATTGAACATGGGAGAAGATCTGTATTTTAATCTTAAATTATATCTACATGCCAAGAAGATTGTCAGCATGGATTGGGCGCCATATCACTATCGTCATACAGAAGAGTCATCATGTGTACAACGAACGAGGAAATCCATTGATAGCGATATTGCAATAGCAGAATTGATTGAGCAGCTCATGAAAGAGCAGCATTTATATGAGAAATACGCTAAGGACATCGAATATCGAAAGTTCTTCTCTAAGCTTCCACTTGTTCAAAACATAGACAATAAGGAAAACTATCAAGAATGGCTCAATATATATCCTGAAACCAACAAACATATATGGCAATATGAACAGCTGAGCTGGAAGCAAAAGTTAGAATTGTGGTTTGCAGCAAATAATATGTTGCCAGTAGCAAAATCTTTTAAGCGAATGTTAGAATGGCAACATAAAATCAGGCACCTTTAATTTTCAGAAGCTGACATGCCATTTTTATGATTGCATTCTGAATCGTCTGCGATTTACTGATCCTTGGAGCAACTTCCAACAATTCTGGATGGATGGAGGCCAATAGCTGGTAATCCTTTAATACTCTTTCAGGGAAAAGTTCTTTTAATACAGCTTCTCGCTCTTGCTTATCCAAATCAAAATTGGAGTTGCTGATGCCTTTCATATCCACGTCTACCACAATCGTATCTGTGTAATAGAAAGAACAATTATCTAATATCAAGGCCTCAATAAAGAATTTCCAATCTGAGACGATTCTATACTTTTCATCATAAGGATGGCGAAGAGCAACTTCTCGACGGATAAAGGATGCTTGATGATCGATAGCCCATTTGTATAAATCAAGCATCGTCACACCTCCCTTTCCCACATTCCGGAGTCCATTCTCTGAATGAGTTCCCGTAATGATGTCAGCATCTGTTTTCAATGCGAATATTTTTTCAAGCACATCTTCTGAATGGTAGCAATCCCCTCCATTCATAAAGTTCAGATATTCACCTTTTGCCTGTCGAAGGCCCTTATTCATCCCAGGATAGATGCCCCCATCCATTTCTGATACCCAATAGTCGATATGACTCTCATATTTCTTAATAACATCAACACTTACATCTGTCGAGCCTCCATCAATAATGATAAACTCATAATCATGAAAAGTCTGACTGATAACGCTCTTAATCGTACGTTCGAGTCCTACTGCATCATTATAATTGACCGTTATAATAGAAAGTTTCATCGACTTATGATTTTTATTCTGCAAATATAGCCAATAATTTCCAAAAAACTTGTATTTTTGCAGAAAATATGACTGATTAATGGGAATAATTGGAAAAATATGGCATAAAGTGGATTTTTATATCGGGCAGAATATAATTTGCGAGCAATACCCGATGCTGACTTCCATTAGCAGGTTTCTGCATAAAGCCGATGGAACTATCGGGGTAGTCTATATGCTTCATCACATCACAGAGAAGAATCCGAATGGCATTCCCACTAACGAAGACTTAAAAGTATCTCCAAGATTTCTGGAAGATATTATCCTCAAATACAAAAAGCGAGGTTTCACTTTCGTATCTCTAGACCAACTTGCTAACATCATATCTTCTGAAGAAAAATCAGAACGACCTTTTGTAGCTTTTACTATCGATGACGGCTATTTAGACAACTATACTCATGCCTTACCTGTCTTTGAGCGGCAACAAGTACCGTTTGCTATTTTTGTCGCTTCAGACTTCATCGAGCAAAAGGCCATCTTATGGTGGGATATTCTGGAAGATCTTATATTGAAGAATGACACTTTAAAGATTGGCTCCAATGAATACAGATGCCATACATTTCAAGAAAAATGGGATGTATTCCGAATCTTACGTGAAATCATCCTACTTTTTGACCCAGCCAAACTAAAGACAGCACTTGAGAGTATGTTTGCTCGTTACAACATTGATCTATATGAACCCATCAGGCACCAAGCTATGACCTGGGAACAAGTTAAGGAACTAAGTAACCATCCCCTTTGTACAATTGGAGGGCACACAGTGTCGCATTGCGTACTTAACCAGCTCAGTAAGGATGATTTTCGAAAAGAAGTTGGCAATAATATAAGAAAGATAGAGTCTGTCACAGGAAAGCCTGTCCAGCATTTTGCCTATCCCTATGGTTCCCCAAACGAAATAGGAGAAAGAGAATATCAACTCATCAGCGAATTCGGATTCAAAACCGTTTTCTCTTCTTATGGTGGTTGTATAACTAACGAGAATAGACATCAGATAACACACCTTCCAAGAGTATACCTACATGAACGATAAAGAGTACAATAGACGTCTTTCAGAGGCTATAACATGGCTGCGCTTTCCGTTGATATTCCTCATCATCATGCTGCACTGCTATTCAGTGCAGAGATTGTTGGGTAGTCATGATACTTATTTCAGAGTTCTTTATCCATTTTCACTATGGTTAGGAGAGACGGGCGTACCAGGATTCTTTTTTATTTCTGGATTCTTATTCTTTTTAAGTAAGAAAACCTACACACAGAAAATCATGGGAAGAGTTCACACTTTGTTGATACCATATATTCTATGGAACTTGATCATGTTAACCCTGTATGGTGCAGCCTATGCTTTAGGATATCCTCAGAACATTAACGGTGGTAGTCTGGCAGATTTTCAATTTACAGACTATCTACGACTCTTTTGGGATAGGGGTTCCTATGATAATGGCAATTTTGTTCCTATACTATGCCCACTATGGTATATTCGCAATCTGCTTATCATGTCCATCCTTTCACCACTTCTATATTATATAATAAGGTACGCGCGAGAGTTATTCCTTGTTATTATTACTGCTTGGTGGTTGACAACCTATCACAATGCTTTTATTCCACAGACTATTCTATTCTTCAGTCTTGGCTCATACTTTTCTATATTTGATATCAATCCGTTGAGGGTAACCATAGAGAATAAGAAACTTGTATTAATTCTTTTTATCATCTTCGCCGTTGGTGATTTTTTCTCACATACAGTGATTGGAACACCAATTAATCTTCAGCTTCATCGTATTTCCTTAATCTTAAACATTCCTGTGCTGCTATTATTGGTAGATTGGTTTGTAAGACATGAGTATACCTACAAATTATTACCTAATTCTGCATTCATTGTATTCTGCGTTCACTATCCCATCGTTGTTCTCCTGCGTAGGATCTGTATATCAAGATTCAGCGATTCTTCTGATTATATCCATATCCTACTCTATTTCGCATGCGTCATCGTAGCGACAGTATTGAGCATCGGATTCTATTACCTTCTTGAGAGATTTTTCCCAAAAGTCAAAAATATATTATCTGGTAATCGATGAGAAAAACAGTACTCTATATAAGCATTTTCATCGCTATTTGCATCATAGCCGGAGTTGCATATAGCTTTTATCGCTACTATGCCCCACCTAGACTGAGACAGCCATATCAAACAAATGCGACTTCAGATGATACGCTGAGGATTGCATTTATAGGCGATAGTTGGGCTTTCATGCATAAGGACCACGAATGTAGGATTGCACAATTGCTTCAGGATTCGATTCATCGACCAGTTAAGATTCATTCGTATGGTGTTTGTGGTCTGACAAGCAAGGAAATCTATGAAAACATCTTTGAAAACAGTGATTTCAAGCACTTCTTATCAAAAAGGCGATATGAGTTTTGTTATGTATCTGCTGGCATTAATGATACCTACAAGAAGATGGGCACCTCATATTATCAGCAGAGCATGGATGGTATCATTCAATTTCTTCTGTCCAACCATATCCACCCCATTATTCAAGAAATACCTGACTATGACATCAACATATCCTTCGAAAGGCAGAAAACATCCAGAAAGTTATTGCGACGTTTATCCATGATAATTAATGACACGCCTTTGGATTGTAAACAACTATTTCGAGATGCGCTTGACGAGTTGATTTGTGAGAAAAACTATGCAGACAAAGTGAGCATCGTCAGATATAAATCGTGGAATAATGATTTTCTCAACGACCAAATGGAACTCTATTTAAGTGACGGAATGCACCTAAAAGGAAAAGGCTATGCAAAACTTGACAGCATTATTGCTGAAAGAATTATCAAAGATATATAATCACAAAGAACGAGGCGATCCAGCCTAGGATGCAGAGCTGGATGAAGTGGTCCTTGACGAGGGATTTCGTGGGGGAACCGCTGAGGCCGAAGACGATCATGTTCTGGAGATAGCGGAGGAGGCCTGCGAGAACCCAGCCACTGGTGAGGTAGACATAACGGGTGCCCATTCGCTCGATGACCTCTGGCGACATGGTGTACATGATGTAGCAGACCAGTGTGACTGAGGCGATGATGGCTGTGGCCTCGTTGATGAAGGTCTTGTTATAGCCGGTAATCGAGACGCGTGGCTTGGTGCCCGTCTGCTCGTAGATGCGGTAGTCGTCGTTTCGCTTGGTAAAGGCCAGGAAGAGGGCTACCAGGAAGGTCATCATCACCAGCCAATGGGAAATCCAGATGTCCGTAGTGACACCTCCTGCCAACACGCGCATCACGAATCCGACGGCAATAATCGACACATCGAGGATAGCAATCTGCTTCAGGCGGATGCAGTAGCCGATGTTCATCAGCCAGTAAGCCGCCACTATTATATATAAATAAGGTGTATTGGGGCTCATCGCCAACGGAATCAATGCGAAAGATGCTATCGTACATAGCAGCATCATCACGTAACCACCTCTGACAGAGACTTTTCCAGATGCAATCGGGCGATGGCATTTCTTGGGATGCAGTCGATCTGCCTCAACGTCTCGGAGATCATTAAAGCAATAGATGGAGCTCGAAATCATACAGAACGATGCAAACACCACGAGCGTGGGCCAAAAGTAATCTGGCTTCAACAGATTGTTGCTGAAGAAGATAGGCGCAAAGACGAATATGTTTTTGAGCCACTGCAGCGGCCTGAGCAGTTGAATGTAGTGTATCATCGCTGCAAAGATAGTGCAAAATTTCGATTAAGAGAAAAGAAAACCATTTTTTATTTGAATTTTCTCTAACTAGCGTTTCTTCGAGCATCTTTTGAAATATATCAAATCATAAATTTACGATATTTACTGACATCCGACATAATTTGATATTAAATATCTGTATTTCAAATATATACAATTTTATATGCTGACATAAAACCGACATAATACTGACATAAAACAGACATAAAACAA
>JAFSNR010000069.1 GCA_017443345.1 Prevotella sp.
CTATCGAGTTGCAGACCACTGACTTTGCTAAGTTGATTGGTTCTCCGTTTGAGTATGTGCTGGGCAACTATCCTTATATCCCCGGTTTGATGAAGATTGACGAGAACCGCGGCTGGAAGACACCGGAGGATCCTACCCATGGTGGCGCTGGTGGTGTTTGGGATGGTGAAACCTCTATTATCTTTGCCAGCGGTAGTGGCACGGAAGCAGACCCCTACATTATTAATAATGGTGCACAGCTGAGCTATCTGGCCAAGTTGACCAATGCCAATGGCAATCTCACCAAGGGACGTTACTATCGTCTGGAGGCAGACATCATTCTGAATGACTCTTTGCTAACTGAGAACTTTGGTCTAAACAGGACGAAGATACATCGTACTTGCGTCACTATCGGAACGGATGAAACGAATAAGTTCCAAGGCGTGTTCGATGGAAATTTCTACACCATCTCCGGATTCTTCCTGAATGACTCGGGTAATCAGGGCTTCTTCGGCTATACGGACAATGCAGTCATTAAGAATTTGTCACTGCTCGATAGTTATATAAGCAGTACGAATTCTGCTTTGCTTGTATATCAGGCTGACAGTACGCAGTTGCAGTATTGCTTCGTAGAGGGTGATGCCGAGAATTCGAATAGTTATTCCGGTTATTCGGCAGCAATGATAGTGAACCAATTGGGTCCGAAGAGCCTGATGGAGTATTGTTATACTAGTGGTAGTGTGGGAGCCTCACCCTATAATGGCAGAGGTAGTCTTGTTATAACAATGGATGATAGTTCCACTGTTCGCAATTGTTATTCAGCTGTTAGTGGTGTACCTGCTATCTATAATGCCAGCGGTAATATAACCAATGTATATTTCGACAGCGATCTGGCAGGCTCAACCAGTTATGTCAGTGACGATTTTCGTAGTGCTGCTACTGTAGAGATGCAGTCCATTGAATTTGCCGACAGAATGGGCTTACCCTATGAGTATGAACTCGATTATTATCCGCATATTTATGGTCTGCCGAAGATTAATAAGACTGGCCATGCGGAGGTTTCGAAGGGCTATTCACTGCGCATGGGTAAACTGATAAACGGCAGTAGTTCGACACTTCAGTTCTACAGAACTTATGATAGCAAGACTAAAACGTTGAAGAACATCATCGTTTCTGGAAGCAAGGTGTTTGTCGAACATGATACGAAGATCTATGTTAAGGTTAATTCTACAGACTCAAGATTGCTTTCTGATGAGGGCTTGAACGTAAAGAATGATGTGACCGGCGTGCAGATTGCCCTCACGAAATTGGCCGATGACCTATTTGTCTTCTCCATGCCTCAGAATCCTGTCACGGTATCGGCACGCTTCGTTATTGGCGGCTTCTGTGGTAATCCTGAGGTGAACAATGGCCAAGATGTGGAGTGGTTGTTGAGCGATGACAGAAAGACCTTGACTGTCAGTGGTCATGGTGAGATGGTGGCAGGTTCATGGGATGCTCACGTTGGTAATGGACTGACGGTCTATTTGCCTGCTACGGTGACTACTATTAAAGCAGGTGCCTTTGTGGGAATCATTAATAAACTTCAGCACGTTTACAGCCCCGTACCTGTAGGGCAGACACTCTATGCTAACGACAATCAGGTGCCTGATGCAGATGGACAGGGCGATGTAAAGGACTTTGGCATTACCCAGAATAAAGAAGTGCATCTGGCTTGGTACACGGGCTACAATGTGAACATGGGTACCATTGCTGGGGTTAGTTGCGGATTGAAATTCTATGCCGACGACGCACTGACCACGGAGATACCTGATGGCTATAAAGCCATTCGAAAGAACGACAATACCAAGGTCTATGTGAAGGCTCAGCCTGGTGCAACTAGCATCCTGTTTAAGAACGGTCTGACGGTGAAGGCTGGTAGTAGCACACTGACAGTGACGCAGGAGGGCGACGAGGTGTTCTCATTCCTCATGCCGAAATCAGTTGTGACTATATCTGCACAGTTCTCTACGGGTGGCTACTGCGGTAACACAACGGTGAACAACGGACATAACCTGATATGGACACTCGATGGCGGTGAGCTGGCCTTCCAGAAGAACAGCTTTGCTCAGGGCAGTGACGATTCAATGGGTAATAATGCTCCTTGGAGCACGCTGGGTAGTAGCGTGAAGTCTGTAGACCTGAAGAATGTATCGAGCATCGGCAGCAACGCCTTTACCAGTTGTACAAACTTAGTGGGACTGGAACTGCCTGCTTCGCCTGTAGTGATGGTGGGTGACAATGCTTTTGCAAGTCAGATGGTGTTGATTATTCCTGCAGAGAGTTGGGATAGCTATCAGGATGCTGGATGGGCTGCATACGCTGAACAGACTGCAAAGGACAAGGAGACGCTGACGCTGAAGGATGGTCTGCGGTGGCGCACCTATTATAGTAAGGTAGGACGCACGCTACCCGCAGGTATGAAGGCTTACACCGTGTCGAACATCGGTTCTGCTAATGCTGTGATGATTGCTCCACTCAACTATGTCCCCGCAGGACAGGCCGTGCTCATTGAGAACAGTGCGAAGACAGCATCCACAGTAGAGGCGGTGACATCATTGGAGTCTTGCCTGTTGACTACCGATGAAAGTAATCTGTTGGGGTGGATTGCGGAGCCTACAACGGTAAGTGCAGGTCAGGGCTACACACTCTATAAGGATGAGTTTATCAAAGTGAGCAGTGGTACGTTGCCTGCAGGAGTCGCCTTCCTACCTGCACAGGGTATTTCGGCTAGCCGACTCAGTATCTTCATTGATGAAACGACAGGCATTGATGGTACTGAGATCACACCGTCTGAAAGTGGTGACCTCTTTAACCTCAAGGGCCAGCGGGTTGACAAACCTACGGTCAAGGGACTCTATCTCAGAAACGGAAAGAAGGTTGTCATAAAGTAAGGGAGGAACTGAGTTATGATGAAACGAACTTTCATAAGAGGACTCTTTTCAGTGGTTGCCGCACTCTTTGTCGTGAGTGCGACGGCCGCAGGAAAGGTGGAAGTGATGGGTGACACCAGTCATGGAAAGGTGACGTCAACGGTCACTGGCACTGTCGTCACGCTGACCGTAACACCAGCCGAGGGCTATTATATTCGTAAGAGTGATATTACTGCCACGAAAGCGTTTATGCCTACGGCGGCATCACGTCGTTCATCAGTGCCTATTCCTGATGAATTGACTTTGGTGGGGGCTGACCCTGAAGACTTGTCGCAAGCGCGAACCTATACGATTACATTGCCAGGTGAGGAGTACGATGTCTTGCTGGATGTTAAGTATTCTAAGCGGAATGCGATAACCGAATCAATGGTATCACTGTCAGAAACTGTGTTTGTGTATAATGAAAGGGAACAGCGTCCAACGGTATTTGTCCGCGGACTGACGGAGAATAGGGACTATACGGTGACCTACAGCAATCCCAACTCACTGACAACAGGAGAATATACGGTGACTTTGAAGGGACGTAGTGCATGGATGGGAACCATTACCCGTAGTTATAAGATTTTTTCCGGTGGAAAGGCGGAAGTGAATAACAGCATCACGGGTGGAACGATAGCCACTGCTGTGGATAATCTGACAGTGACGCTGACGGTGACACCAGCCGATGGATACTATATCAGGAAAGAGGATGTCATCGTGGAGGAAACTTTCATGCCTGTATCGTCTAGAACAAACAGAACAGTGCCTATTCCTGATAGACTGGAATTGAACGGTGATGATCCTGATGATCTCTCATTACCAAGGACCTATACGGCGCAACTTCCCGGGTGGGAGTACAGCGTGCTGGTCGATGCTACCTTTACAAAGCGAAAGGACATTACCAGTGCTATGGTGAAGTTGTCTGCTTCCTCATTTGTCTATAACGGCAGCGACCAGCAGCCAGTGGTTACTGTGACCGGACTGACGGAGGGTAAGGACTACTTGTTTGATTTCGCAGGCACATCGTGGTCTGACGTCGGCATCTACAGCCTGACGGTAACGGGCCGCAGTACGTGGAAGAGCGTGGTCACCAAGACTTACACCATCACCAAGGCACCGTCGGAGGTAACAGTAGCTCCTGAGCCACTTCCGTTGACCTACACTGGTGCACCCCAGACGCTCATTGCTGCGGGTGATGCCATCGGTGGCACCTTGCTGTACAGTCTTGACAACAGTTCCTATCAGACAGCACTGCCCACAGGGACTGCTGCAGGCTCTTATACCGTATATTATAAGGTACAGGGCGACAGCAATCACAAGGATACGGAGGTCAAGACCGTGACAGTCACTATTGCCAAGAAAGCCATTACCATCAGCGGCATCCAGGCACAGGACAAGGTTTATGACGGAACCACCGCCGTAACCCTGAGCTATGACCAAGTAGTCTTTGGCGGCATTGCAGAAGGTGATGCACTGACAGTAACAGCCAAGGGTACGTTTGTCGATGCGAACGTGGGTACCAATAAGGAAGTGACTATTACCGAACTGACGCTTGGTGGCACAAGCATCGCCAACTATCAGTTGGCTGAGAGCGGGCAGCAGACCCTTACAACAGCTGCCATCACGCCTAAGGGCATTGAGGATGCTACGATAGCCGACATTCCATCGGCTGTCTATACTGGTGAGGCTATTACCCCCGAGGTGAACGTAACATTGGACGGTGTACAGCTCATCAGTGGTACGGACTTCAGCGTGAGCTATACCGACAATATCAATGTGGGAACCGCTACCGCTACCGTTACCGGCCAGGGTAACTACCAGGGCACTGCCAGCCAGACGTTTCAGATAACAAAGGCCGGTGCTGCCGTAATAGCCGCTCCTACGCCTCTTGTCCTGACCTATACAGGTAGCGCGCAGGCATTGGTGGATGCCGGTGAGGCCGCAGGCGGTACCATGCAGTACAGTCTTGACGGTGAGCAGTTCTCTGCTGAGATTCCCACCTCTACGGCTACTGGTTCCTATACGGTCTATTACAAGGTGCAGGGCGATGCCAATCATGAGGATACGGAGGCCCAGTCTGTCATAGCAGTCATCGGTAAGAAAGAGATTACTATCAGCGGTATCCAGGCACAGGACAAGGTTTATGACGGAACCACCGCCGTAACCCTGAGCTATGACCAAGTAGTCTTTGGCGGCATTGCAGAAGGTGATGCACTGACAGTAACAGCCAAGGGTACGTTTGTCGATGCGAACGTAGGCACCAACAAGGAAGTGACTATTACCGAAATAGTGTTGGATGGCCAAAGCATCGCCAACTACCAGCTGGCAGAAAATGGTCAGCAAACAACTGCTACGGCAACTATCGCTAAGAAAGATATAGTCATCAGTGGCATCACTGCTCAGAACAAGGAGTATGACGGTACGACAGCAGCGACGTTTGTCTATGACGATGTAGTTTACAATGGCATTGTCAATGGCGACGCACTGACAGTCACGGCTACAGGCACGTTTACTGATGCGAATGTGGGCACCAACAAGGCGGTGACCATCACCGAACTTACTCTTGGAGGTACTAGCATTGCCAACTATCAGTTGGCTGAAAACGGACAGCAGACAACTGCTACTGCTGCCATCACGCCGAAGAGCATTGCTATGGCCACAATTAGTGATATTCCTGACCAGGCATATACTGGTGAAGCCATAACTCCTGAGTTCATCGTCACACTTGATGGAGTGACGCTGCAGTCTGGCGCTGACTATACCGCAACTTTTGCAGGTAATGTAGAAGTTGGTACAGCGTCAGTCACAGTGACAGGAATGGGCAATTATCAGGGTTCTGTCCAAAAGGACTTCACCATCGGCAGGGGACTTCCCGTCATCACCCTAGCCCCTCAGCCGCTTGCCCTCGACTATACTGGAGAGTCACAGACCCTGATAGAGGCCGGTGAGGCTGCAGGCGGTACGCTGGTGTATAGCCTTGATGGAGAGCTCTTCACCACTGAACTTCCCGTTGGAACAGACGCAGGTGTCTATACCGTATATTATAAGGTACAGGGTGACAACAACCACATCGATACGGAAGTCTATACGCTCAAGAGCAGTATTACCCCCACGCTGGTAGACGAGAGCGGCAATGAGGTGGACGGCGACTTCATTGAGAACGAAGGCGGTGATATAGAGGTTGTCATCAATACGCTTCCTGAAAATTTCTGGGAAGATACCAGTGTGATACCGAACAGTGTTTCTGACGAGGAAGGCAATGAGTACGATGTGACGCAGATCAACGCCGATGCCTTTGAGGAAATGCCTACGGACATCATCGTCGTACTGCCTGACGGCATGAGCACTACGGAGGGTGTGACAAACGTCGTCAACGGCGACGGAACCTGTGAGACACTTGACCTGACGGAGGTTAACGGATATAATGTTCCTATCGATGTCGAGGTGGAGACAGTGGTTTATGAGCGTGAAGTGACTGGAGGCAGCACGACGGTCTGTCTTCCTTATGACCTTCCCGTCCCTGAGAATACTACGGCGTATGCCTTGGATGATACGGACGACGAGGGGGTTACGTTGAAGGAATGTGAAGGCACCTTGGAGGCTAACCAACCGTATGTGCTGGTGATGGATGAGACGAGCGGTGCTAGTAGAAGAGCAGGCGATGATACTTCGTCAGTCTTGAACCTGGGTACATCGAATGTCACCATCTCTTGCTCGGTAGAAGAAGGTAGTGTTGTAAAGAACGACTTTACGCTCTGTGGTACGGTACACAGCATGACCCATGAGGAAGGCTTGGCGAAGAAGGCTTATATCATGCAGGCTGACAAGACTTGGCGCATGACTGCTTCGTCAGATCCTGCAATGGCCAAGGAACAGTATCTCGCTCCCTTCCAGGCTTATCTGCTTTATACCGGTGAGGGTGAGCTGGCAGAGGTGTCGACGACCTTCGAGTCTTCGACGACGGGTGTGCTGACAGTAAAAGGCAGCACTCCCAAATCGTCAAAGGATGGATGGTACGACCTCATGGGGCGCAAGCTGCTAAGCAAGCCCACGAAGAAAGGTTTGTATATCTATCAAGGTAGGAAGGTTAACCAGTAAAACATAAAAAGCCACGGATCTCGAATGTACACGAAATCCGTGGCTTTTTATTGTGATTATTTTAGAAAGCGGAAGCTTTCAGTCGCAGTCCTGCGGTCTCATTGATACCGAACATGAGGTTCATGTTTTGCACGGCTTGACCAACGGCACCTTTTAAGAGGTTGTCGATGGCTGAGGTGACAAGTAGCTTGTTGCCGTACTTCTCGACATGTACCAAGGCCTTGTTGGTGTTGACGACCTGCTTCAGGTCGATGGGCTTGTCGCTATAGTGGGTGAAAGCGGCATCATGATAGAACTCCTTGTAGGCCTCGATGACGTCCTCGACAGGAGCAGGGGTCTTGATGACGGCGGTACAGAAGATGCCACGGGCAAAGTCGCCACGATAAGGGATGAAGTCGATGTCGGCATCAAGATAGCCCTGTACTTGCTTCAGCGACTGGCGAATCTCAGCGATATGCTGGTGCTGGAAAGGCTTGTAGATGCTCAGGTTGTTATTGCGCCACGAGAAGTGGGTAGTGGCACCAGGTTTCTGACCGGCACCTGTGGAACCTGTGATGGCGTTGACGGCAACGTCCTCCTTCAGCAAGTTCAGGTGAGCGGCAGGCAGCAGGGCAACCTGAATACAGGTAGCAAAGCAGCCGGGATTGGCTACATGTTGCGCTTTCTGAATCTCCTCCTTATTGATCTCTGGCAGACCATAGACGTAGTCGTGGTCGCCCTTGATACGGAAATCCTGTGCCAAGTCGATAATCTTGACGTTAGCAGGGATGGTGTGTTCCTTGAGGAATTGTTCGCTCTTGCCGTGTCCGAAACAGAAGAAGACGACGTCAACCTGATTAAAAGGCATCTCGTCGGTAAACTTCAGGTCGGTATCGCCAATCAGTCCTTCGTGCACATCACTGACCAGATTACCAGCATTACTCTCAGAGTTGGCAAAGACAATCTCTGCCTCTGGGTGGTTCAGCAACAGACGAATTAGTTCTCCACCTGTATAGCCTGCTGCACCTAATATACCTACTTTGATCATCTCTTCTCGTCTTTGTGGATACCGTAGTAAACGCGGAGTGGGGTAGAGCTGACCTTGATGAAGCCTTTTGCCTCGTCGGCAGTCCAACCAGTTTGAGTCTCTCCATACTCACCGAGTTTAGACTTTGTGAGGTCGTTGGCAGAATCAATACCCACAGTCTCGAAGCCGTAAGGACGGAGCTTCAGGATGGCGGTACCAGTCACGTTGCGCTGACTGCTGGTGAGCATAGCCTCGATGTCGGGCATCACTGGCTCCAGATACTGGCTCTCGTGCAGGAACATGCCGTACCAGTTGGCCACCTGATCCTTCCAGTACTGTTGCCACTTACTTAAGGTGGACTTCTCCAACAGACGGTGAGCCTCAATAATCAGTTTGGGTGCTGCAGCCTCGAAACCTACACGACCCTTGATACCGATGATGGTGTCGCCGACGTTAGCATCACGGCCGATGGCGTAAGAGGCACCAATCTCCTCAATCTTCTGGATGGCTTTGATGTGGTCATCGAACTGCTCGCCATTCACGGCTACAATCTCGCCTTTCTCGAACTGGATCTTCAGCAGCGACTCCTTCTCAGGGTTCGTTACGTGTTTCAGGTAGGCCTCCTCGGGCAGTCCTTGTGTGGGATCGAGCAGTTCGCCACCACAGATGCTGGTGCCCCAGATACCGACGTTATACGAGTACTTCAACTTGGTGAAGTCTGCGAAATAGCCATTGGCATTCAGGTAGTCCACCTCTTCCTTACGGGTCAGGTTGCGGTCGCGTGTCAGGGTGATAATTTCTACGCCGGGAGCCATCACGAGGAAAGTCATGTCGAAACGGATCTGGTCGTTACCGGCACCCGTTGAACCGTGGGCAATGGCGTCGGCACCAATCTCTTTGGCATAGCGCGCAATGGCGATGGCCTGGAAGATGCGCTCACTGCTGACCGAGATGGGATAGCAGTTGTTACGCAATACGTTACCGAAGATCATGTACTTCAGTGACTTCTCGTAGTACTCCTGCGTCACATCGAGGGTGACATATTTCACGGCGCCCAGCTTGTAGGCGTTCTCTTCGTTTCTCTTCAACTGCTCAGCTGAGAAACCACCGGTGTTGGCACAGGCGGCATATACTTCATAACCTAACTCCTTGGTCAGATACATCACATTGTAGCTGGTGTCCAAACCACCGCTGAAAGCTACGACAACTTTTTTCTTGCTCATATCTCTTAATTTCTTAATTCTTAATTCTTAACTCTTAATTTTCTATCTCCTGGAGGTGTTTGATGCGCGAGAGTACCTCGTCGGACAACTTGGCGGGAAGGTGCTCTGTGGGGTCAAAGAGCATAGCCGTACAGATGCAGAACTTGCGGTTGCGCTCTTTTAGAACAGGATAGTTGACGCACCCCTCGCAGCCCTTCCAGAAGGCTTCGTCATCGGTCAAGTCGGCGAAAGTTACCGGCTGATAGCCCAGTGCAGTATTCATTCTCATGACTGCAGCTCCGCTAGTCAAAGAGAATATCTTGGCATGTGGCCAACGGGTACGGGCCAGCGTGAATGTCAGGTCCTTGATGCGCTTGGCAATGTGCAGACCTCGGAAGTCGGGGTGTACAATCAAACCGCTGGTCGTCACATACTGCTGGTTGTCCCACGTCTCAATATAGCTGAAACCGGCAAAGCGTCCGTCCTTGGTGAGGGCGATGACGGCTTTCGCTTCAAACATCTTTTTTGCCAGGTACTCGTGTGTACGCTTGGCAATACCTGTGCCGCGCACCTTGGCGGCTTCGGCTATCGTCTCAAGAATGGTATCTACATAGACCTCATGTTCCGGTCCTGCTACCAATACTTCTATTTCTTTTTGTTCCATTGTTAACTATTAACTATGAACTCTTAACTATGAACTGGAAAATTATCTCATGTTTGGTACCACCTCGCTGAGGGCATCAATGACCTCGTCTTTCGTTATGCCTTGTTTGATAACGATAAAGATGGTGTCGTCGCCTGCGATGGTTCCTAATATCTCGTTAATGTGACTATTGTCAATATTGTATGCAATAGAACTGGCATACCCCGGACGTGTCTTGATGACGCCCATGTTCCCTGAGAATTGGATACTCAGAAAGCCAGGAACCTGCATCATCTCACGAACGGAAGAAGGGGTACTTACGCGTTTGTACATGGTGTCGTTAGGTAACACATATACGTAGTTTCCACGCATCGAGGCAGCCTTGGCAACCTTCAGTTGTTTGAGGTCGCGACTGAGGGTTGCCTGAGTCAACTTGAATCCTTCTTTTTTGAGGGCGTCCAATAGCTCGTCCTGACTACCCAACTCTTGGCTGGAAATAATCATTCTAAGGGCTTCTAAACGGTCGTTCTTTACTTTCATGCTAGTATATTTATTCAAATCGGCCGCAAAGTTACGGATAAATATGCAAACAGCCAAATAATTGAGCGTCTTTTTGCAATAATTTAGTAATTCGCCATTTGGTAGATGTCTTGCCTCCTCTATCCTGATGCTCTCTTGACTCTGTTTGCGATAACAGCAATCGGTCTCATGCGCGTATTATATATAATAAGGTGTAACGCTTCTTGGCTCTTGACTCAAATCAAGTCTCGAATATTTTTTCTATTAAAATTGAATTTTTTCTTTAAAAAGTTTTGGTGATTCGGAAAAAAGTCGTACCTTTGCATCCGCTTTCAGGAAGAGACCTGATGAGCAATAATGAACTTCCAGAGCAGCGAGAGAAAAATAAACTTGCTTATTGTTCCGAGTCGTGAGGGAAGTCAAGGCCGAAAGGCATTAAAAGAGTTCTTTGAAAGTCTTACATAAAACAGATGATAAGTAGTACAAGAAGCGAGAGCACCTATGTGTGTTCTTGGGTATAAAAGTCAAACCGTCAAGCTTCAATAAATACTACCGGATAGAATCGTTCTGAGCATACAGAGACAACGTCGATGGAAGAATTTACAAGGTTCCTAGGAGCGAGTGAAATAACAAGCCCAGCTTGATTATTTCCGAGCGACGACGGAAGCTGTAAAATTTTTCTTTCGCAGAAATAAAAATTTTACAATGTAGAGTTTGATCCTGACTCAGGATGAACGCTAGCGGTAGGCATAACACATGCAAGTCGAGGGGCAGCATAATTGAAGCTTGCTTTGATTGATGGCGACCGGCGGATGGGTGAGTAACGCGTATGCAACCTGGCTTATACAGGAGGATAGACACTGGAAACGGTGCGTAATACTGCGTAATGTTATTGAGAGGCATCTCTTGATAAAGAAAGATTTCGATTGGTATAAGATGGGCATGCGTAGGATTAGCTAGATGGTGAGGTAACGGCTTACCATGGCGACGATCTTTAGGGGTTCTGAGAGGAAGGTCCCCCACATTGCAACTGAGAACGGTGCAAACTCCTACGGGAGGCAGCAGTGAGGAATATTGGTCAATGGGCGGAAGCCTGAACCAGCCATACCGCGTGCAGGAAGGCGGCCTTATGGGTTGTAAACTGCTTTTATATTGGGATAAAGGGCTTGTCGAGTACAGGCAATTGAAGGTACAGTATGAATAAGTATCGGCTAACTCCGTGCCAGCAGCCGCGGTAATACGGAGGATACGAGCGTTATCCGGATTTATTGGGTTTAAAGGGTGCGTAGGCGGACATTTAGGTCTATGGTGAAATCGTTGTGCTCAACACAATTCAGCTGTAGAAACCGAGTGACTAGAATATAAGTGGCGCAGGCGGAATAAAGCATGTAGAGGTGACATTCATAGATATGCTTTAGAACACCGATCGCGAAGGCGGCTTGCGAAGGTATGATTGACGCTAATGCACGAAAGCGTGGGTATCGAACAGAATTAGATACTCTGGTAGTCCACACGACCGTTTTGGCGGTCCTGACTATCACGTCATCCGCAAATCCAACGACAGGAAACAGCAGGGTAAGAAGCAGGAAAATGCCCTTCTTCATAAAAAATTGTATTTAATAATCAATCTACAAATTACCTCGCGCTGACAGGCCTGTCTGCAGGGGCCTTGCCGAAGTTCTCGTTGGGTTTGCCGCTCATGGAGAACTCCAGGGTGCCTCCGGCCATGATGTCGTCGTAGGTTATGTAGGACTTGGTGTATTCTTTTCCGTTGAGTTTGGCGCCCTTGATGTAGATATTGCTGTCGCTCACGCCTTTGGCTATGACCGTGAAGGTCTTGCCGCCGGGAAGGTTCAGCACGACTTTCGGGAACAGGGGGGTACCGAAGACATAGTCGCCTCCGGCAGGGTTCACCTGGAAGAATCCCAGGGCCGACTGCACGTGCCAGGCCGACATCTGTCCGCAGTCCTCATTGCCGCTGAGGCCGTCGGGCTGGTCGGTGTAGAGTTCTTTCTGGATTTTGTTGACCAGCTGAGCCGTCTTCCAGGGCTGTCCGGCGAAACTGTAAAGATATACGGTCTGGTGGCTGGGCTCGTTGCCATGGGCATACATTCCGATAAGGCCGGTGACATCAGCCGCGCCGCCTCCCAGGTCGCCTTCGGCCACAAAGAGGCTGTCAAGGTTCTGCACGAAAGCCTCGTCGCTGCCGTGAAGACGGATCAGGTCTTCGGGGCTCTGGGGCGCCATGAAGGTGTACTGCCAGCCGTTGCCCTCGGTGAAATGTCCCCTGCCGTCCTTTTCCCTTACGGCGCAGGGGTTGTAGGGAGTGAGCCACTCGCCGGAGCGCAGGCGGGGCCTTATCTTGTTGATGCTGGCATCCCAGTAATTCTCGAAATAATGGCCGTAGGCCATGAATTCCTCATAGATGTCCTGCCTGCCGAGCTTCTTGGCAAGGAGGGCAATGGCCCAGTCGTCAACAGCGTTTTCAAGGCAGGAAGACACGCGTCCTTCCTCATCGGGAAGGTATCCCAGATCCTTGTACGGAGTGTTCGTGGGCCTCTTGCTGTCGGGAGCGGCGGAAAGCAGCATGCATTCGAGGCTTTCCTTCGGATCGATGCCTTCAATACCCTTGAGGCAGGCGTCAGCCACGATGGGAATGGAACTGGTACCGGGCATGCAATAGGTTTCCCCTCCCTGAAGGGGCCAGATGGGCATGAGATTCTGCTGGCGGCAGATAGCGAGCATGGTATTCACCATATCGGGGACCCTGTCCCTCTGGATGATGGTGAAAAGGGGATGAAGGGTGCGGTAGGTGTCCCATGTGGACAGCGTGGTGTAATTCTTACCATTGCTTTTGTGGACCTGTCCGTCCAGACCGAGGTACTCCCCGTTCACGTCGCAGTAGAGCTGGGGCTCTATCATCATATGGAACAGGGAAGTGTAGAAAATGCGTTTCTGCCTTTCCGTTCCGGTCGCTTCAACGCGGGAAAGCTCGGTGTTCCATTTATCCCTAGCCGCCTGCTTGACCGCATCGAAATTCCAATCAGGCATTTCCGCTTCCATATTCGCCTTGGCATTGTCGCAGCTGACCGACGAAATGGCCACCTTGACCATGAGCTCGTCCATGTACGCGCTGAACGTGGCCACCGCCTTCACTCCTTCGGCCTTTTCCCTTCCCAACCGATAGAGTCTCAAATCTTTATCGAGAGGATTCTGCACGCGGAGCTCATCGTTGCCGGTGCGGGTGTCTCCCGTGAAAGTGAGGAAAGACTCGATGTCCTGGTTGAATTTGGCGTAAAAATAGACCTTGCGCTCGGGAGACCAGCCCTTGCACATGCGCCAGCCTTCCACGGTGCGCCCGTCTATCTTCTTGATATACGTGTCATAAGGGACATTGTCGTTGCCGTATTCCAAATCTATGAGCAGGCGGCGTTCCTCACCGTCCTTGTAGGAATAGTGGTGCAGACCGACCCTCTCCGTGGCAGTAAGCTCGACATCTACATTGTTTCCGAGGCTGACTGAATAGTATCCCGGAGCAACGGATTCCTTGTCGTGGCCGTAGAAGGCCGAGGTCGTTCCGTCCACGGTGACTGTCTTGGCCCGTCTGTCAGCCCTCTGGGTGCGGATAGGGCCGGTGAAAGGCATGAGGTTGATGTCGCAGAGGTCGGCACAGCCGGTACCGCTGAGGTGGGTGTGGGAAAAACCGATGACCACGCTGTCGCTGTAGTGGTAGCCGGAGCACCAGTCCCAGCCTGTGTGGACGTCGGTGGGACCGAGCTGGACCGCACCGAAAGGCACGCTGGCCCCGACGAATACATGTCCGTGTCCTCCGGAACCTATGTACGGATCCACATAAGAGACCAGGTCTCTGTCTTTATTGCCATCAGGGGTGGAACAGGCCGCGACGGCCAATACGGCGCACAACGCGGAAAACAGTTTGGTTTTCATATTGATATACTATTTATATTTAGAATCTATTATCCTTACAAATTTAACAATTCTTTCTTATCTTTACTTTGACTTAAACAAAAATCACCATGAGACTGAATATCCTGGCCTTTCTTACATTGGCAATCATGTCGCCGGCCCTTTCCTTCCCTGCCCAGGCGAAAGTAGAAATCAGCAGGCAAGCTCGGACAACCCGGACAGTCCATGCCAGCGAAGCGGGAATCATCCTCAACAGCGACGTCTATAAAGGCGGAGGTACGGACCAAACGGCAGCAATCCAGGAAATCCTGGACCTTGCCGTAGAATGGGGACGGCTCTATTTCGTAATGGACGGGGCCGCCCTCGTCAGCAAGACCCTTCGCGTCCATTCCAACACAACGATATATTGCCCCGACAAATCCTGCGGATTCTTCCTGGCCGACGGGTCGGACTGCAGCGTGATAAGCAACGCCACATGGGGAGACTATCATGTGCTCAAAGACCATGACATCGCCATCATCGGCGGGGTTTACAACAACAATTCCCGCGGGCAGGTACACGACAGGCCGGTACCGGGCAAGGAGCCGGGACCGGTCTCGGAATGGGTGTACGGAATGGAATGGTACGGAGTGGAGAACCTGACGCTCAAGGACTTTTCCATCGTGGACCAGCGCACATTCGCCTGCACCCTGGCAGGATGGAAACACCTGGTCATCGAGAATGTCCATATCGACAGGAAGACCCGCACCGATTATCAGAACCAGGACGGCATCCATCTTTTCGGCCCCGGAAAGCACGCTGTCCTGCGGAACATATACGGCAATTCCGGGGATGATTTCATCGCTGTCGCCCCGGACGAGGTAGATATGGTATCAGAAATCACCGATGTCCTGATAGACGGGGTTTATCTCGACGACGCCGACCAGGGCATACGTATCCTCAGCAGGGCCGAAGGCCGGGTGGATAGGCTCACCATCAGGAACGTCAGCGGCACCTATCGCAGTTACGGCTTCATCATCAATCCCTGGTTCGAAGGCACCGGAGGACATTTCGGAAACATTGTCTTCGAAAATATCGACCTCCGTCCGATGAAGAACAACTATGACTATTCCCGCCCCTTCCTGTTCAAACTCGGCGGCAACATAGAGAGCCTCACCCTCAAAGACATCTACCACCACAAACCGGAATTCAACCACCGTTTTGCAGTAATAGGGGGCGCTTACAACAGAGACAAGCCCAGGGATGCGGGCAACCCCACCTCCATAGAAAGGCTGATCGTTGACGGCCTCTACGTCGTTGAGGACAAACCTGAAGCCTGCCAGGAAGCATTTTTCGACATCGTGGGTGCCGATGTCGGACTGGTTTCACTGGACAAGGTGATCATCAGCCGTCCTGAAGGTCTCGGAAGCAACGGCTCCCTGGTCCGCATCCAGGATGGGACCGTCAGGAAAATAATAACGGGAAACATTTACAGCAACACCGGGGTGGAAACCCTGGCCAGGTAAACCGCTACTTTACGAAAGTCATCTCGTCAAGGAGGTAGTCCGCATGGCCTATCTCCTTTATTGTAAATAGTATATACCTTACGTCGATGGAGATGTTGCGGCAGAAGTCAGGGTCGAAGACATAGTCGCTCATGGTGCCCTCCCAAACGCGGTCGAAGTTGATGCCTA
>JAFSNR010000070.1 GCA_017443345.1 Prevotella sp.
GTGATGGGACTTTCCTGTGTGCAGGAAGCCTGCACACAAGAGAGAGTCACCAAAGATACTATTATCCCAAAATATTTTCGAATCATAATCTTCTATCGTTTTATTCCGTTAATGAATAGGTACACTTACACAGGTCAACCGTGAGGGTATAGGTCTTGCCTGCCTCCCAGCCAACAGGATTGCCGTCGTTCTTCTTAGTCCAACGCAGAGAACCATCACTACAGGTACCAAACCAGTAGTCCCAAGAGCCATTGAGCAAGATCTGCGCACCCCAGGGAGTGTCACTCGTAGCGGTTACCTGAGCAGTATAGACACCAGGCTGTCCATCTACTGCTGTCATGTCCGTGAGATTCCAGTCATCATTGAAGCCCGTATAGGATACTTGTGTGATAGGATCATTCATGCCATACCAATAAGACATCCAACCGAGAGATGCAATAGTTACATAAAGTCCCTTACCTGGTGCCTGGATATTATTATCATCCGTACCGCCAATAATCAGTTTCCACTCTGTGGTGTTGGGATCCTGGTTGACGTGTGTCCAGTCGTCTTTAGCCTGCGAGAAGTAATAACCCCATGAACAGTTGAAGTTAACAGCAGCAGCATAACAGAGATTGTCCTCGTCATAGAGTGTTAAATACTGATCGAAGTTCCATGTATCGTCATTACCAAGGATATAGAGAACTTGTGGTGTTTGCGTAGGAGTTTCACTACCTTCAGTTACCTCACACTTCCATTCCTTTGGATTGGAAAGATCAAGAGACAAGGTTACATCTCCTGCAGAAGGAATGTTCACCGTGATATTCGATGCGGTCTCGCCAAAGGTCAGTTCCCCATTCTCATAACCGAACGCTACAGGAGTATCAATAGCTGTCGCATCATCAGTTCCTGTCTGTGAGTTATACAGTTTACCCGTTCCTGCTATCTGGATTGTGGCAGTTCCTGCTTGAGAAGCCTGACAAGCAAGCGTCCATTTATTGGCTTTGCGGTCATAGGTCATCTCGCCAGTAATATCACCACTAACAGTCAGCGATGGAATGAAGAGTGCAGACCATTCCTGACGAATAGTATTGACAACAGTATAATAACAGCCAGACTGCCCTGGATACCAGAAATTCCAGTGTTGGTCGTTGCTACTGATGACAAAAGGCTTGCCTCCACCATCATCGCCAATATTACCCCATAGCACTCCATTACCTTCTTGCAACCACCAATTGTACCAGCCGCCCACACCAAGGAATCCGCTGTAAACTCCGTCAGAGTTTGGAGATGCCAACGTATTGCCTGTATCAGCACGGCTCGCATCAAGAACGAATCCAATAGTCATATCGATGCTATAAGGTGTTACTTGAATTTGGTAGATATTACTATACTGGGGATCCAAATTATTTGCTAATACAGAACGCATACGGATATATAATGTGGATGCAACATCGCTCTCCAGACCAACTCGTCCCACAAGGGAGTTCAGATATTCAGCAGTAAACTGCATAGAAGTAGTACCTGCCTCTGTCAGAATCTCGATAGGAGTATCGAAAGAGCTTGTATTAGCGAACTGGAGCGTATTGACTGTCGTTCCGATAGGAGTCTGCACACGTTCGTCATTCGTTGTCAAGTGACTGTTGTCTGTCCAATTAAGAGTCAAAGCCAGTCCTGTGGCATAATCTTTGTTGATGACGACATCACCGGAGCCACTCAGCACAACAGGCTGAGCACCTGATGTGGTGACGATGTCACCATCTTTGTTGCATGCAGTGAAAAGCATGACAGCAAAAAGCGACGCTATGATATATTTTATCTGTTTCATACGGCTATCAATAGTTTTCATTCTTCAAATTCGGATTTGCTGAAAGTTCTGCTGTAGGAATGGGATAAACGTTATACTTACTTTCCGTTGCACGACCATCAACAACACCACCCTTCCATTGCCATTTATAAGAACCACCGGTAAACTGACCAAAACGGATAAGATCAGTACGGCGACAACTCTCCCAATAGAGTTCACGAGCACGTTCGTCAAGGATAAACTGCAAGGTAAACTGAGCTTCGTTAATGTTACCATCAGTAGTGCCAAAAGCACGCTCACGCAATTTATTCACTAATTGCAAAGCCTCATCACGGGTAGCACCAGTTCCGCCACGTAGCACGCTCTCCGCCAGCATCAAATACACATCCGCCAAACGGAATACGGGATAATCGATGTCTGCACCGACGGCACCAGTATTAGATGCAGCCTCTCCGGCATCTGTCAAGTTAGAGAACTTCTCTCCAAAGAATCCCTGACTTTGGTCGTCAATAGCTTTTGTAAGCCACTGCTCCTGACCGTCAGTATAGAACATATAACGGCTGTCACTTGTTTCGCTTCCAGAGAACATGTTGGGCAGTTCACCGCGTACACGAAACATTCCCCATCCACCAGTCAGGCCATACTTCGCAGGATCCTGAGAACTGGAATTGCCACACTCACCGCAAACGATATAGGTAGTCGCTCCCCATGATACCGTATTTATTGCATCTACTATGAATGGGAAAATAATCTCATTAGTGCGCTTGTCATTGTCTGCGTTGAACAATTTACTGTAATCAGGCTCTAATGAATAGCCTGCATTCATAATCTGTTTGCAGTAGGTGATGCAGTCCGTATAGTGATTACCTGCATTGTAAACCTCAGCATTGAGGTACAGTTTTGCAAGCAATGCCCAGGCTGCTGCCTGAGAAGCACGTCCGTATTCAACAGCATTAGGAGCTAACAAACCGTTTGAGGCAACATCCTTCAGTTCGCTTTCAACAAAATTGAATAACTGGGTGTTGCTATAGCGTTCGGGGGTATAGGCACCCACGCCCATCGTCTCATCGACAAACGGGCCTTGTCCGAACAGGTCAAGAACATAATAGTATGCCAAGGCACGGAGGAAACGGGCTTCAGCACGGTATGCCGTGAGGTTGGCATTGCCGGATGTAGCACTTTCCGTTGCATGACTCAGAAACTCATTGCAGAGTGCGATAGTATAGTAGGCACGATAATAGGTATCGGCAATCCATGGGTCATTGGCATCCCAGGTCATATAGGTAAGTCCCTCAATCTTATCACCAGACAGCCATGTACCGGCTACCTCGTCAGTGGGACATTCCTGAAGGTTGAAGTAGCCGCGCAGGAAGTCATGGCCGTTGTTGCTCGAAATA
>JAFSNR010000071.1 GCA_017443345.1 Prevotella sp.
ATATTATATATAGTATATTTTTATGGCGAGAGATTTTTCTTGCTCATGAGGAAACTGTGCTCTGTGCGCTGTGCGCTCTTGAGAGTCAAAATCGTGTGTCTTTTCCTGAAGAATACTATTTTTCAAAACGTGCTTTTTTTTGTGTCTTTTTTGAAGATTTATTTGGAAACACATTGAATTTTTTGTACCTTTGCAATGTCGAAAGAAAAAATCGGAGTGCCGGCCATTAAGGATAAAAATTGTGAGCATTAAATCTAGAAATTGCGCGCATTAATGGTAGCAAATTTTTCCTTTAAAGCCTTCGCACAACGTGACTTTCAGAGACATTGAGAGTATTAATAAAATTATTTAACAACACAAAAAAACAAAACTAGATTGAATTATGGCTAATAGAGTTATTCCACAGCGTCAAGAAGCTGGAGGACGAGCTGAAGAACACGGCTATCTAGCTTTCTTCTCGTCCATCATCTTCTGGTTTTTAAGTTTAGTTACTTGATGTATTGCCTGATAGCAGTCACAATCTGCTGATAGGTCGTCTTCGGACAAAATTGCTCATTGTTGATTAAGTCGTTATGCCCACCATTCGGCACAAGGATCTTCTGTATGTTGGGGTTCGTCGGGTCGGGAATGGCGCCTCCGGTCCAAGGGTCGTTCTCGCCATAGACGAAGATCATCTTCTTGGTGGTGTTCGGCAGGAAGTTGTTGATGAAGTCCTTGGTCATCGCATCGCTGTAGCGTGCTGCGTAGGTGGGATAGTCCTTATAGAATATCAGCATCTCAGCCTCTGTCTTCGCACGGGTAGAAGCCTTCGGATGCTCCTGGATATACTCCATCAGTTCCGCCGCGCTCTTCTCAATGAAGAATCTCGTAAAATCGAGCGTAGACTTATCTGTAGGATCGGGTATATAGTCCTTCCACGTGTCGATGGGGATGTTTGTCAACTTCTCGAAGAGGTTATTACGGCTGACATTAACAAAGTTTGCGAGAATCTTAGCGACAATCTGGTCTTCGGTATACTTTGCATCCTGCATCTCTTTAATAGAGCCTTTATTTTCCTTCTTATACTTGGACACGAGATAGTCGCTCAGATCTGACTTGCTGACGATGGCCCTGTCGATGGCCAACAGTTTCTCTCTTACCTCAGGCATTGTGGTCAGGGTATTCAAGTACTGATATTGACCTATTCTGGGATCGTCGACACGCTCACAGAAGGGCGCGCAGAAAGGCACGTAGAGATCCATGTCGTTATAGCCTTTCTTCTCGCTGTAGTAGGCATAGAGCGCAGAGGCGATACCGCTCTTGCTGGTGCCTGTGGCGAGCCACTGGCCATTAAAATATCCGCTGCCCCTAAGGGCTGTCACGATGGCGTGATAGTCTTCAGATGCCTGCATGGAGGTGAGATAGCTGAACTCGAGGTTCTCGAAGGGCTCTGGCAGTGATTCAATACTTTCATTGGCGTTACTAGCGGGGGTTATTCTCGGCGAAGAGCTTCATGCGGTCCTCGAGAAGGGGGTACTGATGGTCCTCGATGAAGGAGGTGCAGACGCGCAGACCTTCCTGATGGGAGCCGCAGGTGATGAGACAGATGGCTGAGACACCGTAGTACATCAACTCGTGGGCGAGCTGGCCAGAGGTCATGCCAGGATAGCCGATCGTGAAGTAGAATCCGTCGGCAATGGGCTCGTCGAGGTCCTTGTCGTAGACCACGTAGAAGTTATGACGGCAGAAGATCTCCTTCAGCTTATGGGCGCGTTCGCCATAGACGCTGACCTCCTTGCGGAAATCGTAACGCCCCTCATAGGCGGCCTTGAGCATCGCTGCCATCGCAAACTGGGCACTGTGGCTGGTGCCTGACGACAGAGCGTAGAGCATACGGGTGGAGAACACGGGGCCAAAGGGCAGACCCTGATAACGGGCTGAGAGGTCATCGAAATGACGATGGAACAGGGCGTCGGAGATGCAGACCACACCGATACGCTCGCCTGCATAGCTGAAGGCCTTGGAACCACTGATGAGCAGCATGTAATTATCGGTGTAACGGGCAACCGTAGCCTGATAAGGGGGCTCGAAGGGCTTGGAGAGGTCCTTGCGGAAGTCCATCGCAAAGTAAGCGAGGTCTTCCATGACGATGGCATCGTACTTCGTGGCCAGTTCGCCAATCACCTTCAGCTCTTCCTCACGCAGACAGATCCACGAGGGGTTGTTGGGGTTGGAGTAGACGATGGCACAGATATTGCGCTGCTTGAGATAGCCCTCGAGCTTGGGACCAAGCTTCTCACCACGATAGTCATAGACATCGAAAGTCTGGTACTTCACACCCATCACGTCGAGCTGCATCTTCTGTACAGGGAAGCCGGGATCAATGAAGAGGACGGTATCCTTCGACGCGTCGCGCTGCGAACAGGTGAGGAACGAGGCGAAGGTGCCCTGCATGGAACCCGTGACGGGCACACAGCCCTCGGGCTTGATGTCGACACCGATGAAGGCCTTCACAAACTGGGATGCTGCCTCCTTCAGGGCTGGAGCGCCCTGGATATCGGGATAGCTATGGGCGATGCCGTCCTGTAAGGCCTTGATCTGGGCATCGACGCCCACCTGAGCGGCAGGGAGTCCGGGAATACCCATCTCCATCTTGATGAACTCTACCCCACTCGCCTTCTCGGCCTTGGCGGCTACTTGTTTTACCTCACGGATCGTGGCCTTGGCGAAATCGGTAATACCGAGTTCAGCTACCAGTCCATTGACTATTTTCTTATCTATAGGTGTATTCATTCTATTTAAAGTTTAGAGTTTAAAGTTTAGAGTTTATAGATGATTTGTTCTATAGACTGATGGGCTTGCCAGGTAATCAGCTATAAACTATAAACTCTAAACTATAAACTAAAAAATTATTTCTGGGCTGCGCGGCCTAGGGCCAGGGCCTTGATATTGGCCTCGACGATGGCGTCGCCCTTGCGAGCGAAGACTCGACGGATGGCCTCCTCGAGCTTCGAGTACTCAATACCGAGCGCCTTCTGGGCTGCACCCAGGAGGATGACGTTGGCAGAGCGTGGCACACCGTTGTCCTTGGCTGCCTGCTCAATATCGAGTACAATGACGTTCTTGATGGCGTTCAGGTCGCTCTTAATCTTCTCCATATCAGGATAGTTGGGGATGTTGACGAAAGGTGCGCTCGAAGTGATAATCCAACCCTCCTTGGAGAGGAAAGGCAGATAGCGCAGGGCTTCCATGGGCTCCATCGAGATGATGACATCGGCACCACCCAGGGGGATCAGGTCGCTGGCAATGGGATTGCTCGAGATGCGCAGATTGGACTGTACGTCACCGCCTCGCTGCGACATGCCATGAACCTCGGCCTGCTTGATATAGAGGTTCTCCTTCATGGCTGCCTCGCCGATAATGGTAGCGATAGAGAGGATACCTTGTCCTCCTACACCGCATAAAATTATGTCTGTTTTCATATTCATTTATGTTTAGAGTTTATAGTTTATAGTTTATAGTTGATTACCCTGTAAGCCATTCTGACTATAGAACATTTCATCTATAAACTATAAACTTTAAACTATCAACTATTTATTCTTCTTCTGCTTGAGGTGACGCTGTAAAGTCTGCATGCACTCACGACGGGGGATGATGACGCTGACTCCGTGATAGTTGATCTCATCGCGGATGGCCTGCGTAATCTCGGGCATGTTCTTGGGAATCGGATTCACCACCTTCAGATGGTCTTCAGAAAGACCAAGTCCCTTACAGATGGCTTCGAACTTATTGGTACCAGCAGAGTCCTGTCCGCCTGTCATCGCAGTGGTCAGGTTGTCGGAAATGATGACGGTGATGTCGGCATTCTCGTTGATGGCATCGAGCAGTCCCGTCATACCGCTGTGGGTAAAGGTTGAGTCGCCGATGATAGCGACAGCGGGCCACTGACCTGCATCGCTGGCACCCTTGGCCATCGTGATCGAGGCTCCCATGTCGACACAGGAGTGGATGGCCTTATACGGGGGCAGGAAGCCGAGGGTGTAACAGCCGATATCGCCAAAGACACGGGCATTGGGATACTCGCGCAGCACCTCGTTGAGGGCGGTATAGACATCGCGGTGACCACAACCCTGACACAGTGCTGGCGGACGTGGCGTCACATCCTCACAAGGCGCATAGCTCTCGCTGCTCTCGATGCCGAGGGCACGCTTCAAGAAGTCGGGATTCAACTCACCTGTACGAGGCAGCTCGCCTGTCAGACGGCCCTTGATCACAGCGTTGCCTGGCATCACACCACGCACCTGATCCTCGATGAAGGGCTGACCCTCCTCGGCAATCAGCACATACTCGCAATCGTCGGTCATGCGACGGATGAGCTTCTTGGGGATGGGGTACTGCGAGATCTTCAGCACGGGGAAAGGACAACCGTCGGGATAGCACTCCATCAGGTAGTTGTAGGCAATACCACTGGCGATGATGCCGAGCTTGTGGTCTGCGGCATCGATATACTGGTTGTACTTGCTGTCGACGGCCATCTGCTCGAGGATGGGCTGCTGACCAGTCACGACGATGTTACGCTTCTTGGCGAAGGCGGGCAGCAACACCCAGTTAGAGGCCTGGGCATCGTAGTTGAGCTCGTTCTGAGGACGTGCCTCCTCCTTGACCTCCACAACGGCACGGCTGTGGGCCATACGCGTGGTGACACGCATCAGGATGGGAAGATGGAGCTGTTCTGAGAGATCGAAAGCCTCCTGCATCATGTCGTAGGCCTCCTGCTGACTGCTCGGCTCGAGCGTGGGAATCATGGCGAACTTCGCATAGAAGCGTGAGTCCTGCTCGTCCTGTGAGGAGTGCATCGACGGATCGTCGGCCACGAGTACCACGAGTCCACCATTCGTACCTGTCATCGCAGAATTCACGAATGGATCAGCACAGACATTCAGTCCCACATGTTTCATACACACCAGTGCCCTCTTGCCCATATACGACATACCGAGGGCAGCCTCCATAGCCGTCTTCTCGTTGGTAGACCAGCGACGGTGGATGTTACGCTCCTTGGCGATAGGCGAATCCTGGATGTACTCCGTAATCTCCGTAGAAGGAGTGCCGGGATAAGCATAGACACCACTCAGACCTGCATCGATGGCACCCTGAGCAATGGCCTCGTCACCCAATAACAATTTCTTCATTTGACTATTTGATTATTTAACGATTTAACAATTTTGCGCAAAGGTACGACTTTTCAGCCAAACAGCCAAAAAAAAGCGGCCTTATTTGTATAAAGCCGCATATATATTCAGAAAAGTTACAACTTAGAAGGTGTAGCCCAGAGTGAACAGTACCTGATGGCGATTGTTCTTCACCTCCTGGTCGAAGGGCAGGTTGTCATCATCGCTACCTGCGAAGGGCAGGAACTGGCCTTTCTTCGTCTGATACTGGTAGGCCATATCAACCTTGAACTTGTCGAAGGTGAAGCCGACACCAGCGGTGATGCGGTGGGTGGCCTTCCAGTTGACATAGTCAGTCTCAGAAGAATAGTAGTTACCCAGCGACCAGACCTCTACACCACGATAGGCGTCCTGCTTGTACATGGGCGATACGTAGTTGTAACCCAAGCGGATAGCCATAATGGGGATGGGCTTGAACTCTGCACCGAGCTTCAGGGTAGACACACCCTTGAGCGTCTTCTTGATGTGGTCGTTCATCTCCTTGTCGCGCTCCGTGTTCGAGTAGTAGACATCGTAATACCTGTCATAGCTCTCGCCTCGCTTGATGCGGGCATCGGTAGCTCCGTAGTCGCTGTACTCATAGGTAACACCCAGAGCCAGGTTGGTACCGATGGTATGGCCGAGGCTGACACCGAACTTCCAAGGGGTGCGGAACTCGTACTTCAGTTCGTCGTGACGAGGATTGTTGTCAGCATAATACTGATTGTTCAGACGCAGACCAGTCCTGTTGACGGTACGCAGATCGTAGAAGATGGGCGAGTTGATGTAGAGACCAAAGCGGAAGGGTGAGCTCTCGATGGGACGAACAATCGTACCGATCTTAATCTCATAGCCTGTACCGTCGATGTCGCGAGAGTCCTCCAGTTCGGCTGTTTGCAAGTCCAACGGATTGCTCTTCACATTCTCAAAGTACGTGTTATAACCGCGATAGTGCACATCGTGGATGCCAACCGTCATACCAAGATAGACGCGATCGTTGATGTTACCACTGATATTGAGGTCGTACTCGCTGATATAGCCCTTGTTGCCACGATTGAAGCTGTAGTTATCGCCACTGAAGCGATAGGCATCGGTATTGAACGAGCCATCGGACAGGATCAGGTTCGTGTCGTAGAGACCTTCGTGATAGAGCACGTCTGCCTGGTTATAGGTCAGGTCGTCGCTACTCTTCACTACGCCTGCAGCAAACTTATCGAGCGTCAGCTTGCTCTGTGAAGCGCCGTCGAGCCGATCAGTCACAGAGAGGATCTGGTTGAAGTTACGACTCTTGTGATAGTTGAACCCGAGGTTCAGGAAACTCGAGCGACTCAAGCGAGTGGTCAGCACGAAACCAGCCTGATCGAAGCTGACGTTGGTCTTGTTGGCTGGTCCCCAACTGTCCACCCCACTCTGAGATACGACACCCATCGAGGCCGAGATATGGCTTCTGCGGAAGAGTCCGATACCAGCAGGGTTCGTTGAGATGGTCGAGAGGTCGGCACCGAGTGCCTCCATCGCGCCACCCATACCCACGTAGCGGGCAGTACCATTCAGATCCTGAGTAGATACCTCTGCTACTTCATATGTCTCCTGTGCAGCCACTGGCAGTACTGCTGCCAAAGCCAACGCTGCAAAAAATAATCTCTTCATATACCTATAAACTGTAAACCGTAAACTATAAACTATTTATCTATGGCGTCCGAATCCACCGCCACCACCTGAGCGGCCTCCGCCACCTCCGCCTCCGAAGGAGCCACCACCAGAGCGAGAACCACCTCCACCACCGAAGGAGCCTGAGCTGCTGGAAGAGCGACTTGCACCGAACGAGCCATTGTTGTAGCTGGGCGTGCGACCTGCTGACGAGCTGCCTCTGCGATTACCATAGCTGGCACCGAAGGAACCACGTCCTGCTGTCGTGCGACGATCACTTGTGCCGAAGCTGCTGCGACCTCCGCCAAAGGACTGGCGCGGAGAGCGATAGCGAGGTGAGTAATGGGCATAGCTGCCACCATAATAGACAGGATAGCTCCATCCATAATAGCCGTAGCGATAAGGATAGCCCCAACCATAGTACCAAGGATCGTACCAGCCGTACCAAGAGCTGTACCAAGGTCCGGCATACCAGGTGTTATAGTACCAGGGATCATACCAGCCGGGATACCAACCATAGGTGCGATAGTACCAAGGAGAATGCCAGCCCCAGTAGTCGTAACGGCCCTTCTCGTAACCTGCCCAGAAAGCAGCGTTATCCGTCAGGACGTAATCGTCGAAGCGCGTCATCTTCTTCGTCAACTTGAAATCCTCATTCTGCAACGAATCGGGATAGACACCTTTCTGGCCGTTGAAATCAATGATATCGACCTTCGTAGAGTCGCCATCAATCTCAACATACGTACTCTTCGTACGACGGTTATACTCGTCGACCGAACGGTTGCTGCCTGCGTAATAGGTATCCTTAGGCATACCGTAGTTATCCGTCACCACCTCTACACTCGACTTCTTCTTAGGTACGAAATAGAGGTCATCATCCTGAGCCAGCATGGATAAAGGCATGGCTCCGAACAACATTGAAATGAGTAACAGTTTTTTCATTTTCTTCAATCTTTAATGATTCACGATGCAAAAATACAACGAATTTGAATGCAAATTTAAGGAAAAACCCTAACTTATGGTAGGATTTTCCCTATTTTTTGTAATTTTGCCTCAAAAATTAACATCCTTATGAAATATTTCGAAGTAGAATTCACCATTTCTCCGTTCTCTACAGATGCAGCCGACCTCTTGGCAGCTATTGCTGGAGAGGCAGGTTTTGAGACTTTCGAGGAGACCAGTACAGGTCTCTTGGGCTATATCCAACAGGACTTCCTGGATGTTAATGTCCTCCAGGAGTCGCTCGAGGATTTTCCCTTCGAGGGTGTCAGCATCAGCTATAACATCCGCGAAGCTGAGGATCGCGACTGGAACGAGCAATGGGAGCAAGAGGGGTTTGAGCCGATAGTAGTGAAAAGTGAAGAAATGAAAAGTGAAAAGTGTCCTGTGATTGTGATTCACGACGGACGTCATCTGCCCGACCTTTCACCTTTCACTTTGCACTATTCACCTCTCACCATCGAGATCGATGCGCACCTTGCATTCGGCACTGGGACCCACGAGACCACCCGTATGATCTGCGCAGAAGCCATCGAATATGCCCCAGGTAGACGCATATTGGATTGTGGCACAGGCACTGGCATCCTCTCCATCTGTGCGCTGAAGCTGGGAGCTAAGGAGGCTGTTGGCTACGACATCGATGAATGGAGTGTCGACAATGCCCGCCATAATGCTGTCATCAATCAGGTGGACGACCGTTTCACCTCATTGCAGGGCGATGCTTCTATATTAAATAAGGTGGAAGGAACGTTCGACCTCGTGATGGCCAATATCAATCGCAATATCCTGCTCGCTGATATGGAAACCTTCAGAAAGAAGATGGCCGATGGTGCAAAGCTGATCCTTAGCGGATTCTATACGGAAGACTGTCAGATGCTCATCGACAAGGCCCAGACACTGGGGCTGAAGCTCACCAAACAAAAAGAAGACCAGAACTGGGCTTGTCTGGTCTTCTCGTTGTGATTAAGCGTTGCGCAACTGACGAATCAGTTCCTTCTGTCGCTCTGTCAGATTCGTGGGGAGCTTTACCTGATAGGTGATGATCAGATCGCCAAAGGTGCCATCTCCACGATCGTAGCCTTTGCCACGCAGGCGAACCTTCGTGCCTGGCTGTGTCTCGGGCTTGATCTTCATCTTCACCTTCTGACCGTTGGACAGCGTCAGCATCACCTCACCACCCAATAATGCGGTGTAGAGGTCGATAGAGACATTGGCGTTCATCTCACCAGAGCTGGTTCGCGATGAACGACCTGCTGAAGAGAAGCCCTGGAAGCCACCAAAGCCCTCACCCTGACGGCCTTTGCGACCAAACAATTCATCGAAGAAAGAACTGAAGCCGCCACCATTCGTAAAGCCCGAGAAGTCGAAACCACCGAAAGGATTGCCTCCACCAGTACCACCACCGCCGAACCCACCAAACTGATCAGCCTGTTTCCATTGCTCACCATATTGGTCATATTTCTTGCGCTTCTCAGGATCACCAATCACATCGTAGGCTTCCTGCAAGGCCTGGAACTTAGCCTGGGCCTTGGGGTCGTCTTGATGCAGATCGGGATGGAACTGCTTGGCCCGCTTCAAGTAGGCCTTCTTGACATCCTTCTGCGGAATCGTCTTATCTACTCCTAAAATCTTGTAATAATCAATAAATGCCATATTTCATTCCTCCTTTCTGTAAACCGTAAACTGTAAACCGTAAACTTATATTTTTACTGACATTGCAGCAAAAAGTGTGCCGAATTTCTCAGAAAATATTGGTCTGATGATTTGGTCGTATCATTTTATTGTTGTATCTTTGCAGCACAAAAATAAAAAGTAACGATGAAGAAGCTATTTTTATTGTCAATAATTACCTTTGGTATGTTACTGAACACCAATGCCAAGACGGCCTCGAAGACCGTTCGTCTGAAGGTTATCGAGACGAGTGACGTACATGGTCATTTCTTCCCCTATGACTTCATGGAGAAGAAGCCCCTGAAGGGTACACTCGTGCGAGCCAACACCTATATTAATAAACAGCGCCAACAGTATGGTGACAACCTGCTGCTGATCGACAACGGTGATATCCTCCAAGGACAACCCTGTGTCTACTGGACGAACTACGTAATGCCTGAGGATGAGAATCTGGCAGCCAGTGTCATTAATTACATGAAGTATGACGCAGAGACCGTTGGCAACCACGATATCGAACCTGGTCACAAGGTCTATGACAAATGGATCTGCGAGGTGCGCTGTCCGTTGCTGGGTGCCAACATTGTCAAGGAGGAATACAAGAACGCAGAGGTAGCCCAGCTTGAGCATATCTATACAGGTATCCAACCCTACTCCGTGCACTATAAGGATGGTGTGAAGATCTGTCTCATCGGTATGCTCACACCAGCCATTCCTAACTGGTTGAACAAATCTATCTGGAAAGGCATCGAGTTTGAGGAGATGGTGAGCTGCGCCAAGAAATGGGTAAAATACATCCAGGAGAAGGAGAAGCCCGATCTGCTCTTCGGACTGTTTCACTCTGGTAAGGATGGTGGCATCAGTACGGAAGAATACGAAGAGAATGCGACAGCTGCCGTTGCCTACGAGGTGCCAGGCTTCGACATCATCTTCTTCGGACACGACCATCAGGTTCACAATGAGTGGATCACCAACAAAGAGGGTAAGCGCGTGCTGATCATCGACCCCTCGTGCTACGTGAAGAATATTGCTGAGGCAGAGATAGAGCTCACTTACAAGAAGGGAAAGCTGACGAACAAGAGCATCAATGGTGAGATTGTCAGTGTACTCGATGAGGATATCGATCAGGAGATGCTCGAACATTTCAGTCCTCAGATCGACGCTGTGAAGCAATATGTAGACCGCAGGATTGGCCGTTTTGAGAATCCTATCTATACGCGCGACTCTTTCTTCGGTAACTCAGCCTTCACAGACCTTATCCATAATCTGCAGCTGCAGATCTCAAAGGCCGACATCTCGTTCAACGCCCCACTCTCCTTCAACTCCGTCATCAAGGCGGGCGATGTGACCCAGGGCGACATGTTCAAGCTCTACCGTTTCGAGAATCTGCTGTTCGTTCTCCGTATGACTGGTGAGGAAATCCGCAAGCATCTGGAGTTCTCCTATGATATGTGGGGCAACACGATGACCTCGCCTGAGGATCACGCCTTAAGACTCAATGACAGTTCGAAAGAGGATCAGCAGCGCACGGGGTTCCAGTATTACACGTTTAACTTCGATTCAGCTGCAGGCATCGACTATGAGGTTGACCTGACAAAGCCCGATGGAGAGAAAGTGAGAATCCTGCAGATGTCGAATGGCGAGCCCTTCGATGAGCATAAATGGTATAAAGTGGTCATGAACAGCTATCGCGCCAATGGTGGTGGTGAGCTGTTGACAAGGGGAGCAGGCATTCACAAGGACTCGCTCGAAAGTCGTGTGCTCTTCCATACGGATATGGACCAGCGTCATTATCTAACGGAGGAAATCATGAAGATGGGTAACATCAATCCGCAGCCCAATAACAACTGGAAATTCGTGCCTGAAGAATGGACGAAGCCTGCTTTGGAGCGCGACCGCAAACAACTATTCGGAAAATGAAGACATACTATTTCGTATTCTCAAAGGAGGACCTGCTGCTCGAGAAGACAGTAGACGGAGGCTACACCATCCCACTTCAGGAAGAACCTCCTCTTGAGGTGAAGCCCTGGACCCACCAGATGAATATCACCCCGATGGAAGATGGTACCCCCGTCGTGACCTATCGCATCGATACCCCAGACGTTTCACTTCCATCATTCGAGTGGTGTGGTCTCAGACAGAGCTATTACAAGTTGCCGAGACCACTCTATTTGAAGGCAGGCAAATGTCAGGAGCTTCTCTATTGGGATCAGAACACCAAATTCTGTGGCGTCTGTGGGGCACCCATGCGTATGGATACGGATATCTCGAAGAAATGTACAGAGTGTGGTAAGGAGATATGGCCACAGTTGGCAACAGCCGTCATCGTGCTCATCCATAAGGGAGATGAGGTGTTGCTGGTGCGTGCAAAGAACTTCAAGCGCGATTTCTTCGGACTGGTGGCTGGTTTCGTGGAAACAGGTGAGACACTCGAGGAGGCCGTTGCCCGTGAAGCCTTTGAGGAGACAGGTGTCACGATTACCAATATCCGCTATTTCGCCTCACAGCCTTGGCCCTACCCTTGTGGACTGATGGTGGGCTTCAATGCGGATTATGTCTCAGGTGAGATCCATCTTCAGAAGAGTGAGATTGCCAAGGGAGGATGGTTCCGTAGGGACAATCTGCCGAATATCCCCGAAAAACTTTCCATCGCCCGCATGCTGTTGGATGCGTGGGTGGAAGAAGAAGTTTAATATTCAACGAGCTTCATACTCATTTTCCCGTGGTAGTCGATGAGCGACTCTACGAGATAACAGCTGGCACCATCAGGAATACAGAGTGTTGCATTGAAATGTAGACCTGCAGCGTCGATATGACTAAACTCCATATTGCCTAAGATCGCTTCTTCCAGGAAGTCCTTTGGCACTTTCTGAGCATATTGCTGTTTGCGGAAATCGCTCGAGAACAACTGCTGCGAACCCTTGAAGACGCTGATATGCATGATGTTGTCGTAGTAGACATTCTCTACCTCCAGTCCGTCATCATTAAACGCGCGCTTGGTCACCTTATACTTCGTGGGGTTGATGGCAATATACCAGTGATAGCGTTCCCCATTGTAAGACACAACTGAATCGGTCTTCACCTGATGGGTGTAGTTCATGATCTTAGGCGCTTCGTGCACAAACTCCTGATCCATTTCAGGGTTGTCGCTCTTCTTCAGCTTGATAAGGTCACCGTTCTGGTTGCGGAACCAGAAGAGATGTTCTGCCTGTTTCTCGATACCATACTTCGTACCTGATCCCAGCTCCAGTGAATCGCCAATGATCCTGAAATAGGAAGGCATGCTCGTAGAGTCTGTGTAGTAGATGGTGTCACCCTTGATACTGAAGGTCACCTCTTCACTCTCAGCGTCGAGCCATACACCTTGCAACAGCTGCTTGGCCTCCAGACTTTCAGTCTGATCTGCATCCTTGCCCTTCTGTTGAGAACAACTCATCAACAGGAGCATGGCTGTCAGTATGGTAGTTAGTCTCTTCATTATTTACCTATGCAATGATATTCAAATCCGTTCTCGTCGAGCTCCTCTGTATCAAAGATGTTACGACCGTCGATGACCAGTTTGCGTTTCATGGCCTTGCCGATGACACCCCAACCAGGGAGACGGAACTCCTTCCACTCCGTCAGGAGCAACAAGGCATCGGCATCAAGTACGCAGTCGTACATATCACGACAGTAGGTCACCTCGTCACCAATACGACGCTTGCACTCATTCATCGCGATGGGGTCATAGACACGCACCTGACAGCCTGCCTCCAGCAGCATTCCGATCATGACAAGAGCCGTCGATTCACGCATATCGTCCGTCTCGGGCTTGAAAGAAAGTCCCCACATGGCAATCGTCTTGCCCTTCAGAGCCTCCTTGCTGCCAAAGGCCTTCACGAGCTTCTCGAAGAGTACGCTTTTCTGTTTCTCGTTAACACGCTCCACAGCCTTCAGCACTTCCATCGAGTAGCCATTCTGATCTGCCGTCTTGATAAGCGCCTTCACGTCCTTGGGAAAACAAGAACCACCATAGCCACAGCCTGCATAAAGGAACTTACGGCCGATACGCGTATCAGAGCCTATACCCGCACGTACCATATTAACATCTGCGCCCACACGTTCGCAAAGATTGGCGATATCATTCATAAACGAGATACGTGTGGCCAGCATCGAGTTAGCTGCATATTTCGTCATCTCAGCAGAGGGGATATCCATAAAGATCACACGGAAGTTGTTGATCAGGAAAGGTTTGTAGAGCTTCGTCAGCACCTTCTTGGCGTGCTCACTCTCTACACCTACAACCACACGGTCAGGCGACATGAAATCCTTGATGGCATTACCCTCTTTGAGGAACTCAGGATTCGAGGCTACATCGAACTCTATGTCGACACCACGTTTCTGCAGCTCGTCCTCGATGGTCTTGCGCACCTTCTTCGCTGTTCCTACGGGCACCGTTGACTTAGTCACAACCACCACATATTTCTTCAGGTTCTCACCAATGGTCTTGGCTACCTGCAGCACATACTTCAGATCGGCACTTCCATCTTCATCGGGTGGTGTACCTACAGCTGAGAAAACAATCTCCACATCATCGAGGATAGAGGCCAGGTCAGTCGTAAACTTCAGACGACCTGCAGCCACATTCTTCTTCACAAGTTCGTCAAGTCCTGGCTCGTAAATGGGGATGTCACCGTTCTTCAGACGTTCAATCTTCTGAGCATCTACATCAACACACGTCACGTTCGCACCAGTATCTGCAAAACACGTTCCCGAAACCAAACCTACATAACCAGTTCCAACAATTGCTATATTCATCTCTTTATATTATAAACCATAAACAAATACTACTCAAACACTTCCGCATCCTTCAAGAACGGCTGTTTTAAATCCTTCTCACTCGTCTGTACCAAGGCTGGATCAATCGGCCACTCGATACCTAGAGCAGGATCATTCCAACGGATACCTGCCTCCGCACTGGGGGTATAAGGATTGTCTACCTTATAGGTAAATATTGCCTCTTCACTCAATACCAGGAAACCATGAGCGAAACCACGGGGGATAAAGAACTGGCGCTTGTTCTCCTCACTGAGTTCCACCATGACATGTTTGCCAAACGTAGGACTCGACTTGCGGATATCAACTGCCACATCCAGAACCTTACCCTTGATCACTCTCACCAACTTAGACTGAGAGGTGCTGCCCTTCTGATAGTGCAGACCACGCAGAACACCGAATGAAGACTTGGACTCGTTATCCTGAATAAAGTCAACTTTGCCGATATGTTCATTGAACTCTGCCTGTTTCCATGCTTCCATAAAATAGCCGCGTGTATCATTGAAAACTTTAGGTTCAATAATATAGACGCCCTCTATTTCTGTCTTGATATAATCCATGCAATTTGAATTTTTGTGCAAAGATACTGCAAATCGACTAAAACACCAAATTTATTTGAGTATTTTAAATTTTAAGTTTCTTTTATTTGTTTATTTCCCAAAAAAGCCGTAATTTTGCACACGTGATTGAATTGGAAAGACATATTGAGATACTTCTGCTTAGCAACGACTGCGTCATCATACCCGAATTGGGAGGCTTTATGACGCACTATATCGACGCTAGGTACGACGAGGAGGAAGGCCTGTTCCTCCCACCTTTACGCACCTTAGGATTCAATCCGCAACTGACCATCAACGATTCTCTGCTGGCGCTCTCCTATGTGGAGGCTTACGATATCAGCTACCCTGAGGCCCTGCGCCGCATCGAGGATGAGGTCAACGAACTGAAGCAGCACCTCCAGAATGAAGGTTCTTACGATCTGAACGACATCGGTACCCTCGCACTCAACGAAGACGGTAACTATGTCTTCACCCCTTGTGAGGCAGGTATCCTGACGCCTAGTCTATATGGGCTGGCCTCTTTTGAGCTCAAGACCTTGGCCCCTAGCCGTCCTGAGCAGACAGAGCAAAAGCAGAACGAGCCCTCTGCACATGTCATACCTATGGCTACTGTTTCAGAATACACCAATATGGAGGAAGAAGAGAATGACGAAGAAGACGTCGTTAAGATTAAGTTCTCCTGGATCCGTAACACCGTTGCCGTTGCTGCCGTCCTCTTGGCCATCTTCCTCTTAGCACTGCCTACAGGTAAGACGGAACAGATGACACGTACTATCAGTAATCTTAACAGTACTATACTCTTTGGCATGATGTCGAAAGATACCAACACCAGTACCATTGAGATTAAAAAAGATGATATTACAAAGACTCCAGCCAAAGTAGATACCATTCTGAAGCGCGATACAATCAAGGCGGAGAAAGAACCCGTCGTTCAGAAAGATACGGTTAAATGCGGTTATTGCATCGTGCTCGCCAGCTATGTCAGCAAACAGAATGCTCAGACGTTTATCGATATCCTGAAGAAGAAGGGACTTGAAAACGCTGAGATCTATATGAACAACGATGTGCGTCGCGTCATTTATGGAAATTATCCGACACAGACGGCTGCCTATAACGCCCTTCAAGCCATCCATCAGCATAAGGAGTTGGCAGAGGCATGGGTATATAAATACCAATAAACAATGAAACGAGTACGCTGCCCCAAATGTGATCAGTATATCACTTTCGACGAGACCCAGTATACGGCTGGTCAGTCGTTAGTCTTCAAATGTCCAGATTGTGGCAAGGAGTTCGGAATACGCATTGGTGTCAGCAAACTCCGTGAGCGACAGAAAGACGAGAATCCCGACGAACAAGCCAATGAAGAAGGTTGTGGTTCCATCGTAGTTATCGAGAACGTCTTCCACTTCAAGCAAGTTCTCCCCCTACGCATGGGTGATAACATCATTGGTCGCTATCAGAAGGGCAATCCTGCCAACACCGCCTTCGAGACCGTCGATCCCAGTGTCGACCTTAATCATTGCACGATTACCGTCAGTCGCGACAAACAAGGCCGTCTGAAGTACACTCTGAAAGACAACAACAGCAACACTGGCACTTTCGTCGACAATGTCGAGCTCTCCCCTCGCGAACGTCGTATTATTGAGGACGGCACCCTCTTCACTCTCGGTGCCACCAGCATTATCCTCCGCACCTCCAATAAATAACGAATAACATCAACAGGATAAAAGAAAAAGGGAACCTTCTCAGGCTCCCTTTTTTTGAACCATTCACAATACAAAATCTTATATTGTGTATGGAGGTTGAATGTTACTTTTCTCTCGAAAAATAAGATTCCATAATTAACCTTAATAATCTAATACCATGAAAAACACAATGCAAATATAGAAAGTTTTCTTAATATAAGTTCAATTTTGGTTGCAAATGTTACTATTTTTAATATTTGTTTACTATTTCTTCATCCTTTTTAAGGATATTTTGCAACAAACTGATTTGAATGCACTTCTGCTGCATATCACTCAAAGGAGGGACACCAGACCACTTCTTCCACTCAGGTGTGAAATAGCTGACCCGACTCTGACCATGAATGGAATCGGTGAGAAAGGTCTCTATCATCACCACAGCTGAACTGACAGAATCGACGGGCGCTGAGAGCGGCATCAGGAACAAGTCGGTACGAAGAGAATTGTTCATCTTGATCGACAGACTATCAGCAGACAGTCTCGTCATCTCGCTGGTACCTCCCAGACGATTCTTTACTTCGGCCTTCATATTGGAGTCGAGGAAATCGAGGAAATCAAGCTTATTGTTCTGCGTCAGATAAGGCATGAGTGAGTCAGGCATCTGTTTGAAGATATCGCGTATCTCCAAATTCTGGCCAGACGCCTGACCAACCATGAAGGCAAACAAAATTGCCACTATGATTTTTCTCATCCCTCTCTGCTGGGTCTAAGATCCTTCACGCGCACGGCCTTACCCTCGCTCGTGGGCAGTGAGCCCTTCTTCACGAGCTTCACGGTTGGCGTCAGCAGAATCTCGTCCTTCAGGGCGCGCTGGATATCCTTTGTCATCTTCTGGATCTCAGGATAGATATCGGTCTCCAGGCCCTCGAGTTCTACTTCGACGGTCATTACGTCGTTGTCGTTGATGGTCTCAAGTGTGATAAGGTAGTTGCTGCCAAGACCTGGATACTGAACGAGAATCTTCTCGACCTGCATGGGGAATACATTAACTCCCTTGATGATGAACATGTCATCGGTACGTCCCTTGATACGGTCGATACGACGATGGGTACGTCCACACTTACATGGTTCGGCGATGATACGTGTCAGGTCGCGCGTGCGATACCTTAATATAGGCATCAACTCGCGGTCGAGTGTCGTGAGTACCATCTCGCCCATCTGTCCATCGGGTACAGGCTCGAGGGTATCGGGATCGACGATTTCAACGATATAGTTATCCTCCCAGAGATGCATACCTTCCTGATACTTACACTCGAAAGCGACACCAGGGCCGTTCATCTCGGTCATACCGAAAGAGTTGTAGGCCTTGACACCCAGCATGCGCTCAATGCGGCGACGCTGTTCCTCCGTGTGAGGCTCAGCTCCGATGCAGAGTGTGCGCAGCTTTGTTGATGCGGGGTCGATACCTTCCTCTTTGAACACCTCAGCCAAACGAATGGCATAAGAAGGGATGGCGTGGAGGGCTGTTGTGCCAAAGTCCTTGATAAACTTGATCTGACGCTTGGAGTTACCAGCTGCAGCAGGAACGGTCATCGCACCCAGCCACTCGGCTCCATACTGGAAGCCCAGACCACCAGTAAACATACCATAGCCAGAAGAGTTCTGGAACACATCGCTTTTGCGGCAGCCTACCATATAGAGGTTACGGGCAATCATATTGGCCCATGAACAGATGTCGTGTTCGGAATAAACAACGACGCAGGGATTTCCCGTCGTACCACTGGTAGAGTGGATACGTACAGCATCGTCGAGATTGCCTCCAACGAGTCCGTAAGGATAATTGTCACGAAGGTCCTGCTTAGTGGTAAACGGAATCTTACGAAGATCGTCGAGCGAGTTGATAGAGTCAGCAGTAATGCCCAGCTCTCCTAAACGCTTCTGGTAGAAAGGCGACTTCAGACAGACCTTGATCGTCTCCTTCAGCTTCTTCACTTGCAACTCCTCGAGCTGCTTTCTTGGCATCTTCTCAATTTCTGGTTGCCAACATTCACCATCAGGTTTGATGGTAGACATAATTTTCTCGTCAGTCATATTCTTTATATTTTAATACTTTTCACCTTTTACTCCTTCGCCAGTTGCATCATCATGATAGCACTCAGACCTGCAGTCTCCGTACGCAGGCGACTGGCCCCCAGATGTACTGAGGTATAGCCAGAGTCAATGGCCTCCTTCACCTCGTCGAGAGAGAAATCGCCCTCGGGGCCAATCAGCACCGTCGCATCCTCTGAGCCGATCTTGCGCAGCTCGTCGAAGAGGTATGTACGAGGTATCTCGTCATAACAATGGGCGATGTAGACATGTTCACCCTGATGCTGACGGATAAAATCCTTCAGCGGTACCATCTCGTTGAGACGAGGCTTCCAAGCCTTATGGCTCTGCTTAACGGCTGAGATGACAATCTTTTCCAGACGGGGTATCTTCACGAGTCTACGCTCTGAGAACTTACAGTTGAGGAAGGATATCTCGTCGACACCGATCTCAGTAGCCTTCTCAGTCAGCCACTCGATACGTTCCATCATCTTCGTGGGGGCTATGGCCAGATGAACATGTCCCTTCCACTGAGGCTCCTGAGGCATCTGCTCCAGTATTTCATAATAGCAATGATGCGTAGCGGCAATCGTAACCTGAGCGCGATAGTAGTTCCCTACCCCATCCATCAGGAATATCTCGTCGTCTGACTTCAGACGAAGCACACGTAAGGCATGCATCGCTTCCTCAGGAGGCAGCTCAGTCTGATGGGCAGCATCGGGTACGAAAAAATATCTGGCCTCTTTCATCTCTTATCTATTTTATTTCTTTTCGGGTTTGAAGACAATAGCAAACGCCACTCCTACTACCAAAGCAAAGGTAGCAAAGATATACCAACATGTCTGCCAGTCACCCACAAGATAGCCTCCTTCCCAAGAGCAGAAGGCATTAACAACCTCGCCTGCAGAAAGGGTACCGATGGTAGCACCAATACCATTGGTCATCATCATGAACAGTCCCTGGGCAGAGGCTTTGATCTTGGGCTCGCACTCCTGATCGACGAAAATACCACCAGAGACATTGAAGAAGTCGAAGGCGACACCATAGACGATACAAGAGAGGATGAAGAAGACAACGCCAGGCATAGTAGGATGACCGAAGCCGAAGAATCCAAATCGGAACACCCACGCGAACATCGACATCAGCATGACAATCTTGATACCGAAGCGCTTCAGGAAGAATGGAATCAGCAGAATGCAGAAGGCTTCACTAATCTGAGAGATAGATGTGAGCAACGTCGCATTATCGGCAGCAAATGAGTCGGAAATGGCAGGATCAGGACTAGCATTGAAACTGGTAAGGAACGGACCAGCAAAACCGTTTGTCACCTGCAGACACATGCCCAGCAGAGCCGAGAAGATGAAGAACAAGGCCATCTGACGGCGCTTGAACAGTTTGAAGGCATTCAGTCCAAGACTCTCAACCAGCGATACTATACCATCTTTCTTCTCCAACTTACATTGAGGCAAAGTGTTGCAATAAAGGAACAATACGATACTCAGCAGTCCAGATACAAAGAACTGCATATAGGTATACTGGAACTTATGAGGATTATCGGACAGTGTCATCATGAAACTGCCGTTATCCCATACAGCACAGTTGACGAACCACATGGTGGCGATAAAGCCAACGGTACCAAGTACTCGGATAGGTGGAAAATCCTTCACGGTATCCATCCCGTTATTCTTCAGAATAGTAAATGCAGTCGTATTCGTCAGGGCGATGGTTGGCATATAGAAGGCTACACTCAGCGTATAGAGGGCGATAAAGAGCGACTTGTCAGGCAACTCATTGCCGAACCCAGCCTGCTCGCCCATCCACCAGCAACTGAGCATGAAGGCACCTGCCAACAGATGACAGAGACCTAAGAGGCGTTGTGGTTGGATATACTTGTCGGCCACAATACCCATCAACGTGGGCATAAAGATACTGACGATACCCTGAATGGCATAGAACCAGGATATCTTGTCACCTAGTCCGGCTATGCCCAGATAGTTTCCCATACAAGTCAAATATGCTCCCCAGACAGCAAACTCCAGGAAGTTCATCAATGACAAGCGAAATTTGAGATTTTTCATTTTCTTTAGCTATTTAGTTATGGTTTAATCATTGGAAGAGTGGTCTGTGCACTATCTGTCCGCACGCTATCAGTCTTCACACTCGCTTCTACATGATGGTGGAAACGGATCAACTGGATGCGGTCGAGAAAGAGCATACAGACCTCATTAGACTGAATATTGTCAAGCCGCTGATTCAAGACGATATAACCACTGATTTCCTTAGCGCGCTCCTTACAGGGAGCAATCGTCAGTGTCGTTACACCAAAACCTGATACAGACTGATTTCGCGTAACCGTACTGTCGTTCATATATTTGACAGCCAGATAGACATCGGCTCCACGAGGGCCATTCTGCGACATGAACGTATTGGCAAATGTCATCAGGAAACTGTCACCTTCATGGAAAGCGGTATCGGCCTTCAAGTGGAATTGCATGTAGTTATAAGGACGGAAGGGCACGAGCATCTGTCTACGGCTACCTACCCATACATCTGTCGTATCACCACTGGTTGACTGCGTCATATAACGTTCCACTTCGCTCACCGAAGCTCCCAGAGCAAGCGCCTGGTCGCTGAGTCGCTCCTGCACGCGCTTGTAGATGTCGATGAAACGATCGGAACGATAATAGTAATAGTGAAGTGAGGAGTCGAACTTCTCACGTGTCACATGGTGTTTTTTCAAGACGGCTTCGTAATAAAGATGACTATGATAAGGATTATTCTCGACACCAACAGCCATTCCCTGAGCCACATGATAGTCGTAGAGAATATCTTCCATCTCATCGGGTTGGATATACTGAGGCGGATCCTTGGGCTTACATGCCTGTAACAGCTGGAAGCCCACGAATGCCAGAACCAGATATCTACAACCTCTCATCATGATTTGGACTCCTCCTCTACTTTTGAAGGTTTCTCGCTCATGGAAATCCGACTGATCTCCTCACGATAGAACAGGATCAGCCAGACAACGCTGACACTGATGCAAGCATCGGCAAAATTAAAGACGGGGCTGAAGAACACGAAATGCTCGCCACCCACGAAAGGCATCCACAAGGGCCATTCTGTCTCTATCAGCGGGAAGTAGAACATGTCTACCACCTTACCCATCAGAAATGGCGCATATCCTGTGCCAAAGGGTACGAAATAAGAGACGTAATAAGGCGATGACTCGTTGAATATCAGACCATAGAACAAACAGTCGATGAGGTTGCCTGCTGCACCAGCAAGGATAAATGCCAGACAGACAATATAACCTGTACGGGCCTTATTCTTCACCTCCAGCCAGATGTAATACGTCAGGGCAGCAATGGCCACTACACGGAAGAGCGAAAGAACAATCTTACTACCCAACTGCATACCGAAGGCCATACCCATATTCTCAATGAAGGTGATATAGAACCAGTCAGTCACCTGTATACTTTCGTGCAGACACATCGAGGTCTTCACCCAGATTTTGATGACTTGGTCTATAAGCAGAATGGCGACTACTATCAGTGTCGCCAGTCTGCCCTTCGTTATAATAGGGCTTTGAGATGTCACTTCTTCTGATTCATCTTTGATTCCACACTCAACGTAGCGTGCGGTACTGCACGTAGACGTTCCTTAGGAATCAACTTACCCGTCAGACGATCAATGCCGTATGTCTTGTTTTCGATTCTCACGAGCGCAGCCTTCAGACCCTGAATGAATTTCTGCTGTCGGGCAGCCATCGAAATCAATTCCTCCTTGGTCTGTGTAGAACTACCCTCCTCCAATGCCTTATAGGTAGGAGATGTGTCGTCGACATCGTTAGAATCCTGGTTAGTCAGTACGCGCATCATCTGTTCGTAATCGCGCTTGGCAAGTGCCATCTTTTCGTTAATAATCTGACGGAACTCCTCGAGTTCCTCGTCAGTGTAGCGTGTCTTTTCTGCCATAATTCAGTTGTTGTTATTGATTGATTGTTATTGTTTGGTTACTTTAATGTTTAACTTGAAGTCATCGAATTCAATTTCCTGACCATCATTTGGTTGCAACATGATATTATCTGCCAGAACCTGTGTTTTGATATAGTCAGAGAAACTATCGACTGCTTTCTTCACTTCGTCGTTGGGAGTAAACTCAACGTTGATGCGATCGGTAATCTCCAAGCCGCTTTCCTTACGGATATTCTGTATGCGGTTGATGAGCTCACGAGCCATACCCTCGTTCTTCAGTTCCTCGGTAAGTTCTACCTCGAGAGCTACGGTGAGGTTACCCTCGTTTGCTACCAGCCAGCCTGGAATATCCTCGCTGATGATATCAACATCGGCAGCCTCTACGGTAAGAGCCTGACCCTCAACATCTATACCAATAGTGCCGTTCTTCTCAAGCTCAGCAATCTGCTCCTGAGAAAGGGCATCCATAGCGGCAGCAACACTCTTCATGAGCTTGCCGAACTTCTTACCCATGGTGCGGAAGTTGCACTTAACCTTCTTAACCAGAACACCAGCACCCTCAACGAAACGAAGCTCCTTAACGTTAACCTCATTCATAATCAGATCCTTAACAGCCTCGATATGTTTCTTCTGCTCAGCGTCGATGGCAGGAACCATGATAGCCTGCAGTGGCTGACGCACCTTGATGTTAACCTTGCGGCGCAAAGCAAGTACCATAGAGGTAATCTTCTGTGCCATCTGCATACGAGCCTCAAGATCCTTATCAATCTGAGCATCGCAAGCTACAGGGAACTTATCGAGGTGTACTGAGTCGAGCTCGCCTCCAAGGTCCTTATATAGCTGATCTGCGTAGAAAGGAGCAAACGGAGCCAGCAGCTTAGATACTGTCATCAAACAGGTGTAGAGAGTCTGGTAAGCGCTGAGCTTATCCTCGCTCATCTCCTTACCCCAGAAACGTTTGCGGTTCAGACGAACATACCAGTTACTCAGGTCGTCGTTAACAAATGCGTCAATCAGTCGGCCGGCACGAGTTGGATCATAGTTCTCGAGCTCTGCCTCTACACCCTTGATGAGTGTGTTAAGGCAAGAGAGAATCCAGCGGTCAATCTCTGGGCGCTTCTCGAATGCTACCTGTGCAGCTGTAGGATCGAAACCGTCTACATTTGCATAGAGCGCAAAGAAGCTATAGGTGTTGTAGAGTGTGCCGAAGAACTTACGGCGCACCTCATCAACACCCTCTGGGTCGAACTTAAGGTTGTCCCAAGGCTCAGAGTTGGTCATCATATACAGACGTACAGCATCAGAGCCGTACTTGCCAATCATATCGAATGGGTTAACCACGTTACCAACGTGCTTTGACATCTTGTTGCCCTTAGCATCGAGCACCAGACCTGAAGAAATAACATTCTTGAAGGCTACTGAGTCGAATATCATGGTAGCAATGGCATGCAGAGTGAAGAACCAACCACGGGTCTGGTCAACACCCTCGTTGATGAAGTCGCATGGGAATGCGATGCCCTTATCAATCAGATCCTTATTCTCGAATGGATAGTGAATCTGAGCGTAAGGCATAGAACCAGAATCGAACCATACGTCGATAAGGTCGGTCTCGCGCTTCATTGGCTTGCCGCTCTCTGAAACCAGTACGATATTATCCACATAAGGACGATGCAGGTCGATCTTGTCGTAGTTCTCCTTCGACATGTCGCCAGGAACAAAACCGTTGTCCTTCAAAGGGTTAGACTTCATGAATCCAGCCTTAACAGCCTTCTCTATCTCGTTATAGAGTTCCTCTACAGAACCGATGCAGATTTCCTTGCCATCCTCATCGCGCCAGATAGGAAGTGGAGTTCCCCAGAAACGTGAACGAGAGAGGTTCCAGTCGTTCAGGTTCTCAAGCCAGTTACCAAAACGGCCTGTACCAGTAGACTCTGGCTGCCAGTTGATGGTCTTGTTAAGCTCGAACATACGGTCCTTCTTAGCTGTAGAGCGAATGAACCAAGAGTCGAGAGGATAATAGAGCACAGGCTTGTCTGTACGCCAGCAGTGAGGATAGTTGTGTACGTGCTTCTCAATCTTAAGAGCTGTACCCTCCTGCTTCATCTCCATACAGATAACGATGTTCAGGTCTTCTGCCTTTGCAGCAGCCTGCTCGTCGTACTTGCCATCCTTGTTGAACTCGGGTGCGTAAGCGTTCTTAACAAAGTCGCCTGCATGATGACCGTAGCCAGCCTTATCTACACACTTTTCAACAAAGTTGTTATCCAGTTCGTCCATTACGTAGTACTTACCCTGAAGGTCTACCATAGGACGAGTTTCACCTTTCTTATTAATAAGGAACAGGCTTGGAATGTGGGCATCCTTAGCAACCTTGGCGTCATCAGCACCAAAGGTTGGAGCAATATGTACGATACCGGCACCATCCTCAGTTGTTACATAATCGCCAGGGATTACGCGGAAAGCCTCGCTCTCCATCTCAACAAACTGATCCTTGCCGTTCTCGCCTGTAAACACTTTCTCAGGATGAGTTTCAGCATAAGCCTTCACATAGTCAGCTGCATTAGCATCGAGCTTAGCCGATGGCTTTACCCAAGGCATCAGCTGCTGATACTTCAGCCCAACGAGTTCCTCACCCGTATAACGGCCCACGATACGATAAGGCACGAACTTCTCGCCCTTATTATACTCAGGCATCTCACCACCATCAGTGATATTTCCCTCTGGAGCGAGATAAGCGTTCAGACGACTCTCGGCCAGAATAATGGTAATTTTCTCACCGTTATAGGCGTTGTATGTCTCAACAGCTACATAGTCGATCTTCGGACCAACGCAGAGTGCTGTGTTTGAGGGCAATGTCCAAGGAGTTGTAGTCCAGGCTACAAAGTAAGGTGTACCCCACTTTGTCCACTCTTCCTTAGGATTAAGAGCCTTGAAGAGAGCAGTAACAGTGGTATCCTTAACATCGCGATAGCAACCAGGCTGGTTCAACTCGTGTGAGCTAAGACCTGTACCAGCTGCTGGAGAATATGGCTGGATGGTATAACCCTTATAGAGCAGTCCCTTCTTATAGAACTGCTGGAGCAACCACCAAAGAGTTTCGATATACTTGTTATCGTAAGTGATATATGGATTATCGAGATCTACGAAGTAACCCATCTTCTCCGTAAGGTCACGCCACTCCTGAGTGAACATCATGACGTTCTCACGACACTTCTTATTGTAGTCCTCCGTTGATATATATTTCTCGCTGTCCTTATTGTCGATATCGGCCTTGGTAATGCCAAGTTCCTTCTCTACACCTAGCTCTACGGGCAGTCCGTGAGTATCCCAACCAGCCTTACGCTTCACCTGGAAGCCCTTCATCGTCTTGTAGCGGTTGAAGGTATCCTTGATAGTACGTGCCAGCACGTGGTGGATGCCAGGATGACCGTTAGCTGAGGGAGGTCCCTCAAAGAATACAAACTGCGGACAGCCCTCACGCTCCTCTACTGAGCGCCAGAAGACATTTTCCTCCCGCCACATCTCCAGGATGTCATTGTTCACCTGAGTCAGGTTCAAGCCGTTATGTTCGGCGAATTTCTTTGCCATATCAATTGTTTTTTCTATCTTCTATTATTTAGCGTGCAAAGGTACTAAAAATATCTAATTTGACCAAATGAAATAAATATTTTTAATATTTCTGATAAAAAAGTATTATTTTTCAAATAAAATGCTTAAATTTGCACACAATATTTATCTAGAACTTAAAACTATTGGTTTTTTATGGTATCTTTTACAATGATTCTTCAGCTCTGTATTGTACTCGGAGCATTGTGGGTAGGCTCACGTTACGGTAGCCTCGCCCTGGGAGCAATTTCCGGTATCGGTCTTGCCATTCTTGTGTTTGGATTCGGACTCAAGCCTGGTACACCTCCTACCGACGTTATTTACATCATCATCGCAGCCGTTACCTGTGCTGGTATTATGCAGGCTTCGGGTGGTATGGACTGGCTCATCCAGATTGCGGAGAAAATGCTCCGTAAGCATCCGGATCGTATCACGTTCCTGGCTCCATTGACCACCTTCTTCCTCACCGTACTAGTTGGAACAGGTCACGTGGTTTACACTCTGATGCCAATTATCTGTGACATCGCCCTGAAGAAGGGCATCCGTCCCGAGCGTCCTTGTGGTGTAGCCTCTATCGCTTCTCAGGTGGGTATCACTTGTTCTCCGATTGCTGCTGCCGTTGTAGCTTTCGTATCTATCTCAAATGCCAATCACTTCGAAATTACCATTCCTGGTGTACTGATGGTTTCCATTCCTGCATGTGTATGCGGTCTGATGGCTGCTGCCGCTGCTTCCTATAAGCGTGGACTCGACCTCGACAAAGATCCGAAGTTCCTAGCTAAGATCAAGGATCCTGAGCAGTACAAGTACATCTATGGTTCAAGTGCCACCACACTCGACAAGGAGATTCCACAGTCAGCAAAGAACGCTGTATTCATTTTCCTCTGTGCTCTCGCTGTTATCGTATTCTTCGCTGTTTTCCAGAATGCCCTTCCTGCCTACGATACTCTTCGAGCTGTAAAGGGTGCTGAAGGTATTCATATCGACGCAAACATGACTATGACTGCCGACCAGTTGGTTAAGGCTAAGGTACACGTATCAGGTATGACTGAGTGGTTCTCAAAGCCTCTGGCCATGAACGTAGTCATCCAGATTGTGATGATCTCTGCTGCTGCACTGATGATCATATTCTGCAAGGCTGCTCCTAAGAAGGCTGTTGCAGGTCCGGTTTGGCAGTCAGGTATGGTTGCAGTAGTTGCTATTTATGGTATTGCCTGGCTGGCTGATACTTACTTCTCTAACTACATGTCTGAGATGCAGGGCATGCTTGCCGGCATCGTGAAAGAATATCCTTGGAGTATCGCACTTGTGTTCTTCCTGGTATCTGTGCTCATCAACTCGCAGGGAGCTGTGGTTGTAGCCATGTTGCCACTGGCTTACCAGCTGGGCATCGCTGGTCCTGTGCTCCTTGGTGTACTGCCTTCGGTTTACGGATATTTCTTCATCCCGAACTATCCTTCAGATATTGCGACAGTGAATTTCGACCGTTCAGGTACGACGGTGATTGGTAAATACTTGTTGAACCATTCGTTCATGATGCCAGGTCTTATCTGCGTATTTGTTTCAACGATCGTGGCTTACATCCTCTCTTCGATTCTCTACTAACAACTAATGAATAGTCCTCCTTCCAAGGAGGGAGGACATAAAAAGATTCCCCGTCTGAACACCAGGCGGGGAATTATTTGATTCATAAATATTCCCGCCAGATTTAGACGGGAATACTTGTTATTAGAGATTCAAGCTCTTCTTCAGTGCTTCGATCTTTGTCTCAGCGGTCTTGATGCAGCGCTCGTAATCAGCAGCATCCTTGAAGCTTGGATCCTTGATCTCACAGTAGAACTTGATCTTCGGCTCAGTACCAGAGGGACGAACGGATACCTTCGTACCATCCTCGCAGAACCACTGTAGCACGTTCGAAGTATCAGGCATGTTCAGTTTGTCTACTGTGCCGTCAGCCTTCTTAGCCTCGAGTGTCTTGTAGTCCTTCCACAAGCAAACATTGCTACCGCCCAACTCCTTCGGAGGATTAGCGCGGAAGTCAGTCATCATCTGCTTAATCTCATCGGCACCAGTCTTACCAGGACGAACCACATTGATGGTTACCTCCTTAGAGAAGCCGTACTCCTTATAGATATTCATCAGCAGATCGTAGAGAGTCATACCGTTATCGCGAGCCCAAGCAGCGATCTCACAGATCAAGCAGATAGATGCTGGGGAGTCCTTATCACGAACCTTATCGAACGGCAGGAAGCCGAAGCTTTCCTCACCACCACCGATATACTTCTGCTTGCCCTCTGAGATACGGATCTCGTTGGCAATCCATTTGAAGCCTGTATAGCAGTCGCGATACTCTACGCCGTTCTTCTTTGCAATCTCAGCAATCACCTCTGTGGTAACGATGGTCTTTACGAGGAACTCGTTGCCCTTAAGCTGACCCAGCTTCTTCTTGTTGGCGATGATGTACCAAGAGAACATCATACATGTCTGGTTACCATTCAGTATTTCCCACTCGCCCTTAGCGTTGCGGCATACGATAGCCAGACGGTCTGCATCAGGGTCAGAAGCAATTACGAGGTCGGCATTCAGACGTGTACCCAACTTCATACCCAGAGTCATAGCCTCTGCGTTCTCGGGGTTAGGGCTGACTACTGTTGGGAAGTTACCGTCGATAACCATCTGCTCTGGAACCACGTGGATATTCTGGAATCCCCATGAGCGCAGAGCCTCAGGAATGATCACACGACCAGTTCCGTGCATGGGTGAGTAAACGATATTCAGATCCTTCTGACGCAGGATAACATCCTGATCTACCATTGCCTCCTTTACAGCCTGCAGGTAGTCCCAGTCCATCTCACCACCGATGATGTCGATGAGTTCCTTATTGCCTTCAAACTTCACATCCTCGATCTTCACCTTGTTCACCTCGTCGATGATACCCTTATCGTGTGGAGCCAGCACCTGAGCACCGTCATCCCAATAAGCCTTGTAGCCGTTATACTCACGTGGATTGTGAGAAGCAGTGACGTTCACACCAGCCTGACAGCCAAGCTGACGGATAGCGAACGAGATCTCTGGTGTAGGACGCAGGCTCTCGAACAGATAGACCTTAATTCCGTTAGCAGAGAAAATATCGGCTACGGTCTCAGCAAACATACGTCCGTTGTTACGACAGTCATGACCTACAACTACTGAACTCTGCTTACCTGGGAATGCCTTCAGGATATAGTTGGCAAAACCCTGTGTAGCCATACCTACGATGTACTTGTTCATGCGGTTGGTACCTGCGCCCATGATACCACGCAGACCACCTGTACCAAACTCCAGATTCTGATAGAACGCATCGATGAGCGCTGTCTTGTCAGCGTTGTCGAGCATTGCCTGAACTTCTTTTCTTGTCTCTTCGTCGAAAGCAGGGCTGAGCCACTCTTTCGCCTTTGCCTCACACTGGGCAATCAGCTGTGCATTATCTGCCATAGTTACTTTTTATTTGTTTTAGATTACAACAATGTTTCTAAACGACAAAGATACAATTTTTTTGTTTATGGTTTACGGTTTAAGGTTTACAGACGATTACTTTTATAAATTATTAACTATAAACAGGAGTCTTCCGAGCATTTCATCTGTAAACTGTAAACTATAAACTGTAAACTATCACCCCTTCAGGAGTTTGTCGATTTCATCGAACTGCTTTCCCATGTTCAGGTTGAAGTAGATGCGATACAGAGCAGGTGCCCAGCGATCCTTCTCCTGAGGTGCCAGTCGACGATAAGCCTCCATATACGGCAGTGCTCGCTGATACATGCGCTTGATCTGTTTCTTATGCTTGCGAGAATCCATATTCAAAACGATATTAAGACAGGCCGTACCTGCATTATAGTAGGCATCAGCCATCTCGCTATTCAGATTGATCAGCTGTTCACTCGTCTTCAGACATTCAGCATACTGTCGCAGATTCAACTGCATCGTGGATTTCGCAAAGAGGAACAACTGGTTCAGACTGTCAGTCCTAATTGCCTCATTTGCAACACCTAATGCCTGCTCGTAATTGCCACGAGCTGTGTAGCTGTCGATGAGTCTAGGAAAGAAATACGCTGATAGGGGATTCAACCTGAAACCCTCCCACAGCATCGCCTGATATTGCGTATCGTCCTTCAGCATGTGCCATGCTTCAGCAGCATACTGCAGAGTCGATTCCAACTTAGCCGAATCGCGTCTGGCCAGTTCCAAATAGCGCAGGGTCTTCACTGGGTCGTTCAGTCTATAGCCTGAATAGGAAGCCCAATAGGCTGACTCTCCCATCCTCGCATCGGTATTCATCAGGTCCTGCGTCTCGAAAAGGGGCTGTTGGGCACAGTCGATATAGGTCTCAAAGAAATCGAATGCTTTGTTGAAGTCTGACTTTCTGACGTAATACGCACCTCCGAAGAAAAGGTTCGGACGATAGGTCATAAGTCGCTCAGAGTTGTTCTTCCGATATTGCAGATTCACCTTGCCCTTCTTGTCTGGTATCATGTCGAGTGAGTCGAGCCTTTCCGCAACGGTGAACATCCTTTTGGTCAGTATAAATAGTTTCACGGTGTCCACCTTCTCCTTCTTATACATCTGCTCGTTCAGCTGTCCGTATTGTTTCTCAACAGCCTCCAGCCAAACGTCGTAAATACGCAGATTCTCAAGATTGGCCGAATCCTTTAATAGTTCTGTCATCATCTGCTCCGCCTTATCAAAGTTCTTACCACTCTTCAGTATCGTGCGCGCATCACCGATCTGTCTGCGTTGGGCAACACAGATTACTGATAAAAATATGCATCCTATCGTTAATATTATCCTCAAAACCTTCATTTGGTTACACCTTATTATATATAATAGTTATTCGCTGTATGCTTTCTCGCCAATTGTTTCCTGCGAACCTAGTGTCATCTGTCGCAGGTCGTAGTAGGAACCGTTGTAAATATTGAAGTCTACGTTCCCCTTGATGCCTGGCAGACGGCCCACATCGGTGTGCTGCCAGAATTTCCAAGGACCCTTGTACTCGAGTGAGTCCACATAATAGTGGGCTATCCAGTAGGGATACTCGTTGAAGATGGAGTCGTTCAGATAGCGCATCTTGAATTTGAAGTAGGTATAGATGATGGGCTTGATCTTATAATGTTTCTCCACCATATCGAGCCAGAGATGCACCGAACTCTTGAACTGTTCGTCGCTCTGGTCCTTAGGTTTATGTTCCACATCGAGCACGGGTGGCAAGTCGCCATTCTCCAGTTTTACGGTCTTGATGAAATGGGTGGCTTGCTGGTAGGCTGGTGTGTGAACACTGTAGAAATGATAGGCCCCACGGGTAAACCCATGCTCACGGGCCTGATAGAAATTATCGCGGAAGTTCTCGTCAGTCTGAGTGGCCCCTTCTGTGGCCTTGATCATCACAAAGCGGATGGGACATTTGTTGATCGAGCCATTATCCTTCAACTCATCCCAGTCGATACGTCCCTGATGGTGGGAGATGTCGATACCGTGAATCTCGTAGCCTTCAGGATAGCTGACATCACCGTAAAGGGCACGCCAACGGAAACCGAATGGACTGACAAAGAAATAGTAGAAGAACCAGATATAGCCCAAGACAATAGACGCACCACCGATCCACCAGCCCCACTTGGGGACACGTTGCAAAAAGCGCACAAACAGATTGGGCCTCCTATGTCCTTTGGGCCCATGATACGTATGTGTTGTGCCTACTCCTTTACGGCGAACCTGACGACGTTTTTCCAAATTCTAAAAAAGAGGGACTCTGCTTTCAAGGCAGAGCCCCTCTAAATTCTAAATTCTTAATTATCTATTCTGCTCAAGAGCTAGAGTCTTCGTAGGCTGGTCGCAAACCTCTGTGGGTCCCCAGTACTGGATAGGACCAGGATAGATGTAAGCAGTCTGACGAGCCCACTCTTCACGATGAGCAGCGAACTCCTTGAAGGGAGCACCGTCGAGCTCAACTAGAGCCTTGCGGATAACTGGCTTCATCTCACCAGCACGACGCTCCATGTTCATCATCATCGTGATGGGCACACCACCAGCAATCCACTGCTCAGCAGGAGCGGTTGTGTTCTTGACGATAGCCATATAGCCAGTCTTGCCATTGGCAATCAGCTGGGCAGCTGAGGTACCAAGAGCATAGCAGTAGTCAGCATCGAAGTTAGAAGGAGCTGCGCAACGTCCCTCATATCCGAAGAAGTGATGCTGAGTGCCGAACTTGCCAACATACTTGCCTTCCTTCTTCATCTTCTCAAGCTTCTGGGCTACCATTGTTGAGAGCAGCTTCTCGGTCTCGATGAGTGATACCTGAACATTTCCGTGAGGATCGCGGTCGAGGGCCAGCTGACGAGCTACGCCAGTAGGCAGAGAGTTGAACACAGCAAGGTTCTCGTCTGTCAGATGACTCTTGGCAAAGTCGATGGTCTCTGTGCGACCCATTTCCTTCACCTCAGGAAGAGCGAGCACATCGTTCAGCTGAGCAATCAGCTTCTTGATGGCGGGGATGAACTCGATGACACCTTCAGGGATGATGACTGTACCGAAGTTGTTACCATCCGCAGCACGAGCGGCTACAGCGTTGGCAATGTACTCTACGATATCGTCGAGGCTCATAGCCTTCTGCTCGATCTCCTCAGAGATCAGACAGATGTTGGGCTGAGTCTGCAGCGCGCACTCGAGGGCGATGTGAGAAGCCGAGCGACCCATCACCTTGATGAAGTGCCAGTACTTACGGGCTGAGTTACAGTCGCGCTCAATGTTACCGATCAACTCTGAGTAAGTCTTACAAGCGGTATCGAAACCGAATGAGGTCTCAATCTGCTCGTTCTTCAGGTCACCGTCGATAGTCTTCGGACAACCGATCACCTGTACGCCATAGTTCTTAGCGGCATAGTATTCAGCCAGCACGCAAGCGTTGGTATTAGAGTCGTCACCACCGATAATGACGATGGCCTTGATATCGAGCTCACGGATGATCTCGAGACCCTTCTCGAACTGATCGACCTTCTCCAGCTTCGTACGACCTGAACCGATCATGTCGAAACCACCGGTATTACGATACTCATCAACGATCTCCTTGGTAAGCTCCATGTAGTTGTGGTCTACCAGACCGCCAGGACCGAGGATAAAACCATACAGACGGTTCTCGGGGTTCAGCTTCTTAATCTGATCGAAAAGACCAGTAATCACGTTGTGACCGCCAGGAGCCTGACCACCTGAAAGGATGATACCTATGTTCATCTTGGTGTTGTTGGCATCAGTAGCGGGCTCAAACTCTACGATAGGCATACCGTAAGTGTTGGGGAACAACTTCTTGATCTCTTCCTGGTCACCTACACTCTGAGTGGGCTGACCTTCCTTTACTTTTACTGCACCCTGGAGAGCCTTAGGCAACTTGGGCTGATAAGCAGCTCTCGCAATCTGCAATGCACTTTTTTCCATAATCTTTTGTCTTTATTTAAAATGAATGAAATTTCAATTTTCAACGTGCAAATTTAGTGAATTTTTGGCAGAAATAAGAAAGAAAACAGCATAAAATCATCATTTTAATATTTTTTTGGTATGAAAGAGTTGCTATCTCAGTTTTTTTTCTTATCTTTGCTTACTGAATGTATCAAAATAACCCAAAAGGAGGATAAAAAATGGCAAACAAAAGAACACTGAAAAAGAACATCGATCTGATCTGCTCATCACTTTTCGCAGACTTAGTAGCCGTTTCACTTTATGGCACAGAAGCACAACAGCAGCAGGCTGAAACGCTGCTTAACACCATCGCCAAGATGGAAGTCGACTATCTCGGACGAGTATGCCACCCGGAACCAGGCATGAAACCCAAGGACTATTTCAAGGATCTGCGCGAGAAATTCTCATCACAGGTTCAGGAGATTCTCGATCAGATCAACGCTTAGACCACCATGTGGAGAAAATTCTGTAACTGGCTTTTATACAAGCGGATGGGATGGACGACTGAAGTAACGGTTGATCATCCCGACAAATACATTATCTGTCTGGCGCCGCATACCAGCAACTGGGACTTCATTCTTGGATTGCTCTACAGCAGGTCGATAGGTATGCAAAGCAATTTCCTCATGAAGAAGGAGTGGTTCTTCTGGCCGCTCGATCCCATCTTCAGGAGTCTGGGCGGCATACCTGTCTATCGCCAGAAGCATAGCAGTATGACCGAATCGATGGCAGAATCCGCCAAACAGGCGAAAGTATTCCACCTCTGTATCACACCCGAGGGTACACGATCGAAGAATCCCGACTGGAAGAAAGGCTTCTACTTCATTGCCCTCAAGGCGGGCATCCCAATCCTTCTCTATGGCCTGGACTACGAGCGCAAGCTCATCCAGTGTACGAAGACGGTCATCCCCTCGGGCAACCTCGAGGCAGATATGCGCGACATCAAACTCTATTTCAAGGGCTTCAAGGGGAAAAAGCCCGAAAACTTTACCATCGGAGAGTTGTAGTATGAGGAAGACCTTAACCATTTGTATCGCTGCGATTCTGCTGATGGCTGCCGACAATGCACTCGCTATCAGAAAGCTGAAAGTCAGGCGACAAAAAGACCCCCAGAAAGAACTTAAGGACAAACTCAACAACTATTTCACATCCTACAGGCCGTCATCCGGACAGATCATCCGTTCGTCGGCACATCTTCAGCAGCTCATCATCAACGACTCGCTGAAGACGATCGAGGTGGCTGCCGACACCCACTTTGGTGAACAGGCTTTCACCCCTGCCTCTACGACGACGATCTACAACGACATCCTCGAGCTTCTGCCCGATACCTGTCGACAGTATCAGCTGAAGATCACGACGGGTGGATGGGAGATCAGCCAGCTCATCCCCAACCGTCTGCGTCAGGAGCCCGATGAGAGCCGTTCCTGGGGTAACATCAGCTATAAGGGTCAGCCCTGGGTGAGCAACGCTTCCCTACCCTATAGGATTACCAACGGACTGCAAAACCGTCACCTCTGCATCTGGGCCAGTCACGGGCGCTATTATAACATCAGTCAAAGGAAGTGGAAATGGCAGCGACCCGAACTCTTCGGCACCACTGAGGATCTCTTCACGCAGACCATCGTCACCCCCTATCTCATCCCCATGCTCGAGAAGGCTGGCGCTATCGTGTTCACTCCGCGTGAGCGCGACTGGCAGCGTCACGAGGTGATCGTCGACAACGATACGCCTCTGGGCTATCATGAGATCAGCGGCCATCACCTCTGGTCCAAGAGCGACTCTGTGGGATTCGCCTTCCACAGCGGTCCTTACTTCGACCACGAGAATCCCTTCCGCGCAGGAACAGCCCGCAAGGCTGACGTCGGAGGCAAAGGGCGCCAGATGAGTAGCGTCACCTGGCAACCCACGATCCCTGAGGCAGGACGCTATGCCGTCTATGTCAGCTACCAGACGCTCGAAGGCAGCATCGACGATGCCCACTACACCGTCTGGCATCAGGGCATCCCCACAGAGTATCGCGTCAATCAGCAGATGGGAGGCTCCACCTGGGTCTATCTCGGCACCTTCGACTTCGATGCTGGCGCAAGTACCCGCAACTGTGTGGTCCTGACCAACGAGAGTCGTCACCATAAGGGTATTGTCACTGCCGATGCCGTTCGTTTCGGTGGTGGTATGGGTAACATCCAGCGTGGCGATACGATCAGCAGACTGCCCCGTTGTCTGGAGGGTTCGCGCTACTATGCGCAATGGGCAGGTATGCCTTGGGAGGTCTACTCCACGAAGAATGGTGAGGACGACTACGGCGACGATATCAATGCCCGCAGCTATATGGCCAACCATCTTGCAGGTGGTTCCATCTTCATGCCCGATACCACAGGCCGCAACGTGCCGCTCGAACTCTCTTTGGCTGTTCACAGCGATGCAGGCTTTACGCGCGACGGCTATACGCATACGGGTACATTATCAATTTGTACCACCTACCTCAACGACAGCATCCTCGGCACAGGCCTCACACGACTCGTCTCGCGTGACCTCGCCGACGAGCTGCTCAACTCCATCACTGCCGACATCCGCCGCAAGTATGGAGCCTGGCCCATGCGCGAGCTCTACGACCGCAACTACTCCGAGAGCCGTGCTCCCTCCGTGCCCAGTGCCATCCTGGAGACGCTCTCCCATCAGAACTTCGCCGACATGCGTTATGCGCAGGATCCCAACTTCCGTTTCGACCTTGCCCGCAGTGTCTACAAGACGCTCCTGCGCTATATCAGCCGCATGCATCACACCGACTATACCGTCACCCCACTCACGCCCAATCGTCTGCGCGTAGAACTGATCGGCAATGGTGAGGCCCGCATCAGCTGGAACCCAGTCGACGATCCCGACGAGCCAACAGCCCGCCCCACTGGCTTCATCGTCTACACGGCTATGGGACAGAACGGATTCGACAACGGGTATTATGTAAAAGGCAACGTGTCGAGCTTTACCACACCCGTCGAACCTGGCAAGCTCTACAGCTTCCGCGTGGCGGCTGTCAACGAGGGCGGTGAGAGTTTCCCTAGCGAGGTGGTATCCTGCTTCGATGTGCCCGAGGCACAGAAGTCGGTACTCATCGTCAACGGCTTCCACCGTCTGGCCTCTCCCCATGTGCGCAACAATGCTGCCGAACAGGGCTTCGACTTCGAGGTCGATCCTGGCGTCACCTATGGACGCACAGCCGGATGGTTGGGCCATCAGGTCAACTTCTCCAAGTCGGCAATGGGTCGCAGCGGTGCCTCTGGACTCGGCTTTACCAACGACACCCTTCAGGGACAGTTCATTGCAGGCAACGACTTCAACTATATCCGCACCCACGCCGAGGCCATCGCCACAGCCCAGCGCATCGCCATCGCCAGCTGCTCGTCCGAAGCCCTCTTGACGGGTGAGGTGCAGCCTTCCAACTATACAATGCTCGACCTGATCCTCGGTCTTGAGCGCAACGACGGCTATGCCCTGCGCCGCTATCAGGCCTTCCCCGATAAGCTGCGCAGTCTGCTGCAGCACTTCACCTCTACTGGTGGTTCCCTGCTCGTCAGCGGATCATATGTCGGTGCTGATATGCAGATGCCTTCCGAGCGCCGATTCCTCGAGGATGTCCTCAAGTGCAACTATACAGGCACAAACTGCGACTCCTTGTCGCGCGATTCCATCTCGGGTCTGGGTACGACGTTCTGCTTCTACCGTCATCTCAACGAGACCCATTATGCAGCGACGCACCCCGATGTGCTCCAGCCCGTCAAGCCCGCCTACTCCGCCATGCTCTATGCCGACGACTACAGCGCCTGTGTCGCCTACGACGGCCACGACTACAAGGCGATGACCATCGGTTTCCCCTTCGAGTGCATCAAGTCCGAACGCAAACGCTCGGCACTCATGCGCGGTATACTCAAATTCCTGATCCCATCATATTAAACTGATAACATAATTATTATGAAGATCCAAACTAATTCATCCGGTACACGCAGTATCGACATCGCAGAAGAACATCTGCTGACCATTGAGAAGTATCAACTGTTCCGCGACCTCATCGACAGCAACGGCTACGTCGACGAACAAGTACTCGACAAGCTCAAGCTGAACATCCGTTCGCTCCTCTCAGGCGACGCTGGCAAGGACAAGAGTCTCCTCGACCTCTGCCTCGACGTCATCTATCATCCCAACATGAAGGCCTTCGGTCTCCAGCAGCTCGTGCTGCTCTATATCAACTGGAAGAATCGCGGCAACGACAACCTCGGATCCACCACCCGAGCCTTCCAGGGAACACCGTTTAATTAGGGGTTAGTGGTTAGTGGTTAGAGGTTAGTGGCTATAGATGAGAGAGTATAGGCTCACGGATTTTTTGCCGACGACGAAGAAGGAGCTCGAACTCCGAGGATGGACGGAACTCGACATCATCCTCTTCTCGGGCGATGCCTATGTCGACCACCCTTCCTTCGGAGCAGCTGTCATCGGGCGCACGCTCGAGGCAGCAGGCTATCGCGTGGCAATCGTGCCACAACCCGACTGGCACGGCGACTTCCGCGACTTCAAGAAACTGGGGCGACCACGCCTCTTCTTCGGCATATCGCCAGGCTGTATGGATTCGATGGTCAACAAGTACACCGCCAATCGCCGACTGCGCTCTGAGGATGCCTACAGCCCCGATGGGCGTCACGACCTGCGGCCTGAGTACCCCACGATCGTCTATACCCACATCCTGAAGCAGCTCTTCCCCGATGTGCCCGTCGTGCTCGGAGGCATCGAGGCTTCGCTGCGCCGACTCACCCACTTCGACTATTGGCAGGAACAGCTCCGTAAGAGCATCCTTATCGATGCGGGTGCCGACCTGCTCATCTACGGCATGGGCGAGAAACCGATTGTCGAAGTGGCGAACCTTCTGGCTGACGGCACACCCATCAGCCAGGTTCGCAATGTTCCTCAGACCGTCTACCTCGCTCAGCAGAATGCAGTTCCTGGTGGCATCCGCGAAGACGATATCGTGCTCCACAGCCACGAGGAGTGTCTGCGCGACAAGCGGGCACAGGCCGAGAACTTCCGCCATATCGAGGAACAGTCCAACATGATGCACGCCCAGCGGCTCATTCAGCCAATGGCCCCTCTCGATTCCAAATTTTCAAATCCTGATTCGACTACGCTTTGCGTCGTTGTCAATCCACCTTACCCGCCGATGACCACTCAGGAGATCGACGCCTCGTTCGATCTGCCTTACACGCGCCAGCCCCATCCCAAGTACAAGGGCAAGCGCATCCCCGCCTACGACATGATCAAGCACTCCGTCAACATCCATCGCGGCTGTTTCGGCGGCTGTGCCTTCTGCACCATCTCTGCCCATCAGGGCAAGTTCATCTCCTGCCGTTCGAAGGAGAGCATACTGAAAGAGGTGAAGCAGGTCATCGAGATGCCCGACTTCAAGGGCTACCTCTCCGACCTCGGAGGACCCTCAGCCAACATGTACGGCATGCACGGGCACAACCAGAATGCTTGTGAGAAGTGCCGACGCCCTAGCTGCATCCATCCTCAGATCTGTCCGAATCTCGACACCAGTCATGCCAAGTTGCTCGACATCTATCGCGCTGTCGATGCCCTCCCGGGTATCAAGCGCAGCTTCATCGGCAGTGGTGTGCGTTACGACCTCCTCCTGTATCGGAGCAAAGACGAAGCCGCCAACCAGTCGGCGCAGGAATACACCCGCGAGCTCATCACCCGTCACGTCTCAGGCCGTCTGAAGGTGGCCCCCGAGCATACCAGCGACGGTGTGCTGCGACTCATGCGCAAGCCCTCGTTCCAGCAGTTTTACGAGTTCAAGCGCATCTTCGACCGCATCAACCGCGAAGAAGGGCTCCATCAGCAGATCATCCCCTACTTCATCAGCTCCCACCCAGGCTGCCACGAGGCCGATATGGCCGAACTCGCCGTCATCACGAAGAACCTCGACTTCCACCTCGAACAGGTACAGGACTTCACCCCCACGCCGATGACCAACGCCACCGAGACCTGGTATACAGGCTACGACCCTTATACCCTCGAAGCAGTTTTCTCGGCCAAGACGCCACGCGAGAAGCTGGCCCAGCGACAATATTTCTTCTGGTACAAACCCGAAGAGCGACGCAACATAGAACAGAGTCTGCGCCGCATAGGTCGCCCCGATCTCATCGCAAAACTATACAATAACAATGAATATCATCGAACAAAGCCTGATCGCCAAGAGCCCAAAGAAGGCAAGCGAGGACGGAATCGTCATCACCGATGACTTCATCGCCGTCATCGACGGCTCCACCTCAAAGACCAAGCGTCGCCACAATCGCCGGATGAGCAACGGGCGCTATGCCATGAAGTTGATCAGCAGCTATATCCGTCGGATGCCCAAGGAGACCACGTGCCACCAGTTCTGTCTCGGAGCCACGCGCGTCATCCGCGAACGCTATACCTCGCTCTGGTCCCGACTCCGCGAAGGCAGCAGCGAACAGATTCTCCAGCGCCTCTTCGACCATCCCGAGGAGCGACTCTGCGCCTCAGTCATCATCTTCAGCCGCTTGCGTCGCGAAGTGTGGCTTGTGGGCGACTGTCATTGTCTGCTCAACGGCGAGTACTGCGACAATCCCAAGCCCTACGAACAGGAGCTGGCCGAGATGCGTGCCCAGCGCGTCCGCGAGTTGCTCGCCGAAGGCGTGAAGCCCAGCGACCTGCTGCAACAGTCCGACCCCGCCCGCGAAGTCATGATTCCACACATGCTCGAGGTCATGCACAATCAGAACGTCACCTACGCCGTTGTCGACGGCTTCCCCATCCCCGAGTCCAAGGTGCCCGTCATCGCCCTCGGCTTCGAACCCTTCGAGATTGTCCTCGCCTCCGACGGCTACCCCTTCCTCTGCCCCACGCTCGAAGCCAGCGAACAGCGCCTCCAGCAGCAGCGCGACACCGATCCCCTCAACATCGGTTCGTTCAAGGCCACGAAGGCCTTCGTTAAGGGCAACAACTCCTTCGACGACCGTTCCTACATCCGTTTTACGGTCTGAAAACGGCCCCACCTCTCTGATTTTCCTGCAAATATTTGGTTATTACAAATAAAATCACTACCTTTGCAGCCGAATTTACTTAAAAGACTAAATTTTATAATTGGTCTGGTAGCTCAGCTGGATAGAGCAACTGCCTTCTAAGCAGTAGGTCTTGGGTTCGAGCCCCAACCGGATCACAGGAAACGGGACACTCGTGAGAGCATCCCGTTTTTTGTTACTACACAACGTGTCTGACAATTTGTGTAGATAATAACTGAAAAAATTTGTTATTTGAAGGTGTACTCTGTGTAGTCCTCCCCTCGCCCATTCATGCGGAGCGTGCGAATGGCCTTCGTCTTGTTGTCGACGGTCAGGAGAAAAGAGCTGAACAGCTGGCGCTTCTTCTGCTCCTTCGGAACGATGGTGACAGTGGTGAGATTTCCCTTGTTCTCGAAAGTCATATCCTCGCCCTGGGGAATGGGCTGCTGGTTGATGACGGCCTTCAGAACGGCATGGAAATTGGCAAACTGGGGATTCTTCTTGCTGTCTGTCACGTGCTTACGGCCACCCATGGTCATCGTGAACTGAGTGCCGTCCATGATGAGCTGGTCCTTGTCGCCATCGGTGGAGATGCAGATGTAGTCGGGCTTGCGGATGGTCAGCGTGCCTGTGGTGACAACATCGGTCTTGACGGCTTTCTTATGACTGGTCTTGGTGACAGACTGTGCACTGACACTCATGGCCAGCATGCAAAAAAGGGATATCAACAATTGTCTCATAATCATTTTATTCTAATACTTTATATTTCTAACTTTACATGATATTCTCCAAGGTGATAAACGCCATGCGCGTCACTCCCTCCAGACCATGCAGCACGAGGCTCTGACCTGTCAGGAAGAGATTGGAAACAGGCGTCTTAGGCGACAGAATGGTCAACAGCGGATTGCGACAGTCCTTCCTGACACCGAAGGCTGAACCATAGGGCGACAGCGTGTAGTCGCGCCAACTGAGGGGCGTGCTGACGAAGCGCTTCTCGACCATCCCGGATAATCCTGGGACGACGCGCTCTGCCAACTGGATGCACTCGTCGGCCAAAAGGGCCTTCTGCTGCTCGTAGTCGGCTCCACGACGGCCAAGCGGGGTATTCTCCCACTGACGGCACAGGGCCCAGGGCATGGGGGTCAGCAGGTCAAGCTGACGAAGAGACTGGGAGCCGTCCTCGGGCACCTTGGCACTTAGCATCACACCACCGACGCCATCGAGAGCTTCGCTGAAGGTCCATACGTTGGGCTCGCGATAGACGTACTTGTTGTGGTTGAAATAGGACAGCTCGCCTGGTTTCAGCACCAGTGAGACGGTCAACATGCCGAACGTATTCTCCAGGGCGTTGATGCGCTTAACGAACACTTTCTTCAGCAGGCTGGAATCGGTCATCCAACTGAAGGTCAGCTGGGGATGGACGTCGCTGATAAAGAGTCGGCCCTCGAAGATCCTGCCGTCTTTGCAACGGGCTGCAACGATACGGTCGCCTTGTTCATCAAGATGAGTAACCTCTGCACCACAGCAGATCTCACCCCCAGCGGCCTTGATGTCGCTGAGCAAAGAGGCGACAATCTGATTGCCGCTGCCTTTCAGTCGCCAGCTGCTCTGAATATAGCTGCTCAGTCCGTGGGCATAGTTGAACAGCGGCAACGTCTCACGCCTCAGTTCGGTCTTCATCGCTGCTGCAGAGACGACATTGACGAGCAATGGATCGTGGAACAGTGAGCAGAGATAGTCGTAGGCATTCACATCGCAGCACTCATCCATCGGGGGCAGATTCTGCAGCACGTGGACAAACTGTTGCAGAGCATTGCGCTCAGAGGGGAAATAGCTGCTGAGCACGTCGGCAAAATGGTCGTAGCCCTCAGCCAGAGGGTACGTCTGCTCGCCAATCGTGACCTGATCGAAGCCATCTGGATCGAGCCGATGCCAAGGGAGCTTGGTCAGTCCCAATTTCTCGAAGAACCCATAAAGCGACTGTCCCTCGGCCAATCCGCCTACATAGTGAAGGCCTGTATCAAACTCCAGACCTACTCGACGGTAGCTCTGCAGACATCCACCTGAACGTGGCTGACGCTCGATAACGAGCACGCTTCGTCCGCTCTGCGCCAACTGTCGGGCACAAATCAGGCCACCCAGTCCACTACCGATCACAACAACATCGTATATCATCAGCTCTTATGATGGAGCCACCGATAGATGGCGGGTTGTAAGACATAGGAAAGGATGATGGCCGCGAGCAGTCCGACGAGTGTGGAGAAGCCCACGCTGCGGATGGCGGGATGAACGGCGAGGAGCATGCTGCCCACCGTGACGAGCAACGTGACGGCAGAGAGCAGAATGGCGGTCTTGTGATAATTGAGAATTGACAATTGAGAATTGACAATTTGAGGTTGCGCCTGGTTTGTCAGGCCGTGCATGATGAAGATGCTATAGTCGACACCAATTCCGAAGATAAAGGTGGAAATGATGATGCTGATCAGATTGAACTGCTGGCCGAAGATGTTCATGGCGCCCAGGACGATGAGCCAGCTGAGCAGGATGGGCATAAAGCCGAGCAGAGTGTGCCCGATGTTGAATCGGAACGACAACCACAGTACCACGAGCACGAAAGCCATCGACAGCCATTGGAGACGGTCGAAGTCGCTACTCATCTGGAGCAGGGTCTCCGTCGTATAATAATAGGTGTCGAGCACGAGCAGATGGGGATCGCTGCTGACGGCGTCGCAGATGCGCATATAGTCGCTGTCGGCATTGCGCCCAGCTTCGTTCTGGAAGCGAACGGACGTGAAGCAGAGCCAGGTACCGTCGTAGGACTGCTCCATCAGCGTGGAGAGGAAGCCCTGGGGAATCAGACCGGCTTTGTAGAGGGCCTCGGGTTCATAGTCGGCCTTGGCTGCCTCGAAGAAGGTCTCGAAGGCATCGGGCTCCAAGTCGGCAGCAGGGGCCGTCGCTGCGATGAGTTGACGGACAGTGGCCAGACGACTGTCGTCCCAATACCGATGCCAAGCATCGATGCGTTGCTGCTGACGGTCGAGCGACACCAGCAACTCATCGGTAGGCGAATAGCTCTTCACCAGTCCCACACGCTGCAAGGAGTCGAGCTTCGCGCGAAGCAGGCCGAAGTGATGTAGGGCTTCCTCCATCGTCTGTCCCTTGCTGGCCATGTATTTGGTGTTGTCGCCTGTATAGGTCTTATCGCGAAGCAGGTCCTCGGATTGCTTCACCATCGGTTTGTTGTAGCCCAGATTCTCCATGTTGGCATCGAAATGGGTGCCTCCGATGAGATAGGCTCCTACTCCGATGACTGTCAGCACGACGATGACGGCAATCAGCGGTTTATTCCGATCGAAAGAATAGGCATTGATACGCTCAATGAATTGAGGAAATGCACTTCCTTCTCCATTTAACATCTGAGGTAGCCAGATGAGCGAGAACAGCGTGGCTCCGAGAATGGCAAAGCCAGCAAACAGTCCGAAGTCACGCAACAGATCGGTATGGACGAACAGGAGTCCTGAGAACGAGCCAATGGTCGTGATACAGCCCAAGAGGACGGGCTTCACCTGATGGCGCAACAGCTCTTCAGGATCGCTGACATACTGATGGTGGGTCAACACATGGAGCACATAGTTGAGGGCCACACCGAGAACGATGCCACCGATGCCGAGCGCCAGAATCGAGAACTCGCCCTTCAGCCAGTACATCATGGACAGTCCGAACAGCGTACCAAAGACGACGGGCAACAGGAGCAAGGGAATGAAGTCCCAACGACGGAAACAAAACAATAGGAAGACCAGAACCAAAACCAGTGCACCTGCGATGGTGGTGGCCAGGTCGTGCTTGATCTGCGTGGAGTTATAGTAGCCTACGGCAGGGGCTCCATGATAGCTGATGTGGACATCGGGATGCGACTGCTGGAACTGACTGATCACGGTGTTGAGACGCTCAAAGAGGGCCGAGCCCTGACCCGTATTGGTCGACGAGTACTGGGGTGTCAGGAAAAGCAGACACACCGTCGAATCGGGCACGAAGAAATGATTGTCGACTGTCGTGTAAGAACCTGCGCCCCCCAACAGCGACCCCAGCTGTTCGGCGAGCACGTTGCGCATGCCGATCGGATCGAGCTCGATGAGTTCAGGGAACATTTCACCAAACTCGCCCTGCAGGTCCTCACGATTCTGCAGCATCTGCTTTGCAATGTGTTCGCGCGTCAGCAGGGAATCGAAATGGGCATAGGCCGTCGTGTCGATGTAGGCTGGGAAATGGGCTGTCATGTAGTCGACAGCCTCAGGCATCAACTCTTCGTCAATCTTGTAGAAGAGGTTCTTGATCTGGGCCGTGTCCTGTTGCAGGGAGTCAGCAAAATCGTCGCAAGCGGCTATCAGCTGCTGCTGATCAGCACCGTCGAACAGCACAAACACGCCATCCTTGATCTTCAGGTCGGCAAAGGCCAGCTTGATGGTACCGTCTTCATTACGAGAGGAAGGCATCAGTTTGTTGATGTCTTCCTCCAGATGGATCTGTGAAGCGAAATAGCCAAACAGCGCGAAGAGGCTCACCATTGAGAGCCAACAGACGAGGCGATGGCTATGGAAATAGCGATAAATACGGACAAAGAGCTCTGTCATCTTACAAATATTTTCAAGTCAGCTTCACAGATGGTGTCATCGCCGATGCGGGTTTCCCCATGACAAAGTGTCATAGGTCCAAAGGCGAAGCCCATCGCTATGGTCGTCGTCAGCTGCTCATGGGCACGTGGCCTTCGCTGGCATTCGAAATGCTTCACTTCTGCAATCATACCGACAGGCGGATTCTCAGCTCCCTGCTGGAGAGCCACATGTCCGGCTAGTGCAGAGGCCGATTGTGCGATATGCTCAATCAGTCCCGTCTCTGACATCTCTTGACCTGGTAACATGAAATAATTGTCAGAGCGAACAGACAACGAGGTAGAACAGGAAGCTCCTGTCAGACTCTCTTCTGACTCGGGAGCCTCAATGTCCTCAAACTCGTCAACCATCATAAATGGATGGCGCTGGGGAATCAGTCGCTCTATGTCCTTACCTTCGTACTTCAATTTTTCAATTCTTCAATTTTTCAATTCTTACAAGTGTTGCTCAATGTAATCGTACAGGTTGTTGAACGTCTGGATCTTCTTCAGGTCTTCAACGGGGATGGTAATCTTATAGGTCATCTGTACCAGAGCGATGAGGTCTACCAGATTGATACTGTCCAGAGAGAGTGTCTCCTTCAGGTTCGCATCGGGAGCGAACTCACTCTGTTCTACTTCAAACTCTTCTTCCAGCAGGTTATTGACCTGCGCAATGATTTCTTCTCTTGTCATTTTGATTAAAAAAATACAATTATAATTAATTCTTCAATTCTTCAATACTTCAATTCTTCAATACTTCAATTCTTCAACCCTTCAAATCTTTAATAATAAGGGTAGAATTGGTGCCACCAAAGCCGAACGAGTTGCTCAGGAACATGTCGAAATGCTGCTGGCGAGTCTCGGGGATGACATTGATGCACTGTGTCACCTCATCGGGGTTCTCGAAGTTCAGCGAGCCACCAATGAAGTCGTTCTTCATCATCAGCATCGAATAGACGATTTCCGAAGCACCTGCCATCCACATCTCATGACCCGTCTGACTCTTCGTCGAGGTGACGGGCACCTTGTAATCGCCAAACACCTGGGCGATGGCTTCGGCCTCACGGCTGTCACCGATAGGCGTAGAGGTGGCGTGGGCATTGACATAGCCAATATCAGTGGGCTTGACGCCAGCACTCTCCAGACTACGCAGCAGCGAACGGGCAGGCCCCTCGACATTGGGCGTAGAGATATGATCGCCATTGCCTGAGAAGCCCCAGCCAAGGATCTCGGCCAGAATAGGAGCTCCACGACGCACGGCGTGCTCATAGTCCTCGATGATCAGTGTAGCTGCACCACCGCTGGGAACGAGTCCATCGCGATCGCGGTCGAAGGGACGGCTGGCTTTCGTAGGCTGGTCCTTGCGCGTAGAGAAGGTCTGCAGGGCATCAAACGAGGCAATACCATACATATTATTCTCTTCTGCGCCACCACAGACGATGCAGTCCTGCAAGCCGTTCTTAATGAGCAGGAAGCCCAGCCCCAACGACTGAGAGCCACTGGCGCAGGCTGCTGATGCCGTGAGGTTGATACCCTTCAGGTGGAACAGCGTTGCCAGGTTCATCGTCACCGTCGAGTTCATCGACTGGAAGATGGCTCCTGAGCCACATGCAGCCGTAGAAAGGGCCTGACGGAACTTGTCCATAGCCACCATCGTTGACTCGGCTACAGAGTCGTTACCATAGATGACGCCCACCTCGTGGCTGTCGATATAGTCTTGTGTCAAACGTGCCTGCTCCAGGGCCTGTACAGTAGCCATATAGGCATACTGTGCCTCCTCGGGCATCATCTGGCGCACGTTGCGGCTTAATACTTTCTTCAGATCGGGACGGGGCACATTGGCGCAGATGGGCGAGCGAAAGCCCGCATCCTGACGCTCCTGACTGAACACAATGCCACTGCGTCCTTCGTACAATGACTGGCGCACCTCGTCGAGCGTCGTACCAATGCACGACCAGATGCCCATACCAGTAATTACTACTCTTCTTTCCATTTATTTATTTCTCTAAACTATAAACTGTAAACCGTAAACTCTATATTATCTTCGAATAGCACCTACGGCGCTTGACGTACTCGGGCTTCAGCGGTTTCCACTGCGACAGCTCGCGAACGTTGTCCTCCAATTGTGGTCCCGTCTCGGCCCACTTGAAGCCTAACCTATTATAAATAGGTATCAGGTCATCAAAGAAAAGGGCATTCACACCCATTCCCTGATAGTCGGGGCGCACGCCGATGAGAAGCATCTCGACGGTATCATCATTCTTCCACTTCAGCGTCTTCAGCAAATGATACCAGCCTGTGGGCCATAGACGGCCATCGGCCTTCTTCAAAGCCTTCGACAGACTGCCGATCGTGACGCAGGCGCCTACCACCTCGTTCTGCTTGTTGAGAACGACGGGAATCAGCTGTTTGTCTATGAGTGGGAAATATTGGTTGCAGAACGCTTTAATCTGCGCCTCCGACAAGGCCGAGAAACCAAAGATGGGCGCATATGCCTCATTATACAGACGGATAATCCGCTCTGCACAATCATGCGCATCGACGCCCGGATCGCCCATTTTGACGACACGCAGACCCATCTGCTCTCGAACATACTGGGCTGTGCGACTGTAACGGGCAGGAACCTCTTCAGGTATCTGGATGCGTATCTGAACCCAATCGACTGCTTTCTGGAAACCTAGTTCCTCCATGTGGCGAGGATAATAGTCAGGATTCCAGATCGTATTCATCGAACCCATCATCTGGAAATCCTCCACGAGCATGCCCTCCTTGTCGAAGTCAGTGATACCCATCGGACCCTGCAGGGTGTCCATCCCCTGCTCCAGTCCCCACTGCTTGACGGCGTCGAGCAAAGCACGACTGACGTTCAGGTCATCGACAAATTCTATCAGGCTGAATCGCACCACCCGCTGCTGCCAGTGCTCGTTGGCCTTACGGTTCACGATACCCACAATGCGTCCAACGGGAACCTGGTTACGATAAGCCACGAAAGGCTGTATGTCGGAAAATTCCAATCCTGGGTTACTTTTTCTTTGAAAAAGGTCCGCAATACTGCTCTCAAGGTCGGGCACGTATTGTGGCACGCCACGATACATCGTGCGTGGTAGACGAACGAAGTCGTCCATTTCACGTCGGCATGCCACCTTGCGAACTTCCAAAGGTGGTTCTAAAATGTCTTCAAAAGTAATTTTAGAGTTCATCGGGCTGCAAAGTTAAACAAAATTCACAAAATAACGCTATCGCGAGCGCGTTGGAAAGCAATTTTTGCAGATTTTGAAACAATTTTTGCAGATTTTAAAACTATTTTTGCATATTTTGAAAGTCTGAGGCAGTATTTCAGACCATTCTACGCAGCCAGACGGGAGAGCATTTCAAGGAGAACTTTCCAGATATCTTCGATGGTAGACAGCTCGACGCGCTCACTCGTAGAATGAGGTTCGACGATGCGTGGTCCGATGCTGGCAATCTCAATTCCCGGGAATTTCTTGACGAAATAACCTGCCTCGAGCACAAAGTGCATAGCCACCATCCGTGGACGCCATCCTAGTACATCGTTGAATGTATCGGAAGTCAGCTTGAGAAAATCCGAAGACTGATTCTCCTGCCAGGCAGGGGCCATCATCACCTGATGGGAGTCGGCTCCATGCGCCTTGAACATGTCGGCGATATGCTCAGAGAGTCGCCCAAGCACCTCGTCGTCAAAGCTACGGGTGTGGGTACTCACGAAGATACAGTTCTCACGCGTCTCGACGATGCCGATATTATTGGAAGTCTCGACGGTATCGGGCATCGAGGTGCTCATCTTGATCACACCCTGAGGCACGCCTTCGAGGCACTCCATCAAGGCATTGAAGGCCTTACGGTCGATGACAGTCGACTCGGGCTCGCACTTCTCAACCTTGCATTGTATGTGGGGATCGGTTTGACCGTAATTGAACTTCAGCCAATTGTTGGTGACTATCTGCTGCTGGGTGACAAAACCGGCGGGCCCACCTATCGGCACACAGCACACCACCTCGGCCGAAGAGGCTATCGAGGCATTGGCTTCGCCCATACGCAGAGTGGCCACGCGAACGTCGCACAGCAGATGGACAAAGTGAAGGACACGCTTCAGGGTAAGAATCGCACTGGCACGACCCTTGTTGATATCGACACCAGAATGACCTCCCAGACCACCACTGATCGTGATGCGGAACCACTGCTGGTTGACCGTCGGTGCTGGCTCACGGGTAACAGGAATCTCGTGGAACTGCAGACAGGCACCTGCTGCACCAGTGGTCATCGTGTCGTAATCCTCCGAATCGAGGTTGATCACCTTGCGTCCCTGGATAAACGTGGGGCGCAACTGGCTGGCACCCGACATACCGTCCTCCTCGTTGGTGGTCGTGATGACCTCCAGTGGTCCGTGAACGATATCATCGCTCTCTAGAACGGCCAGCGCCATCGACAGTCCGATGCCGTTGTCAGCTCCTAGCGAAGTGCCACGTGCCTTCATCCAACCGTCCTCAACATAAGCCTCAATGGGTGTATTCTCTGGATCATCCATACCCACACAGACCATATCCATGTGGTTGAGCAGCACGATGGGCTCTGCCTGCTCATGACCTGGGGTCGCAGGCTTACGGATGACGACACAGTTAGCTGGATCGCGCTCGTATTCGAGATGGAGACGCTCTGCAAACTCACACAAAAATTCCGCTACCTTCTCTTCATGATGGGAAGGTCGCGGAATCGCATTCAATTCCTTGAAAATGCTGAATACCCGTTCTGTCGACATCAACTCTTTGCCTTTCTCTTACGTTTGGAGACCATAGACGGGTGCTTCTTCAGATGCTGCACGCGATAGTCTCTCGGAGTGATGCCCACGATACGATAGAAGGATGCGTAGAACGACTGGCGGTTAGAGAAACCAACCATGTCGGATACTTCCTCCATCGTCAGATCCTGATAACGCTTGTCGACAAGGATCGACATCGCATCCTCGATGCGGTATTTGTTGACAAACGAAGTGTAGTTAGTGTGAAAACGTACGTTCACCACCGCTGAGATGTAACGGGTATTAGTTCCGATTTCTTCAGCCAGTTTCTTGGCTGAGTAATCCTTATCGCGATACTTCTTCTGCATCACGATAATGTCCATGATCTGCTCCTGCATCCGGTCCATCATCTTTGGGCTGACCAGACTACGATAAGCAGCCTTTTTTTCCTTAATCTCTACAATATTATACTTTCCCATATTCAGGTCAATATTTACGTTGATGACGCAAAGTTACAAAAAATTTAAATACGATGCAAGTTTTTTGTCAAAAAAATGACAAAAAAGTTCTAATTATGAGGAAAATAGCTCATTTTTTGGTGATACACATCATCGTGAGGTCATCATTCGGCTCAGCGCCGTTGCGATGTTTCTCCACCTCAGCGGTCAGTGTCTCGATCATCTGGCGGGCATTCTCGAACGTTGTATGGCGCATGATGTCGAGTATATGGTCGTCGCCGAACTGCTTCTGGGCTTTGTCCTCTGCCTCGTTCAGACCGTCGGTATAGATGAACAGCGGACGTCCCTTGATGCTCTCGATCTCCTCGCCCTCGTATGTCAGCTTTGGCCAGAGACCGATAGGGGCATTGGGCTCCACAGTTAAGAATTGATAATTGACAACTGACAATTGACAATTATCTGCAGTTCCAATGACAGGTGGGTTGTGGCCTGCGTTGCAGAAGTCCAGATGGCCCGTTTCCAGGTCGAGCAGTCCGATGAACATCGTCACGAACATGCCGTTCACATTATCGTCGCCTGAGAGGGCCTCGTTCATGCGGGTACAGATCTCTGCGGGCATCATGCCCTGTGTGGCGAGGGTACGGAACAATCGGGTAGCCTGCGCCATGAACAGTGAGGCAGGCACGCCCTTGCCTGAGACGTCGCCCACAGCGAAATACAGCCGCGAGTCCTTCACCACATAGCCATAGAGGTCGCCTCCCACCTCCTTGGCAGGCGTCATCTGGGCATACATGTCGAGTCCATCGAAGTCGGGGAAGGTCGAGGGCACCATCGACATCTGGATGTCACGGGCAATGCGCAACTCGTTTTCCAGCTGCTCGTGCTGGGCCTTCATCCTCATCACACGGCGACGTATCAGGATATAGACCGTGAAGGCTACGGTGATGAGCACCAGTGCCACGAGGAGTCCGATGATTCGCTGACGGTTGATGGTAGCCTCGCGCTCAGCAATCTTGGACTCCTTCTGCTGGGTCTCGTAGATGGTGGCCAACTCAGCGGCATCGTCGTTCTTCGCCGTCTGGATGGCATTTTTCATCTTCAGACTGAGACTATCGGCCAGTTGCAGAGCTTTCGGGGTCTGTCCTGTGCCCCTGAGAGCCCGATATCGTGGCATCATGATCTTGTTGATGTTGTCGAGCGAGTACAGATCACCGATAGCAGCCGTGTCGAGTTTCTCGTACAGCTGGAGCACCTCGGGCCATCGTTCTGTGGTGGTCAGGTACTCGTATTGGCTCATGATGCTACTGCTGTATTGGGAGACAGGATATTCCTGACTGAGCTGGTATTCCTTGTCGGCCCCGGCACGATCACCGTCGTGCTCCAGCATCTGAGCCTTCATCAAGTGATATTTGTAGTGGTGCACACCTATACTGTCTGTCGACAGCGAGTCGTTGCGCACGATGTAGGCATACACGCTGTCCTCTTTCTCAAACCAGCGCTTGGCCATGTCGTAGCGCCCTGCCCTCATGAAGGCAAATATTGCTATCTCCGACAGAGTGGTCTGTTTCTCGTTGCTGTAATACGCCTTTTGCTCTTTGCTGGTGTTGATATCGTATAGGGCATCGGTGTTCTTATATGCCTCGAAAGCCTGGCTGAAACGCGCATCGGCCTCGTCGACATTCCCCAGTCTGGCCAGACTGGTACCCAGCGTCGTATACAGATTAGGCAGATTGGAGGCATAGGTATAAATGTTGCCTTTGTGCTCCTCCAGCAGGTCGATAGCCGACGCAACGGTCTTGACGGCATCCTTGTAGTCGCCCTTGTCGTTCAGCAGCTGGCCCAGTTTGTACGACGCAGAGGCATAGACCCCCAGTTCGATATCCTGACCTGAGAACGAGGCGACGGCCTTTTTCAGGTAAACCTCACCAGAACGATGCCGTTTGGTTCTCAGACAAACAGTCGCACGCAGCAGATTCAATTCTACAGCAGAGACGCTGGAGTGCTCCTGCAGACTGTCGCAGAGCGCCATCACGCGGTCATAGTCCCCTCGTTCGAGCGCCTGATACGCAGGCTCCACCGCTCGGACGTTGTCGATATAGGTTCCAAACGGTGTGAATAGGGATACGACCTTGACGACTGCTTTCTCCGTAGTGTCGGGTGCCAATTGGTCACCGACGAATAACGAACACACCAGAATCAGAATCAATGCCAAGGGAAATCCCACGGCCCAAAACAGTACGCGTTTGATGATTCGACGGTTCATGTTGATATTCTAATACAGTTCGCTTGTCATGCGAACATCGAAATTTGACTGCAAAGGTAGAGTTTTTTGTTGAAAGCGCAAAGAATCAGATGGTAAATAATTGCAAAAAGTTGCTAACGACGCAAAAAAAATCACCTTGGTCAGCAGCCTTCCTATATAATATACGGTACGCGAAATTGGGTATAGGTATGAAATGTCAACTATTTTTTTGAATTTAACATATTTTAGCAAAAGATCCATATTTGCGTGTTAATAGTTTAGTAATGAAAAGCAAATAGGATCTGTAGAGAAAACACACTATTTTATTTTACATTGTCAACCTTTTCAGTAAAAGTGTCAACGATTCCAGTTAATGTTGTCAACTTGTTCAGAATAGACTGTCAACCATATCAGGAAAGTCAATCAACTGGACATTCAAAATCAACGCCGTAACACCGTAACACCGTAACATTAGGAAAAATCAATAGTGGATTAAATAATCATACTGTTTATTATTATTAATAATA
>JAFSNR010000072.1 GCA_017443345.1 Prevotella sp.
CATCAGCCAGAACAAGTCCATCGACGAACTCGATGACCTCATTGGCCAGATGGAGTCTAAGTACAATGTCACTATTGCAACACAGCTCGTCGTTAATCCCGATGCGCCATTGATGCCCTTCCGCAAGACTGGCGAACGGAGCTATGAAATCGACTACGACCTTGACTCGGGCGACAAGTTCTATGAAGTCCTGAGTTCATTGTTGCTGTTGGATAACTATCTTGGTGGAGAGCATTTCGACTTCCATCATTTCCTGATGCCTACGGAAGAGGGGAGAGAGCAGTTCGAAGCCATGACCCGAAACACGATGGATGCCGACTCCACGCTGTCTATGGCCGATTTGCTCAACTATCTGGTGGTGGACATCCGAACCAGTCTGATTCGCATCTATACGGATGAAGTCATGCAGATCAACCCGGAGTTTAAGAAATACCGCCCCGTCCGATGGCTTGGCATGGGCAATGTCATCGCTCAGTCCTACGGCTATATCACGAAGTTGGAGCGTATTCATGCCCCCCGATGGGTTGTCTACACTCACAAAGTGCTATTGTACCTGAAATCGGTACAGCTCTTTGAATATTTCAAGGCTTGCGACAAGAGAATAGATTTCACGTCCCAACTCGTTGAGCACAAGATGGGATGTGCCATCTATAATGAGCATATCAATATGAAGAACCAGGCAAAGCGCCGTGACTGGATGGCATTCTACAAGTCGTTTGTCAATCAGATTTGTCCCATCCTCCGTTACTACGTGAAGCTTGAGGAGATATAAAGGATTCAAGAAAGTCTTCCCTTATATCAACAAATAGACGATGACACAACAGATAGCAGCGACTGGGAATAGTCCCAGCCGGAACCATGCTGCAACGATACCAGCCAACAGCGCAATTATTCCCGGCAATGGAGTCGGCGTAGCCATAATCATATCTGGGAAGGTCATCACGGCCAGCGTGACGTAAGGCACATAATACAGGAAGCTGCGCACGAAGCGGTTGTGTAACTCCCCCTTGATCAGTACCATTGGTGTCACTCGGATCAGGTTGGTGATGACAATGGCCAGGAGGATATATATGAGAATACTATGCTGTTCCATCGTCTTCCGTCTTTATAGGTTTAAGCCATGCAGCGACAGCGGAAATGACAATCGTCAGCGCCACTGTACGCATACCACTGCTCCACTCGCCGATAACAGGAGCCACAGCACACAAGCCGCTTAACACGAAACTGGCTATCAGTGCATAGAGCACGTTACGGTCTTTATGAGCAGGAGGTATGATAATAGCCAGGAACATGCCGTAGAGCGACATACTCAGGGCTGTCACCATCGGCTGTGGCAACAGACTGCCAGCCATGATGCCCACAGCACACCCCGATGCCCAGAATAACGTAGATATCAGGGCTGCCGAGTAAGTATAAGCTGGAGGTGTATAGCCCGGATGGGCAACAGAGATGCCAAACACCTCGTCGGTCACGCAACATGCCATCAGTATGCGGTGGAACCACGATGTACCTGGAGCAATCTTCTGCGACAGTGCCGCACTCATCAGCATATAGCGCAGGTTGGCCACTAAGCACATCGCTATCACCTCTACGTAGGCTGCCTGTACTGCTACCAGCGTGTATGTGCCATATTCGCCTGCCGATGCACGGGTGAAGAAGCTGCTCAGGAATCCCAAGGGTGCCGTCAGGCCTGCCCTCGCAGCAATGATGCCAAGCGAGAACGTCACGGCAAAATAGCCCATCGCAATGGGTATGCCATCACGCAAGCCGTGGATGATATGTTGTCTATTGCCTGCCATTCAGTATCCAACCGCAGCCCTCAGCTCATTTCGTTTCAGTATGTCGAAATCAACAGTCATCGTTTTACTTTAGCCGCTACACTATTCTCGTCCGATTTTATTTGAGTACTTCATCGAACATGAGTTCACTGTCGAGCCATGCCTTGATGCTGTCGCCTGCCACGGTCAGTTTCACGTTATACCACTTCCCTGTTTCTATGCTGCCAGAGCGTGTGGCCAACTGTTTCCTTTTGTCACCGCTGATCTGCTCGATGGCGTGCTTCGTGTTGCCCTCGTAACCATAGTTCAGTTGACAATAGTGCTGCGCATCCACGTAGTTGAACACGATGATGAAACCATCAGGCCCGCTATCCTTTCGGGCGGTACATTGAATGGTGTAGTGGTTGGAGGGGATAACGTAGTTGCAGATGGCGAGTGGTGCTTCTTCGCATGCCTTATGCTGCAAGATACCCTCGTTAACCTCCCACGCGCCGCGGACGGACTCAGGCTTCCCTGTCTTGGGTAACGGGTCGCAGTGGGTGTAGCTGACCTGCGTGTTCCAAGAAGAATACCCCACGCGGCTCTGACTCGGCGTGATGAGATTCTTCTGAACACAGGCTGAAAGTGCCAACGTGACGAGAACAATCAGTATAAATGATGCTTTTTTCATTGCCGTTTATTGTTTGATCTTTTACGAATAATATTGTTTCATCAGTTTATGTACATAGAAGCCGAAGAAAATCTTCTCGATAAAGTTTGACTTCTGGAAGACGTTGCGGAGAATAACGTCGAGGGCGGCGAAGCGTCCGGCCTGGGCATCGAAGGCAGCGTGGTCGTCTTGTCCGGTGTATTCCTTGGCAAAGGCATCCCAGAAGCGGTGAAACTGTTCCTGGGTCATGTGGAATATATCCTGCACACGCTTCATGGGAGCATAGATGTGGCAGATAAGGAAAAGGTGGCCGATGTCGAACATAGGGTCGCCATACCCAAAGCGATCCAGATCAATCCAATAGTAATCCGCTCCAGTCTGGATGAGGTTGCCTGTCTGGAAATCACCATGCACGCAGTGAGTATTCTCAGGGATGGTTTCAATAAAGGCTTGCATCTTCTCTCTGTTCCTCCTACTTACAAAAGTGGCCCTCTCAACGGCCAGTAGTGCCTGTGCCTTCCTGCTGGGGAAGAATTCGGTGTCGCAAGGCTTAGCGAATAGTTCCTTCCCTTTGTGGCACAAGAGCCGGGCCATCTCTTCGGTGCGCTCGGGTTCGTCATGGCAGATGCGTGAGAGAGATTTCTTGCCCTTGATGCGCTGCGAGATGGTGCCGTATGCATCTCCTACCTGTACGATGCGATACATCGCGGGTACAGGAATTCCGAGACTGGCAACAGCCTTGGAAACATCGTATTCATGCTTGACGGCTTCCCATGTGCTCAAGCGGGCGTTGTTCACCTTGAGGATTTCGTCCGAATCAGCGGAGGTAACATAAGTCTTCCCGTTGCCGCCCTCGCCAGTTTGAACATACTCGGTCAAGTCTATGTGTTTGTATGTATCCATTTTTTAGTTCTCTTATTATTCTTTATAATCTACATCACCAACCTGGTGGCAACACGATGTTCTCTACGTAGTGAGCCTTCTCGAACAGCGGAGAGATTTCATCATCCGTGAATCCGGCAATGCCGCAGCCGATGCGGGTGACGAGGAAGGTGAGGGTAGGGTGCTCCTTGGCGAACTGAATGAACTCGTCCACATACGGACGGATGGTCTCTATGCCGCCCTGCATCGTCGGAATGCCGTAGCTCTGTCCTTGCAGACCCACGCCCTGACCCATGATAGCCCCAAACTTGCGGTAGGCGATATACGCCGCACCACCGCCGTGCATACCTTTCAGATTGCTTCCGAACACAAAAATTTCGTTTGGCTCCAGCTCCGTGATAAACTCTGGTGTAGTCCTTTTCTGTTCCATAACTTCCTCTCTGATAAAGTCCATATCCTCGCATGCCATTGGCGCAGCCATATCTGCCATCGAACCCGACATAGGTGGTATCGACATCTTGGCCCCGCCCATTGTAGCTTCTCTGTGCAGAATTGCCATATCGTCCATAATCTCAGGCGTTTCCAAATCTATATCAAAGTTCTTCTTGAAGTACGGAACTATGATTTGCTCCTTCAGTTTCTTGTACTTCTGCGAGATGGCCGATGGGGTCATCCCCATCTGTGCCGCTATCTCCTTTGACTTGAAGCCCTGCAACAGCAGCATGTCGATAATCAGCCGTTCCTGACGGTCCAGGGGAGCATGGTCGCACACATCCTCCACCATCTTGTTGAACTGCAACCGCAGGTCGCTGGTCACGTCGAACGACATCAGGTAGTCCTCGAATGTGATGCTGCCGTACTCCTTGCGGTACCATTTCAGTGCATCGAGCACCACATAGCGGAACCCGTTGATGAGCCATGTCTTCAGACTCACGTTCGGCGAGTGATCCTCCAGCGGTTTCCAGTCGTGCTCCATCAGGTAGAGCGCATACTGGTGAGCCAGCGACATGAAGTCCAGGTTCTCCTTCTCGCGCAACTGATACCGCTGGTCGAAGATGTTATATCCCACCTGACAATACCCGTAGAAATACTTACGGATAATGTCGGCATCGCCCTCGCGGAAACCGCTCAGAATCTCTTCGTCTGACAGTTGCTGATAGTACATAACTTGATAATTTTTGGCGAAATTACGAAAATTTTCTCATACTTGCTTAATTTTTCTGCAAATTCTTCTTCAAAGAGATAAAAGACGTCTTGAATTGAAGTATTCACCATTTAAAAAGTTACGATTATGACAAAGATTATGCAAGATCCCCTTCCAACTAAGTGCGTTCACAACCTGATTATTGTCGACGAGAGCGGCTCAATGTCTATCATCCGCAAGCAGGCCTTCACTGGCATGAACGAAACCCTACAGACCGTCCGTCAGATGCAGAAGAAATATCCCGACCAAGTGCAGTTTGTTACCCTGCTCACCTTTGACAGTGGCCACACCACATGGCACTATGACGATACCGCTGCGCTGAAGACCAAAGACCTCAATTGGAAGGCCTACAATCCCTGTGGCGGCACACCGCTCTACGATGCTATTGGCAAAGGAATCTCTAAGGTCAATGCCCAGATTGAGGAAGGCGACCATGTGCTGGTGACCATTATCACCGACGGCGAGGAGAACAGCAGCGAGGAATGGACGCTGAAGATGATTCGCACGATGATTGAGAAGCTGAAGAAGCAGAACTGGACCTTTACGCTCATCGGCACCGACAACCTCGACGTTGAGACCATGGCCCACTCCTTCGCCATCGATGAGCACCTGGAGTTCCAACAGGACGAAGCCGGTACCAAGGCGATGTTCGCCCGCGAACGCCGCAGCCGCGAACGCTACAACTGCTGTGTCGCCGAGGATACCGCCATGCCTGTAGGCTCGTTCTTCCAAGAAGAATCGTGATTTCATTCCTGTGTTGTCCGCTTCTGTTTATCTGCAGGAGCGAACAAATAGCATTTTTCAAAAATTAGGAACGGCAGAATTTAGATGTTTTGCCGTTTTTTTTGTAATTTTGCAGCCGATTTCAGCAATTGTGATTTAGGATGATGACAGAAGAAAGAAATAACGGGTTTCGCAATGTGGTGCCCCTTCAGATACGTTTCAACGACGTTGACAAGTTCGGTCACGTGAACAATACCATATATTTTCAGTTCTACGACTCTGGTAAGACTGACTATGTTTCCACCGTGTGCAAAGGCTTTGACTGGGATCAGTATGCCATTTTCGTGGTGAAGATCGAGGTGGAGTTTTTTGCCCAAATCAAAGGCGCAGACAGAATTGCTGTCCGCACCCGTACAGTACACCTCGGCAACAAGAGTTTCCGTCTGGAACAGGAAATCTTTGACATCGATACGCAGGAAGTAAAGAGCCGCTGCCTGTCGATATTGGTGCTTTATGACCTGGAGCAAAAGCAGTCCATACCGTTCCCCGATGAATGGCGCCAAGCCATCAGAGACTATGACGGTATTCTATAAGTAAATTACACTTTTTCCAACGACTTTATTGTTTCTTAGTAAAGTTGCTGCACAATTCCTGAACGTGGTTACACTGCTCACGCATCTGTTTGGATAGCTCATGCAGCCTTTCCTTCTGCTCTTTGAAGTGGTCATGAAGGACTTTATCCTCTGTCACTACAATCTGAGCATATAGCCTGATGGCATCCTGCATAATATCATAATGGTCAAATGCAAGATGTGGTAGATCAGACAGTGGCCACCATTCCGCTTTGGCAGCATCATCCTGGCCAGTGACAGCGATTGGTTCATCAGCGAGGTAAGCAACGGTGACGGTTCTTCCCCTTGGGTTGTACATAAGCCAGCGAACGATGCGATAGTTAAAAGGACGTGCAGTAGAGAACTGAAGGGCGTGCTGTTTGTTGCGTTGCAACCATTCCACAAAAAGCATTATAACAGCAGGAACTATTTGGAACAACATGACGCCTATGCCGCTATTGCTTCCAACCCGTAGTGTGCTATTGGGAAGGAATTGGCTGAACATGTGAGACAAATACTCCACCGCCTGTGTCATGCTTTCGGCACGGAAGATAATCCAGCCGATAATAGCGAGGAAGAAGGTCAGAGCCATTTGGAGCGTTTCTTTGATGGTGGGCAAGTAACGGCCGTAGGCGACAACATGCTGATACTTGGTGTTGATGCCAAAGATGTTGTAGATGGCCAGCAACGTGGCGTGGAACAGGCCCCAGCAGACGAAGGTCCAGTTGGCGCCATGCCACAAGCCGCTGATGCCCCAGACGATATAGACATTGCGGATAATCTTCCACTTGTCGCAACGACTGCCGCCCAATGGGAAGTAGATGTAGTCGCGGAACCATGTTGTCAGCGAGATATGCCAACGGCGCCAGAATTCAGGGATGCTACGTGAAAAGTAAGGATAGTTGAAGTTGCGCATCAGGTTGAAGCCAAACAGACGGGCACAGCCGATGGCGATATCTGAATATCCGGAGAAGTCGCAGTAAATCTGGAACGTAAACAGCATGCCCAGCAGGAACAGCGTCAAGCCTGGCAACTCAGCATACTGGTTCCAATACTCGTTGACCACCACGGCACAGTTGTCGGCAATGACCAGCTTTTTCAAGAATCCCCACAACATCTGGCGACAGCCGTCAACGGCCTTGGCATAGTTAAACTGCCTGTTGCGCTGGAACTGCGGCAGCAGGTTGGTGGCTCGCTCGATGGGGCCGGCAACCAGCTGCGGGAAGAAGCTGATGTAGGCAAAGAACTCCACGATGTCGTGTGTGGCAGGAAGCTTCTTTTGATAGACGTCGATGGTATAGCTGAGGGCTTGGAACGTATAGAAACTGATGCCCACGGGCAGGATAATTTCCATTGTCACCCAGTCGAGGTGCCAGCCTGCTGCGCTAAACAGCGCATCGAGGTTTTCAACAAAGAAGTTGTAGTACTTGAACACACCCAGTATGCCCAGGTTCAGCACGATATTAGCGGCACTCACCATCTGCTGCCGTCGCCTCTGACCCTCATAGTGCTCTAACAGCAGGCCGCTGCCAAAGCTACATAGCGAAGTGAAGGCAATCAGGAGCAGGAAGCGCCAATCCCACCAGCCATAGAACACATAGCTTGCAACAACAACTAACAGGTTCTGCCAGCGGCGGCTTCGAAAGACAAACCAATAGAGCAGAAACACTATCGGCAAGAATACCAAAAACTCGAAGGAATTGAAAAGCATAAAGCCTCTTCCGTCTTCTTTTGTCGCCCGCAAGACACCCAGAGCAGGACAGATTAAGCTAATGACTTGTGTTGACTACAAAAAGAAAAGCGGGGTATCTGGCTTCTGCCTGTCCGCCGTTAAGGTCCTAGGAAAACCCGTAGAATGAACAGAGCAGAATAATGACACCCGCGCCGTTGGTATATATAGTACGCCCGTAAAAGCGTGCGGGAGGACAAAAGCCCTCTGCACGCTAACGGGACGGTATATACCTACCCGCAGCATCTACTTCTGCAATGTCTTTGACTCTACGTTCGAATTTCCTAGGTTCTAACGACCAAAAACAAAGCGTTAGCAAACGCAATCCCAAATGTAGTGCTCCCCCTTCTGCCGCTCCTCCTGATGTAAGAAGGCTCGGCGCGGATGAAGCGGGTGCAAAGGTAGCAATTATTTATGACGCACAAAAGTTTTGAGCCACGTTTTTTGCTCAAAGGGGCTAAAAACGTGGCTCAGAGGGTGTTATTACTTCAGGTAGTCCTCGAAATACTGTGTGATGCGCTCGTGCAGGTGGACGCTGGCATGGCCCCGCATGTTGTGCTCCTCGCCAGGGTAGGCGAAGAAGTCGGGCTGGGTGCCGGCCTTGATGCAGGCATCGAGGAACGACAGGCAGTGCTGTGGCACGACGGTGTTGTCGTTGTAGCCAGTGATGATCTGCAGTTTGCCCTTTAGGTTCTTGGCCTTGTCGATGAGGCTGGTTTTGGCGTAGCCCTCGGGGTTGGTCTGAGGGGTGTCCATATAGCGCTCTCCGTACATCACCTCGTACCACTTCCAGTCGATCACAGGACCACCGGCAACGCCTACCTTGAATGTGTCGGGGTAGTTGAGCATGAGCGAGATGGTCATGAATCCGCCAAACGACCA
>JAFSNR010000073.1 GCA_017443345.1 Prevotella sp.
CTTGGCGACACGTGCAATCTCATCGATGTTCAGCAACTGTGACACCTCTGTCAGCTCATCTGTGCCCAAGCGGAAGAAGAAATAGATGGGAGCACCTATATATTCCGAACCGTTCATCATGGCAGAGAGATAGCCATCGTATGGACTGCCAGCCAGAGACGTTAAATCCTTTGAGTCATTATTGTCATCGTCTGTCACCGTACTCATCCGCTTTTTCATCGCCTTGGGCATGGTCTCAGGATTACCATCCCATCCTTTGTTTCCAAGACGCGCACGAAGCGAGTTCAGGCCAGAATAATCATTACGGGGATAGAGGGAATGTTCTTTCTCATCACCATTATCTCCAATCCTGTCCTTATAGAGGTCAAGCAGACCTTCTATCTCCAGAATCTTACGGTACTCAGCCTTGATGCGCTCGTCCTCCTTATGCTGATGGCTAAGACGGTTGTTACGCGCTGCCAGGCGGTTAGCATACAAAAGCAACCAATCGTTCTGTGCTATGTAAGGGTTTGCATCGACAATACGTTTGTAGCCCACCTTGCCTAACGTGAACGATAGACCTGCAGAAAGAGTCAGCATGTTATCCCCAAACTTGGATGATGCCCCGATGCCGTCAAAGTTCTTGGCAGTGGTCATTCCGCTGAGTTCTCCCACGACTTGCATACGGTTGGTAAGACGGTAGCGGCATTCCAGTCCGTATGAGAAAGCGAAGGGATGACTGCCACTTGCACCTCCGGGGTACGCACAGGTCGAATACCAGTCGGGGTTGTAAATCATGCCCACACCAACATAAGGAATCACGTCCCATCGGGAAAGACCGAGGTCGTTGCAGTTGATGCCGGACGTTAGGTTGTAGAGAAAGTCTGCATGAACGAAATGGTAGTTCATGGACTTGAACTCGCCGTTCTTGAAGGACATACCCTGATAAGCCACACGTCCACCGACTGCGGGTGTGAACCATTTGCCCAATCCAACCTGAAGAGCTGGAGAAAGACGGTCGAACACATCACCGCAGCCGATAGGCGATCCCAGAAAAGCAGAAGCCCCGCCCTTTACTTCAATGAACCAATTATTACCCCAGTTGGCTGCTTCGCTTACATTCGTGAGATATGTGGGTTTGAGTGTCTGGAGGTAATACTCCGACGTGACACTTACCTGCTTAACGATACTGTCAGATGCCGTGTCGGCATCGCTTGCCTTAACTGTCATGGCAGAAAGGCACAATGCGGAAAGAAATAAAATTTTTCCTGTCATAGTTTTGATGAATTTGAATTTCTAATTTGAATGTTTTGTGAATACGATATTACATCTTCTTGCGTCTGCCTGAAGTACGGCACATGCGTCTGGCCATTGCAAGGGAACGACGGGCAAACATACGTTCATCCTCGTCATCCTTCTTGCGCCAGCCTCCGCCAGGGCCACCGCCACCACCTCCATGCGTCTGTGCGATGGAGGTTGCCTGTTCCACATATTCGCACATGAGGGCAAGAGCCACGGTCGCCACATGGTTGCCGTCCGTTGCCAGTTGTTCGAGAAGCGTGTCACCGAAGACCTCCTTTGCTTCTTCTGGCAGACGCTGATAGCAGGATGTGAACTCATGCATCATAGTACCGGCCAGCAACTCGTTCATGACAGCACCCTTGCTGTGCGCCCAGTCCTGTTCGGAAGCGGAAGCCTTTGCTGCCAGTTCGGAAGCCTCCCTTTCCAGAGCCTCCTTGTCATGGCGAAGACTGTCAATCTCCTGGGCAGTGGATGAAAGTTTGGCTTCTTTCTCTGCCAGTTTTTCTTCCACAAAAGCCTTGCGGTTCTCCAGATCCTGTATCTTCTGGGCAATCTCCTGACTGATGGCATCGCCATTCTTCTGGAGTTCACGAAGAGGTTGGAGTTCTCTTTCAAGTTCCTCCTTCTTGGCAGTAAGGTTCTCGATCATCGTCGTAAAGCTCTTCTGTTTGGTCATGGCAGTTGCCAGTTCCCTGTTCAGTTCGCTGATGGCCTTCTGAAGGTTGTCGCGGCGTTCTTCAAGTGAGTCACATTCCTGGTTCAGCCATCGACGATACGACTCCGTAGTGTGGCCTCTCGCGCCAGTGAGCACCTTACTTGTACCACGAGCCAGGCCCCACTTTCTGTTCACTTCTGCAAGCTCGTTGTGAAGCTGCATGATGAACTGCTTGTATTCAGGCTTGGTGTGTCCGTGGAATACGTCCTTGTAGCTGATTCTGCCTTGCTCATTGACTGGCACGATGTCGCAGTGTGCATGGGCTGTCGTTTCGTCAAGATGAACCACAAAGCTGATGATGTTCTCCTCACCAAACTTACGTGCGACGAAGTTGTAGATGTCCTTTGCCCACTCCTCAATCTCCGGCATTCGTTGGACATTCTCATTGCCACATTTCGCTTCAAAGTCCACCTCCTGATTGCCAAATGCCAGTTCCGTCATTCGGTCATGTGAACCGCTGAAGACGAACTTGACGGCAGTACGGATATTCGGATTCTTACGCCCGATGTTCGGGTCTTTGATGCCACGTGCAGCCAGCAACTCTGCCATTCGCTGATCAAGCGGTCTTGACTTATCTACTGGAACAACCTTGCCACCTTTCACTATCTCGAAGTTAAGGTGTTCACGGCTTCGGTCGTAGTTACCTTCCTTCACTGCCATGTCATAACCCTTGTCCGTCCATCGTCGAAGGACTTCATTGCTGATGTCCCCGACACCTGCACTGGACTTGATGTCGATGACCTGTCGGTTCATATTTGTATTAGCCATGTTGATACGTTTTACGGTTTAACATCTATTTTTCAAGTATCGTGGAGCAAAGCAGAATACCTCCTTCAGACAAAGAAAAACCTGACCCTGCTTGCAGTTTATCTGGTCAGCCCACCGTTCGATGAAAATCGAAACGGGTAGTGGGCTTCCCGATACTTGAAAAATGTGGCACGTGCAAGCACGTCGCCTACAGTTTACTCAATCCCTTCAGCGGAGTCCTGACGGAGCGTTTCACCTTCGGAGAATGCGTCAGCACCTTCGGACGTTTCAGAAGCGTCCTGTGGCGATTCTGTGGCTTTCCCGGCACCTGTTGCCGCTGCTGTGCTTCTAAGGCTCTTGGGAGCATAGCCAGAAGGCTTGGGAGGATTCACGAAGTAGTTGGAACCATTGGAGGGCGCATAGTGCTCGTAGATGCAGTCAAGGAGAGTGACCTCTGCCTTGGAGTATTCCTTGGTGACGGCATTCATGTAGCTGGGCTTCACGTTGTCACGAAGTGCCATTGTGAGAATGCCAAGTACATCAATGACGCGCTGCCAGTTCCAAAGGTGATCCTTACCGAAGAGAAGAGTGACGGAGTCGGAAAG
>JAFSNR010000074.1 GCA_017443345.1 Prevotella sp.
CACTTTTCACTTTTCACTTTTCACTTCTTTTTATTATCTTTGCCCCGATTTTTCATTAAAACGACAAAAACGATGAAGAAAATTGTAATTATGACTCTTATGCTGATGTGCGGATTAACTGCCGCACTGGCACAGAAACCTGCAGAGATTAAGTTTGATAAGCTGACACACGATTTCGGCACATTCTCTGAAAAGAATCCTGTTGTTTCGTATACATTCACCTATACCAACGTAGGTGAGCAACCTCTTGTGATCAACCAAGCCGTTGCCAGCTGTGGATGTACTGTTCCTGAATACACCAAGACCCCAATCCAACCTGGTGAGAAGGGAGAAATCAAGGTGACCTATAACGGTACAGGCAAATTCCCTGGACACTTCAAGAAATCGATTACGGTCAGAACCAACGGAGCCGTTGAGATGACCAGACTCTACATCGAAGGAGATATGACAGAACAATAACTGAAAAGACTCGCCACGAAAGCGAGTCTTTTTTGTGTTTAGAATGTATAAGCGAATCCAAGGGAACTAAACTCTCTGAACTGCCAGTAGCCAAAGTCATCATCGTAGGCACCAACATCGTCGAATCGTGGGAAGAGGAATAGATTGGCAGTGATATACTTCGACACACGCAACTCGAAGGTGTTTTCCCATTCGATAAGTGCACGCTTATAAGAGGTAAAAGCGTAAAGACGAGTCTTCCAGGTTACCACATCATTCATCTTCCAAGTCAGATCGGCTGTTATGTGTGATGCAAACTCAAACTTCGAGTGTTTACCCTCATCAAGTCCGAAACTAGGCCCCAAATTCAGACGATCCACATAAATGTAGTTCAGTGAAACGGGCGAGAAGTTGAGCGTTCCTTGCAGACGTTTGTTCTCTGTTTCCACCTTGTAATCCATACCAAGACCGAGGTTGACATACAATGGTGAAGTGAAATCTGAATAGGTTTTCACATCATTCGCTTTCAGACCTCTTGAGAACTGGCTATAGGCCAAGAGCTGTAAAGTATAGTACCAATTCTTCGCAGCCTCGAGTCCAACCTTACTTGTCAGACGAAGCATGTCCTCATTCGATTTGAACCTATGGATTGTGTCGGAACGTGTATTGAGGAAACCGAGTTTCATCTCCAGTTTATTGTCCCACTTCCATTTGTGCTTGTTGTCGTAATTAGCCTCTAACGTCAGAGAGCCCAACATCGAATAGTTGCTCTCACCACCTTTGTACCAGTTATCCGACACGTAGTTCTGCATGAACTGCAGGAATCCATCACCCTTGAACGTCCAGAACTTAGGTTTCTGAACCATCACGGTATCAGGAATATCCCGTGGGACATCCATCAACGGGGGCGTTTCCACCTTCTCCACAAACTCCACCTTGTTCTCAATAGGCAGATTGACATCATTACGAATGTCGCCAGACTCCTTCAACTCAGTCTCTGTGGCCTTCACAAGGTCAGGACGATTCAGATAAACATTCAGCAAGGCGGCATCGACGGCATCAGAAACCTGATCCTTACCTGCTGATTCAGAGTTGAGTGCCAACGTCTTATCAGCAACATTATGATAAAACGTCGTTGGAGCAAACAGACGATAGAATCGTCCGTCAATACTGTCATTTGACTGTTCAGCATGAGCGCTGAGCGCTGAAAATGCTGCTAATATAAATACAACTTTTCTCATAACTGAATGCAAAGTTACAAAAAGAAATTAAAAGTGAAAAGTGAAAAGTGAAAAAAATGCAGCAATTAATACAATTTCTTAATTCTTAATTCTTAATTAAAAGTTGTACCTTTGCACCTTGATTTAACGCGTACATTAATAAATAAAGCAAAAATAGATGAATAAAGACACTCTTATCGGTTTCGTCCTCATAGCGCTGGTCCTGATTGGATTCAGCTGGTACAACCAGCCCTCCGCAGAGGAAATAGAAGCCGCACGCAAACAAGACAGTATCGCTGCTGCCATCAAGGATAACGCAGCCAAACAGCAGAAAGCCAATGAAGAAGCCCGTAAGGCTCAGGCTGAAGCTGCTGCCAAAGGTGATTCTACAGCCCTCTTCTTTTCTGCACTGAATGGTCAAAACCAGTCGGTGGTACTGAAGAACGAGAAGGTGGAACTGACCTTCGACACGAAGGGAGGTACCATCAGCAAGGCCATCATCAAAGGTTTTGAGGATAAGGACAACAAGATGGACGTGACGCTCTTCGACAGCAAAACCCAGCAGATGAACTTCATGCTGGCAGGAAAGTCGGAGAACATCATCACCAAGGACCTGTTCTTCACACCCTCCAACGTTTCTGACTCAACCGTCACCATGACAGCTCAGGCAGGCAATGGAGGTAGCATCGTATTCAACTACTGGCTCGGACCAGACTACATGCTCCACTTCACCTTCACAGCCAATGGACTGAATGGCATCTTCGCTCCAAACTACAAGGAGATGGATATCGAGTGGACAGATATGGCCCGTCAGCAGGAAAAAGGTTTCACTTTCGAGAACCGCTACTCTACCCTCACCTACAAAGAGAAGAATGGTGGCACTGATTATCTGAGTGAGACCTCAGAGAAAATCGACGAGAAGATTGAGGAGCAACTCGACTGGGTAGCCTTCAAGAACCAGTTCTTCTCTGCCACTCTGATTTCGAAAGACGAATTCGCTGCCAATTCGCTGATGACAAGTATTCCTCAGGAAAAGGGTAGCGGCTATCTGAAACAGTTTAATGCGAAGATGAAGACTGCCTTTGATCCATCAGGCATACACCCATCGGAGTTTGAGATGTATATCGGCCCCAACGACTTCCGCCTGATTAAGGAAGTCGAGGAGCAGAGCACCTTCGGCAAGGACCTCGATCTGGAGCAACTCGTCTATCTGGGTTGGCCTCTCTTCCGTTACATCAACCGTTTCTTCACCATCTACGTCTTCGACTGGCTCACATCTTGGGGCTTCTCGATGGGTATCGTCCTGATTCTGATTACCCTGTTGCTGAAGGCCATCACCTTCCCCATGGTGAAGAAGAGCTATATGTCGTCAGCTAAGATGCGTGTACTGAAACCAAAACTCGACGAGGCCACGAAGCAGTACGACAAGCCAGAGGATTCGATGAAGAAACAGCAGGCCATGATGCAGATGTATGCCCAATATGGTGTTTCGCCTCTGAGTGGCTGTCTGCCCATGCTGATTCAGATGCCTATCTGGATTGCGATGTTCAACTTCGTGCCTAATGCCATCCAGTTGCGTCGTGAGTCGTTCCTCTGGATTGAGGACCTCTCGACCTATGATCCCATTATCGAATGGGGCACACAGATTTGGGGTATTGGCGACCACCTCTCTCTGACCTGTATCCTCTTCTGTGTATCCAACGTGCTCTACAGCTATATGACCATGCGTCAGCAGAAGGATCAGATGGTAGGTCAACAGGCTGAGCAGATGAAGATGATGCAGTGGATGATGTACCTCATGCCAGTAATGTTCTTCTTCATGTTCAACGACTACAGCTCAGGTCTGAACTTCTACTACTTCATCTCACTCTTCTTCTCAGCAGCCATCATGTGGACACTCCGCAAGACGACGAACGACGAGAAACTACTCGCTATCCTCGAGGCTAAGTATCAGGAGAACAAGAATAACCCCAAGAAAAAGACCAGCGGACTCGCTGCACGTCTGGAGGCCATGCAGAAGCAGGCTGAGGAGATGCAGCGTCAGCGCCAAAAAAGATAAGAATATGAGAAAGAGTATCATCCTAGTCATTCTAGTTACATTAGCCACACTAGTAAAAGCCCAAGAAGAAGTGAAAATCGGCAAACAGAACATCAAGCTCACCAGTGACCTGATGACCCCTGAAGCTCTTTGGGCCATGGGGCGCATTGGTGCTGCAGAAGCCAATGCTGATGGCAAGCAGATTGTCTATCAAGTTGGCTACTATAGTGTGAAGGCCAATAAGAGTCAGCAGAAGATTGCCGTTATCAATGCTGACGGTACAGGTAATACGACACTGACCACAGGCACGAAGAGCGAGACTGATCCTACCTGGTATCAAGGAAAGATTGCTTTCCTTTCAGGTGGTCAGATCTGGACGATGAACGCTGACGGCTCAGACCGCAAGCAGATTTCAAAGACTTCAAAAGATATCGAGGGCTTCAAGTTCTCACCTGATGGCAAGCAGATTATTCTGCTCCACTCTATTGACTTCCACGAGATCATCAAGAAAAATCCAGATGATCTGCCTAAAGCCAGCGGACGCTTGGTAACTGACCTCATGTATCGCCACTGGGATCACTATGTGGAGTCTATCCAGCATCCCTTTGTAGCTGAAGTAACAGAGGATGGCATCAAGGATGGCGTAGACATTCTCGAGGGCGAGCCCTTTGAATGTCCGATGGAGCCCTTTGGTGGCATCGAGCAATTGGCATGGAGCCCTGATTCGAAGACCATCGCTTATACCTGTCGCAAGAAGACAGGTTTGGCATACTCAATCTCCACTGATTCTGATATCTATATATATAATATAGGTACGCGCGAGACCAAGAACCTCTGCAAGCCCGCTGACTATGTAGAGCCAGAGATTGACCCCACCACCTCTTTGAAATATCAGAAGGTGAATAGTGAGGAGAATCTGAAAAACAATGTAGGCTACGATACTAATCCTCAGTTCTCACCAGACGGCAAGTATGTTGCCTGGCTCTCTATGGAGCGGAATGGTTATGAGGCTGACCGTAACCGCCTGTGCTGCTACGACTTAGCAACTGGCGAGAAGAAATATCTGACTGAGAGCTTTGACTCGAATGTTGATGATTTCGTATGGAGCGACTCCAAGGATGCTATGATCTATTTCATTGGCGTTTGGCATGCCACAGAGAATCTGTATGCCATCAACTGGAAGGGAGAGCTCAAGCAGATGACACAAACTTGGGATGACTTTGGATCCATCCATCTGATGAATAATGGCAAACAGTTGCTGATGGAACGTCACAACTATACATCCCCAGCTGATCTCTATATCGTCACCCCCAACTTCAAGAAGCCTGAGAAGACGGAGATTGCCCAGTTGACTTTCGAGAACAAGCACATTCTCGACCAGCTCGCCAAGCCCAAAGTACAACAGCGTTGGGTAAAGACCAGCGATGGAAAGGATATGCTGACTTGGATTATACTGCCTCCAAACTTCGACGAAACCAAGAAGTACCCCACCCTGCTCTTCTGCGAAGGTGGTCCTCAGAGTCCTGTTTCTCAGTTCTGGAGCTATCGTTGGAACTTTATGATCATGGCCTCTCAAGGATATGTGATAGTTGCACCTAATCGTCGTGGCCTGCCTGGATTCGGTCAGGAGTGGTTGGAGGAAATCTCTGGCGACTGGTCTGGTCAGTGCATGAAGGACTATCTGGCAGCGATTGACGATGCTGCCAACAACCTGCCCTATGTAGATAAGGACCATCTTGGTGCTGTTGGTGCATCGTTCGGAGGTTTTAGCGTGTACTATCTCGCAGGTCATCATGAGAAGCGCTTCAAGGCATTCATTGCTCACGACGGAGCTTTCAATCTGGCTGCGATGTATCTTGAGACAGAGGAGAACTGGTTCTCTAACTGGGAATACGACGAGGCTTACTGGCATCGTCCGCAGTTGCCTAACGCCAAGAAGACCTATCATGACTCACCACATAAGTATGTTGAAAACTGGGATACGCCTATTCTCTGTATTCATGGAGAGAAGGATTATCGCATCAACTACACCCAGGGCATGCAGGCCTTCAATGCTGCTCGTATGAAGGGCATCCCTGCAGAGTTGCTCATTTTCCCTGATGAGAACCACTGGGTACTGAAACCCCAGAACGGTGTACTGTGGCAGAGAACATTCTTCAACTGGTTAGACAGGTGGCTTAAGTAAGCCAACAATTTATTCCCAAGGTGGGAATTAATAATGAGAAGTAATAATTCAAAACGATAATGACTCAAGCAATTCAAAAGACCCTACGCGATTCTGCCGCTATGCGGTGGACAGCGTTGCTGCTACTCGCTCTGGCGATGTTCTGCAGCTATATCTTTATGGATATCCTCTCACCCATTAAGGACCTGATGCAGGAGACCCGTGGTTGGGACTCTACAGCATTTGGTACGATGCAGGGCTCAGAGGTATTCCTCAACGTGTTCGTATTCTTCCTCATCTTCGCTGGTATCATCCTCGACAAGATGGGTGTTCGCTTTACTGCCGTACTCTCTGCTGCAGTGATGCTGGTGGGCGCCTGCGTCAAATGGTACGCTGTGAGCGAGAGTTTCATGGGAACAGGACTCGAGGCATGGTTTAATAATAACCTGAACTACATCCCCATCTTCGACGAACTGGGAGTATCGCCATTCTACGAGGGCATGCCTGCATCAGCTAAGTTTGCAGCCTGCGGCTTCATGATTTTCGGCTGTGGATGCGAGATGGCAGGTATCACTGTTTCGAGAGGAATCGTAAAGTGGTTCAAGGGGCGCGAGATGGCGCTGGCCATGGGTTCTGAGATGGCATTGGCTCGTCTGGGTGTGGCCACTTGTATGATTTTCTCACCGTTCTTTGCCCGTCTGGGTGGCGAAGTGAGTGTCAGCCGTTCTGTAGCCTTTGGTGTTGTACTGATGTGTATCGCCCTGATCATGACGATTGTCTATTTCTTTATGGATCAGAAGTTGGATAGTCAGACTGGTGAGGCTGAGGAGAAAGATGATCCCTTCAAGATTTCAGACCTGGGTAAGATTCTGACAGATGCAGGTTTCTGGATTGTGGCTCTGCTCTGCGTACTCTACTATTCAGCCATCTTCCCCTTCCAGAAATATGCTGTGAACATGTTACAGTGTAACCTCACGTTGACGGCTCCTGATGCTGATTCATTCTGGGCATCATCGAGTGTGACGATTGTGCAGTACATCATCATGCTAATCGTAGCTGCTGCTGGTTTCGCCAGCAACTTCCAGAAGAAGGCCAATCTGAAATATGGTCTGCTTGGTCTTTCGATTGTGGCACTTGTCACCTATTGCTATATGGGTTACATGCGTCAGTCTGCAGAGAGTATCTTCGCCGTATTCCCATTACTAGCTGTGCTGATTACGCCTATTCTGGGAAGCTATCTCGATCATCATGGCAAGGCAGCCTCGATGCTGGTATTGGGAAGTATCCTCCTGATTGCCTGTCACTTAACGTTTGCATTCGTACTGCCAATGTTCAAGGGTAATGCAGTGGGAGGTATCATCATTGCCTATACGACCATCCTCGTATTGGGTGCTTCGTTCTCTCTGGTACCTGCTTCATTATGGCCCTCAGTACCCAAGCTGGTGGACGCTAAGGTGATTGGGTCTGCCTACGCTCTGATCTTCTGGATCCAGAACATCGGACTCTGGCTGTTCCCACTGCTCATTGGTAAAGTACTCGACCAGACGAATCCTGGTGTGACAGATCCTACCCAGTTCGACTATACGGCACCACTGGTGATGCTCGCCTCTCTGGGTGTTGCAGCACTGATCCTTGGTTTCGTACTGAAAGTGGTAGATAAGAAAAAAGGCCTTGGTCTTGAATTGCCCAATATACAGAGTAACGAATAAAAGACAGAGTAACAGAATAACAAGAAATATGTTATTATGTCTTTAAAGATTAACATGTATGAAAATAGGTTTCGACAACGATAAATATATCAAGCTACAGTCTGAGCATATTCGTGAGCGTATTGCCCAGTTCGATGGCAAACTCTATATGGAACTTGGTGGCAAGCTCTTCGACGACCACCATGCCTCACGAGTGCTGCCTGGTTTCAAGCCCGACTCCAAACTTCGCATGCTCGCCCAACTGCGCGACTCAATAGAGATCGTCATTGTGGTAAGTGCTGAAGACATTGAGAAGAACAAGATCCGTGCCGACCTTGGTATCACTTACGATGAAGACGTTCTCAGACTGCGTGATGAGTTCATGCGTCGTGATTTCATGGTGGGATCTGTAGTGATTACCCATTATAACGGACAACATGCAGCTGATCAGTTCCGTCATCGTCTGGAGCGCGAGGGCATTAAGTCGTACATCCACTACCCCATCGACGGCTATCCTCACAATGTGGACCTGATAGCCAGTGACGAAGGGTTTGGCAAGAATGATTACGTGGTAACCAGTCGTCCATTAGTTATCGTAACAGCTCCTGGTCCTGGTAGTGGCAAGATGGCAACCTGTCTGTCACAGCTCTACAACGAGAACAAACGTGGCATCCGAGCTGGTTATGCCAAATTTGAGACCTTCCCCGTATGGAACCTGCCATTAAAGCATCCGGTAAATATTGCCTATGAGGCAGCAACAGCCGACCTTAACGATGTGAACATGATTGATCCCTTCCATTTGGAGGCCTACGGCAAGACTGCTGTCAACTACAATCGCGACGTAGAGATTTTCCCTGTGCTGAATGCACTCTTCGAGGGTATCTATGGCGAGAATCCTTACAAGTCACCCACGGATATGGGTGTCAACATGGTGGGATTCTGCATCTGCGACGATGATGTCTGCTGTGATGCAAGCCGTAATGAAATTATCCGTCGTTTCTATGAAGCCACCAACAAGATGGCTAATGGTGCAGATAATGAGAGTGAGGTCAACAAGATCCGTATGCTCTTCAATCAGGCGAAGATCTCAACGGCTACCCGTAAGGTAACAGTGGCTGCTTATGAGAAGAAGATCCAAAGCGGACATCAGGCTGCAGCCATGGAACTAGAGGATGGTACGATTATCACAGCCAAATCATCGCCTCTACTCGGTCCTAGTGCTGCGCTGTTGCTGAATGTCACCAAATATCTGGCAGGCATCGATCATGAAGAGAAACTTATTCCGCAAAGCATGATTGAGCCGATTCAGAAGACGAAGATTAAATACTTAGGTGGTAAGAATCCTCGTCTGCATACGGATGAAGTACTTGTAACACTCTCCGTCCTTTCTAAGGACGACGATAACTGCCGCAAGGCGCTAGAGCAACTACCATTACTGCGCGGTTGTCAAGTTCATACAACAGTCATGCTTTCAGAAGTAGACCGTAAGATCTTTAAGAAACTGGGCTGCGGTTTGACTTGCGATCCTGTGAAGAAAAAGTAAGAACGGAAAAAAGTAAAAAGGTAAAATAGTGGCTGAAGCAATCCGACAGCGGCTTAACGACTCTCCTATCGCAAGATGGACAGTGCTCTTCATCGTGGCTACAGCTATGATGATGGGGTACTTCGTCAATGATGTGATGTCGCCCTTGGAGACGCTGTTGGAGGCTTCAAAGGAGGAAGGAGGACTAGGCTGGTCATCAAGCGATTACGGATTCTTTTCTGGTTCTAGTGGACTGATCAATGTCTTCCTGCTTATGCTCTTCTTCTCAGGGCTGATCCTTGACAAGATGGGCATCCGCTTTACAGGAACGCTTGCCTGTAGCCTGATGGCGATAGGAACCTTCATCAAGTATGTGGCAATCACCCAAGACTTTGAGATGGTACATATCCCTGTCTTTGATATCGACATGCCAGGTTCGGTAGCATGTGCCAGTCTCGGCTTTGCCATCTTTGGCGTGGGTTATGAGATGACAGGTATCACGGTCTCAAAAGCAATGGTGCGTTGGTTTACTGGTCATGAGTTGGCTTTGGCAATGGGTATTCAGTTGGCTATGGCCCGTCTGGGCACAGCTGCCGCTCTCAGTATTTCTGCACCTATCGCCAGACACTTTACGCTTTCAACACCTTTGCTCTTATCGTTGGCTTTCCTGATCATTGGTCTGCTGGCATTTCTTGTCTTCTGTGTGATGGACAGACGATTAGACACATCCATTCCTTCTGAAACAAACAATTCTGAAGAGTTCAGTCTCTCTGACATCGGGGTAACCTTACGCAATCCAGGTTTCTGGTTGATTACACTCTTCTGCGTACTCTTCTACTCAGCCGTCTCGCCTTTCCTAAAGTTCTCCACCAAACTGATGGTGATGAAATATGGCGTGGATGCCGATATTGCAGGATTCTTCTCGTCGATAGCGCCTTTTGGTACGATTCTGATGACACCACTCTTCGGACTCATCTACGACCGTTATGGAAAAGGGCTTACGCTGGTGCTTACTGGTGCTTTGATGCTGACTGCCGTTCATTTCGGTTTCTCCCTGCCCATGCATAGCAGTGCTATTGCCATCGCCCTGATGGTCATTCTCAGCATCGGCTATTCCTTGGCTCCTGCAGCCCTTTGGCCTTGTGTACCAAAGATTATCCCTCTGAAATGTCTGGGTACGGCCTATTCGATGATTTTCTTCATCCAGAACTTCGGACGAGCCATCATCCCCATGCTTGTAGGTCGTGCCAACGAGACAGACCCGAGCTACAACACATCGATGCTCATCTTCGGCTTTACAGCCCTAGGCGCTGCCCTTACAGCTATAGCCATGTTCTATGTGAACCATCGTAAAGGTTATGGCCTGCAACTACCAAACATCAAGAAATAGGCTATGAAACGAATCTTGCAACCTGTTGTGGAAAACATTCCAATATTTTTAATCTCCATGTTATTGATGGGTGGATTTGATGTTTTCTATCATCAGTGCATATTTCATGAGAACACAATTTGGGGGATGCTTTTGGCTTATGGTGAAATGATTATGATGGCTTATGTCATCTGCCTTTGCTCTTATTGGCTGCGTAAGATACATCTGAAGGTGCTCTTTTATATCATCTTTTTCACGATATATGCTGTCAATTGCTACTTACGGTTAGCTTTCAGTACTGATATCTCCCCCAAGATCCTCCTACTTCTTTTCGAGACTAACAGCAAGGAAGTTTCTGGTTTTTTCAGCACGTACTTCTTTACGCCAGCCATGTACAAGACGATTGCCATGGTCTGCGTCTTACTTATTCTGACAATCATTGGAGAAGTATTCCGTAAACGAATAGCTAAAATTGCCACAAAAACGATCACCACCTATATTATCATTCCTATTATCTTATTGGGAGCCATTGGAGGATGCGCAGCTCTTTACAGATATGGTCATCTCGCCTTATGTCGCAATACCTTCGAGGCTGAACGCTGGATCTTGGACATTCCCTTTCGTAAAGGCATGCCCATACCCAATCTCTGCTACTCCCTAGATGCCATCCACATGTCAGGACAGGACTTGACTCACATGATTACGGCCACTGAGGCTGTCCTTGATGATGTCACATGCCAAGAGACTGACTCACTGACCATCATTGTCGTCATTGGAGAATCCTATAATAAATACCGTTCTTCACTCTATGGCTATGACCTCGATACGACCCCCTACCAATGCGAGGAACAAAACCGAGGTAACCTCTATGCATTCAACAAGGTGAAAGCCCCTCATAATATGACCAGCATTGTATTGAAAAATGTACTTTGCTGCAACAATATCCACGAACAGGAGCAATGGTACGACTATCCTTATTTCCCAGCCATTTTCAAGAAAGCAGGTTACGAAGTCTGGTTCTGGGATAATCAGTATAAATGGGATCCTGATGCCGCATGGGCTTTTACACTCAACTCTGTGCTTTTTGACGAGCGGATTCAACAGCTTTCTTATACAGCCATCAACGATAGTGGAGCTCCATACGATGGAGGGCTTATCAGTGACTTTGAGAATAAGACCAAAGGCAAACTCAGCAATCGTAACCTCATCATCTTTCACCTTGGTGGTCAGCATTTCCTGGCTTCCAACCAATATCCACATGAACCACCATATCAGGTGTTCACTGCTAAGGATGTGAAGGATAAGGCTTCTTATCTCAATGAGGAAAGCAGAGAACGAATTGCAGAATACGCTAATGCCACCCGCTATAATGATGCCGTTATCCGTCAGATTATGGATCTGGTGAAAAATCAGAAAGCTCTGCTAGTCTATTTTCCAGACCACGGAGAAGAAGTTTATGACTACCGTGATTTCTATGGTCGCAAACTTCTTGCAACTGATCCAATCACTCCAGACCTCATCAAGTATCAGATAGAGATTCCCTTCGTCGTCTGGTGCTCAGACAAATGGAAGAACTCTCACGAAACAGAATGGGCAACCATTGGCGAAGCTATCAATCGTGAGTTCTCTACAGACAATGTCTGTCATCTACTATTCCGACTTGCAGGTATCAAGACTAAAGTATACCAGTCCGAACGTGATTTATTCTCCCCAGATTTCGTTCCACAAACCAGGGAGTACAATATGTTAGCGCTATAAGCGACTAATATCTGATACGTACGACTAAAGGGAGATGATCGCTATAACCTGGCTGATAACGCATGCCGTTATAGGTACGACGAGGCTTGAAACCTCCATATAGTTTGTCTTCTTCCAACAGAAAAAGAGGCGCATGGATAAAAGCCTTCTCCACCTTATTATATAAATAAGGAGAACCTAGTATATGGTCGATGCTACCCCATTCACCTTTATACCGATAGGTACCGTACACTCCATTAGCCCCTTTGGCTTTGCTCGTCAGACAACAAATACCATGACGGCATATCTCTTTCATCACAGGCCCATCGTCCTCCTCGTTAAAATCGCCTGCAATCAGAATCTTTGGCATCGTCGTGACAGTCTGGATGGAATCGATAGACTGACACAGACGTTTAGCAGCGGTTTGGCGAAAAGGACGACTATAACGTTCTCCTCCAAAACGACTGGGGAGATGAACCACAAAGACATGTAGCGTATCTCCGGAAGGTATCTGACCACTGACATAGAGGATATCACGTGTGGGACGCATTCCCTCTATCGGAGTCACTCGAATGGGATAGCTCTTAATCGGAGCAAAAGAGAATGGAGAATAGAGCAATGCCACATCAATACCTCTCAAATCAGGTGAGGAAGTAACCAGATACTCATAACCAGCATTTCTCAGTAAAGATCTTTTTGTCAGATCACGCATCACGGAGTCATTTTCTATTTCACAGAGAGCAATCAGATCTGGGATGCCTTCATCAGAGACAGAAAGAAGTGTCTGGGCTGTGTGATTTAGTTTTCGCCAATAGCGTTTCTTGTTCCAATGACGCGTGGCATCAGGAAGATACTCCTCGTCCTGTTTGCCTTCATCATCAAAATAGTCGAAAAGGTTCTCACAGTTAAGTTCCACCAATGTGAGGAACCCCGTTAACAAAAGGCTAAGGAAAATCATTTCTCACGTAGGCGGTAAATCTTCCAACCCAAAGAAGCAACGACGACACTGGTCAGTGGCGAAAGATAATTAAAGAAACAATATGGCAGATATGTCAGCGTGGCCACACCGAGCACTGTGCTCTGCGTCAGTCCACAGGTATTCCAAGGCACCAACACAGAGGTAACTGTGGCGCCATCCTCACAGCTGCGGCTCAGCAACCGTGGTTCATAGCCTTTCTCCCTGAATGTATCCTTGAACATCTGACTACTAAGCATAATCGACAGATACTGATCAGCAAGAGCAATATTGCAGAACAATGCTGTGCCGACAGTGGAAGCCACCAACGATGCAGTACCTCTCACAAAACGGAGAATCAGACGCATCAAATCCTGCAACTGTCCTGTAGCTGTCAGCGTTCCACCAAAAGTCTGAGCACAAATAATCAACCATATGGTAGGCATCATACCTCCCATACCACTGGTATGTACCAGTTCATTCAACATCGGCACACCCGTTTCGATGTTTGTACTGCCATAGCATACTTGCATCATGCCCTTATAGGAAGTCAACAATCCTGGTTCTGCCTCGCCAGAGATCTGATGGACAAGCTGTGGTTGTACGAGGAGCCCGACGATAGCTGCCAAGAGAATCGCCAGAAAGAGCACGACCATCGATGGCCAACGACGGGCAATCATCACACCTGTCAGGACTGGTACAATCAATAGCCATGGTGAGATAACAAATGTATTCTGGAGTCCGTCCATAAATTCTGCGACATTACCATGTCCCTGTACATCCATCGTAAAACCAGCAATCAGAAAGATCGTCAAGGAAATGCAGAATGTGGGGACGGTTGTAAAGAGCATATAGCGGATATGCGTAAAAAGTGGTGTTCCAGAAACACTGGAGGCCAATACCGAGGTATCAGAAAGAGGAGATAGTTTATCGCCAAAATAAGCCCCTGTTATGATTGAACCAGCAATCCAACCATCATCGAAGCCATGCGCCTTGCCAATACCCATCAATGCAAGACCGATGGTGGCGACTGTCGTCCAAGATGAGCCAATCATCAAACTGACTAGTGCACAAAGCAGACTGCTACTAACAAAAAACACTTCTGGACGGATAATCTGCATGCCATAATAAATCATCGTGGGCACAATCCCAGATACCATCCAGGTTCCTCCGATAGCACCAATAAGCAACAAAATAATGATTGCTGGCGTGCAACTGGCTATCTTAGCAGTAATCTCCTTTTCTAGTTGTTCCCATTCCAAGCGTTTTGAGAAATATCCTACAAGCACACTAACAGCCGAAGCAGCCAATAGTGACATCTGAGAAGCCCCATCCAATGTTGCGCTGCCGAATACGGCAACGCAACATGTAATGAGTAGGATTAGTACCAGAAATGGGATAAAAACCATTTAGCAGACCTTTTCGAGTCGTTTCATCATTGCAAACATGAAGATTGCAGCAACGAGACAAACGCCCAAGAATACGCTCCAGCATACCCAGAGGGGAACAGCACCCCAAAGCAGTCCACCGACGACGACAAGTTGGTTACCAATAGCAGTAGCTACGAACCAACCACCCATCATCATACCCTTGTACTTAGGAGGAGCTACCTTCGACACAAAGGAGATACCCATTGGCGACAGCAACAACTCACCAAAGGTCAGTATCAGATAGACCATTATCAGCAAGTTTGGCGTAACATCAGCCACATGCACTGCTACAGGATTACCATCGGCACCCATTTCCGTCTGTGGCATGGGCAGACCGAAAGAGCCGAATGCCATGAAAGCATAGGCAATAGCAGCTACAATCATACCATACGCAATCTTACGGGGAGCTGAAGGCTCCTTGCCCTTAGCGGCCAGCGAACCAAAAATGGCCATCGACACTGGTGTCAATGCCACCACATAGAAGGGATTAAACTGCTGGAAGATGGGGGCAGAGATAGAGATGCTGCCATCTGGATCGTATTGCAGACAGAGGAATGCGAAAGCGAGCACAATAATCACAGCTGAAATAGCCTTACCCTTGCTGGTCTTTGACTGGAACAGAGAGAAACCAGCATAGACGATGAAAACAACAGCCACGAGATTCCATACATTAAAGCACATTGCCTGCATGCCATCAGCAGACTGAGCTGTAAACTCGTCAGCAAAATAAGTCAACGACAGACCATTCTGGTGGAAAGCCATCCAGAAGAAGATGACCACTGCAAATACCAGACAAAGAGCGACGATACGCTGAGAGGTTTCCTCCTTTGAAAGCTCAGGCTCCGAACTAGCGGTATCAGCCTTAGCTGCATTCTTCTTCGTGCCACCCTCTGTATGACGGAAAGTAGAACGGAAGACGTAATAGATGGCGATGGAGAGAATCAGCGAAGCACAAGCTACAGCAAACGAGAAGTGGTAGGCATCATTGCTGGAATAGCCCAATGCCGTCTCGGCATACTCCTTGATACGAATGGCAGCCGTCGGAGCAAACAGAGCACCGATATTAATAGCCATATAGAAAATGGAGAAGCCCGCATCACGCTTGTCCTTGTACTGCGGATCGTTATACAGATCACCCACCATAACTTGCAGGTTTCCTTTGAAAAGGCCTGTACCGAAGCCGATGAGCAACAGGGCTGTCAACATCACAACGAGGGCTACGGTATCTCCTCCTAACGGTACTGACAAAAGCAGATAGCCAGCAAACATGATGATGATACCTGTGGTTACCATCTTTCCGAAACCGAACTTATCAGCCATGATACCACCAATAAGCGGGAGGAAATACACCAGCATGAGGAATGAACTGTAGATTGTACCAGCCATAGCAGGCGACAATCCGTAATTAGCTCTCAAGAAAAGAGCAAAGACGGCAAGCATCGTATAATAACCGAATCGCTCACCTGTGTTGGCCAATGCCAACGCGAATAATCCTTTAGGTTGTCCTTCGAACATAACTTATTTAATTTTTGGGTTTTTGGTCCTGATGATATCAAAGAGGTAGGTAAACTTAATGACAATATTACCGAAATTAGAACGTCCGAAATAGTCGCGCTTCGTACTGCCATAGATGTTACCCAATCCATAATAATAGCGACCCTCAATGATGAAATGTCCCACATGTCGATTGCTGAACTCAAGTCCTGCACCAACGGCGATGCCATAGTCAAACTTATTCTCAACAGCCATCGAATCCTGAGCCACTACATTAGAGGCACGAATACCTGCATATTGATACGCTTCACTATACGCGCCGTTCTTGATATTCGGATTGAAAGCAGGATCACGAACATCGAAATTGGTATCAGCCTTATCGTTCAGGAAGAAGCCGAACTGAGGACCTAACTGAATGAATCCCTGGAAGCCATTCCGCTCACGTCCCCACCCTAAGCGTGCCAACAACGGCACCTGTACATAGTTCATCTTCCTTGAATAATAGAGCGACTGAGAAGGATCCGTATGCAAAGGAACGGGCTGATCTTCCATGGTCAGGATATTCTCCTTCCATCCTATCTGGGCATAGTTAACCTCAGCCACTACAGCACAAATACTCTTGAAATACTTCTCGCAAGTATAGCGTGCTGTCACTCCAAAGGTCGTACCTCCTAACATGCCTTGTGGAACTGTGGGGACGAAGGCCATGTTACTCATCACATAGCCACCATTAATACCAAAGGCAAAGTCAGTACGACGCTCTCCCACCTGTGCAGTAGCCACAGTTGCCCACAAGGTCATCAAAATAATTAGAACCTTCCTCATGAACTAGAACTTGATGGTTTCTACCCGATGTTCTGGGGTATAATGCACAAAGAGCATGGCCTTGTTTCGCAGCCCGCCATTACCATAGCGCTCAAACTCCAACGGGGTCTGTACAGGAGGATAGCCAAACATACCAGCTGCACCATTGAACGTCCTGCCATACTTATGCAAACCTCTGATAAAGAAATAAGCATGGTCGAAACCTGTAAGGGCAAAGCGTGGCAGCGTATTCTGCATGTCAGCATGGAAATTCCAGCGATATTTCTGCTGCAGTCGTTGAGTAGCTGTCGACAGAGGGTTATAGTAGAACACCGATGGGATATAGGCATTGTATTTATAGAAATTATCCAGATGTGTACGTGTATACATCAGCCACTCCGTATAGCCGAACATAGTGATGTCGAGTTCTGGATTAACGGCTTTCAGACCATTGATCTTCGAAAAGGCCACACCAAGCTCGGGCGAGCGTGAGCTGTTGAGGATAACCACATTGGGCTGTGTACGACTGAATGCCTTGGCAAAATTCTCCTCGCCCGACTTCAGATTCGTCAGAGAATAACTGATGTTTCGCTGTTCCAACTGTCTACGAAGAGCTGCCGTGAACACACCTTTTCTACTCGTAGAGTCGTTGCAATCGATAAACACTGGGTGGCTGTTCTTGAATCGGGATATGAAATTGGTAATAATGGCTTCATTCTGATCATTGGGCGACTGCCACACCTGGAAGATATGACGGTTGGTCGTCAGCTGTGGGGCATTGATTGAGAACGGAATCACCAGCTGGATATCATGACGATCGACGAAGAACGACATGGCCTCCATCTGCTTAGAGTATAACGGACCGAAGATGATATCGCAGTTCTGAGCCTCTTTCTTAGCCATAATCTGATGGATATCGCCATCTTCTGAAGCATTCCAGGCATAAACATCCACTGAGATACCCAGTGTCTTCAGACTGTCACAAGCCATCAGGATGCCCCGATAATACTCCACCATACGCTTGCCATCACCATTGACATCATGAAGAGGTAGCATCACTCCAAGACGGATAGGACGTTTGGTCAGATCATCCGAACCCTTAGCTGATGCGATCTGAGACGTATTGGCAGTCTGGCTCTGCTGAACAGCGGATTCTGACTGCACAGGCTGACTGCTATTCGCTGCATTCGATGGGAACGGAATCTTCAAGACTGTACCTTTCTTCAGTTCATAGCCAGGCTCCTTCATCTCAGGGTTGGCATTGAGAAGTTCTTCGATGGTCAACTCATACATACGGGAGATTCCGAAAATAGTTTCTTTCCTCTTCACCTTATGCAGTCCGCGAATGGATTCCGACTCCTGAGCGGACACGATACCGACAGTGATGAATAGCATCACAAACAGCATAAAATATCTAAAAACTCTCGTCATATTCTCAAATTTTATCAATTTCGCCTACAAAAGTACAAAATAATTGTGAATTGTAAAGGAAGATTTATGAAATATTTAGTATCTTTGCACGATAATGCATACTAAAATGAGAATTGAACAGATATTTTTAGCAACTTTGATGGCTTTTTTGCCACTTCAGAGTCTGGTGGCTCAGGACGTTTATCCCTCAGTTGCACCAACGGCCACCTATATCAATGAAGAAGGAAACGAGACAACGGCTGATGAAGATAACCCCAGTTTCTTCGGACAGGCACCGTTAGAAGTCACCTTCCGTGCAAATCCATCTGATATGTTCGCCTTCTCACCCACCTATGAATGGCATTTCCGAATGGAAGGAGAACCTAATGATTTGCTGGTGCGCTACGAGGAAGATACACAATATACCTTCACCAATGCAGGTACCACCCATGTGACGCTGTACGTGAACTTAGGAACAGACACCCTGCAACTCGATTCCATTTCCTTCCACGTGACCATCAGCGAGAGCAAGCTCTCTTTCCCCAATGCCTTCTCACCGAATGGTGATCTGCGCAACGATGTCTATATGGCTAAGGAATACCAGAGTCTGACAGAGTTTCACGCGTACATTTTTAATAGATGGGGGCAGAAGCTCTTCGAATGGACCGATCCTTCACAGGGTTGGGACGGCACTCATAACGGTACTCCAGTGAAGGAAGGTGTATACTTTGTATTGGTAAGAGCAAAAGGGGCTGATGGTCGAGAATATCATATCCGCAAAGATGTCAATCTGCTGAGGGGATATACAGAAGAAACTACAACGAAATAAGCGATGGAAAAGATGGACCATCAAATTAATGTCTATGGTGCTCGCGTTCATAATCTGAAGAATATCGACGTCGAGATTCCACGTAACTCACTCACCGTCATCACGGGTCTGAGTGGCAGTGGCAAGTCATCACTGGCCTTCGATACCATCTTCGCAGAAGGACAGCGCCGCTATATCGAGACTTTCTCTGCCTATGCGCGCAACTTCCTTGGAGGCATGGATCGCCCTGATGTCGATAAGATTACAGGACTCTCACCTGTCATCAGCATCGAACAGAAGACCACCAACAAGAATCCACGATCGACAGTCGGCACTACGACGGAAGTCTACGACTATATGCGTCTGCTCTTTGCCCGTGCTGGTAAGGCCTACAGCTATGCCACTGGCGAAGAGATGGTGAAGTACACAGAGGAGAAAGTGATTGAAATGATTCTCAACGACTATGCAGGCAAGAAGATTTTCATTCTGGCTCCGCTCGTCAGGAGCCGTAAGGGTCACTATCGCGAACTCTTCGAGGCCATGCGCCGTAAGGGCTATCTGAACATCCGCATCGACGGAGAGATGCAGGAGATTGTACGAGGCATGAAGGTTGACCGTTACAAGAATCATGACATCGAGGTCGTTATCGACAAGCTTCAGGTCAGTGGGAAAGATGAAGATCGACTACGCAAATCCGTTGGCATCGCCATGAAACAAGGCGAGGGACTGATTATGATTCTCGACAAAGACACTGGCTCCATCAAACATTTTTCCAAGCGACTGATGTGTCCAACGACAGGCATAAGTTACTCAGACCCAGCTCCTAACAGCTTTTCATTCAACTCACCTCAAGGCGCCTGTCCTCACTGTAAAGGTCTAGGCATCATCAATCAGATTGATCTCTCCAAAGTGATACCTGATCGTCAGCTCAGTATCTATGAAGGAGGTATCGTGCCACTTGGCAAGTATAAGAACCAGATGATTTTCTGGCAGGTGGAAGCCATCCTGAAGAAATACGACTGCGAGCTGAAGACGCCCATCAACGAGATACCAGAAGAGGCCCTCCAAGAGGTCCTCTATGGTTCACTCGAGAATGTACGCATCGACAAAGAACTCGTTCACACTTCGAGCGACTATTTCATCGCTTTCGACGGCATCGTCAAGTACCTGCGCAATGTGATGGACAATGACGACTCTGCTGCGGGTCAGAAATGGGCCGATCAGTTCCTGGCTGAATGTGAGTGTCCTGAGTGTCATGGTCAACGACTGAATCGTGAGGCCCTGTCGTATAAGATCTGGGATAAGAACATCTCAGAACTGGCCTCGATGGATATCACGGAACTGCGGGAATGGCTCGACGAAGTGGAGGCACACCTCGACCACCAGCAGCAACAGATTGCCACTGAGATCCTGAAAGAGATCCGTACACGACTTGACTTCCTGTTAGAGGTAGGTCTCGATTATCTGGCACTCAACCGTCAGTCTGCCAGTCTTTCTGGTGGTGAGAGCCAGCGCATCCGTCTGGCTACACAGATTGGCTCGCAACTTGTCAATGTGCTCTACATCCTCGACGAACCTTCTATCGGCCTCCATCAGCGTGACAACGAGAGGCTGATCCGTTCGCTGAAGGAGCTGCGCGATCTGGGCAATACCGTTATTGTCGTGGAACACGATGAGGACATGATGCTCAATGCTGATTACATCGTTGACATCGGACCTCGTGCAGGTCGCAAGGGTGGCGAAGTCGTCTTCCAAGGCACGCCCAAGGAGATGCTTCAGACTGACACCATCACTGCCCAATATCTGAACGGACAGCAGCAGATCGCCATCCCTGCAAAACGAAGGACGGGCAATGGCAAGTCTCTCGTGCTTCATGGTTGCTCTGGCAACAACCTGAAGCATATCGATGTGGAGTTCCCACTTGGCAAACTCATTGTCGTTACAGGTGTCAGCGGCAGTGGTAAGTCGACGCTTGTCAACGAGACCCTGCAACCGATTCTCTCGCAGCACTTCTACCGTTCGTTGAAAGCACCGATGCCCTACGACAGCATCGAAGGACTGGAATATATAGATAAAGTGGTGAATGTGGACCAGAGCCCTATCGGTCGTACGCCACGCTCTAATCCCGCCACCTATACGGGTGTCTTCTCTGACATCCGCTCACTCTTTGTCAATCTGCCTGAAGCCAAGATACGTGGTTACAAGCCTGGACGATTCTCGTTCAACGTGAAAGGAGGACGCTGCGAGACCTGTGGTGGCAATGGCTACAAGACCATCGAGATGAACTTCCTGCCTGATATCCAGGTGCCCTGCGAAGAATGTCATGGCAAACGCTATAACCGCGAGACGCTCGAAGTACGATACAAAGGCAAGTCCATCGCCGATGTGCTGGATATGACCATCAATCAGGCTGTCGACTTCTTCGAGAACGTGCCTGATATTCTCCGTAAGATCAAGACCATCCAGGATGTAGGTCTGGGCTATATCAAACTGGGCCAGCCCTCTACCACCCTCTCCGGCGGTGAGAGCCAGCGCGTGAAACTGGCCACCGAACTGTCGAAAAAAGATACTGGCAAGACGCTCTATATCCTTGATGAACCCACGACTGGTCTGCACTTCGAGGACATCCGTATCCTGATGGATGTGCTCCAGAAACTGGTTGACAGGGGGAATACCGTTATCATCATCGAACACAACCTCGACGTCATCAAACTGGCAGATTGGATTATCGACATCGGCCCAGAAGGTGGTCGTAAGGGAGGACAGATACTCTCTGCAGGCACGCCAGAGCAAGTGGCCAAATCGAAGAAAGGTTATACGCCCAAATTCCTGAAACAGGTGATAAAACGATAAGAAATAGGCCATTTTGTAAGAAAAAGCCCACAAATATTTGGTGGAAAACAATTATTTACTTACTTTTGCATAAAGAAAATAACAACAAAAAAGACAATATGAACAAAAAAGTATTCATCTTACTTCTGAATCTGCTCTTCTGTTTCACCCTTGTCAACGCACAAGAGGCCGAGAAAAGCGACCTGCAGAAACGTGCAGAGGCTGTTAATCCCAAGGAGGACATTGCCAAGGCACGCTCATTGTTTATCCATGCATTCAATGATTATGCGAATAAAGGCCAGACGGCTCAGGCAGTGGAGTGCGCTGTCAAGGCTACACCTCTTTACTATAGTGAAGGATTCTATCAGGAGGCCTTCGACCTGCTGCGCCGTGCTGAGCAGGTCATCCTGGCTGGCGTAAAGTCTCCCAGTGAGCAGGCCTCGCTGCAGTATCTCACCATCAAGGAGCGTCTGCAGATGTATATCAAGATGCGCAGAGTGGAAAGCGCCAAAGAGCAGCTCAACGCCATGGAGGCAAAAGCCAATGAGTCATCAAACGAGAATCTGAAAAACGACCTGCTTTACAACAAGGCCATCTTCTTCTACACCTTCGGACTGAACGCCCAGGGTAATGCCGTCTTCAAGGAGATGGCCAACAAGCTGACTGCCAGCAAGGAATACGCCAAGGTAGATGAGGTTTATCAAACCTTGATTGCCAATGGTCGCAAGAGCAACAATGCCAGTCTGGTGGCTCAGGCTTACAGCAACTATATCGCCTGGAAAGATTCTACTGATGCCATCAAGAGAGCCGATGAGATCGGAGCCCTGAACAAGCAGATCGAGGAGCATCAGGCAACCATCGAGGACAAAGACGGTTCGCTGGCTTCACGTATGGCTATCATCATTGGTCTCTGCATCCTGGCTGGTGCATTGGCAGCAGCGCTGGTTGTAGGTGCTATCGTACTGATGCGCTTCATCCTGCTGACACGTAAGCAGAAGAAGACCATCAAACTGGCCAACGACAGCAATGCCCTGAAGGCTAAGTTCATCAGCAACATCTCTGCCCAGCTCGAGCCAACCCTTCAGAAGCTCGACAGCAGCATACCTGAGGTTAAGGCATTGCTCGACTTCTCGCATCACGTTCAGACATTGTCAGAACTGGAGAACACCTCTAACGATACTCTTGAGTATGAGGATATTCATATTCCAGAGTTCTGCGAGAGTCTGATGAATGAGATTCGCGACAAGGTCAAGAAGGACGTCAACCTGACTGTGAATGCACCCAAGATGTCTGCCAAGATCAGTCAGGAATACGTTTCTCACATCCTGCTTCATCTGCTGAACAATGCCGCAGAATATACCCCGGAAGGTGGCACCATCTGGCTGGAGTACAAGAAACGTGGTCCAAAGGCCCACCAGTTCCTCGTTTCCGACACTGGTGAGGGCATTCCTGAGGAGAAGCGCGAGGACATCTTCAAGCCCTTCCTCGAAATCAGGGATCTCACTACGGGCGACGGTCTCGGCCTCCCCACATGCAAGCAGATGGCCCTGAAGATGAACGGTGACCTTGACATCGATCCCAACTTCACCAAAGGCACCCGCTTCGTCCTCGACCTGCATTCATAGTTTGTGAACAAAATAATGGTGTTAGAGAGGATATGCCCAAATAGGGACACATCCTCTTTCTTTATTTCATCTCCCACGCTTCGAATGAGGCGTGAATCCAACCGTCGGGCAGGTAGCCGGTCTCGAAGCGGGCGATGGCGAGCATCAGCGGTACGATGTCGGCAGGCGTGTACCGCAGCTTCTGGTTCCTTGGAATCTTCGACTGGTCGCTCACGAACCGGATGTAAGCCTCCGTGTCATTGTGGTCCTGGGGCGGTGCCCATCGGGTGATGATCTTCTCGATCGTGTCCAACCCGTGGTTGTAGAGGTAGGTCTTCAACACGCGTTTCATGGCACGGAAACCGTACCTCACACTCACAAACTCCTTGAACGCCGACTGGCTGCCGTGGTTGATCTCACCACTGAAGCACTGGCGCGACTGACGGATATTGCCGGGGTTGTTCAGTCTGACCGACTGCGGTGGTCGTCTATTTCCAGAATTCGCCATGGTCGTCGGTTTTAAAGTAAGTCTCTCCCGTATGATCAGCAGCCACCCTGCCGTCGGTCTCTATCTGTCGGATGTTCAGATACTGGATCATGGCGGCCAACTGACGGAACTCGTTCATCGTCACCACCACGTACAGCTGCGCCCCGAAGTCCTGCCAGCTCGTCGACATCAGCGGTTCGATACGCAGCTTACAGTTTGTGCTCACGTAGACCTGCGGGGTCTCGTAGCTGAACGAGGTCGCCACCGTCCTCAGCGGCAGCATGATGCCCTTGGGCAGTCGGCGCATACTCGGCATCCGGAGATCGCTCAGCCACAGGGCGTCGTATCTCTTCTGATGACCCTCTCCGTCACAAAGTTCCAGTGTTCCCGTCTCCACATCGTCGTAATGGATGATGTCGGTCAGACGGAGTCCTTTATTCTTTTCTTCCATTGTCTTCTTGTTTTTTTACCTTATTAATATTTATACGCGCGCGTTATCGTGCACGAAGGTACAAGAAGAAAATCGGAACCGCCAAACTTTTCAGCCACTTTCTTCAATCGCCCCGTCATTTTGTGCAGAATCTGCACGGTTTTCCTCCACCAACAAGTCTTTTGGACTGACTCCAAGGGCATCAGCAAAGAGATACAGATGCAGAACCGTCAATGTCATCCTGCCGGAAATCAGGCGGCTGACAGTCGATCTCGACACCCCCATCCGCCTGGCTAACTCTGAATTACTCATCTTTTTTTGTCTACGAGCCTTAGCAGCAACTGCTGCGTTTGTTCTACTTTCTTTTCCATTATATGTTCTTCTGTCTAAAAAATCTGTTAATCTGTTACTCTGTCTTTAATTATCTGTTCTTCTGTCTAATAAAAAAGCCCCCGGAACCTTCGCGGCGGCGGGAGCCTGAAAAAAAATTTGATCTTTTACCGTAGAAACCGTCTGACCTCGCAGTCAGACTGCATCTCACTTTTAACGAACATGCAGACGTCATCACGACGGCTTAACTGCATTAAAAATGTTACATGAAATTGTATTTGATGTCTAAATCTTGATCGAGAATACGGCTGAGACACCGGTGTCCTCGTGGGAGTCGATGTAGAAGGTGCCGCCGAGGAGCCGGGCCATGAGCCGGCACGAGCGGACGCGCAGCGTCATCAGCATCTGGTGCAGGTTGCCCTTGGGCATCCATTTGAATATCTGGTCCTGCAATTCCGCTGGGATGGCGGGAGCCGTGTCGTGGACGGCAAACTGCAACAGTCCCTTCTTCTCGTCCTCATAAACCGACAGTGTGATGCTCCCCTCGCTGGTATTCGACATCGAGTTGACCAACAGGTTACGGACGAGCCGTTTCAGTGTCTCCTTGTTCGTGTGGACGATATAATCATCGTCGAGCGATGTTTCAAATCGGACGTCGACTCCCTCCTGCACCAGACTCAGGCAGTGGTCGAATACATTATGACAGAATCCGTTCACCGCCACCTGGTCGTTCTGTTCGAGCGACTTCAGCTTCTCATAGAACTGCAGTTCGAGCGTTACGGTCAGGATGTCCCCCAGCAGCCGAGACTTCTCCTTGATCATCCGATGAGCGATGTCCCACTCCTTCTGTCCCGGCGCGAGGTCGGGCATGGTCAGCAGCACCAGCAGGTTGTCGATACCCTCCTGCAGCGACTGTACCTCACTCAGCACGGCGGTCATCACGTCTTGAGTATTCCTGGCCGTGTCAGCCGCCTGCCTACGGGCGAGGTCGGCCTTGATCAGCTCCGCCGACAGGCGGGC
>JAFSNR010000009.1 GCA_017443345.1 Prevotella sp.
TTTATTCATCACAACAAGAAGAAAGAGGGAGCCGTCCGCTCTATCACTGCCTACAAGAACTATTTGCCCGCCCAGATTCCTTGGAAAGACGATGAATACATAAGGTTTACGCAGCAAGCAAAGGCATTCCTGGATGCTTTCACGTTATGCTCTGTTACCAGTCTCTCAACAAAGAACGCATTCCCGTTGACATCCGAGCTTTTCGATATGGTCATCATTGATGAAGCCTCACAGTGCGACATCGCATCTGCATTGCCGCTCATCATGCGCACAAAACAGCTTGTAGTCATCGGCGACCCGATGCAGCTCAGACATATCTCTGCCGTTAAAATTGAGGAAGAGCAGGCTATAAAACAAAAACTTGGGTTGGCGAACAGGCAATATGTCAAGTATGCGGAATGCTCCTTGTACGATTACTGCAAAGACTATATCAGCAATGTAACCGCTGGTCTTTCCACACCGTATATGCTGAATTACCATTATCGTTGTTTCCCGTCCATCATTGGCTACTCCAACGATATGTTCTATGGAGGAGTTATGGGTCAGCGTCTTGAAGTCAAGACTGATGTCAGCCGTTTGAAGGGAAATCCACAAGGCATTGTCCTGGTCAATGTTGTTGGACGGCAGGTGAATGACAACGTGAATATCAATGAGGCTGAAGCCAAGAAAGCCATTGAGTTGGCCGTTCAAGCTGCGCAATCATATCCAGACGTAAGCATTGGCATTGTCACTCCGTTCAGGCATCAGGCAGAGAAGATCAATTCCATGATACCAGCCAACTATGCCGACCGTATAGAGGCCAATACTGTTCACAAGTACCAAGGTGATGAGAAAGACATCATGATTTACAGCCTTGTGGTTACATCAAACTCTCCAGATAGGAAGATATATTGGATTGACAACAGTGTGCCGAATCTTGTGAACGTCGCTGTCACCAGAGCAAAAAGCACTTTGTATGTAGTAGGCAATCTTGATTACATCAAGGCACACTCGAATGCAAACAAGCCATTAGGCTATTTGGTTAGGTATAACAATTAAACCATTTACGAATTATGATTTACGACGATATACAAAGAGCTATTGACACAGGTGCTATCATAGAAATAGCTTACACGAAATATGACGGTACAGCATCTGTCCGTCGTCTTAGTGAAGTCCAGTATTCCGATGAATTTGGCAGAACGCATATACAGGCATATTGCCATAAACGAAATGAGCAAAGGACGTTCAAAATAAGCAGAATCAGTCGAGTTACATTCATCAATTCCACCGAAGCTGCTGATGAACAGGCAGTGCTTATCAATCCCGCCAACGTCAAGATGCCATATCGGTTTAACAGGAATAAGAGAGTATTTGAACTATATGGTATTGATTACAATAATTAAACGATACCATCCCATTCATCAAGTTTCGTCATTGCAGAATGTTATATTGAGTAAAGACTATGAATAGACTACTGATAGTAATCCTTACAGCCTTGTTAATGGTGGCTTGTGCCGATACAGACGAGAAATTGCGTGAACGCGCAACAGAGCTCTGTGCTTATATTCCCGACCATGAGTTGTTGGAGAAATCCAAGGACTATATGACCGCAGACTTCTATGCCGTTCTTGATACAATGTTCAACCACTTGCCTGAGTTTGAAGCGATGGATCATGAGTGGTTGTACTATTTCGTAACGGGCAACGGTGGAACGATAGCGGACTATGAGGTCAAGGGCGTGGAACTGACAGACAAGACCCATGCCGTGGCTACCATCAGCGTGAGGCAGAAATGGGAGGACGGCACGTTTGATGAATCGACGGACGTAGAGGAGCATCAACTCTCGATGGAGAAGGTGGACGGCGAATGGATGATAGCCGACTTCGACGGTCATAAAGAGGACTGCATCCGACATATCGCCCTTAATCGTAAGGAACAAACTGTCCGTCAAGCCATCAGCAACTATCTGGCAAAAGAGATAGGTGAGCATTATGCACATGACGAGGGGGACATCTGCGTACCGACGTTGACGATGGTGCATGAGGAGGATGAAATGTTCATGGGTGACTTCTGGGTGTATTGGTACAGACAGGTGGGTGATACGTTGAAATGTGTCTCAGGCGGCAACCATGCTGGCATGATGACGTTGAAAAAAGATGATAGCCATTGGGCAGTCACCTCGTTTGAGCAGACTGCTGACGGTGCAGGAAACTTAGCCAGCAGCCGCAGAATATTCGGTGACTATCATGACGTGTATGAAGGCATCCACTCCAATGAGCGCATTCGCGAGGAGGTGCGCAAGAGTCAGCTCCGTTACTATGTCAAGGAACATGGTCTGAACGTAAAGTTTTACCAGGACTACGGTTGGCCAGCGGTAGAATTATAAGGAATTATGACGAGGCAACATATAGTATTTCTGACAGGTGCAGGGGTCAGCGTAGAGAGCGGACTTAGCACCTTCCGTGGGAAGGATGGGTTGTGGACGAATGAGAAGTGGGCTTATCTGGCCAGCACGGATGCCCTCTATAATGACACACAACGATGTCTGGACTTCTATAACTTCAGGCGCAAGAAGTTGGCAGAAGTGGAACCTAACGATGCACACATAATGATAGCTGAGTTGGAAAGGGAGCATGAGGTGACGGTCATCACCCAAAACGTGGATAACCTGCATGAGCGAGCCGGTTCTTCCCGTGTCATTCATCTTCATGGAGAGTTAGGTAAGGTTTGCTCTATGGACAACCGCACTACCTGCGTGAAGGAATATCCTCTGACCATACCTATCATGCTTGGCGACAAGGCAGAAGATGGTGCACAGCTTCGACCATACATTGTCATGTTCGGCGAATACATCGACAGTATGAACGTGGCTGTTGACATCGTAAGTAAAGCCGACATCTTTGTGGTGATTGGCACATCACTCAAAGTATATCCAGCGGCGGGATTCATCCGCTATGCTCACCATGAAGTTCCTAAGTTTGTCATAGATTCAGGCGACATGGAACAATGCACAGAACTTGGCTTCACCCATTTCAAGACTACAGCCTCAGAAGGAATGAGGCTACTGTTAGAGGCGTTTAAGAAACTGTAATATGTCATACACATACAAATATCCAAGACCGGCAGTCACTGCCGACTGCGTGGTCATCACGAAGGAGGCAGAGCCAAAGGTTCTGCTGATTCAGCGCGGCGGTGAACCATTCAAGGGATGCTGGGCATTCCCCGGTGGTTTCATGAATATGGATGAAACCACGGAACAGTGTGCCATCCGCGAACTGGAAGAAGAGACGAGGCTACAGGTCAGTAATGTGATTCTAATCGGAGCATACTCCAAGGTTGACCGTGACCCACGAGGAAGGACTATATCTGTGGCTTATCTTGCCATCGTGGACAACTCGTTAGAAGTGACAGGTCAGGATGATGCTGCTAAGGCAGAATGGTGGCCGTTGTCTGCACTGCCCCAACTGGCTTTCGACCATGAGGAAATCATGCAGGATGCCATAGCTGTTTTCAAAAAAATTTAGAAAGGGGTGTTTGCGTATGCCTTCGATTGTAACCGATTCATTTGACTACAACGACATCATTCGGGTGATTGACCAGGATGAAGCCTTCGTGCATCATCAGATTGATGCCCTTCAGCCGAAGTACTGGCGAACGGCACTCAAAACGAAGCCAAAGGGCTTGAAGGTTTATGCTCCTGTGATGGTAAAAGGCAACCGAGGCATAGACTATATGATATTCATGCTGAGTCGTGACTGGCAGATAACGAAGAGGCAGCGGCTGCTTGACTATATGCACTTCGGGGTTTATCGTCAGTCAGACGGCTTTCACCTCGTAGGATTCCTGTATCTTGACTCCAATCCTTTGGCCAAAGCCGAGAAAGCGTTTTTCACACCTCACTTCTTTGACCGATACAGAGAGCGCACAGGCTTACCTATGGACATGCCGAAGATGGATGTGATAAAAGACTGGATTATGAAGAACCTGCACCTCAATTCGGATGTTCAGGGAAACGAGAAGTACCCCGACGGTATATTCTGTGCCTATCCAAGTGGTGTGGCCTTAGGGCGTGAGCTGCCAGACGGCAACAGCGAGATGAAAACGTTCATCACATACGAGATGCTGCGTGGCGAACAGGTGGAGAAAGGTGAGAACCAGATTCGCGCTGCCAAGACACAGGAAGAGGAAGGATTCAAGAATTGTGCAGCTATCGTAGAAAGACTGACAAAATATAGGAAGGCAGGATTAATCAGATGACCATTACACCCATCAAACCGTCAGGTATTGTTTTGCTCACTACGCTGCGTTGTACAGCCGCGTGTGATAATTGTTGCTTTGGATGCAGTCCGAAGCAGGGGTGTACCATGACATTAGATGAAATGAAGGGCTATGTGGACATGAGCCTTGAAGCCTATCCAGATACCATATCCACTTTAGACCTCACAGGCGGTGAATGTATGCTCCTTGGGAAAGATGTAGAAAGAATCATGTCGTATGCAAAGAGCAAAGGCTTGAAAAGCATGATGGTCAGCAATGCTTTCTGGGCTACCGACTATGACAAGGCTTACACCACCTTAAAGCGGTTGAAGCGGTGTGGACTGACCAAGGCCAGCTTCAGCACAGGCGAAGACCATAACCGTTTCGTCCCATGGACGAATGTACGCAATGCCTCTGTAGCTGCTGCGCATTTGGGAATAGAGACAGAACTTCGCATTGAACACCAGTACGGACGCATGAACATTGCTCATGAACTTGAACAAGACGAGGTCATCATTGAACTAAAGAATCAAGGCAAACTGAATTTCTCCATCAGTCCTTGGATGAACTACAGCAAGAACATGGGGGTAAGAAACAGAAAGATGAAGTACATAGATTCGGGTAAGAAAGACTCCTGCCAGAATTTATTTCAGAACATCATCATTAACCCATACGGTGAAGTCTATGCTTGTTGCGGTATAGGAGTGTGCCACATTCCACAGATGCGTCTGGGGAATGTGTACCAAGAACCCATCAAAGTGATTTACGAAAGAGCCTTTGAGGATTTCATGAAAGTGTGGCTTTTTGTAGATGGCCCGGAAGCCGTGCTCAGATATGTACATGAAAAGACGGGGCAGAAGTTTCCCTGCCACACGTCACATCAATGCGACATCTGCCGAACCATCTTCAGAGACAAGACCATCCTTCCCCTTATAGCCGAGAACTTCTACTATGCAGCCTACATACCTTTAATCTCATATAATGCAATAGCAAAGAGCAGGAATGAGTCACGAGTCAAACGATAGACACCTTACTCCACGGCAGATTATCAACAGATACCGTAAGGGAGAGTATGTTGACGAAAGCATTGATGCGATTTCGTCAGCCATATCGTCATGCCGTCAACCTTTCAACAGCAATGCCGTTCCCTTTCCGACTAACATTATAGAGAATGTGTATGAAAACATCCCTCTTTCAAAAACGATGTACGAAAGACAGAAGGAAGGGAAAAGCACAGAAGACATCGACGTTCCCGACTATCCCCAGCTGAAGGAAATCCTGACGGACTTGTCATATCCTCCCTTGTGGGAATCCATGCAGGAGGGAGTGACTGATGTTTCCTTTGTGGAAATCATAAGAGACAGGGGGCTAAACGGCAAGTACCACCTCGATGGCGGTCAAACCAGCTGCACCAGAGTTACGAGTGTCGTGTCACTTTTAATCGGTGAGACAGTAAAACAGGCTGGGCTGTCTCCTATCACTTTTTCGTTATGCCTAAACATGATGATAAAGTAGGAGTCGCACTATATCATGTCTTTAATGACATTCAGAAGGATGACAGGGTTGAACGCCTTGCCATCCTTTTTTGTTGTCAGGTGGAGATGCTCGCCAGTGGCAGCTCCTGTTCTGCCTGTCAGTCCAAGGGGTTGCCCAGCATAGACGAAATCGTTCTGCCTGACATACTGCTGTGACAGATGGCAATAGCTGACGGTATAGTTGGCCGACTGCACCGTCACGAACTTCCCTGAACGGCTGTCATAACCTATCCTGATGACCTTGCCTGGCAGCATCGAGAGAACATCCTCGTGCCGTGCGTGGAGGTCAACGCCGTTGTGCATGATGTATCTGTGATATATGGGGTGCATCCGCATTCCGAACTTCGAGTTGATTTGTATCTTCTTCAGCGGCAATGACACACTCATGTAGTTGCTGACCACATCTTCTTTCCCTTTCGTTTCTATTGAGGGAGTAGTTTGAATAGTATCAACTTCCTGAACGCTGTCATTCTGAGCATCCACTTGTTCTGAAGGACTATCCTGTCTTGTCACTTTTCTGTTCATCACATCACCGATGGTGTTGAACTGTGCGTGGATGGCATTGGCAGTCATCCATGAAACGAGTATTACGAGTATTGTTCTTTTCATGTCGCAAAATTAAGTGCAATCATTCGGTCTGTCAAATCATTCAACAATAAACAATCGGAATATAACATTTAGTAAGCATCGAGTATGATATTCTTGAATATTTTATACTCAAATGTTAGCAATTATCAAAATCAGCCTGTTTTCTTCAATCAGCCCACCCTACAGAATAAATATGGTGTACCTTCGCAGCCAAAATTATTCATCAACGCATCAAGAACAATGAACAAAATGCACTTTGAAGAGAATGAAATTCCATTCGAGACCCTCGAACAGTTCGGTCTCACCCATGAGATGATTGAAGACCTGCCCGTGCGAGTCATCAACGACATCGTGGAAGGCAGACGTACCCCCGTCCTGCCCATCCAAGTAGCGGATGAGCAAGGCAACATCATCAAGAGCCGCACCCGCTTTGCCCTTGTCCGTAAGGATGACGGCAACGTCGATGTACTCTTCTATCCAGAGTTGGAGGAAGCCGACCTCAGCCGTTTCAACGAGCAGGAACGCACCCTCTTGGAGAGCGGAAAGAGTATCATCGCCACCGTGGAGGACAAGAACGGCAACATGGTTCGTTCCTACGTACAGTTGGACTCCGAGACGAAGCAGGTGCTTTCTGCCCCTACGCAGGTCATCGGTCGCAACCTACAGCTGATTGCCGACGAGATCTACCTGAGCGAGACGGAAGCCAACAGCTTGGGCAACGGCGAGCCTGTCACCTTTGTCCGTTACGATGTGGACGATGCCATCACCGTAGGCATTGACCTCCATGAGCGCACAGGAGTACGCATTGCCCCGGGCGATGCCAGGATGTGGAGCGAGCAGCGCAGCCGTGAGTGGGACAAATACACCTTCGGCATCTACGGCTGTTGGACGATGGACGAGGACGGCAACCTCGATTACGTCAAGGAGGAGGACTATACCGACGAACTCTGGAACGAGCAGAAGAAAGCTGGCATGAGAGCCTTCGGGCACGGGCGATAATTCAGGAAATGTGTAACGTAAAACCAATGTATCATGGCAGAAAAACAGTATTACCCAGAGAGTGAACTGGTACAAAAGCTCCAGACAGGAGAATACGGCTGGCTTCAGTTCGTGAACCACCACTCCAAGGAATGGAAAGACGAGTATCTGGCCTATTGCAAGGCGAACAAGCTGGTTATGAACGATGAGTCGGCAGAGCGTTTCGTCAACCACAAGGGCGAGATGCTCGAAAAAGCTTTGGCAGAGGGAGACGTTTAACCATCAAAAGAAAGGAAAGGTATGTCAATACGATCCAACGCACTACCCATGAGAGGCGACCTCTCGCCAGAGTTGCAGGACATCCTCCGCAGGAACGGTATGCAAGCGCATATCATCCGTGAGGGCGATGCCTACAAGCTGGCCGTACAAGGTCACGACTCCCCACTGCTCACCTACCCCGTCAACGCCCAGCAGATGCGGGCGATGACCGACTGGGGTACCAACTATGCCAACAAGAATGCCTACAACACCTTTGCGCAGCTTATCGGCAATGATTTTTATGTTCCTCGTAACTTCGTCCATGCCCGCAATGCCAACGGACGTGTCGCCATGGGGCTTCACGGCTACCGCATCGGTGTCGGTGAGTATGGCCGTCTGCCATGGGACAGACGGGGACTTCATCCCATGATGGACCCCTATCATGGCAGGTTTCTTGGCTGGATCCCTCGTCAACAGGAAGGCTTTCACATGCGTCGTGTGGGAGGCCGCCTATTTATGCAGGGTGCGCCGATGGTGGCCGACCGTCCCGACGGACGCATGAAGCCGGGTGAGTTGCAGAACGGTGGCTATGGCTTTTATTACAAAGGACAGCAGACCACCTACCAGCCACCCAAGCAGGACGTGCTGGCTGACCTCCAGGCTGCCATCACGCCTGTAGAGGTTGCACCGAGAAAGACCGACCCTGCCAAGCCTTACAAGGAACTTATCACCTCGAATGTCTATTTCACCGACGAGAAGTTCCGCGAATGCCTTGACAGCCACGGTATCGTGATAGACCCAGAGAAGAAGACCCTCACCATCCAATCGACGGCCACCAAGCAGGACTTCGTGTATGACCTGACGGATGAGGAACTGAAGAAGCTCACCAGCAACTCCACCAAGGAGGTGTCAGTACAGGCACGTCTCGACCTGCTGAACGAGGTCATCAAAGGCGACTTCAAGGACAAGATTACGATGGACATGCTCAATTCCAAGGAGCAGATTGGCATCACGCTCAAACCCGAAGTGGAGGCAGAACTGACCAACCGACAGGCGCAGTTGCAGGAGCTGGTCAACCAGCTGCAACCCTTGGAGAGTGGACAAGGATTAGTCAATGCCGAGCCTGAAGACCGCAGCGTAGCCCATGTCGATGGCAGCTATCTCTATGAACTCAACGAGGAAAAGGCATGGTATCGTGAGGGCAAGCATGGCCGTGAGGTGATGGTCGATGACATCAAGGTGGAACCCGTGCGCAATGCACAGGGCGAAATCGAAAAGGATGCCAAGGGCGAGGCGAAGTACCGCATGACCGCTGTCATCAACGGTGAGAGCATCAGCCACGAGATTACGCAGAAGCAGTACAACAAGTTCATGGCCATCGACGACTACCACCGCATGAAACTGTTCTCGCACATCTTCCATGAGGTCGATATGAAGAACGTCCCCGGTATGCACGGCAACCTCGGAGCCAAGATTGGCGGTGCGCTGTTGGCAGGTCTTGCCGTCACCCGTGAGTTCGGGCGTGGTTTCCACGACCACAGCGGCCCCGCCATCTTCATGGAGCATCACGGGCCTGACAGACCCCATGTTTATTTCAAGCCGGGAGTCGATTCGCCGCAGGAACTGGCGGCAAGGGCTTTCGATGCAGGACTAAACGCAGGGGAACACGGCGTGGGCATGGGTCACGGGAGGTAAAAGAGAACAGCAATCAGGATAACACAATGGCAAAGCTCACCTACGACGATTTCAAGAACCGACTCAGCATCCAGGACGTACTGCTCGATGCCGGTTACACACTGAACCGACGTGACGGTCTGCGTTATCCGTCGTTTGTGCGCTTGGACAGCGAAGGCCGTCGCATACGTGGTGACAAGTTCATCGTCACGGGCAACGGTCTTTGCTGTTTCCAGCCTCCCGTCCAGAAGAACTACAATGTCATCAGCTTCATCAAGGAACATCCTGCGTTTTTCTCCGACTACACCCCCGGCATGGACAAGGACAGGCTCGTGAACCTTGTCTGCAACCGACTTCTCAACAATCCCATCGAGGACAGGGAAGCGAAAATCTTCCGTCCAGAGCGTGACCTGCCACCCTTCCGCATCGGCGACTACAGGATGCACCACTTCGAGGGCAGCGACCGAGAAACGCAGAAACCCTTCTATCCCTATTTCAAGCCGAGGGGCATCAACCTCAGTACCCAATATGCCTTCCACCACGATTTTGTGTTGGCAGAGCGCACCGCTTCCAATGGTCAGGTATATAGGAACCTCTCCTTTCCCATGACCATACCCGGCGGCGACGGGAAGATTGTCGGCTTGGAAGAAAGGGGAAGAAGGAAGCTCGACGGAACATCCTACAAGGGTATGGCCAGAGGCTCCAATGCAAGCGAGGGGCTGTGGCTTTCCAGTCCTGCGGACACGAAACTCGAAGATGCCAAGCGTGTCTTTGTCTTCGAGAGTGCCTACGATGCGATGGCGTTCTACCAGCTTCTGGCAGGAAAGGATTCTGTTTTGGACTACAAGGAGCGGAAGGAACTGTCAGCAGGGGTGTTTGCCTCGACTGGCGGCAACCCGTCAGTCAAGCAGTTTGAGGGACTGGTCAAAACAGCCAAGCAAGCCACCTTCCACCTCGGTTTCGACATGGACGAGGCAGGACAGCAGTTCGCCGAGCAGTTCAAGTCTGTGGCTACTGCCCACGGCGTGGATGAGAAACGTGTCATCCGTGAAGAGATCTCACCGGGCTACAAAGACTTCAACGAGGAACTGCTTGGCAGCATTGCCATGAAGAACCATCCGTTGGCCAAGGACAACGTGCCGGATGCCTATCAGGATTACGTCGATTCATTCCGCAAGACAAGCAAGGACATTCCCACGGTCAAGGCCTTACTTCATCCCACAGACGAACAGGTTGACCTCTTGCCGCAGGACACACGAAAGCTGTATGCCCGATACGATTCGCTCTATGAGGATGCGTATGAGATGCGCTCCTCACGGCTCGTTGCTCCCGACGACAAGGAATCAGCCATACAAGGTGCGATGGAGGCTCACAAGGACTTCAGGGAAAGCCTGTGCAAGGCACTCGCCATCAAGGAGGACATGGCGGCAATGGACATCGAGCCGGAGGACGATGGCAACGACAAGAAGATACAGCACGACGTGGACTACACCACCGGCATTGACGAACAGGGCAATGTGGAGATGGAAGTCGAGACATCGAACATGGAAGAACGGAGGCATTATCACCGATAGACATGGAACAGACCATACACAGAATCATCACCTTGCGTCCCCACTGGGCACAGTACATCATCAGTCAGGGATTTCTTTTCCTTGTCAGTCTGCTGCTGTTCCTTGTCGCCGGTCACGAGAGCATCACCTTCAAGGCACCGTTCCTGATTCTCGGCTCTGCCACCACACTGATGATGCTCTACGGCTGCTTGTATCTCAGTAAACTGCGCTTCATCATCTCAGCAGAGCAGCTCATCGTACAGCACGGCATCTTCCATAGAACCAGTGACTACATCGAACTGTACCGCATCGTCGATTTCAGCGAGAGCCGCGACCTCCTGGAGCAGTTCTTCGGCCTGAAGACCATCTGCATCTACAGCGGCGACCGCACCAATCCCAAGCTCGACATCTACGGCGTTAGGGAGAAACTGGACGTTGTAGGCATTGTCAGAGAAAGAGTGGAATACAACAAACGAAGAAAAGGCATCTATGAAATCACCAACCGATAGCCCCATACCAGGCATGAATGACCGTTGGAACTTCGACCGCCGATGGCTGGCAGTTGCATTGTTAGCCTTCGCCATTCTGTGGATAGGCTTCGGAAGGTCGAACGCGCAGATTGTGTCGAGCAACCCCTTGGAATATGTCGCCCTTGCCGAGGGCAACGAACTCATCAACGGTCAAATAAAAAGCCAGATAGAAGACCAGCAGAAGACAGCCTTGCTACAGAACACCATCGCTGCCGAGTTCACCCAGATACACAAGTGGGAGAAGAAATACAACTCCTACCTGAAGACCGTCGATGGCTATGCCAGCACTTTGAAGGCCTGCACCTCACTCTATGATGACGGTGTGCGCATCTTCATCAACCTCTGCAACCTGCGCAAATCCATTGCCGACAATCCCCAGGGTGTGGTGGCCACCATGTCGATGAACAACCTGTATATCGAGACGGCCACGGAACTGGTAACCGTCTATACGACACTCAGGGATGCCATCGCCAAGGGCGGTTCGGAAAACATGCTCACGGGTGCCGAGCGCAGCAAGACCCTCTGGGCACTCAACGACCGCCTGGATGCCTTCAACAAGAAACTTAACAGACTCTGCCTGTCCATCCGCTACTACACCATGACCGACGTGTGGAACAGCGTGACCGCCGGAATGCTCGACCGCACCAACGGCGAGGTGGCGCATGAAGCGCACCGAAGATGGATCAGGTGTGCCAGGGCCGCTCATTGAAAAGAAAGGAATTGCTTATGTGCCATAGACTACTGCTTATCATCACCATAACGCTTCTCCTCCCCTTCTTCGGAGGCGGCAACATACTTTTTGCGCAGGGCAACGACCCTGTGCTGGCCGGCATGATAGCCCTCTATACCGACAAGGCGAAGAAGGAGCTGAAACAACAGGAGCAGATGATGCTGCTCGAAAGCACCGGCCATGTCTGGATTACGGAAGAGGTAAACGCCACCACCGACCTGCAACGGGAGTTCAACAAGTACCTTGATGACTTTCACGGCATCATCACCTATGCGGCGCAGATATACGGCTTCTACCATGAGATAGACCGCATGATAGACAACCTCGGCAGTTTCAGCCACCAGCTCAGTGAGCATCCCACCAACGCCCTTGCCGTGGCACTGTCCTCCAATAGAAACAAGATATATCGTGAGATTATCATGGGCAGCGTGGACATCGTGAACGACATCCGTCAGGTATGCCTCTCCGACACGAAGATGACGGAGAAGGAGCGCATGGAGGTGGTCTTTGGCATCCGTCCCAAGCTGAAGCTGATGAACAGGAAGCTCAGGCATCTGACAAAAGCTGTCAAATACACCTCGCTCGCCGACGTGTGGGCAGAGATAGACTATAACGCCAGGAGCGAAGCCGATAAGGCCAGCATCACCCGACAGTGCATGGAACGCTGGCGACGAAACGGCAGACGATAACGAATAACGAAAACGAAAAGAATATGGGTTGGGGATCATTACTCAAAGCAACATTCAGATACGGAGGACGCGCAGCCAAGGCTACCGCCACCTCCGTCGGCGGTGCCGTCATCCATCCGCAGCGCACACTCAAAGGTCTCGGAACGGCAGCCAAGACAGCCACCGTGGGCGGTGCAGCCGCCTACGTGGGATGGGAAAAGCTGACCACGGACAAGAGCGTCGCCCGTATCGTCGGCGATGCCGTCGTAGGGTCGGACACCATTGACAGCGTGAGCGAGAAGGTCGATGGCGTGGCAAATACCGTCAGCGAACTGAAGGACTCCGTGGGCGGTGCGGTGGATAGCGTGAACAATGCGATGACCAGTGTCGATAGCAAATGGAGCGGCATGTCGAACTTCCTGCGGGGCATGTTCTCCGGCAACGGCGGCAACATGTTCGGCAACTTCTTCAGCAACCTCGGCCAGGGCAATGTGTCGGGTCTCAGTCTCGCCGGACTGGTGCTCTCTGCCTTTCTCATCTTCGGACGCTTCGGCTGGATGGGCAAGATTGCAGGTGCGGTATTGGGTATGATGATGATTGGCAACAATGCCAATATGAGTCAGGTACTGGGCGGCGGACAAAGAACGCCAAAAGCCAGCTCTGATGTATCAGGACAGAGACAGAATAAGGCACAGTCCGACCAGCCATCCGTGCAGGTGTCGCCTGTCCCTGTGGTTGAAGAACCGAGGGAACAGATACACCGAGGACGATAAATAAAAACAATAAGCGATGAATATAAGTAACTGAACAACAAGTACAAAGATAATGTCAATGAAATTCTCACATGAAATGATGCTCCAGTCCGACAGCGGCTACTGTATGCCGTTTGAGGAAAAGGACAAGGACGTGGAGATGTCACTCGGCTACGGCAAGCAACGGCATCCCAAGACAGGTGAGCCGTTCTTCCATCACGGAGTCGATTTCGCCGTCAGGCACTACCTCCTTGCTGCCGTCGCCACGGGCAAGGTTTCGGGCTTGGGCAACGATGCCGTCCATGGTATCTATCAGGTCATCCGCTACGGCGACTACGAAGTGACCTATGCCCATCTGAGCAATGTTTTCGCCAACTACGGACAGGTGGTCAAGGCTGGTCAGGTGGTGGCGGTCAGTGCCGACATGCTCCATATCGGGGTGAAGTTCAAGGGAGAGGAATTGAATCCCTTGGAGTTCCTGACGATGATTTACGGCAACATCAAGGCACTGGAGCAGCAGGGGCAGGTCGGCGGCGTGCCGCACTTCGTCACCATCGACATGGACGTACACACCCGTTACGACAAGGACCAGAAGGAGATTGAGGAACTGATGATGCGCTTCTTCCCCGACTACATGAGCGACATGAGCAGCGGCATCTATACGCTGCCGGAGCACACGGAGTTGGCACTCCGCAACATCTTCGCCATGTCGTCGATGAAGAACTATTTCTATGAAACCCTGCCGAGCATGGCCAACCCCTTGGGCATGGGCATGAGAAGCATCCCCATCGCCGAGAAGGTGCAGAACCTGCTCATTGCCGACTTCCTCAACTACTTAGCTTTGCGTCATCACGTGTTCCTGAGCACCATGTCGGCCCTCGAAAAAAAAAAGCTGAAGAACAAGCCGTCGCTACCAGCGGACTCATAGACCCGCTGGCCGAACTGGAGATTGACGTGCAGAGCTTCGACATACCACGGCTCGTCAGCGTCTATCCCGACAAGAGCGGCATACGATGGTGGACAAAGGCGTGGTTCAACAACAGCGAGTCAGGGGAAGCAGCCATCGAGATTGACCGACAACTCGCCATTAAGTTCATCAACGACAACATCGAGAAAGACGAATGGCTCGAAGAATACTTCCCGAAGCAGATGGAGGTCTATCACAACGCCATCGAGCAGACCAGAGAACAGATACTTAACCAATTGAACATATAAGCAATGGCAGATACACCGAGCGACAGACTTTTCAAGACCAAGGTCTTGCCCATCATGGACAAGGTGATGAAAGACCTGCGCCACAAGCAATTGGAGGAGATAGGACGGCACACCACCAGCCTGCCCTATATCATGGCAGGTGCTGCCGGCCCCGACGGTGGCATGTCGGCACAGGCTGCCAGCCTGTTCTCCCTGCGTTATACGGGAGAATGGAACTCCAAGCACACAGAGGACTATATCCAGATGGTGAAGGACGAACTGAAGAAGCAGAAGATTACTGTCACGCCTGAGATAGAGAAGATGATGATTGATAAGATGGTCAAGGATGAGATTCCCAAGTCATCCATCGAGTATATCATGCGCAAGGCAGCGACCAACACCATCTTCTATCTCCCCCATGCCATGAGCAAGTCGCCGTTGGAGAACCATATCTCCGAACAGGCAGAGAAACGCTATAATCCCTCTACGTTGGAGAAAGGCTCCGGCTATGTGTTGGGCGCGACTACAGACTTCCTGTCCATGGGTGGTGTTGGAGGCGGTTGGGCAAAAGGCATGAAGTTCGTGGGCGTAGACCTCGGACTGAACGTGGCACTCGACAAGCTGACACCTACCTCCGACGGTCTTCCTGATTCCCAACTGGCAGCAGGACAGAAAGGAAAGAAGAACGACGATGAATATGTGCCGCTTATCATTGCGCCAGAGTACGTGGAGCAATACAAAGCCGACCAAGCCCGACTGAAAGCGGCAAAGGCTGAAGCTGACCAACAGGTACAGAGTACCCAAGGAACACCGTATCCTGCATCACAGCAGACGGAAGCACCTGTGGAAGAACCCAAGAACGATGTAGCATCTTCTGAAATGCCAGCTCCTACAGAGGTGACACAGGCAGAAGTGGCCACACAGCCACAGCAGACGAATGAGAGCGGTTGGAACGGACTTCTCAGTTCCTTCGGTCTGAACGGCATCTCCGACATCGGCCACAACCTCGGCTATGTGCTGGCCATGCTGCCCGACATGCTCGTAGGTATCTTTACGGGAAAGACAAAATCATTGGGCTTGAAAGACAACCTCATGCCGCTTGCCAGTATTGTTGCCGGCATGTTCGTCAAGAATCCTATTCTGAAGATGGTGCTCATCGGCATGGGCGGTCTCAACCTGCTGAACAAGGCAGGACACGAAGCCATCGACAGGCAAAGGGGAACTGCCGACCAGCAAGGCGTGAGGGGTACGGTACGCGGCAACTATGTCGTCTATCCCGATGAACAACTCAATGCCCGTATCTCACAGCCACAGATAAAAGGCAACTGTTTGGTGGCCACCATCGACAGGGTACCCTGTACGATAGCCCTGCCCGACAAAGTGGTGGATGCCTACAACCAGGGCGCACTGCCCCTGAACACCCTCGCCAATGCCGTCCTTGCCAAGAACGACCAGATGCGGCAGATAGCGTCCGAACACTATGCCGCAGGAGAAAGACAGACTCAGGAGCGTCCGCTCGCACAACGATAACCATTATCAAATCGAAGATATTATGCAAGAAAAGAATCCACAAGAGAAAGCAGCAGCCGCAAGACAGGCTGAGTTAATCATCAATGCTCTGGAGCGTGCCAAAACAAACAACGGCGTATGGCTGAACCCGCAGGAGAAGACTGCACCCCGTTTCTATCCGAGGGGTGTCACCGTTTCTGCCTTCAATGCTCTGACGATGGCCCTGCACAGCGACGAGAACGGTTACAAGACCAACGAGTACACGCTGTTCACCGAGGCCAAGAAACGTGGTGAGGCCGTGCAGTCCAATGAACATGGCGTACCCTTCTACTGGTACAACTGGAAGGAGTACGCGGGCAAGCAGAACCCCGATGACAGAATCAGCAGGGAGGCTTACCAAGCCCTCGACCCGAAGCAGCAGGAAGGCTACAAGGGCGTGCGCACCCGTGAGGTGCGTACCCTTTTCAACATCGACCAGACCACGATGCAGTTCGTGGATAAGGCGCAGTATGACAAGGAGGTGAATACGCATGGTACAGCTGGGGAGCGTGAGCATTCCAAGTCGGAAGACAACCATCTGACGATAGCCGTCAACGATTTCCTCCTGAAGATGCGCGACAACCTCGTCCCCATCCGCAAGGACGGCAGTGGCGTGGCCCACTACGACGAGAAGAAAGACACCGTCTATATGCCGAGCGAAAAAACCTTTGCTTCCTACAAGGACTTCGCCAATGAGCTGATGCGTCAGGTGGCAGGTGCCACGGGCAGCGTACAGTTGCTGGCGCGTAGCAGCTCCGGCAATGTGACCTCTCCCGATGATGCGAAAAAGCAGGAACGGCTCATCACCGAACTGGCGGCTGGCAGCAAGATGCTGGAACTGGGTCTTCCTGCAAGGCTGTCACCCGAAAGCATGAGGATGGTCGATTACTGGCAGAGGGAGCTGAAGGAGAACCCACGTCTCATCGATGTCATCGAGGCAGACGTGAACAATGCCGTGGATATGATGCACAAGGCTGAGCGCGGCGAGAAGGTGGAGCGTTCCTCCACTGTCAACCGTCAGCAGACCGCTGACCTGCAAGCCGGACTGCCCAAACACTTCTTCATCGCAGACGAAATCAAGGAACTGCCCAACAAGGCCAGCAAGGAGTTTGTCCTGGTACGTGACGCGGAATCCAAGAGCGTTGATGTGGTGTTGCCAGCCGGTGCATCGTTGGAAGTGAACAACGAGGTACCGGGCATGAGCAAGGCGCGTATCGAAAAGGCTCTCCGCAAGGAAGGCTTTGAGCAGGTACACTTCTTCAACATGGACGGTGCCCTGGGCTACCGCCATGATGACAGCTATTTCGCAGGAAAGGAGGTGTCGGTGGACAAACTCAACAACTGGAACCTGAACGAAACCGCGAAACTTGATGTCAGCGATGCCGTGCGGCGTGCCAATGCCGTGACCTTCGACAAGGTGCTGATGATGAAGGATGACTGCGGCAAGTGGGCGATGTTCCTGAAGCCGGAAAACGAAAAGTCCTTTGCCGTCTATCCCGACAAGGCCGATGTCAACCGTTTCTTCGTGACCATGAAGCAGGGCGACGAGGAAGCCAGCGACCTGATGCGGCAGGAGATGGCCTCCAAGTACTATGCGATGGCAACCCATGACCCGTCGGTGAAGTTCGACCTCTTCAAGAGTCAGGCCACCGCAGAGGAGCTGGCACGCATCGAGCGTGTCAACATCTTCAAGACCAAGGGTACGGAGAACAAGCCGGGCATCATCATCTGCTCTCCCACCATCGACGGCAAGCGGCTACAGGGCAAGGAGGTCAGTCCCTTGCAGTGGCAGTGCATGTGGCTGGCCGATGACAAGCAGGACTACAAGACCCATCTTGCCGCCTCCCTCTTTGCCGACGTGCTGCGCAAGGAACAGAGCAACTCCGTAGCCGTAGGCACTGACAAGACCGAGCAGGAGGCACAGACGGAGACCAAGGAGCAGACCAAGCAGGTGGAGTTCCATGAGGAGAACGACAAGCAGGAACGGAAGGAAGAGGAGAAAGCGGAGGAACAAGTCCATTCCGAGAAGAAGGAGGAAGAGAAGCGTCGCAACTCACCCGAACAAAAAGAAAAGGAACGACAGGAGGAGAAAGCCAAGGAGGAAGCCACCAAGGCAGCGACCAAGGCCGTCACCGCCGTTGTCCTCTCACCCATCATGAAACAGTTCCTGGACTTGAAGAGCAAGCATCCCGACGCGCTGATGCTGTTCCGCACAGGCGACTTCTACGAGACCTATCAGGATGACGCACGGAAAGCCTCGAAGATTCTGGGCATCACCCTGACCAAGAGCAGCAAGCAAAACGGACCTGATGGTAAACCCGTACAGATGGCGGGATTCCCTTACCATGCCCTCGACACCTATCTGCCCAAGCTCATCCGTGCCGGAGAGCGTGTCGCCATCTGTGACCAGTTGGAAGCGCCCAAGCAGACTGCCAAGCGCAGTGGCGTGGAGACTGCCATGGAAGGCAAACAGGAGGTGAAGGAAGTGGTTACTCCTGCACAGAAGCAGGAAGAAGAACAAACGCAGCATCGCAGTATGCACAGATAACGAGAGACGATGGCAAACAATTCCAGACAACAGTATATCGACCAGTATGCGGAGTGCGCCATGGAGCAGATGCGCAGGTACGGCATACCTGCCTCCGTGACCCTCGCACAGGGCATCATCGAGTCGGCCAACGGCAAGAGCACCCTTGCACGAACCGCCAACAACCACTTCGGCGTGAAGGGCGAGTTCAATGGAGCCTACGTCCTTGCCAACGACGACAAACCCAACGAAAGGTTCAAGAAGTACGACAACGTGGGACAGAGCTATGAGGACCACAGTAAAGTCCTCATGGCTTCGCGTTACCAGAAGTATGTCGGCAACCTCTCTCCTGATGACTACAAGGGCTGGGCGGCTGGCATCAAGGCTGGCGGCTATGCTACCGCCAAGAACTATGTCTCCACCATCGTCGGTGTCATCGAGGGCAGCAACCTCTACAAGTATGACCAGATGGTCATCGAGCAAGCCAAGAGAGAGGGTAAGAAGATTGGCTCTGGCGACTACCGCAAGGGCGAGGTGTCTGCGTCCACCGCTCAGGCAGCGGCAGCAGCCACCCCCAACGGTCTTTATTCCCTACCTTTGAAAAGGGATGAGTTCATGCTGGTGACATCACCTTTCGGCAACCGACGTGACCCGATGAACCACAGCAGGACGCAGTTCCACAAGGGCATCGACATAGGTTGCAGGAACGAGACACTGCTTGCCACGGAGAACAATGGTAAGGTGGTCGGCGTGAACCATAATGCCAACACGGGCGGCGGCAAGTCCGTCACCATCGAGTACAACCGTGCGGATGGCAGTAAGTACCAGACCACCTACATGCACATGTCGAGCATCGACGTGAAGATAGGCGATGCAGTCAATGCTGGACAGAAGATTGGTGTGTCGGGCAACAGCGGCACTCGCACGACGGGGCCGCACCTGCATTTCGAGGTGAAGACGATTGCGGCTGACGGCACGAAGCGGAATATCGACCCAGCGGCGTATATTGCGGAAATCAGCCAGAAGGGAGGACTGTCACAAAAGTTGCTTTACAACGGGAAAGACCTGCTTGCGTCTTACAAGGCAGCCAACCCGCTTTCTACTGAGACACCATCAGTCGCTGCGGAACAAGAGATAGACACCAATCTTTCTCCCGATGAGTGGATGAAGAAAATCCTCTCTTCGGAAGACAGCGGCCTGGGCATGACTCCCGGCGGCGACCCCGTGATAGAGATGGCGATGACACTCTTCACTTCCCTCATGGCCTTGGCGGTGCAGATAGACAACAAGAGTGAGGAAGAGAAGATGCAAGCGGCAACCGACGCTGCCGTAAACAGGCAGATAGACCTCACGTCCCTTTTGCCAAACATGAAGGAATGCAGTCTGTCACTCTCTACGGGAAGTCCCTTGCTGACGGTTGACAACGGTAGCGTTAGGTTCACTCATGAGCTGACCAATGCGGAAATGACCCGCATCCAACAGACGTTGGGCAACAATGACCTGTCAGATGACGAGAAGCGTCGCTCCGTAGCCAGCATGGTCAATGGCATCGTGGTCTCGCAGCAGATGTCGCAGAACTACCAGCAGGGCGTGGAAGCACAGCAAAGCCAGCAGGAGGCCGTACAACGGAAATAGTTTTCTAACTTCATATTTAACTTCATTATTAACTTCAAAATTTCAGTATTATGATTAAGTGTAACGTAACAGTTTGTGGTACCATCAGTCGCGCAGCGCAGATGCGTACAGGAAAGGAAGGCAAGGCCTTCATGTCTATGAGTGTGAACGTGGTGATTCCCGCCAAGTCGGGCATTAACAAGACGGTGGAGGTCAGCGTGTCCAAGGACGGCGGTTCACAGGATGAGTGCGCCAGCTATCCCGTCGGCACCCGTGTAGAGGTCGCAGGAACGCTCACCTTCCACAAGAAGGGCGACGCTTTCTATCTCAACCTCTCGGCCACCGGCATCAACACCTTTGACGCAGGGAACGAGGACGGCATCAAGGGCGACATGGAGTTCCGTGGAACCCTCGGCAAGAAGATCGAGGTGAAGACGGACAAGAAGGGCAACCCGTTCTGCGTATTCTCTGCCTACAGCAGTGAGAAGAATGGCGAGAACTATGAGTTCACATGGGTACGCTTCCTCCAGTTCGGCGAGGACAAAAAGGACTGGATGCAGCCCAAGGTTGGCATCGATGCCAATGGCGAGCTTCAGATGAGCGTCTATAACGACCGTCTCGACATCAGCTGCCGTGTCAGCGAACTCTCGAAGTGGGAGAAGAACAGCGGCAACAGCCAATCTCCTAACGTGCAGTCTGGCGATGGCGAAACGACCTTATCCGTTGATGCGTAATGGCAAAGGAGAAGAATTACCACAGAGACGGGCCGTCGGCTGAGGACAGGGCGTTGGAGAAGTTTGCCGAGATGATGATCGAGAAAATCTCGACGCTCCAGAGCGACTGGAAGAAGCCGTGGTTCACGGAGGGTGCGCTCACGTGGCCGAAGAACCTCTCAGGCAGGGAGTATAACGGAATGAATGCCATGATGCTGATGATGCACTGCGAGAAGGAGGGCTTCAAGTTGCCCGTGTTCTGCACCTTCGACCGCGTGGTGGGTCTCAACTACGGCAAGGACAAGGAAGGTGGCAGGAAACCGCTGACCGACGGCGAGGGCACCCCGCTCCCCAAGGTGTCTGTCAACAAGGGCAGCAAGTCCATCCCCGTGTTCATCACCACGTTCACCTGCATCGACAAGGAGACGAAGGAGAAAATCAAGTACGAGGACTACAAGCGGATGACCGAGGAGCAGCGTGCGAAATACAACGTCTATCCCAAGTTGTCCGTCTATAACGTCTTCAACGTGGACCAGACGAACCTGAAAGAGGCCAGACCGGAGCTGTACCGAAAGTTAGAGGAGCAGAACCGACAGGTACGTCCGCAGACAGAGGCTGGCGAAGCCTTTTCTTTCAAACCTGTTGACCACATGATTGAGCACGACGAATGGATTTGTCCCATCAAACCGACCTACGGCGACAACGCCTACTACAGTATCTCGAAGAAGGAAATCGTCATCCCTGAGAAGGGACAGTTCAAGGACGGAGAGTCGTTCTACAGCAACCTCTTCCACGAGATGGCGCACTCCACGGGTGCCGAGGAGCATCTGAACCGCCTGAAGCCCGGACAGAGCTTCGGTAGCAAGGAGTACAGTGCCGAGGAGTTGAAAGCCGAGATGACCGCTGCACTCGTCTCACAGCGATACGGCATGACGAAGCACCTGAAGGAGGATTCGGCGGCTTACCTGAAGAGCTGGCTCGACAACCTGCGTGAGGAACCTGCTTTCATCAAGACCATCCTGACGGACGTGAAGAAAGCCTCTCACATGATTACTCAGAGGGTGGATGCCATCCAGCTACAGTTGGACAACGGTAACGAGCAACAACAGGCTACCGAACAGTCACAAGGCAACCTGAAGAACCTTGGCAAGATGGACATTCCCGAATGGAGCCTGAACTATCTGGCCAACGGCGATGCAACGAACCTGTCTGACGAGGAAGTGGCCATGGTGGACGCTTTCGTCAAGGAGCATTTCCCAAACGGCTTCATCATGGACATCGACTTCGACGACAGCACGGAACTGAACCGTTATCCTGCGTTCGGGCCGAGAAACGAAAGCGCGCTGACCGACCGAGGTGAGTTGCCTTATCTGGCCACCAAGACTTTTGCTGTGACTTTCTACGATGCAACTCAACGTGAAGATGTGTCGCTGAGCGAAAGCAAAACAAGCGAAGAGACAAAGTCAGAGGCTGTAAACACGGAGGCTGCGGAACAAGTCAATGCGCCCAAGGAAGAAGCCGTGGCTGCCAAAGAACCTCCCAAGGAGGAGCAGGAGGAAGTCGTGGCGTATCGCTTCCACAGATAGGCAACTGCCGCCAAATCAGTTTGAAGGGCACTACTCTCACGAGCGGTGCCCTTCTTCATAAAACATGCAAGGTATTTTCGCAATGCTGCGATGTTGTTATCAGACCCTTGTGACCAGTACATAGCAGTCGAATCCAGGTATGATGGCTTTCTTGCGGTCGAAGATGCGTGAGAAGTCACGTTTCTTTTCCTTGATGCACTGCTGGCATACCCCTTCGAGTGCGGTGCGCAGCTTGGCTATATTGACATCGAAGGTCTCGATGTACTGCTCTATGCAGCTGTCGCCCATGCACAGGCGCAGTTCGTTACGCTCCAGTGCATCGGAAATGAATCGGATGCTTTCCTTACCGATACGTTCATGGCGCAGGTGGATGTACGGCACGCGCACGAGGTCGTGAATGACTAACGGCTCACCAATCAAAGACGCGGGCTTGCCGCCAATCAGGTTGGCTCTCAGCTTGTCGGCGTTCTTGTTGAGACGGGTACACAGGATGGTCTTCTGGCGTTCTGTGTATTCATCGCTGCCATACTTCTTCAGGTACTCTTCTGCCGTCATCTGCAGCAGCTTCTGTGGAGAAACATAATCTATATTCATAGGGATAGACGGTTAAAACGACAATACGATACAAGTGTTTCTGTTGGCTTCGAAAGGAGAAAGCACATCCGTTCCTCCCTCGCAGACCATCGTGATACGGTCGGTATCGACCCCTCTGTCAAGCAACAGACGACGGATGTATTCCGCACGCTGCCGGCTGACGGCATCATTGATGGTCTCTGTACCAGTAGCACTGTCGGCGGCTCCGATGACTTTTATACGCAGCTGATGCTTCTTGGCAACATTGGCTATCTCATCGATGTTGATGACCTGGTTCTTCTCTGTAAGATTGGCCGTGCCGATATGGAAGAAGAAATAAATGGGCGAGCCGATGGCTGCGTTGCCGTTCTTCAGCATGTTCCAATAGTCGTTGTCGGAGGCGTTTGAGCCAGCATTTAGGTTATCAGAATTTTCCTCTGATTCTGTATGATTGCCGTTGCGTTTCTTCCAGGCATGTGGCAGAGTTGCCGGATTGCCGTCCCAGTCCTTGTTCGCCAGACGCGCTTTCAGACTGTTCAAGCCAGAATAGTCGTTCTTCGGATAGAGGCTCTTTGTCGTGGTGTTGTCCACATCGGATAGTGAACCCTTGTACAGGTCGAGCAGTCCTTCTATCTCCAGAATCTTGCGGTATTCTGCCAGACAACGCTCATCATGCTTCAGACGTTTGGACAAACGGTGGTTGCCCTCGGACAGACTGTTGTACTGCTTCATCAGCCAGTCATTCTGGGTGATGTAAGGCCGTGCATCGACGACACGTTTGAAGCCTACCTTACCCAAAGTAACGGACAGACCAGCACCCAGCGTGAGCATATTGTCACCAAAGCGGCTGGCAGTGCCTATGGCATCGAAGTTCTTCATCGTGGTCATTCCACTGAGTTCGGCTGTGAGGTGGAGGCGGTCGGTAAGGTGGTAGCGGGCTTCCAGTCCGTAGGCAAAAGCGAAGGGATGGCTGCCACTTACATGACCAGTTACACCGTTGGCGTTCCAGTCAGAGTTGTGCGCCATACCGATACCCAAGAACGGTATTACGTCCCACCGTGACAATCCCTGCTCGTTCTGGCGAACGAATGCGGTCAGGTTGTACATGAAGTCTGCGTGGACGAACTGGTAGTCCATCCTGGCAAACTCCGTATTCTTGAACTGGAAGCCTTGGAATGCCAAACGTCCACCGACGGCTGGCGTGAACCACTTGCCGATGCCCACCTGGAAGGCGGGTGTCACACGGTCGAACACGTCACCGCATCCGAGGGGTGAACCCATAAAAGCAGAGGCACCGCCTTTCACCTCGACGAACCAGTTGCTGCCCCAGCCGGATGCCACATTCGCATTTCTGAGATAGGTGGGCTTCAGGGACTGCAATAGATACTCCGTCGGGATGTCTGCCTTGACATCGAGCGTGTCTGCGCCCGTCTGCTGTCCATGAGCCACTGTTGTCAGTGCCAGGCAGAACATGGACATAACAAATAACTTTTTCTTCATTCTTGTTTGGTTTTTGATTTTACATTTTATGAGTAGTATACTGATTTTGGCACAGTGTAATCTGGCATTTATACATTCAGGCTTTTGCCTTTAATGCCAGTTTGATGTGGCTATTCGATATGAAACTCTACTGTATGGAAGTGGCAACCTATTTTTGCGGTTCATCGCTTCATCTTCCGTCCTAAGCCAGAACGCATCATGCGTGTTGCCATCATCGCACAGCGTCGCGCCCACTCACGGTCATCGTCTTTCGGGTCACGTCCCCACCCAGAGGAGGGTGTGTTGCCACCGCCACCATGTCCCTTGGCAAACTCGGTGGCTTGATCGACATATCCGGCAAACAGCAGCATGGCGCATCTGACGATATTGTTGCCCTTCTCGGCTACGTCCATCAATACGGAGTCGTCCAGTTGCAGGTGCATCTCATCGGTGAACTGCGGCAACCGCAACCTGAAATCACTGACCACATTCTCATAGAGTGCCCTGGTCACTTCGTCGCGCACCTTGGACTGCACCTCCGTTGCCGCTTGCACGGCTTCGCTGCGAAGTTCCTCTGTGCGCTGCCTGATGGACGTTTCCTCTTCCTTCAGCTGGGCAAGTTTGTCCTCGGCTTCTGACAGTTTCTCGCGCTTGTCTGCCAGTTTGGTGTTGATGTCTTCGAGCTTGGCCCGCAAGGCTTCCGCTTTCTCTTCATTGGAGAGGTTGCCACCTCTGTCATCCAGCAAGGCCGTAGCGAGACTGTCCAGTTCACGCTCCACGTCAGCTTTTTCTCTTTCGAGGTTGGCAATCATCGACGTAAGCCCCTTCACGCGGCGTTCTGCCAGTGCGATGTCCTTCTGGAGACCTGACAGCACCCTGCGGTGCTTCTCAATGTCGTCTGCCAGTGAGGAACATTCCTCGTCGAGCATACGGCGGTACTCCTCCGTGCTGCGGTGCCGGGCACCCGTTTCCGTGATGCTCGTGCCACGATCAAGCCCCCATTTGGCGTTGACCTTGGCAAAGGCATCGTGCATGGCCAGAGTGCGGGTCTTGAACTCGAACTTGTCCTTTCCAGCGAATATTTTCTTGTAGGCGAACTTGCCGTTCCTGTCTATTGGCAGGAGGGTGAGGTGTACGTGGGGGTTGGTCTCGTCCATGTGTACAACGAAGGCGGCGATGTTCCCCTCACCGTATCTGTCACTTACGAAGTAGTACATGTCCTTGGCCCACTGTTCAATATCACGACTGCGCTTCAGGTGGGAGTTATCGGCATCCTTGCCCACCTCCACCTTCTGGTCACCGAATGCCAGTTCCAGCATCCTGTCGCGGCTGCCTCCAAGGATGAAGTTGACCACCGTCCGGAAGCGTGGCTCAGCCAACCCCTCGTTGGGGTCATTGATGCCACGAGACGCAAGGTTCTCGGCGATGCGCTGCGGTATGCTCCTGGTCTTATCGACCGGCTGTATCTTGCCACCCTTGACAACCTCGAAGTTCAGGTGTTCGCGTGTCAAGTCGTAGTTACCTATCGATAGCGCATGTTTCAATGTCTTGTCGGAATACACGCGCAGATGCTCGTTGCTCTGGGCAACGGTGAAGCCTTTGGAGGCTCTGAAGTCTATTACCTGTTTGCCATTTTTCATACGCAAATAAGTTTGTTCATATAATAATGTTTGTCCTTAGCTTGCTAATCCTTCTGGACACCTCTCCCTCGTGTGTTTTGCACGAGGGGTATTAGGCTACCCCTCCCTTCCGTTGAGTGGACAATCAGGCAAGCCTGGTGTCCCGATTAGGGCAAGCCCTTCGTGCTGGTTGGTATCAACAGCCTACAGGCTTGCCACTAATCGCCATGAAAAAGAAAACATCGTTTACAGACTAAAAACTTCATGCTTACTCGTCAGAATTAAGTTTGGACGAAGCATCCGAACTGCTTGTATCGGATGGGTACAACAGCTGATGAAGTTGCTTCAGCGTCGCCATGTCCTGCTTAGTAAAGTCGGCTGGCAAGTCGTTCCCTTGCAGCAAGGAAACCTTTGATGCGTTGTCGGATTTGTCAAGCAGCGCAAGGTCAAGCCACTGCAAGGCTTGCATCCATTTGAGCCACGACCAAGGCTTTGGGCTGTTGAAGGTCTCACCAACCAACTGGACAATACCGTCAGTAATACGCTCCGTTTTCAAGGCGGCAAATTTTTCGCTATCGCTCAACAACACGTCCAGATGGCAGAATGCCTCCGTGATGACGCGGGTCTTCATCTCTGCCAGTTCACGGGCAAGGTCGTTGCCTTGGTAGCTGTCCACAGAGAGGGTCTCGTATTCCTCGAAGTACTTAGCCAGGACATCGGCAGACAGGTTGAACTCATCCCAGTGGTGCAGCAGGAAGTAGCCGATGGCCAGCAATGTCTCGCTGTTGTCAACCGGCACAGTGACACCCGTACTTGTCCGCAACCTGAAGATGTAGTTGCGACCGTCCAACTGACGGGTAAGGAAGCCCTGGCTTTCCAGTCCGTCAAGGAACGTACGTACCGTGGCACGGTGCCAGTGCCAGTCTTTCGCCAGCTCGGAGATGGAGCCTGTGAACTGTCTATATTGAAGTGGCGAGGGGGTAGTTTCGTTGATGCCCTTGCGGCCTTTGGATTGTTCAGTCATCCTGTCAATCAGGTCGCAGAAGGCATCAATCTTTGTGAAGCGGTCGCCGTTCTTCGACCGCAGGTAATGGAGAAGCCTTGTGTCACTTCCCATACCGTAGAGTTTGTCATTCTTGTTATCCATGTTGAATCTTTTTACGTTGGTGTTTCTTTGCCCGTCATCGGGCGACGTTTAAAAGCATCGAGTGTGCAGAGCGGGTAGCTTCATGAGTAGTAGTTGTCTATCAAGTCATCCTGGAAATCCTTGTAGTTGGGAAAGTCCTTGCGTTCGTGCTTGCCCTCCTCCAGTTTGCGCGATGGATAGAACACGGCTGCCAGAAGGATGTACCCCAACGTGACACCGAAGCTGTACATGTGGGGAGTGAACAGCAGTGCCAGTGCCAGCGTGAACACGAACACCATCACGCCACGGCTGTTGCGGATGCCCCTGACCAGTGACAGGGTACGTTTCGTGGAGAACAGGTAGAACACGAGGATGGTGGAAGCCATCACGCCGTACTGGCCGGGCTTCATCCAGTAGTAGGCGAAGTGGAACAGGATGACCGTCAGGAACAGGATGCGGGCATAGAACATGCGGCAGTACTCCTGGTAGCTCATGCGCTGGTAGAAATGTATCATCCTGCGCGAGCGGTTCTTGTACAGGAAGGTTGGTGCGAGCAGTATCACGGAGACAAGCACCAGGTGGACAATGGAAAGTATCATGATCATAATTGGTTTGGATTATACGTATTGTCTTCAAGTTCGAGGTTGACCACTCCGTAAGTGGCATCGAGGATGACGCGCTCTATGTCGGATGTGGTCATGGCATTTTCTTTCACCCTGCGGGCAAAAGCCCTGTCGTCAGCGGACAGCTTGCGGACAGACATCTCTAATCTGAAAAGCGGTATTGTCCACATCTGTCGCTTGGAGTAGCCACATTGTGCTACCGTGACCTTCAGTTCAAGCGACGGGCTGTAGGCGGCGGTGATGTTCCCGTCAATCAGTCGCAGATAGGGTATCTGTTTCGGATTGAAGCGGGCCATTATCCACGTCCGCTGTTCGTTGATGACATCTATCATGCGCTGCAGGGTGTCGGCTGTCATGTGGTTCTTGGGCATCAGCAGAACTCTACCAGTATGGACTCCTTGGGTTGCTTGTGCCTGAACGTGCCGCGTCCCTCATGGCGGCCAAGGTCTTCGAGCAGGTCTGTACACATGGCTTCCATGGAACTGTACAGCGTGACTGTCAGGGAGTCCACCTCTCCGTCGGAGTCCGTGGTGGCATGAATCTTGAACATGCTGCCAAAGAGGATGTTGGAATACGCGCAGCACTGGTGGCCGAAGTCGGTGTGCTGTGACGGGATGAAATGGTAGAGCATCGTCAGCTCCATCTGGTCTTCGAGCATGTCCATCACGTCTTCCATGTCGTGCTTCCTCGGAAGCTGGTAGGAGATGGTGGCCATGTCTTCTTCGATTTCGGCTTCGCTTGCCTTGGCACCGCCGAAGAGTTCCGGCAGGATGGACGGTGCCTGTTTCCTGAAAAGTTCAATTGCTTCTTGTAACATTATATGGATATTTTGAGTTGGTTGATTGTCTTACAAGGTGGAGATATACAGCTTCAACAACAGGTGGCTCGTCTCAGAGATGTTCATGTTCCTTTCGCCCAGCTTGTGGGTTTTCTCCATGCGCTGCAGTTCGTCGGCGTAGCCCATCAGCAGTTGCTCCTGTCCACTTGTGAGTACCGCCATGCCGAAGTCGTCGATGCCAATATACGGCTGGAGCATCATCCAGAAGTAGGCATGACGCTGTGCGTCAGTCAGGCGGTCGCGCCGGTTGATGCTCTCCACACAGGCTGTGGCATTGAGTGCCAGGCGGCGGTTGGTGCGCATGGACATATAGACCATGACCTCCCTTGCGTCGAGGTCGCCGTTCGCGGCGTTTCCGTAGATGTTCCTGCACAGGCGTTCCGTGCCCTTGGTGATGTCGGTGAGCGACACGTCGGCATACTCGTTGATGTGCGTGAGGAAGGTGCGGAAGATGCGGTCTTCGGCACTAATGATGCCCTTCAGGTCATCAAGTGTCCTCACCTCACCGTCACCCATCTGGTCGAGGAACTTTCTGTAGATGGCCAATGTCTGCGTCTTGTCTGCCTTGTAAACGGCAAGGCTGTCAAGATGCGCGAAGAATGGCTGGGCAGATACACAAGCTGTTCGGATCTCTTCCTCCTTATTATACATGGAACCTGCCTTCTTGACGCGCAGGACATCTTTGAGTGAGCGGTCTTGCTCCACGGCAAGTCGGTTCATCTCAGTCCTGATGGAGTCATGGACGAAGAAGAAAGCCGTCGGCAGGTTAGTATGCGCACGGAAGGTGGTGTCCTTGCTGATGAAGTTATACACGATGTCACGCAACTCCATCCATGCGGACACGGTGCTTACCAGTTCGTCGCCTGTGAGGCCTTTCTTACCTCGGAGGTCGGAGAGGAATGTATGATAGACGGATAGTGCATTATCGCTGTCGTTGAATTGATAGGTCGGCTTATCACTGGCACATGATGCCAGTATGAGGATTGCAACAAAAGTGGCAAACAGCAACCATATATAGCGAGTATGATTTCCGTTGTTTTCCTTTTGCTTCTTTTGGTTGCATTTAATCTTTGAGTACAGCTTCAGCGTGCTCATGTAATTTGTTGTATAGTAACTGTTCATATAGATTTGAATTTGAGTTTTCGGGTGCAAAGGTAAGGAATAAATCTCTATCAGGATAGAACTTACGCAAAGTTTAAGTATTATTATGTTTGATACTTTATGATTATAAATTTCATACTCGCAAACTGTTTACTTGTTCCGAGTATCAAATATTAAATTATCTCAAATTCAATTCGAGTATGATTATATTTCAATTAAATTCGCTATCTTTGCAAAGCGAACAGGCTGTTTCAGCCTATTTTACCCATCTCAAACTGTATAATCATATGGCTAAAGTTGGTTACATCTTTCTGGCAGAGGCATACGATACCGTCCAGGCTGACAGGGCGTGGATGGAACAGTATGGCTGCGTGAGGATAGTAGAAGAGAAAACAGAGGATGAGAAGCTGCGCCCGGAATGGAAGACGTTGCTGATGAGTCTTGAACGGGGCGACGAACTGGTGATAAGCAAACTGAGCAACGCCCTACGCGGTTCAAGGGAGTTGTCGTTCTTCCTGGAGCTGTGCCGTATCAAGGTCATCCGCGTCATTTCCATCAATGATAGGCTCGATTCCAAAGATCTGGTGTTCCCAGCGCTGAAGACATCCGACATCCTTGACATCATCGGGTCGCTACCTGCCGAGGTGGCTGCGCTGCGCAAGGCATCAGCTCATGTCATGCGGCTGCGCACGGTTAAGACGAAGACCAAGGCCACGAAGTCGCGTCAGGAGCGTGAGACCACCATCGTCAATATGTACAACGGCGGTCATGCCATCGACGACATCTGGGCCGTGAGCGGCTTCAAGAGCCGAAGTTCCATATTCAGGGTACTGCGCAAGTATGGCATCGCCCTGAACCGTGGCCCGCACTCCGGCCCCATCAAGAAGTGGAGTGAACGAAAGAACCCAATCATCAGAGAAGAAAAGGAGGACGATCAATGACACTGTTAGAAGCTATTGAAGCCCGGCACAGCGTGAGGGCATACAAGGAAAAGCCATTGGCTGAGGAAACAGCCAAGTTGCTGGAGGAAAAGATTGCTGAACTGAACCAAGTAGGCAATCTGCATATTCATCTCATCAAGGACGAGCCGAAGGCATTTCAAGGGACATTGGCCAAATACGGCAAGTTCCGTGGCGTGACCAACTACTTTGTAATGGCAGGGGAAAAGGAGGAAGGACTTAACGAGCGTATCGGCTATTACGGTGAGCAGTTGGTGCTCTATGCCCAGATACTTGGCCTGAACACCTGCTGGGTAGGACTCAGTTATAAGAAGATTGCCGACACCTTCGTTCTTGACGAAGGCGAGAAGGTGGCTTGCTACATTGCCGTCGGCTATGGTGAGACACAAGGTGTGGGCCATAAGATCAAGACCGTCGAGCAAGTCAGCAATGCCAGTGATATTACTCCATCATGGTTCAAGAAAGGCATTGAGGCAGTCTTGCTTGCCCCGACAGCCGTCAACCAGCAGAAGTTTACGTTTGAACATGTCGGTGTCAAGAATGGCAAGCATCAGGTGCGAGCCAAGAAAGGCTTCTCCATGATTGGCTATACTCAGATTGATTTGGGCATCGCCAAATGTCACTTTGAGATTGGGGCTGGTAAGGAAAACTTTGAGTGGGTATGAACACTAACCAACATAAATGTGCATGGTGTCAGGATGGTGGTTTATTAGAACACTACCACGATACGGAATGGGGAATTCCCTGCCATCAGGAAAAGCTGTTGTTCGAGTATCTGATGCTCGAAGCAATGTCATGCGGACTCAGTTGGAATCTTATGCTCCAGAAGCGTGAGATATTTCATGCTTGCTTTGCGGACTTTGACTACAAGAAAGTAGCAGAGTTTACGGAGGCTGACATAAACAGGGCAATGGAATACCCAGGCATGATACGCTCTCGCAGGAAGATAGAGGCCATCATATCCAATGCGAAGTGCTTTTTGCAGATTCAGCAGGAGTTTGGCAGCTTCGACAAGTATCTTTGGGACTACTCTGAAGGAAAGACTTTCATCTATCAGCGTCACCTCGATGGGGAGTGGCTCACCAAGAACGACCTTTCCGACAAGATAGCAGCCGACCTAAAGAAACGAGGCTTCAAGTTTCTTGGCTCTACGCTCATATACTCCTATCTCCAGAGTGTCGGCATCATCAACGACCATGAGCCTAAATGCCGGATGTTTGAAAAGATTGGTGGAACAATAAAAAAATAGAATAAAACAGGTCTTGGCAGAGACCAGAGCCGCGACTCGAAACACTCCATATTGTTAAACATTAAAAGTATCAGTAATGATGAAGAAGATTTTAATGATGGCGGTGGCACTGGTATGTCTTACCGCCTGTGCCCAGAAGCAAAAGGGCGAACAGAGAGACCCACGACAGGGTGTCGGTATGGAGATTAACAAGGACAGCGACAGCACGTATGTTGCCTTGAAGAATGAGGCGCTGGCCAAGTTCAAGCAGTTCACTTTCGAGGATGCTGAGACGGGCAAGACGATGGCGTATAACCTGATGGTTCCTGCGGGTTATGATGGTACGAAGAGCTATCCGTTGGTGTTGTTCATGGCTGATGCCAGTACCGTCGGCAAGGAAGTGACGGCTCCACTGACGCAGGGCTATGGAGCTTTGGAGTTCGCATCGGACAGAGACCAACAGAAACATCCCTCGTTCGTGCTGGTTCCACAATATACAGAGTGGGCCGTGCAGGATGACTGGAGCACGACGGATGAAGTGGAGATGACCATCCGACTGTTGCAGGCCGTCTGCAAGGAATATAAAGTTGACACAAACCGGCTCTACACTACAGGCCAGTCGATGGGAGGTATGATGTCGTTCTACTTCAACATCACCCATCCCGACCTCTTCACGGCCTCGCTATTCGTCAGCAGCCAGTGGGACACATCGAAGATGAAGGACTTTGGCAAGAAGCATTTCTTCTACATCGTAGCCGGTGGCGACCAGAAAGCATCTGGCGGCATGAGTGACTTGGCTGAAGTGCTGAAAGAACAGAACGCCAAAGTGGATTCTGCCTCATGGAGTGCCAAACTGCCCCAGGCAGAACAGGAACGACTGGCAGAGGAACTAATTGCCAAAGGCGGCAACATCAACTTCATCAA
>JAFSNR010000075.1 GCA_017443345.1 Prevotella sp.
ATGGGATTGCAAGTTGTGCGTTTGTTACCACAAAACGCCACTTGCCAGACCTTCGGCTGGGAGGACAAGTCTGTTCGCAACTCACAGACTGTTTTAGCAACCATGAAAGAATCTGGAAACAAAGACCAAGTTATCCGGCTCAGGGTAAGCGGTGCGGAAAGGGATATGTTCGAGGCAAAGGCGGCAAACTATGGCTCCATCAGCGCCATGATACGTGACGCTGTGGCCCACTACGACGATACGCTCATGAAGCGTCGTATCGAGTCGATGAACCTGCTTTATCCGCTCATATCGAAGCACGAGGCTGACTTGAACCGCATCGGCAACAACCTCAATCAGGTGGCGCATTACTGCAACTTGCTTGCTGCCAATGGTGAGTACAACATGCAGATTATTACCTCTTCCGTTGAGCCGGTTTTGCATCAGCTTCTCTCTCTGAACAGCGATATTGCTGCCACGGAACATAAGATTTTTACACGTATCTTTAGTGAGAAACCAGTATGATAGCAACGATATTAAAAACAAGCAGTACCTTCTCTGCCGTCCGCTACAACGAGCGGAAGGTGGAGCATGGGGTGGCTGAATTGGTAGCCATCCGTAACTTCGGGTATCTCCAGGATGCGCCTGAAATGCGGGGTATCACGTCGCTTCGTAACTATCTCATGGACTACTCTGCCAGGAATGACCGCACTAGGAATACGCAGTTTCATGCTGCTATCTCCTGCAAGGGTAACGAGTATTCCAAGGAAGAGCTGATTGGCATTGCATGGAAGTACCTTGATAAGATGGGTTATAATAACGAGGGCCAGCCTATTCTGATGTACTTTCACCATGACACGGATAATAACCATCTGCATATCGTTACCAGTCGTATCAGTCCAGACGGAAAGAAGATTCCCGACAGTATGGAGAACATCCGTTCTCTGAAGGCTATCGAGGAGGTGATGAACATGGATGTAAAGTATCAGAACTCGGAAATGATGGCACGGGCGAAATCGTATCACTTCGAATCGGTGTCTCAGTTCATGGCCGTTTTCGAGACTTCGGGCTACGAGGCATTTATACAGGATGGTGACATCTGTATCAAGAGAGGTGGGCAGGTGCAGGATAAGATTGCAGTGAAGGATGCAGAGAAACTTTGCCGCAAGAACGGTGAAGCGGAGAAGAAACGCATCCGTCAGCTTCGGGCTATCCTCCAGAAGTATCGAGACCAGAGTTCAAGCCGTGAAGAACTGGAATCGATGCTGAAGAAGAAATTCGGCATCAGCATTAAGTTTCTAGGCAAAGAGTTTTCGCCATACGGTTATATGGTGGTTGATAATGCGAGCAAGACGGTATTCAAGGGTGGTGACATTCTCGGCATCAAGGATCTGCTCCAGTTCCAGAGCCGTGAGGAGAAACTTCAGAAGGTGGACTTCTTCATCGAGGACAAGCTACGGGAGAATCCATTGGCAACGACCTTCGACCTCAACCGTGACTTGCACCGGTTCTACGGCTGTCATATCCGTCATGGATGTATCATCATGGGAAAGGAGAAGATGGAGCTGGCAGACTATCTTGTTCAGAAGATCAAGTACAATGACAAGGTTTCTTGGGTACAGGGCTTTTCTCCTGCCAATGAGCAGCAGGTTCGTCTACTCTCAAAGATGTTCCATGTGTCTGCTGACCATCTGCATGTATCTGAGGATAATCGCAGCAATAGCTATCAGTCTACCATCGGCACGATAAACTACTTGTTGTCAGATAGTCATATAGAAAACGACCGAGAGAGTTTCTTTGACAGACTTAACGAAGAGGGTATCTGGACGTATCGCTTCGAGGACAAGCTTTTCTGCGTGAATCCTTCGAAGAGGGAGGTCGTTGACCTGGAGGCAAGCGGTATCGACACAAGTAAGTTCAAGTCATCGCGCTCTGCTGACATCGAGACTTCAGAGCATAAGCACAACGTAGCCCAAGGAAAGGCTCGTCCTATCTCCAATGAAATCGGCAGTAGCGACCGCATCAACTACAATCCGGATGCAAACCGCAACAACTACGGTGAGGTGGATGATGAAAGGGCTATGATACGTAGGTCTTAGTCTATTGGATTATTAGAATCGAAACAATAACATTTTAAAATCATAGAAGCAATGAAGAAGAACATTACTATTACTTGGGCGAATGAGAAAGGTGGCGTAGGAAAAACTACCCTTTGTACGCTCTTCGCCAATTATCTGATTGAAAAGAAAGTAGCTGATGTCTGTGTCCTGGACTGCGACCGTCAGCACTCCATCGTTGACAAGCGCAGGTTCGACAGTAAGAGTCTTCAGACGGAGAAGCCGCCTTATGAGGTGAAGCAAATTGAGATTGACCGTCTGCAACAGTCGGCACAGCTGCTGAAGTCGGTGAAGTCGGCCAACGGCATCTACCTCTTCGACTCTCCCGGCAACATCTATCTGGAGGGCATGGTGCCTCTGTTGGGATTCAGCGATGTCATTGTCTGTCCGTATCAGTATGAGTTCAACTGTCTGAGTGCAACGCAAAAATTTCTCAATCTCGTTGGGCGCATCTGGATAACATACCTCAAAGGACGACAGAAGCCGAAGCTGATATTCGTACCGAACCTGGTCATCCGCACCCGTGGCACGGCAACGGAGCTTCAGACATGGAAGAAGACGGACGAGGCACTGGCACAGGCTGGTGGTATCGTTACGCCGATGGTAGCTGACCGTGCGGACATAGCCCGCTACAACTCTTTCGGGAACACGAAGATTCAGGCTGAGTGCGTGGCACCTGCCTTCGACATGATTTATAACGAACTTCAAAAACTGGAATAAATATGGCAAACAAGTTAATTCAGCAGCCGGACATCCTCAGTCTGGACACACTGGGCTCTTTCATGGATGCTCAGAATGATCCCATTGCAGCTGTTGTTGACAAGGAAGAAACAAAGGTAGCGAAAGTAGAGGAAAACGCTTCTGAGGTTGATTCTGAGGAAGTAGTTCAGAATGTCGTTCAAGAAGAAAGTTCTGAGTCTGAGGTTACGCAGGTAGATACGACTCCACAAAGACCCAAAGTTGTAAAGAAACGGAGAGGTAAGCAAAGCTCTCAGCCTGTCATCGAGGCAGGCTCTGGTGAGTGGGACATGATGGTCAGATATGCTGAGTTCTACAACGAGAATCCCGACGAGAACAGGATTACCGTTGTGTTGAACCCGGACATCAAGAAGGTCTTGGACATCATCCGTATCAACTGCCGACAGTTCAACTTCGGCAATATCCTCAATGCGGTATGCCGTACCTTCATCGAACGTAACAAGGAGCAGATACAGCATATGCAGAAGGACAAGGGCAGTATTCTATGATAGGCAGTATCTTCCATCGGGTAACAGGCCAGACACATTACATGCCCAGTCCATATGAGGCACGCTAATGTGTTACGACCTGCACCCTGATGGAGATAAGAACTCCACTAAAGGGATAAGGTTCAGTTCAGATTTATCAACTTCAATTTAGACATTTACGATTATGACGACGACAACGAACATGACAGTATTCAAGAGAATGGGAAACATGATTTCCCTGGTATTCAGCGGCTACAACGAGGCAAGGGCTTTCCGTGAGGCCTTTGTACGCTTGGCACTTTATTGTGTACTCTTCGCTATAGGGTACAGGCTCAATCTGGTATTTGATAACGTTCCTGATGGGCGCATCTTTGACGG
>JAFSNR010000076.1 GCA_017443345.1 Prevotella sp.
TACCCTTTCGGACATAGAACAAAGGTTGAACAATTCGCACTTCCTTGCGGACTCGCTGCCAATCGAACAGGTGCTGGTATTCCTCCGGAGCAAGATGAATCAATACGCCGTCATCGGACTTCACGGCATCAATCAGGATGTCTGTCAGACGCCTCTTCCAAAAAGCGAACATATTCTGACCCTCTCCGCTCGGCAGTTCTACATAGCCCTCCATCCGATACGGGAGAATAGCATCCAAAGGCCGGAGCAGACCATAGAGAAATGAAGTAATCCACAACTTCCCTTGCGCAACATCGAGGTCATCGACCGTCAGCGTCTCAGCCTTCAAATGCTTGTAAGCCTGACCGTGATAGGCAAGAATTGCTGGCAGCTTCGCGGCATTATCGAAGAAGCGCATATAGCGCAACCTGTTCTGAGCGGCAATCTGCTGGCTGCAGCCCAGCATCTCGGCAATCGACTCAGCGGAATACTGGACCATATCCCTTGCGAATCCCTCTGCCTCATTCTGAAAACGAGGTGTTGACAAGCTGATGTCAGGAATCGACTTCACCCTGTCGTTCATGATTTTGGCTGATGCGAGAATAATCTGCATTTTCTCAATTCATCTTCGTCATGTGATAACCCATTCGCTTCAACTGCATTGCAGTTCCAAAAAGGTATAACTGGTGCAGGCAGGCAACGTAGCCATTGAAGGCCTCCTTAGTGCCTGGTTCGAGTCGCTGGTGCATCAAGGCATTATAGACCCGCGATGCACACTCGCCAGTCACCTTTTCCAGAACGGTATAGTCCACGCCCTGCAGCAACAGCACTTCCTCGCGGATGTATTCGTCCATCGCATCATAGCCCCGCTTGTCGCGCATATAGGCGTAAAGGTCTTCAATCTTTGAGTATATCTCCCATTCCGTGTCCCACATCTTCGCTACAGCCATGCCGATATACATCATCCAGCCGAGTGAGGCCGAAGGGAAGTCCTGAAACTCGCGGATGCCGTCAGGGATATAAGCCTTGGCTATCTCTTCCCACTTATCTTCCACGTCAGGACACTCCGGCATCCGTTCATCCACTTCTTTCATGCTCAGCAGGAACTGATGCAGGTCTTTGCGTAATTGCTCTTCAAAGCTCTCCATTTCACAAATACTATTAAAAACTCTGGCAAATTTACATAAAAATTTTGGATTTATAAGCCAGTTGGGATAAAAATGTGAACAAATTGCCCCGAAAAGTTTGAAATCAAGGCTCACATACGCCCAATCCTATCTTATTTCGTGCTCTAAGTCACAATTCTTTTGTATATTTGAAGCGATAATTTTATGTTTAACTTCAAACGATTAGGCAAATGAGAGCAGTATGTGGCCTTGACGTCCACAAAGATACAGTTTATCTTTGTATTTTGTGCGACGATGGCGAGATTTTCGAGAAAGTTTATGGAGTTTTAACAAAAGAGTTGCAGTCGATGTGTTCTGACATGAAGAGACGCGGCGTCACAGAAGTGACGATGGAGAGTACAGCAATGTACTGGATTCCTATCTGGCGTGTACTTGAACCTCACTTCCACCTAAAACTTGTCAATCCCTATTTCATCAAACAGCTTCCAGGTCGCAAGAGCGACGTAAAGGACGCACAATGGATAGCAGAATGTACTCAGAAAGAACTTGTTCGCGGTAGCTTCGTTCCGCCTGAGCGCATCCAGCAGTTGCGTCAGTACGATCGTCGTATCTTTGACCTCGATGCGGAGATTGTCAGGAAACTGTCGAAATTGGACAGCATCATGCATCGCTGCAACATCCGTCTGAGTAATTATGTGTCCAATACCGATACGAAGAGTTACAAGGACGTAGTGGACGAACTGTGCAAGGGCGTGACTGCCCCAGAGGAACTTCTCAAGAAGATACACGGGCGCATTGTGAACAAGCACGGACAAGAAACCATCCTGGCATCACTGACAGGAGTAGTCTCCGAAGCGGAGAAGGATACGATGCGCCAGCTCAGGGAGGAACTGGCACTAGCGGAGAATCACAAGGACGAGTGCCATCAGAAGATGGTAGCCATCTGCAAGACGTATTACCCCAAGGAATTCGCACGGCTGATGACCATACCGGGCATCAAGGAGCGCGCCGCCACATCATTGATCGCAGAGATCGGAGTCGACATGACAAAATTCCAAACTGCGGCGCACCTTGCATCATGGAGCGGACTGAAGCCACGCAACGATGTTTCCAATGGAAAGTTCAAGTCGCGCAGAATTACCCATGGTAACGTGTACCTGCGCAAGACCATCATCGAGTGCGCATGGGGAGCAAGCCGAACAAAGGACTGTTTCTTCTGCCGATTCTCATATCACCAAACTGTAGTCCGCAAAAAGAACAAAATGAAGGTCCTCGTGGCCGTGGCACGTAAACTGCTCATCGCAGTATGGCATGTGCTACACGACGAGAAGGACTACGTCGATTTTAACCCAGATTGCAAAGCACCCGTTACAAAAGGGTAACATGCAATATACCGTCCGTGAAAAGGCTATTATCTTTGTGGTGGCCATCTGCCTGGCAGAAATGACAATGTAGAACCCCGTTGGCAAATTAACCAAAACACGGGCGGCGATGAAAGTCTGTCTATAGCTTCGAGCTCGAAGAGAAAAGTACCACTATATCAACACGGAATTAGAAACAATACCGTGCAATCGGAACTATGTGCCTAAATCAATGCATTTCGCGGGTTTAGTTACCTCGGCGGGGCAATTTTTTTACTATTTATAGAGAAAAGGTACGTAAAAATGGGCTTTTTTTCGTACTTTTGCAGCAATTATTAGGATAGTTTATGAAAGTAAAGATTCAAACCATGCTGGGCGACATCGTAGTTCGCCTATACGACGAGACTCCCATCCATCGCGACAATTTCTTGAAGTTGGCGAAGGAGGGTTATTATGATGGTACGCTGTTCCATCGGGTTATCAAGAACTTTATGATTCAGGGGGGTGACCCCGATTCCAAGGGTGCACCTGCTGGGAAGATGCTGGGCGTCGGTGGTCCTGACTACACACTTGAAGCCGAGATTAAGGACGGACTTTTCCATAAGCGTGGCGCATTGGCTGCTGCACGCCAGGGTGACGAGGTGAATCCTGAGCGCCGTAGTAGCGGTTCGCAGTTCTACATAGTCTGGGGAGATGTGTACAGCGAAGGCCAGCTTGGCCAGTTCTCCAAACAACTGAGGATGCAGAAGGTGCAGGATGCCTTCAATAAGCTTGCTGCCGAACATCGTGCTGAGATTATGCAGATGCGCCGTGACAGGAATCGTGAAGGTCTTCAGGAACTACAAGACAAACTGGCTGCAGAAGCAGAAAGCAAGGTTGGTAAGTCTGGTCTGACCGATGAACAACTGAAGATTTACTCAACTGTCGGCGGTACTCCCCATCTTGACGGTCAATACACCGTATTTGGCGAGGTTGAGGAAGGCCTTGATGTGGTTGAAATGATTCAAGGCACAGCAACTGGACGTGCCGACAGACCCGTAGATGATATTGAAATGAAAATGATAGTCATAGAATAGACATCATGGAATACAGAAAGATAGGCGATAACTACTATATCCGCATGGATCGAGGTGATGAAATTATCTGTAACCTCCTCGAAATCTGCGAAAAGGAATCCATACCGTCAGCCGTTTTCTCTGGAATCGGAGGCTGTCAGAGTGCAGAACTGCAGGTGTTCATTGTCGAAACTGGCAGCTTTGAGACTGAACAGTTAGAGGGGATGCTGGAGCTGGTATCGCTCAACGGAAATGTCGTAAGAGACGATGACGGCAAACTCTTCCATCATACTCATGCTTTGTTCTCATTCAAGAAAGACGGCCAGCATGGAATGGCAGGTGGGCATCTGAAAACCACAATCGTTCTATATACTGCTGAGATTGAACTGCGTCCTACTGTTGGTGGTGCTATCGGAAGGAAGTTTGACCCTGAGACTGGTACTGGATTCTGGAACTTTAAAGATTAAAAGTTATGGTACAGAACTATAAGGTCGTTACACTTTGTGGAAGCACCCGTTTCAAGGAGCAATACATGGAAGTTCAGAAACGATTAACGCTGGAGGGCTACATTGTCATCAGCGTAGGACTGTTCGGGCATTCCGGCGACGAAGAGGTTTGGAAACCAGGCACGAAGGAAATGCTTGATGACATGCACCTTCGCAAGATCGACATGGCAGACGAAATCTTTGTCATCAATGTCGGCGGCTACATTGGCGAGAGTACCAAGAGGGAAATCGCCTACGCTGAGAAGACAGGCAAGAAAGTGAATTATCTAGAGAACGATTAGAAATGAAAAGACTCGCTTTATTCTGTATGTTTTTCCTGCCTTTGTTTGCATGGGCGCAAAAGCAGTATTTCCTGCCAACGGCTACCCCCTCTGACGAGGAAAAGGACAAGCCAATGATTGAGATCTATCTGCCCCAGCAGCCAAATGGATGTGCCGTTGTGCTCTGTCCTGGCGGTGCCATGAGATGGCTGTCGTGGGAGAGCGACGTGGTGAAGATGGCATCGTTCCTAAATGAACACGGCATTGCCGCCATCGGACTGCGCTATCATCTGAACAAGGAGCAGATGCCGCA
>JAFSNR010000077.1 GCA_017443345.1 Prevotella sp.
CCATCCTGCCCATCAGCGAAGAAGCACTTGCCCTGTGCGGCGAGCGTGGAGAGGGAGAGGTATTCAAGAAACTGACACCGAACCTGGTTGCCGCCCACCTCAAAGACTGGATAAAGGCTGCCGGCATTACCAAGCACATCACTTTTCACTGCTTTCGTCATACCTTCGCCACCTTACAACTGGCAGGAGGCACGGACATCTACACCGTGAGCAAGCTGCTTACCCACAGCAACCTTGCCACAACACAGGTGTATGCAGAGGTGGTCAGTGAACTGAAACGTGATGCATCCGAGCGCATTTCTTTGAAGGATGATGCCAAGGAAACTGCCACTTCTGGAGAAGTACTGAACAAAGAAACACTTGCTCATTGATATTCTTGACGCTTAAACAAAAATTTAAAAACTCACATGGAACAAAATGAAAGTAATCTCTCGTTCGACCAGTTGCCCAAGGCAGTCGGCGAACTCCTGGCCAAGGTGGACTATGTGATTAGCCGCCTTGACGAGAAAAAGGAAGTGGACGGTTCTTCCCCGACTCAGGATGATGACCAGATGATGACGATGGACGAGGCCTGTCAGTTCATTGGCAAGAAACGCTCCACGATGTACTCCCTCACCTCTGAGCGACGCATCCCATACCGCAAGCGTGGCAACAAGCTCTACTTCTTCAAGAAGGAACTCATTGAGTGGATACAGAGCGGAGGGGCATACGACAAGCCTTATACACTCTCCGAGCAGGAACAGGCAGAGTTCGATGCCCATCTGGAGCAGATGCGTGAGAAAAAACGGCACAAGCCAGCCACCATCCAACAACAATGATTCTTACATTCGGAGGTGGGACATGGCAGTCCCACTTCCTCATTAAAGCCTCTTGTCATTATGCGATACACCAATATCAGATACAGCACGCTTCTGAATGAAGCGCAGTATGATTACCTGTCGGATGAATGCCAGGACATCAACCGCATGAAGTGTTTTAAGACCTTCATCCGCCTAACCCTCATGGAACAGACAACCGTGACTAAGACCCATTTCTCTGCTGTCCTACAGCCTGGGCAGTTCATGGCTTCAAAGGTCGAGCTTTCCCTGATGTGGGGTTGCAACCGGAAGACTGCCACCCGAATCATCAAGGAGTTTAACCAGATGGGCATTCTCCGTTCTGAGCCGTCAAACCGCACGACCATCCACACGCTGTTGTGTCTGTCAGTCTGGTTCACAGATCAGCGGACAATCAAGAATCCTTTCTTTGTCAGCAACCCTATGGTCAAGCACATAGAGAAGCCGACAAGACCGACTAACCATGTCCCACCTAAAAGCGGTGCTGAAACAGTTGAAGTCAGCAAGCCGTCACCAACAGATTCAGGTGGGACATCTTCTGCCGATACAGGCAACGTGGCTAAGGTCATGTCGTCCGAATCTCTGGCAGAAGTGAAGAAAGAGCATAGCCTTACTCCTTCTCTTTCCCTATCATCTAATGCTAATACACGCGAGCGCGTGGGTGTTGTCTGTAAGTCATCAGATGGGCCTGTTGCTGACAGCAACTATTATCCTGCAAGCAGCAGTCTCCCGTCTGATGATATGCGTGAAGAGGACAAACAACCTGCTGCCGTGGAAGATACACAGCTGTCTTTTCGCCATCAAGATGAGAGCTTGCTCCAAGAGGTATCGACAGAAGGGAAAGGAACAGAGGTATGAGCACAGCGTGGCAGTTCGGAACGTGGCGCAGGGGAAAAAGGCTTGCCTTGTTATAGCCCACTATAACTACACGCTCCGCTTTCGTAGTTGTGGGCTCTTCCGAGGGACTCATGGCTTTGCCCTGAGAACCCACAAGGCTCTGCCCTTGACCCGTTCAGGACGCTGCCCCGAAACCTCGCTCATGAGTTTCACCCCTGAGAACCCGGAGCAAAGAGTGACCCTC
>JAFSNR010000078.1 GCA_017443345.1 Prevotella sp.
ATGATAAGTCTCAGGAAATCGTCGGGAAGATGTACGAAGCCACTACCCTTTCCTTCCTGCTGGTACCATGTGATGGCCTCTCCGAAAAAGGTAGTACCGCCACCCAACAGGGATAACGGTGCATTCATCTCCACTGAACGGACAGCCTCTATGAGGTGGCTCCTGATTATCTCGTCAAGGCTCAGCGTGTCGATGTCGCCAAGGGCTGACAGGGTATCACTGGCCATGTTGTTGTCAAGCACAATGCGCACACTTTTCATCAGATCGTCCAGCTGGTATGCTACGGTGGTGTCTGCCGTGGTGTTGCTCTGTGGACTACTCTCCTGTGCTGGTGTACCCGTTACCCAGCTATTGGTAGCTGTGCTCCAGTGATATTCCGTACCGTTGACCGTTACGGTATCGCCTGCGAGTCCACCTGCGGGGTATGCCTCCCAGAGGGCATCCATATTGGGGTATGTTCCGATGTTACGCGTGCTCATTTGTAAGTTGGTCGTTTAAGATGTCTTTGTTGTTCTGTAGTAGTCTATTGGCAAGCGCGTCCCGTCGCATGGTCAATGCAGTAAGGTACGCTGCACGGATGATGACGGAGCGCTGGCATAGTGGTGGTACGTAAATACGCTTCTTGATGATGCGCGGATAGGGAATGTATTGCGCCTGTCTGACGTAGGTCCCATCACCTCCCGTACAGCTGAAGAATTCCAGTGCCATTCCTTGTGGCAGGTTGATGATGGCAGTGACGGGGCGCTCAGGGCATCCTCTCACACCACTGAAGCGTGAACGCTGCAAGAGGTATTCCTGGCTGGTAACGGCTATCGGGTCGTGTACTTCCTTCATCCAGTCGCTCATCTGAAAGGTAACGAGTCGAAGGAAATCCTTTGGTAACAGCACATAGCCTGCTCCGTGACCTTCCTGTTTGTACCAGTGTATGGTCTCTCCGAATTCCAGCCCAGCACCTATCATGCTTAATGGGGCTGTGGCAAGGGTGTAGCGAGTGCTCTCAATGAGTCTGCTGCGGATTATCTCGTCAAGACGCAAGGTCTCGGTATCGTCGAGCCTGTTAAGCTCCTTGCCGTCGCCTTCGTCGAGAAGCGCCCTGACAGCCTTAACCAGTTCGCTTACCTTGCACAGCTGCATTACTCAGCGCTTTCAGGTGCCTGTTCTTCCTGCTCCCCTGGTGCTTCTTCCTGCTGGGGTGCAGCATCATCAGCTACAGGGATTTCAGCTTTCTTGTCAGCCCACTGGATGGTAATACCACGTCCTGCAGCCTGCTTCTCGATGTCGCAACGGGTACGAAGCTTGCTACGGCTGATGCCGAAAGTGTCTGCCATATACTCCTTGGCATCCTCTACACATGCAAACTCTTTGACTGCTTGCTGGGCACGGGTAACGGCTGCTGCCTGTTCCTCTTGCTTCTGCTCTACGGTCTCTTCCTTCACTTCCTCTTCGGTAAACAGCTTGCCGAACTTATGATGCTTGCGGAGCGCTTCTGCAATCTCCTTACTCTCGGTTGTGTATATGCTTCCACCGCCTGTAAGCTCCGTGAAAGTGATGTGAACATGGCCGCCTTTTACGTTAACGGTAATGCCTATGTGGGTCTTTGCTCTGAACTTATACATAGATTATGTTTTGTTAGAAAAAGGAGCGAGCGGTCAACCCTCTCGCTCCCCTTTTGATTGAAATTTACGATGAAATGATTGACTATGCAGCAGAGGCGAGGCGCAGACGTGCATGTGCCTTTGCGTAGCGCAGATACAGACAGCTTACCTCCTGCAGTACTACAGCGTGGGTATTGCGGATACCAGCCTTCTTCAGGTCGAGTACGTTGCGTCCCCAGCTTACGTGAGTCTTCTTCGTCAGGTATTCGGGGTCCATTGCGAAGCCACAGTCACTCATGCCGTTGGCATCAAGCAGCTCGTGATGGATGGTAAGCACCTCTCCAAAGTCGGTGTCCCAGCTCTTGAACTTCAGGTTCCATACCTCTACGGTATCCTTCAAGCGGAACTTCTCACTCTTAATCTTAGAGAATGCACTGAGCATGTCGCTACCGCAGAACAGAATCTTACGCTTGTTGCCGATGCCTGTACCTACGAACAGGTCCTTACAGATGTCTACAAGGTTATCGTCAGTAATGACAGCCTTCTGCTCTGTAGAATCCCACTCGCCTACCTCGATGTCCTTACCTGCCATGTACCAGATACCGCCAGTGAACCATGTTGCCATGCCGTCCTTGGTGGGATGGTAGATGACGTTCTTAACACCGAACAGGTAGGTGTTCTCCTGTGCAAGGCGCATGTCATAGATACCGTCTTCCTCGATGTCGCTGAATGTCCAGTCAACTTCCTTGGCTGCAATCTCGTCGAACTTAGACTGCTCGATCTGAATCATGAAGTTCTGGCAGTACTGGATTTCAGCTGTCGGAAGGTTGTTGAAGCGACCAGTCTGTACGTCAAGCTCACCGCAGGCCTTACCCATGCGTACCAGCGTTGTTCCCTTGGGGATGGCTGGCAGATAGATGGTAGCGCCATTGCTGTCCTTGTTACCGTTTACAGCGTAAACGACGGGCATAGAGGTAGACTCGTTACGTGAGCATACACAAAGTACCAGGTCGGGGGTGTTCTCATCGTTCGGGTCATAGGCTACGCCCTTGTCGTTGAACTTACCCTTTACACCTACCACGCGGATGGTATCGTCGAGAGTGAACATGTTGGCATCGTCAACAGGCAGCTCAACACTGGCACCTGAATCCTGTGCAGATACAGCAGCAGTGGTGGTACACTTGATAGGACGAGTGCCTACAGAGTAGTACTTAACCTCAAAGGAGTCAGACTTCTGTGCCTTGGCATAACGTGAAATCTGGTCGATTGGGGTTGCCATCGGGCGAATCTTGATGATACGCTGATCGATGTCCTTTGTGTAGAATTCGGGGTCGCCTTCCTGACGGCCTCCTGATTCTGTGGCAATACCAGCAGGATTGTTGCCGTTACCACCGTCGCCACCTGTAGAGACACCCGCGTCTGGGAGGTTGGAGGCATCGGCCACCATCACACCTGAGCTAGCTCCCAACAGGAGCGCGAACAATGTGAGCATCAAGCTCATCATCATGCTTGAAATTCTTTTCTTCATGTGGTTTTGTTTTTTAAAGTTGTTGAATATGGTAAGAATTGATTAACCTCTTGGTGTGCGCTTCTCATTGCCACGCTCCCAGATATTCAGGTTGTTGTCTCCGAAATTGTCAAGAGCGCCAAGACTCTTACGGGGTTTCGCACTGCCATTGCCACCGTTCTTTCCGTCCAGGTTAGGCATGCCGTCGCCCTTCTTGCTCTTACGCAATTGCTCTTCTATCTTTCCGTTCTTTCCGCGTACCTCGCCTTCATGCTCGGCTGCTGCCACATCGGAG
>JAFSNR010000079.1 GCA_017443345.1 Prevotella sp.
GGTGCTATCCCCATGACCATGTCCGACTCTGACGGTTACATCTACGATCCCGATGGCATCGACCGTGCCAAGCTCGACTACATCATGGAGCTGAAGAACGTGGAGCGCGGACGTATCAAGGAGTATGCTGAGGAGTATCCCAACGCCAAGTATGTGGCTGGTGAGCGTCCTTGGCACGAGAAAGCCGACATCGCCCTGCCCTGCGCTACACAGAACGAGATCAACGGCGAGCAGGCTCAGGCACTGGTCGACAACGGTGTCATCGCTGTCGCTGAGGGTGCCAACATGCCCTCACTGCCCGAGGCTATCAAGATCTTCCAGGACAACAAGCTGCTCTATGCGCCCGGCAAGGCTTCGAACGCAGGCGGTGTGTCGGTATCAGGTCTGGAGATGTCGCAGAACTCAGAGCGTCTGAGCTGGACTTCTGAGGAGGTTGACAACTACCTGAAGCGCATCATGAACGACATTCACGAGAACTGCGTGAAGTATGGTACTCAGGCTGATGGTTACATCAACTATGTAAAGGGTGCTAACGTAGCCGGCTTCATGAAGGTTGCCAATGCCATGATGGCACAAGGCATTGTATAAGTTTAAAGTTTAGAGTTTAAAGTTTAGAGTTTATAGATGATTTGACTTTAGGCTAAGATTAAATATAGGGCAGGTGCTAATAGGTACCTGCCCTATTTTTTGTTCTGAGGCCAACTCCGATTGTTAATAATATTTAAAAGTAATCATCTCTAAACTATAAACTATCAACTATCAACAAAAAAATACCTACCTTTGCAGCCGCTTTGTCCCCATAAGGGGAAATAGGGGCCGGAACAGGCGCCAGCTCCTATCATACATTAACCCTTTAAAGATGGCCTGATGAACGTCTGTTCAGGTCCCGCCCCAATCAAAAGAGGGGCACCAATTTAATTAATTATGTCAGAATTAACAAAGAACGTTAAGCCGCTCGACGATTTCAACTGGGACGAGTTCGAGAATGGCACAACCGCAGGTGTTAGCAAGGAAGAACTCGACAAGGCTTACGACGAAACCCTTAGCAAGGTAGCCGATCATCAGGTTGTTGAAGGTACGGTTATCTCTGTTGACAAGAAGGAAGTTGTTGTCAACATCGGCTACAAGAGCGACGGTATCATCCCCGCTTCTGAATTCCGCTACAATCCTGATCTGAAGATCGGTGACAAGGTAGAGGTTTACGTAGAGAGTGCTGAGGACAAGAAGGGTCAGCTGATCCTTTCTCACAAGAAGGCTCGTCTGTCTAAGTCTTGGGACGAGGTTAACGAGGCTCTCGAGAAGGATGCAGTTATCCAGGGCTACATCAAGTGCCGCACGAAGGGCGGTATGATCGTCGACGTATTTGGAATCGAGGCTTTCCTCCCAGGTTCACAGATCGACGTTCACCCCATACGCGACTACGATCAGTTCGTTGGCAAGACCATGGAGTTCAAGGTTGTCAAGATCAACCAGGAGTTCCGCAATGTCGTTGTTTCTCATAAGGCTCTCATCGAGCAGGAGCTCGAGGCTCAGAAGAAGGAGATCATCGGCAAGCTCGAGAAGGGTCAGATCCTCGAGGGTACCGTTAAGAATATCACCTCTTACGGTGTATTCGTTGACCTCGGTGGTGTTGACGGACTTATCCATATCACAGACCTGTCTTGGGGCCGCGTAGACGATCCTCACAAGGTTGTCGAGCTCGACCAGAAGATCAATGTTGTTATCCTCGACTTCGACGATGAGAAGCGTCGTATCGCTCTCGGTCTGAAGCAGCTCACTCCACATCCCTGGGATGCTCTGGATGCTGACCTTAAGGTGGGCGACCACGTGAAGGGTAAGGTAGTCGTTATCGCTGACTACGGTGCATTCGTTGAGGTTCAGCCTGGTGTTGAGGGGCTGATCCACGTTTCTGAGATGTCTTGGAGCCAGCACCTCCGTTCTGCTCAGGAGTTCCTGAAGGTAGGCGAAGAGGTAGAGGCTGTCATCCTGACTCTCGACCGCGACGAGCGCAAGATGTCTCTCGGTATCAAGCAGCTCCGCGAGGATCCATGGGAGAACATCGAGGCCAAGTACCCCGTTGGCTCAAAGCACAATGCCAAGGTTCGCAACTTCACCAACTTCGGTGTATTTGTAGAGCTCGAGGAGGGTGTAGACGGTCTGATCCACATCAGCGACCTCTCTTGGACCAAGAAGGTAAAGCATCCTTCAGAGTTCACACAGGTAGGTGCCCAGATCGACGTGATCGTTCTGGATATCGACAAGGAGAACCGTCGTCTCAGCCTTGGTCACAAGCAGCTCGAGGATAATCCTTGGGATGTATTCGAGGCTAAGTACAGCGTTGGTTCTATCCACGAGGGTAAGATCACCGAGATGCTCGAGAAGGGTGCCGTTGTAGCACTCGAGGAGAACGTTGAGGGCTTCGCTACACCTAAGCACCTCGTTAAGGAGGATGGCTCACAGGCTGCCGCTGGTGAGACACTCCAGTTCAAGGTTATCGAGTTCAACAAGGACTCTAAGCGTATCATCCTGTCTCACAGCCGTACCTTCGAGGATCCTCAGCGTGAGGAGAAGAAGGCTGCTGCCAAGAAGGTTCGCGCTACCAAGAAGGAGGATGCTCCGAAGATCGAGAATGTTGCTGCCAGCACAACACTTGGCGACATCGACGCTCTCGCTCAGCTGAAGGCTCAGATGGAGAAGGGCGAGAAGAAGTAATTCCTCTCCTACTCTATAAAATCAAGTCCCTCCGATGCACAGTCGGAGGGATTTTTTTGTTTGGCACGCTTTTTGCAGAAATCTTTTGCGGAATAAAAAATCAAAATTCAAGATATTATGCAGAAAGGTAACATCGGGGTTACAACTGAGAACATCTTCCCCGTCATCAAAAAGTTTCTCTATAGCGATCACGAGATTTTCCTCCGCGAGATGGTTTCCAATGCTGTCGACGCTACACAGAAGATGAAGACACTCGCTGCTCAGGGCGAATACAAAGAAGAACTGGGCGATCTGACTGTCCGCGTGAACTTCGACGCAGATAAGGGTACCATCACCATCAGCGATCACGGTATCGGCATGACTGAGGAGGAGATCGACAAGTATATCAACCAGATCGCCTTCTCAGGCGTTACCGACTTCCTCGAGAAGTACAAGGACAATGCCAACAACATCATCGGCCACTTCGGACTCGGTTTCTACTCTTCGTTCATGGTTTCAAAGAAGGTAGAGATCATCACCAAATCTTATAAGGAAGGTGCTAAGGCCGTGAAGTGGAGCTGCGATGGCAGTCCTGCCTACGAGATCGACGATGCCGAGCGCGAGCAGCATGGATCAGACATCATCCTCTACATCGACGACGACTGTAAGGAGTTCCTCGACAAGTACAAGCTCGAGGGGCTGCTGAACAAGTACTGTAAGTTTATGGCTGTCCCCATCGCCTTCGGCAAGAAGACTGAGTGGAAGGACGGTAAGCAGGTAGACACCGAAGAGGATAATATTATTAATAATGTGGAGCCGCTGTGGACGAAAGCTCCATCATCGCTGAAGGACGAGGACTACAAGAGCTTCTATCGTACCCTCTACCCCATGAGCGACGAGCCGCTGTTCTGGATCCACCTGAACGTGGACTATCCCTTCAACCTCACGGGTATCCTCTATTTCCCCAAAATCAAGTCGAACATCGAGTTGCAGAAGAACAAGATCCAGCTATACTGCAACCAGGTATTCGTAACAGATCAGGTAGAGGGTATCGTGCCTGAGTTCCTGACGCTGCTTCATGGTGTCATCGATTCTCCTGATATTCCCCTGAACGTCTCTCGTAGCTATCTGCAGAGCGATCGCGAGGTGAAGAAGATCTCTACCTATATTACCAAGAAGGTGGCCGATCGTCTGAAGGCGATCTTCAGCGAGAACCGCAAGGAGTACGAGGAGAAGTGGGACGATCTGAAACTCTTTATCAACTACGGTATCCTCAGCGAGGACGGTTTCTACGATCGCGCCAAGGACTTTGCCCTGATGAAGGATACAGAGGGTAAGTTCTTCACCTTCGACGAGTATAAGACACTCATCGAGGCCAATCAGAAAGACAAGAACGACCAGCTCGTCTACCTCTACGCCACAGATAAGGAGGAGCAGTACTCTTACATCAAGGCTGCGCAGGACAAGGGCTACTCAGTGCTGCTGCTCGACGGACAGCTCGACGTGCCCACCATCCAGACACTGGAGCAGAAGTTTGAGAAGAGCCACTTCACACGTGTCGATGCAGATATTATCGAGCGTCTCATCGTCAAAGACGATGCGCCCAAGAGCAATCTCTCTGAGGACCAGTCTGACAATCTGTCAGCAGTCTTCCGTACCCAGATGCCGAAGATCGCAGGCACGGAGTTCATGGTTCAAGTCGACAGTCTTGGCGCAGAGGCACGTCCTGTCATCATCACACAGAACGAGTATATGCGTCGTATGAAGGAGATGAGTCGCTTCCAGCCAGGCATGAGCTTCTACGGCCAGATGCCCGACTCTTTCAATATCGTTCTCAACGCTGATCATCCGCTGGTGAAGAAAGTGCTCGAGGATAGTGAGGCCGCCACTGCTGAAGCCCTGAAGCCCATCGTCAGCGAACTCAAGGGTCAGGAGGCACGTCTTGCTGCCATCCGTGCTGCTCAGGATAAGAAGAAGTACGACGAGATTACACAGGAGGAGAAAGATCAGAAGGCCGAAGCAGAGAAAGCTGTACAGGCTGAGAAGGACAAGAAGACTGCCGTCATTGCCGACTATGCTTCGAAGAACTCTATCGTTCACCAGCTCATCGACCTCGCACTGCTCCAGAATGGCATGCTCAAGGGCGAAGCGCTCGATAAGTTCCTGAAACGTAGTGTAGAACTTATCAAGGGATAAATTGTAAGTTCCTGAAACGTAGTGTGGAACTTATCAAGGGATAAATTGTAAGTTCCTGAAGCGTAGCGTAGATCTCATTAAGGATTAGACGGTAAGTTATTGAAACTCAGATTGCAAATTATTAAGAGTTAAACAATAAGTTGAAATTTTCAAGGGATAATAGATAGGGTTAACGCTCTGCGGAACCTATTCAATAGCAACAAATGCTGGGGCTCGAACCCAGCATTTATTGTTATTTCGCCCATAAACAAAAAAATCGTTATTATTTATCGACAAAATCAATCGATTGCACAAAGAAAAGTGTTAACTTTTGATAAATTTTGCGATTGTGCACCCACACAACAAAATATTATGAAAAAAAGTAAAGAAAAAGTTTGGCCATTAAGTAAAATTAGCTTACCTTTGCACTCGTTATCCTGAAAACAATCTTTTTACCTTAGAAAACTAATACCTATTGAAGATATGGAGCGATCGCTTGCGAAAGTCGTCGCTTTATTTTTTGCCCATATGTAAAATGTTAAACTTTCCTAAAAGTAATCAACTATCAACTATAAACTATCAGCTATCAACTAAAAAAGTTGTACCTTTGCAGCCCGATTAGAGTCCGTTGGGGCAGAGTGAAGTGTGTACGAACGTACGCCGCCTCGCGGAAAAAACCCTATTTACAAATAAAAACAACAAATGTACGCAATTGTAGAAATTCAGGGTCAGCAGTTCAAGGCCGAGCAGGGCAAGAAGCTCTTCGTGCACCACATCAAGGATGCCGAGGCTGGTAAGACTGTTGAATTTGACAAGGTGCTGCTCGTAGATGCTGACGGTGCAGTGAAGGTAGGTGCTCCGACCGTAGAGGGAGCAAAGGTAGTATGTGAAGTAGTGAACCCGCTGGTGAAGGGTGACAAGGTCATCGTCTTCAAGATGAAGCGCCGCAAGGACTCTCGTAAGCGCAACGGTCATCGTGAGCAGTTCACTGAGGTAGAAATCAAGTCAGTAATCGCTTAAAACGTAGGAGGAACAACATTATGGCACATAAAAAAGGTGTAGGTAGTTCTAAGAACGGCCGTGAGTCAGCAGCTCAGCGACTTGGCATCAAGATCTTCGGTGGTCAGCAGTGCGTAGCTGGTAACATTATTGTTCGCCAGCGTGGTACTAAGCACAATCCTGGTAACAACGTTGCCATCGGTAAGGACGACACGCTGTATGCGCTCGTTGATGGAACAGTAAACTTCCACAAGGGCAAGCGCGATAAGAGCGTGGTTTCAGTAATTCCTAACGCTGAGGCTTAAAGAAAAAAACACTTATTCCAAACAAACAACAGAGTCCTGTGTTCCAATCGGAGCACAGGATTTCTGCTTTTTCTCACAATAGGGACTGTCCCCGTTGTGAGATTTTTATACTTAATAGTATAAAATCATAGGATTTTTTTGGCTTTTCGCGCAAAAATATGTACTTTTGCACCTTAGAAACTGAATTCAAACAAATAAATACGTATTTAACATGTTAACACTCAAACTTATTAATGAGGAAACCGAACGCGTCATCCGTGGTCTGGAGAAGAAGCACTTCAAAGGTGCTAAGGAGGCCATCGACGAGGTGCTCGCAGTAGACAAGAAACGTCGTGATGCCCAGCAGGAGCTCGACAAGAGTCTGAATGAACAGAAACAGCTCTCTGGACAGATCGGCCGACTGATGAAAGAAGGAAAGAAAGACGAGGCTGAGCAGGTAAAGGCCCAGGTAGCCGAGCTGAAGGAGAAATCTAAGCAGCTCGACGAGACGATGGCCAAAGCCCAGGAGGAGATGACAACCCTCCTCTGCCAGATTCCGAATATCCCCTACGACGAGGTGCCTGAGGGTGCTGCCGCAGAGGACAACCACGTAGTAAAGTCCAACCTGAAGGAGTGCACGGAGAGTGACACTGTAGGCAACTGGGACGTGAATCCCTCACTGGGACTCGCCAATTCCCTGCCCCACTGGGAGCTCGCCAAGAAGTACAACCTCATCGACTTCGACCTGGGTGTGAAGATCACAGGTGCAGGCTTCCCTGTCTATGTAGGCAAGGGTGCTCGTCTTCAGCGTGCGCTCATCAACTTCTTCCTCGACGAGGCCCGCAAGGCTGGCTATACAGAGATCATGCCGCCTACGGTGGTGAATGCAGCCTCTGGCTACGGCACAGGTCAGCTGCCTGATAAGGAGGGACAGATGTATCACTGCGAGATCGATGATTTCTATCTGATTCCAACGGCCGAGGTACCTGTTACGAATATCTATCGCGATGTCATCCTCGACGAGAAGGATCTGCCCATCAAGAACTGCGCCTACACACAGTGTTTCCGTCGTGAGGCTGGCTCATATGGCAAGGACGTGCGCGGACTGAATCGTCTGCATGAGTTCTCAAAGATTGAGATTGTGCGTATCGACAAGCCTGAGCACTCGAAGGAGAGCCACAAGGAGATGCTCGCCCATGTAGAGGGACTGCTGAAGAAGCTTGAACTCCCATATCGTATCCTTCTGCTTTGCGGTGGCGATCAGAGCTTTACCTCTGCCATCTGCTACGACTTCGAAGTCTACTCTGAGGCTCAGGGGCGCTGGCTCGAGGTTTCATCAGTATCTAATTTCGACACCTATCAGGCCAACCGTCTGAAGTGCCGCTATCGTCCTGAAGGAAGCAAGAAGCCTGAGCTCTGTCATACGCTCAACGGCTCTGCCCTCGCCCTGCCGCGCATCGTGGCTGCCCTGCTGGAGAACAACCAGACGGAGAATGGCATCAAGATTCCTGCCGCCCTTGTACCTTACATGGGCTGCGACATGATTGATTGAAAAAACAACACTAAACAAATATTATGAACAAGATTGTAAGAAAAGAGCAGTTCTCTGAAAAGGTATTCCTTTTCGAAATCGAGGCTCCGCTGATTGCCAAGAGCCGCAAGGCTGGCAACTTCGTCATCGTGCGCGTAGGCCAGAAAGGTGAGCGTATGCCACTCACCATCGCTGCCGCTGACATCGAGAAAGGTACCATCACACTGGTCGTGCAGATGGTTGGACTCTCATCGAAGAAACTCTGTGCCCTTAACGAAGGCGACTATGTGACTGACGTTGTAGGTCCTCTTGGTAACCCCACGAAGATCGAGAAATACGGCACCGTCGTATGTGCTGGTGGCGGACTCGGTGTGGCTCCCATGCTGCCTATTATCCAGGCGCTGAAGGCTGCTGGCAACCGTGTGCTCTCAGTAATGGCTGGTCGCTCGAAGGATCTCATCATCCTCGAGGACAAGGTTCGCGAGAGTTCTGACGAGGTGATCATCATGACTGATGATGGTTCTTATGGCGAAAAGGGTGTCGTCACCGTTGGTATGGAGAAGTTCTTCGAGCAGGAGCACGTCGATAAGGTATTTGCTATCGGACCTCCCATCATGATGAAGTTCTCTAACCTCACCGCTCAGAAGCACAATATCCCCTGCGAGGTGTCACTGAACACGATTATGGTCGATGGTACTGGTATGTGTGGAGCATGTCGTCTGACTATCGGTGGCAAGACCAAGTTCGTCTGCATCGATGGACCTGAGTTCGACGGTGCACTCGTTGATTGGGACGAGATGTTTAAGCGCATGGGTACCTTCAAGCGCGAGGAGCAGGAAGAGTTGGCTCACTACGAGGAGCATCTGGACAGCATCGACACTGACATCAAGATTGGTACTGGAAAGACGACAGACATCGTGATGGACGACGACCCAACCAACGATACCATCGAGATCTTAACAGACCGTGATGCCGAGTGGCGTAAGGAGTTGCGTGCTTCGATGAAACCAAAGGAGCGCACTCAGATTGAGCGTGTCATCATGCCTGAGCTCGACCCCGTCTATCGTGCAACCACTCGTACTGAGGAGGTTAACATCGGACTCACCAAGGAGATGGCGATGACAGAAGCCAAGCGTTGTCTCGACTGCGCCAAGCCTACTTGCGTTGAGGGATGTCCTGTAAATATCAATATCCCATCATTCATCAAGAACATCGAGCGCGGTCAGTTCCTGGCTGCTGCGAAGGTTCTGAAGAACACCTCTGCCCTGCCCGCTGTCTGTGGACGTGTCTGTCCTCAGGAGAAGCAGTGTGAGAGCAAGTGTATCCACTTGAAGATGAACGAACCTGCCGTAGCTATCGGCTATCTGGAGCGTTTCGCTGCCGACTTCGAGCGCGAGAGTGGAAACATCTCGCTGCCTGAGATTGCACCTGCCAACGGTATCAAGATTGCCGTTGTAGGTTCTGGTCCTGCCAGTCTGAGCTTCGCTGGCGATATGGTGAAGAAGGGCTACGACGTGTATGTCTTCGAGGCCCTGCACGAGATTGGCGGTGTGCTGAAATATGGTATTCCCGAATTCCGTCTGCCCAATAAGATTGTAGACGTCGAGATTGAGAACCTCGCCAAGATGGGTGTTCACTTCCAGACCGACGTCATCGTTGGTAAGACCATCAGTGTTGAACAGCTGGAGGCTCAGGGCTTTAAGGGCATCTTCGTTGGCTCTGGCGCTGGTCTGCCAAACTTCATGAATATCCCTGGTGAAAACAGCATCAATATCATGTCGTCGAACGAGTATCTTACCCGTGTGAACCTCATGGATGCTGCCAACCCCAAGACCGATACTCCATTGAATCCAGCAAAGAGCGTGCTCGTAGTTGGTGGTGGTAACACCGCTATGGACTCTTGCCGTACTGCCAAGCGCCTTGGTGCTGAAGTAACGCTCGTTTACCGTCGTTCAGAGGTCGAGATGCCTGCTCGTCTCGAGGAGGTTAAGCACGCTAAGGAGGAAGGTATCAACTTCCTTACCCTGCACAACCCCATCGAGTATATCGCTGATGAGACGGGTGCCGTGAAGCAGGCCATTCTTCAGGTGATGGAGCTTGGCGAACCAGATGCTTCTGGTCGTCGCTCGCCTGTTCCCGTTGAGGGCAAGACCGTCACACTCGACGTAGATCAGGTTATCGTGGCTGTAGGCGTATCACCTAACCCACTGGTTCCAAAGTCTATCGATGGTTTGGAGCTTGGCCGCAAGAACACTATCGCTGTCTCTGAGGAGATGCAGTCTTCTCGCAGCGAGATCTTCGCTGGTGGTGACATCGTGCGTGGTGGCGCAACGGTAATCCTCGCTATGGGTGATGGACGTCGTGCTGCTCTGAATATGGACAAGCACCTGCGTGGAGAAAAGTAAGACTGAAATAGATAGCCGTCGCCTCTGGCATCGTTTAAACGAACGTTTTGTCAAGGCGATGGCTACTTATCATCTGATAGAAGATGATGACCGTATACTCGTGGGACTCTCTGGCGGTAAGGACTCACTCCTGCTGCTTGAACTCTTGGCGAAGCGTGCAAAGATCGATCACCCACGATTCTCTGTAGAGGCCCTGCACGTGAGGATGGAGAACATCCATTACGAGACTGACACCAGCTATCTGCAATCGTTCTGCAATGCGCTCAATGTCAGACTCCACGTGAAGACCACGAGTTTCGAGATCGGCACTGAAGCCATCAAGAACTCGAGAGATGCCCGCAGACAGAAGCAGCCTTGTTTCCTATGCTCGTGGAATCGGCGAAAGCAGATATTTAATCTCGCTCAGGAACTCGGCTGTAACAAGATTGCCTTAGGCCACCATCAGGACGACCTCATCCATACGGCTCTGATGAACCTCACCTTTCAAGGTCGGTTCGACACGATGCCGGCACTGCTCAAAATGCGCAAGATGCCGCTGACGATTATCCGTCCGCTATGTATGATTGAGGAACAAGACATCAAGGCCTACGCAGAACAGCAGGGCTATCAGAAGCAAAAGAAACTCTGTCCTTACGAGACTGACTCGCATCGCTCAGACATCAAACGCCTATACGACGCCATCGAACAGATGAACCCTGAGGCACGCTACAGCATCTGGAGAGCCCTCAACGCTGATAACAAACTGATTGAAGAATAAGACATGAAGCTGAGAACAATTGCCATACTCTCATTAACCCTGCTCCTGCCACTCTCCCTGAGTGCGCAGAAGAAAAAGAAACGTGTCGTCAGGAAACCTGTCGTTGAGGAACCGCAGGAGGATCCACGCATCACTAACATGCGCGAGATGACCCAACAGATCCTCATCATCGACAGCATTGTGACGGATAAACGGCTGTTTCTTTCTCGGCTGCAAATATCACCCGAGTCAGGAACAATCATGAACACCCGCCAGTTTCTCAAGAACAGCGAGTCTGACAGTACCAGTGTCTTCATCAACGAGATGGGCAACAAAGCCTACTTCAGCTTGCCCGATGACAGTCTGCATCAGCAGCTCTACACTATCGACAAGTTGGGCGACGAATGGAGTCGACCTATGGCCCTTCAGGGTATCAGCGATGGCATCAGCGAAGCCGCCTATCCCTTCACATTGACGGATGGCATCACCCTCTACTTCGCTGGCAAGGGTTCTGAGAGCATCGGCGGCTACGACATCTTCTTCACCCGTTACGACTCCCACAACAGCCGTTTCATGAAGCCTGAGAATCTGGGCATGCCCTTCAACTCTGAGGCCAACGACTATATGTACGCCATCGACGAGTATAACCGCATCGGCTATTTCGTCAGCGACCGTCGTCAGCCTGAGGGGAAGGTCTGCATCTATATCTTCGTGCCCTCCGACAGCCGCAAGAACTACGACCTCTCGACCTATACGGAGCAGCAGATACGCAACTTCTCGACCATCAGCTGCATTGCTGACACTTGGGGCAACGGTGCAGAACGTCAGGCAGCCCTCGAACGTCTGAAGCATATCAGCGTGGCTGCCAAGCAGTCAAAAGCCGTACCCACGACTGATACGGATCAGCAACTGGTCATCAACGATGCCCTCACCTACTCCAGCGCCAACGACTTCCGTTCTCGCGAGGCCGCTTCGCTCTATGAGCAACTCATCAGCACTCGTAAACAGCTCAACAGATTGAATGCTGAACTCGACAGTGCGCGTGACGATTATGCCAAGGCTGGTGCTACCGATCGCGAGGGAATGAAGCGCGAGATTCTTCTCGGCGAGGACGAAGTGCTGCAACTTACGGAGCGCATCAAGACTCTCGAGAAGCAGGCACGAAACAAAGAAATCAAAGTTATCAACTAAAAAATACAAGTCTATGAGTAAGAGAAATTTTCCAGAATCAGAACTGATCATTAATGCCGATGGCTCATGTTTCCATCTGCATCTGAAGCCAGAGCAGCTGGCCGACAGAGTGGTGCTGGTAGGAGATCCAGCACGCGTGGATACTGTTGCCGCCCACTTCGACTCTAAGGAGTGCGAGGTCAGCAGTCGCGAATTCCACACCATTACAGGTACTTATAAAGGTAAGCGCATAACCGTTCAGAGTCACGGTATAGGTTGCGATAATATTGATATTGTAGCAAACGAGCTCGACACTCTGGCAAACATCGATTATAACACCCGCGAGGAGAAGCCCCAGCATCGCACACTCACCATGGTGCGTATTGGCACCTGTGGCGGATTGCAGCCAAACACGCCTACAGGATGCTTCGTAGCCAGCGTAAAGAGCATAGGTTTCGACGGTCTGCTAAACTATTACGCAGGTCGTAACGAGGTGTGCGACCTGAAACTCGAAGAGGCATTCAAGAAGCATATGCAATGGAATCCTATTAAGGGCTCACCATACGTTTCTGTAGCCGATGCAGAGCTGATAGACCAGATTGCTAAAGACGATATGGTTCGTGGCTATACCATTTCTTGCGGAGGCTTCTATGGTCCTCAGGGACGTGTACTTCGTGCAGATATCGAAGACCCCAAGCAGAACGAGAAGATTGAATCCTTCGAATACGACGGCATGAAGATCTGTAACTTCGAGATGGAGTCGTCGGCTCTTGCTGGTATGGCATCTTTGCTTGGCCATCGCGCCATGACCTGTTGCATGGTCATCGCTAACCGTTATGCCCAGAAGATGAATACGGAGTACAAGAACTCCATCGATACCCTCATTGAAAAAGTTCTCGACCGCATCTAATGGTCCATGTTCAATGACTGACACAATCTGCGCACTTGCAACAGCTCCAGGTGGAGCTATCGGAATCATCAGAATCTCAGGCCCTCAGGCGCTTGAGATTCTTTCTCATGTCTTCACCAAGGATCTGTCGCAGGCTCAGCCCAACACCATCCACTATGGCCATATCAAGGATGGCGCTGAGATTATCGATGAGGTGATGGTGAGTATCTTCAGATCGCCCCACTCCTACACTGGTGAGAACAGCGTAGAGATTTCCTGTCACGGTTCGCGCTATATATTAAATAAGGTGTTGGCTTTGCTCATTGAGAACGGTTGCCGTCAGGCAGGACCAGGTGAGTTCACCATGCGCGCCTATCTCAATGGCAAGATGGACCTTTCACAAGCCGAGGCCGTTGCCGACCTTATAGCCTCCAACAACAAGGCCACCCACCAGATAGCCATGAGCCAGCTACGAGGACACTTTTCCTCACAGCTCGCGGATCTGCGCGAACAGCTCCTCAAACTCACCTCACTCCTCGAACTCGAACTCGACTTCTCCGACCATGAGGACCTCGAATTTGCAGACCGCAGCGAGCTTCTTGAATTAACCAAAAGTATTAACAATCACATCACACGACTTGCCCATAGCTTTGAGACAGGACAAGCCCTCAAGCAAGGCATACCCGTAGCCATTGTCGGCAAAACCAACGTAGGCAAATCCACTCTCCTGAATGCCCTTCTGAAAGACGAGCGGGCCATTGTCTCCGACATACATGGTACCACCCGTGATACCATCGAGGACACGATAGATATCAACGGCATCACTTTCCGCTTCATCGACACTGCAGGCATTCGGCAGACCTCCGACGAAATCGAGAAGATTGGCATCAACCGTACTTACGCTGCCATCGAGAAAGCCCGCATCGTACTCTGGCTCATCGACGAGGAACCATCTCAGGAAGAATTAAACGAAATGCGCTTATATTCTGAAAATAAGGAACTTATCATTTTAAGAAACAAAATCGACAAAGCAGAAGTCAAGCCATTTACATTAGTTAAAATTCCTTTAATCGAGATTTCCGCTAAGTTTGGGCAAGGTCTTGATGCACTTGAGTCTGCCATCTACCAATCAGCCAACGTTCCCACTCTGAGTTCAACTGATTTCATCGTCACCAATGCCCGCCATTATGACGCCCTCACTCGTGCCAGCGAACACCTCCAGCGCGTCCTCGACGGTCTCCAGCAGCAACTGAGTGGCGACCTCCTTAGCGAAGATCTCCGCCTCGTTCTCGACACCCTTGCCGAGATCACTGGTGGCCAGATCACCCCCCACGAAGTATTAGGAAATATCTTTAATCATTTTTGCGTGGGAAAATAGAATACGATTAACGGTCATCACTCGATATTACTCGATATGACTAAATCGTTTATTTTCAAGCAATTCCACACTCGCCATATCATCAGCGTTAATCGTTGATGATATTTTTTTTCGCTCATTTTTGTACGTTATTTGTACGTTTGGGAAAATCCCAACGTTGGCACATGCTCACTCAATGTCTCCGACTGGCACACGTTGGACACCATTGGATTGTTAAACGATGTCCTCGTGTGGCACACTTTGGACACATTTGGACACATTTAGACAGACTTGGACAGAGTTGGACAGAAAACAGGAATAATAACGTACAAAAATAGACATATGGAAATAGTTAAGAAATGCGAATGGTGTCATAAGACCTTCATTGGTCAGATGGTCACAGCAAGGTTTTGCAGCAGTAAATGTTGCAATCAGGCTTATAGGTACAAGAGAAATGTGCAATCAGGCAAGTGCACACCTCCCGACAGCACTATCGATTTGAGTACCTTATCAAGAAGAGTTGACGAGAAGAAGCAGTTCAATGACACGCTGAAGGATAAACAGTTTCTGTCTCCGTTAGAGACTGCAGAGCTTCTTGGCGTTTGCCGAAGTACTATCTACAATTATCTTGGGCAACATGAACTGAAGGCAAAACAATTTCGAGGAAAGACCATCATCAGAAGGAGCGACATTGAAAAACTCTTCGATGAAGCCCCATCCTATAAGAAGCGAGGCAACATCCAAAAGGGAAAGAAAACTCATAATGACTATTATTCCCTCAAAGAGATGATGGAGAAATTCAAGATCAGTAAGCGAACGGTATTCCGTAGATGTGAACAGTTCGGTATTCCCCAAATCATTGAAGGGAGAAGAACTTTCTGGAAGAAGAAAGACGTTGACGTGCATTTCGCAGAACTGCTCGTGCAATATGACCTGAAAGACTGGTATAATGCCAAGCAGATAGAGGAGATTTACGGGATGAAGCGGGCTGCTCTAAACAAATATGCCCTTCGGCATAATGTGCCACGCATCCAGTTTCAGAACATCACTTACTTCTCAAAGAGTCATATTGACAACCTCAAACGACTTGCCAAAATACCAGATGGCAACTACTACACCGTTCAGGACATTGTCAAAAGCAGCAGTTTCTCAACATCCCAAGTTCGTTACTATGTCAAGAACGAAAAGCTAAGTGTGAAGAGAGTCAACGGACTGTTGCTGATACTGAGGACTGACTGGGATGCATTTGTAAAACGATACCAGGCAAGCCACCTCTCTGAAGCACCCAAGCCACAAGAACCCAGTCCTTTCTACACCACTGATGAGATTATTGAGAAGTACAAGGTCAAGGAAACGACCATCTACCGTATTGCCAAAGCGCAGAACATAGATGTCTTTACAATTGGGGATAAGAAATGCTTCCCCAAGACTGGCATCGACAATTATTTCATTAAGGACAATCCCACCCCAGAACTGACAGAATGGTACTCCAGCGAAGAAATCCAATCGAAATACGGCATGACGTACAAGCAAGTAACAACATTCGTCTGCAAGCATCATATCCCCAGAAAGTATGTCGGCACAAAGCCCTACTATTCAAAACTGCATGTTGATAAGGAGAAGAACATTCTTCAACCAGAAGACGATTTCAAGACCGTTGAGGAACTAATGTCTATGTATCAGATGACTGTCCATCAGGTAAGAGAGGTTATCCGCTTCTATCATGTGCCAAAGAAGAGGTGTGGCAAGTTCATCAAACTCAGTTTACATGATTTCAACCGTATCATCGAGGAGCGGAAGCAAGGTATTGTACCGGCTAAATGTGATGAGTTGCCAACAGATCCATCCTAAAATCCAGTTTATTGTAAGTTTATGGCGGTATAAGGATATACTGACGATACTCTCCCTAATTTTGCAGCCAGATTTTCAAAATAGAAGTATAACGCATTAAAAAATAAAGCATTATGAACACAAGTAACATTTGTACCAAGGTAACCGTTCGCCAGGCTAAGCTCAAAAACGGAATGATTTCACTCTATCTGGATTACTATCCTGCAATCCGTAACCCCAAAACTATGAAACCGTCTCGACGGGAGTATCTTGGCATTTACATCTATGCCAATCCAAAGAACCAGATGGAGATGGAGTTTAATAAGGACATGCGTATGAAGGCAGAGGGTATTCGATGCATTCGTGTGCAGTCGCTCATCAATGAGCAGTTCGGATTCCTCGACAAGACAAAGCAAAAGGCTGACTTCCTCACCTACTTCAAGGAGAAATGTAGAGTAAAGCATGACAGATGGGGCATTGTGTACAAGCATTTTTCAAAGTACGTCAACGGCAAATGTACCTTTGGCGAGGTCACTATTGAACTATGCCGTGGATTCCGTGAGTATCTTCTCAATGCCCATCAACTGAAGCACACCAAACAGATGCTTAGTCAGAATTCCGCTGCCAGCTACTATTCTACCTTCAGAGAACTATTGTATCATGCCTACAGGGAGAAGTGGCTGAACGAGAATATCAGTGAGTATCTTGACAAGATTGACACTCTTGATACCCATAAGGAATCGCTTACTCTTGGTGAGTTGAAGAAATTGAATAAGACACCATGCAGGATTCCTGCAGTAAAACAGGCTACACTGTTTGCGGGTTTGACAGGCTTACGTATCAGCGACGTACTAAGACTGAAATGGGAGAATCTTCGCATTGGCAACGATGGAGGCTATGTTATCCAATATCGCATCAAGAAAACTGGTACCGAAGATACTCTTCCAATTAGCGAAGAAGCCTACGAACTCTGTGGTGAACGTAGTACAGGAACGGTTTTCAAAGGACTAAGCTACAGTATTGTCAGCTACAACCTGAAGGAATGGATAAAAGCCGCAGGCATCGACAAGCACATCACTTTCCACTGTCTCCGTCGAACTTTTGCATCCCTTGAAGTAAGCATGGGTACCCCCATCTATACTGTTTCGAAGATGCTCGGTCATAAGAATGTGTCCACGACACAGATATATGCAGACTTAAACGATGCAAACAAGCGCAAGGCTTCTGAACTCATTTCTCTGAAATAGCAGAGCATACGAAATCATTAACTATCAAGTCCTATCATCCTTTGTCTCAAGTAATTATGAGACGAAGGATAAGACTTGATTTTGTGAATGAAAAGTATATTTTTAGCACAAATCATTACTCGTTATCACTAAAAAGCAGTACCTTTGCAGTCAACTTTTTAGGATAACGAGATATGAATATCGACGAGTATTTTCACAAGACACTGTTTGTAAGCACTATTATAATAGGGCCAGCTTTAGCAATGACGTTACCATTGGTGTACTGGGTTCAGTATAAAGACATGTTGTTTTTCCCAAGTTTCCTTTACTATGTGACGGGAACTGGCTGTATTTCTGCAATGCTGTACTTCGGCTTATACGTTATGCCAGACAGCCTGAAAAGGCTAAAGGGAAAGAAAAAGCCAACCAAACAGATACTTCTTCTCCCACCACCTGTCAAGTCCGTAGAAGAAAGCAAGCCTTCAGAAGAACATCATACAGCGGAGCCTACTATATATAATAAGGTGGAAGAAGTTCCGCCTGTTCTTTCCCCTTCTGTTCCTGATACGATTAGTAAAGCCAACCAAAAAGAGACTATGATGTATAAGAAGTTCTACTATACTTACGTGGAGAAATACGTAAGGAAGTATCTGCCCGATGAGGATGCCCAGATAGTATTGGAGGATATTTACCTGGCTATTGATAATCGGGCATTGGATCTGATTGTGGATGGACATAAGACTCGTCTTCCCTATGAGGTGAAGGCTACATCAAAATTCAATTCTCTTAATACAGAAGACATATACCACATTGGCTTTGTCGTGAAGTTCTTCCTCAAAAAGTCTAATGTCTTTGGAGCAACTTTCATAAAAGAAGTATTCCCCAGCCAGTTGAGAGACGTAGAATTCAGCACTGTTACAACAAAGTTGACTTCAAGCGAGTCAAAAAATCCATCTATTCCAATCCCTAAAGTATGCTGGGGTGACAACCGCAGTATATCGAAGAAATTCAGCGGTAGTATTACAGAAGAACTTATCAAGCAAATATAACCAACAATCACTGGGAATAAGCTCAACAGTATAGTTTATTCCCAGTTTATTTTAGTTTATAGCGGTATTTGGATATACCGTTGATAAACCCTGTTCCTTTGCAGCGATGTTCCACTAAAGGGACAGGATAAAAAATGTTAGAACAACAAATTCAGAATCTGACAGAGAAAGTCGATCAGCTTACACAACTCGTTTATGAGTTGTCTA
>JAFSNR010000080.1 GCA_017443345.1 Prevotella sp.
AGCGTCTTTGCCACCTCACTAAGAGCCGTGAACGTGTTGCCATTATCACGGGGACTTCCGTTTAGCAATAGAACCTTCATATAGCCTTCAATTCACTTATTTGTTTAATATGGCTGCAAATTTACGAAAAAACGGGGAATTATGAGCACTTAAGCTAAAATAATTGTGATTCGTCTATTTGTATCGTGCACGATTTATTGTTAAACAAACTTAAAGTTTTAGATAAATCGCTTGCGATATAAAATATAATTATTACCTTTGCATCGTGAACGATATAATGAACATAAAATATAATATGGATATGGCAAAGATTTATGATTTCAAGGCTCTCACGAGCAAAGGTAAGGAACTGGATTTCGCTCAGTTCGAGGGTAAGGTGCTGCTGATTGTGAACACAGCCAGCAAGTGTGGTTTCACCCCTCAGTTTGCAGGACTGGAGGAGTTGAACCAGAAGTATAAGGACAAGGGTCTGGTCATCATCGGATTCCCCTGCAACCAATTCAAGGAGCAGGATCCAGGCTCTGACGGACAGATAGAGGAGTTCTGCCAGCTGAACTACGGTGTGACTTTCCAGATTATGAAGAAAGGTGACGTCAATGGTCCTGCCGCAGAACCCATCTTCGAGTATCTGAAGACACAAGCTCCTACTGAGGAATATAATGGTCTGAAGGCTAAGGCTGCCAAGGCGCTCTTCAAGACTATCAGCAAGAGCGTGGAAAAAGACAGCGACATCAAGTGGAACTTCACCAAGTTCCTGATCTCAAAGGATGGAGAGACCATCAAACGCTATGCTCCTACGACAGAGCCCAAGGACTTTGAGAAGGACGTTGAAGCCATGTTGGCTTAATTGACAATTAAGAATTGATAATTGACAATTATGCACGCAGAATTACAACTCGACAATCAGATTTGTTTCCGACTTTATACGGCAGCACGACTGGTGACACAAGCCTATACACCGATGCTGACTGAACTGGGCATTACCTATCCGCAATACCTCGTGCTGATGGTGCTTTGGGAAAAGGACAACCAACCAGTGAACGACATCGCCCATCGCCTGTTGTTAGAGACGAACACCGTCACTCCGCTGTTACAGCGCATGGAGAAACTTGGTATCGTCTCTCGCAAAAAAGGCGAACAGGACAAGCGCCAACAGATTGTTAGCTTGACAAAGAAAGGCAAGCAGCTGGAGGAAAAAGCTTTTGCCACGATTCCATCAGGCTGGGATCAGCAGCTAACAGCCTGTCCTCTGAAGAAGGAAGACTATCCACGTCTGGAACAGGAACTGGACGCAATTATCGATACACTTAAAAACAAATAAATTATGGCACATCAATGTGAAAACTGTAAATTGCGAGCTAATTACGACAAGAAGCCGAACTCGCTAATGGGACGTTTCTGGCGCTGGCACATCAACTTCTGTCCGGGCTGGAAAGCATATTTTACCTCTCTCCCTGCTGAACAGCAGCAGGCACTACGAGAAAAATATCAGTTTACAAAATATCAATAACATTTTAAAACTACAAAATTATGGCAAAAGAGTATTTTCCGTTTACCGGTAAGATTCCTTTCGAGGGAAAGGACAGTAAGAATGTGATGGCTTTCCACTATTACGAGCCAGAGAAGGTCGTGATGGGAAAGAAGATGAAGGACTGGCTGAAGTTCGCAATGGCCTGGTGGCATACGCTGGGTGGCGCAAGTGCAGACCAGTTTGGTGGAGAGACCCGCAGCTACGAGTGGAGCAAGGCTACTGATCCCGTTCAGCGCGCCAAGGACAAGATGGACGCAGGCTTCGAGATCATGGACAAGCTGGGTATCGAGTACTTCTGCTTCCACGATATTGACCTCGTTCAGGAGGCTGACACCATTGCAGAGTAAGAGGAGCGCATGAAGACTATCACCGACTATGCTCTGGAGAAGATGAAGCAGTTCCCCAACATCAAGCTGCTCTGGGGTACCGCCAACGTTTTCAGCAACAAGCGCTATATGAACGGTGCTTCTACTAACCCCGACTTCGACGTGGTCGCCCGTGCTATTGTTCAGATTAAGAATGCCATCGACGCTACCATCAAGCTGGGTGGTCAGAACTATGTATTCTGGGGTGGTCGCGAGGGCTACATGAGCCTGTTGAACACCGACCAGAAGCGTGAGAAGGAGCACATGGCAACGATGCTGACCTTGGCTCGCGACTATGCTCGCAGCAAGGGATTCAAGGGTACGTTCCTCATCGAGCCGAAGCCGATGGAGCCTTCCAAGCACCAGTACGATGTGGATACCGAGACCGTGATTGGCTTCCTGAGGGCTCATGGTCTGGACAAGGACTTCAAAGTAAACATCGAGGTGAACCACGCTACACTCGCTGGTCATACCTTCGAGCACGAACTGGCTTGCGCTGTTGACGCTGGCATGCTGGGGTCTATCGACGCTAACCGTGGTGATGCACAGAATGGCTGGGATACCGACCAGTTCCCCATCGACAACTATGAGCTGACACAGGCTATGATGGAGATTATCCGCAATGGCGGTCTGGGCAATGGCGGTACCAATTTCGATGCCAAGATCCGTCGTAACTCTACTGATCTCGAGGATCTGTTCATCGCTCATATCAGCGGTATGGATGCTATGGCACGTGCCCTGTTGAACGCTGCCGATATTCTGGAGAACTCTGAGCTGCCCGCCATGAAGAAGGCTCGCTATGCCAGCTTCGACAGCGGTATCGGTAAGGACTTCGAGGATGGAAAGCTGACACTTGAGCAGGTTTACGAGTATGGCAAGAAGGTTGAAGAGCCGAAGCAGACCTCTGGTAAGCAGGAGAAGTATGAGACCATCGTTGCTCTGTACGCAAAGTAAGCTGTATTGTTTCAGACAATTTTTGTATTGTTTCAGATTTGGATTAATAGGAATATTATCGTAATTTTGCAACAGAAATAGTAAACAAATAATAAAAAATTGTTTAACAACTAAAACAAAAGTATTATGGACAAGAAGAAATCAATTGAGTCATTACAGTTTTTCGTAACTCATCTGGCAGAAGGTGCCATCGTTCACAAGCAGCAGGGTATGATCTTCAAGGCACAGGGCTTCACAAAGCTCGGTGAGAAATACATCGGCCACTTTGGTGAGGAGATGGGCTGGGTAGAGAAGTTCACAGAGCGTATTCTCGACCTTGGTGGAGACATTAAGTTCGAGGGCATGAAGAGCCGCGAGCTCATCACCGACCCCGTTGAGTATGTTAAGGCCGACCTCGCTATTCAGGAGCCAGGCGTTGAGCTGCTGATGAAGTGCATGGAGGGTGTGAAGGACGATCCCACCACCTACGACCTGCTGAAGGACTACCTGAAGGACGAGGAGGAAGACCTGTACTGGAGCCAGGGCGCAGTGGAGCTCATCGAGAAGATTGGCACTCAGAACTGGCTGTTGCTGCAGCTGTAAGTTATTTCTCACGGTGTAAAGCCCCTTTGCTTACGCCGTTTCCCCGTTAGCGGGGAAACTCAAATCTTCAAAACGGGACGGTGTTGCCGGAGTGACTGTTCTACGGATTCAGATACCACGCAAAGCCGTCCCTTCATTTTCAAATCACCTAAAACATTTACGATTATGGCAAAGATGAAATGCCCCTGTAAGTACACTTACGACCCAGAGAAAGGTGACCCCAAGCAGGGGATACCTCCCGGAACCCAGTTTGAAGACTTGCCCGATACGTGGCGTTGTCCCCGCTGCAAGCGGAAGAAGGAGAAATTCGTACCCGTAGAAGAATAATC
>JAFSNR010000010.1 GCA_017443345.1 Prevotella sp.
AGGGCGCAGAGGTTCGCTACACCACCGACGGCAGCAACCCAACGGCTGAGAGCACGCTCTACTCCGAGGCCATCACCCTGAACGCCACCACGACCATCAAGGCCATCGCTATCCTCGACGGTGTATCCTCTGAGGTAGCCACCAAGACCTTCACCAAGAGCGGTGAGAGCGGCGGGTTCGACCTTGGGAACTAGTTCTTTAGTTTAGAGTTTAAAGTTTATAGCTTATGACGAAGAAGGAAACGCTTAAGTGGACGCTGCAGATTATCGCATCGATCATCTCGGCAGTGCTGACGGCAATGGGCACAGTATCGTGTATGAGTTTTAACCCGGCATTTTAGCCGCTAACAAAGAACCCCTGCAAGCATTCAGACTTGCAGGGGCTTTTCTGTTTTGAGAGACACGAGCCGACAAAGGGCTCCAGCTTCTCAAACTCGGGCGATTGCTTACTTAGCAGGCTGTGCAGGGGCTGCGGGAGCCTCAGGGGCAGCAGGGGCTGCAGGAGCCTCGGGAGCTGCGGGAGCCTCGGTAGCTGCAGGAGCAGCTGCGTCCTTCTGCTGGCTGGCACCGAATCCAGGCAGGTTGTTGGGGTTGGTGGCAGGAGCCTGATAGTTCTCCATCACGGAGCTGTCGCTGGTAGCCTGAGGAGCTACATAAGCGCAAGCCACGCTGATGAGTACCATGAAGGCTGCGAGGCCCCAAGTGGTCTTCTCGATGAAGTCAGTGGTCTTGCGAACACCACCAATCTGGTTGTAACCTGAGAACTGAGAAGCCAGACCGCCTCCCTTTGATTCCTGAATGAGCACGATGCCGATCATCAGCAGGGCTGCAATCACGATGAGAATTACTAATAATGTGTACATCTTTTTTACTTTCTTTTTTTATTATTATTTATAATCAGCTTCTCTAAAAAGCGTATTTGGTCTGCAAAGTAAGCATTTTTTTTCGGAAATTGCAAACTTAATCGCTGAATAATTTCAAGTGCCTTCGAATATCTGCCTTGTTTGATGTAAATTCGGGCCAAAGTTTCAGTAAAATACTCCTCACCGACCATTTCCTGGGGTGTTTCATCCTCTTTTTCCGACTGAGGTGTCAGCAGGGGTCCCTCGTTGAGAACGATGCGCCCTTTGTCAGAATTTATGAATGAATCGATCAGCGCCTGACCCTTCATTTCGGGCACCGATTTTACAGCAGCGTCGCCCTCGGTCTCAAGCAGATAGGCCACATAGTCGACAGCAGCGTCGGCAGGGGTGGGCTTACGCTTGGATTTCTGCTGCGAATCCTCCTTGGGAAGCGAGTCGAGGAAGTTGTCGATCAGGGTGCTAGTACGACTAGAGGGACTAGTTGAACTAGAAGTACTAGAAGAACTAGAAGAACTAGAATCTTTCCCTGGACTCTTCCTCACGCGATAGTGGGCAGCCTCAATCATATCGAAGAGCACCCGACGATCGGTGATGTAGATGGCTGCGCGACGCAGTTCCTCGTCGAACGAGGGGTCGTGAAGCAAATAGAGGTTCTGGAGCATCAGCAGCCGAGCCGTCTGATAATAAGGATAGAGTGCGAGCGTGGATCGCAACTCGTAGAGCGTGTCGCGATCGAGGTACTCAGGGTGGTTTATCAGCTCAGCTATCCTTTCCATATCTCCTACCAGTTTGCCACAGCGGCATTGAAGATCTGACTGACGATGTCCTCCACCATCTTCGTGACGAGTTCCTCCTGCACCTGATTGAGCGAGAGGGTGGTCTCGTAACTCTGCGAAGCCGAGAACTGCTGTTCGAAGTCTTCTGCGTGGTTCACGTTGTTGGTGAATCGCACATTCACGGTGAGTGTCAACTCGGTCATCGCTGAGAATCCCTCAGAGCTGACAGCCTTGTTACGCTGCTCATAGCGGGTGATCTCACCCTCCAGTTTCAGGTCGCCATTACGCTTTACCTGTGCCAGTCGTGTCTGCGCAGCGAACTTGTCCTTGAGCGTGTTGTTGAAGATCGATCCCATCGGTGCCCAGACGTAGCTTGAGCGGATGGGGAAATCGGCAATCTGGATACTCTTGGTCTTCGTATAGTCGATGCTGGCGCCGTTGAACTTATAGCTCACGGAACAGGCGCTGATGATGGCGACGAACGTCACCATCAAAGCCACTTTCAGATATTTATTTCTCCAGTCCATACTGTTTAAGTCTACGGTAGAGTGTGCGGTCGGAGATACCCAGTTCCTGAGCGGCCTTACGACGATTGCCGTGATTGCGCTCAAGCGCCTTCTCGAGCATCTGTTTGCTGATGTCATTGAGGTTCAGGCTCTCGGGTTCTCTCTCGGGTTCGATATATTCCTCTGCAAAGGCATCCTCGGCCGTCCCAACCGCTGGAATGGGATTGATAGGCGTGATAGGAGCCAGTTGCGTATTATTGGTGATAGGCGCTGCGATGGCCTGCCCGCCACCTTGGACATCCTCGAGCTGCTTCTTGAGCAGGCTTACTTCGCGACGCATGTCGTTCACGTTGCCACGAAGTTCGAAGAGTATCTTGTAGAGTATCTCGCGCTCGTTCTCAAACGAGTGGTCGCCACCTTCCTTATGGATAGTCACAAGCTGGGTTGACTCCTGATCCTGAGGGATGAACTGGCTGAGCACGTCGGCCGTGATGTTGCGCTCAGGCGAGAGTACACTGATCTGCTCGGTGATGTTCTTCAGCTGGCGCACGTTGCCTGGCCACTTATAGCGCATCAGCAATTGCTTGGCTCCCTCGTCGAGCACCACGCGGTCCATCTTGTACTTCTCGGCCATCTGCATCGCAAAGAGTCGGAAGAGCAGGATGATGTCCTCGCCACGCTCACGAAGCGGCGGCATCTGGATGGGTATCGAGTTCAGACGATAGTAGAGGTCCTCGCGGAAACGTCCTTCGCTGATGGCCTGACGGATATTCACGTTCGTGGCAGCCACGATACGCACGTCGGTCTTACGGATCTCAGTGCCTCCCACGGGGATATACTCTCCTGTCTCGAGCACACGCAGCAGTCGCGCCTGAGTAGCCAGCGGCAGCTCGCCCACCTCGTCGAGGAACAGCGTTCCCTTATTGGCCACACCGAAGTAGCCAGGTGAGTCGTTGATGGCACCCGTATACGAACCCTTCACATGTCCGAAGAGCTCAGAGTCGATGGTGCCCTCTGGGATAGAGCCGCAGTTGATGGCAAAATACTTCTCACGTCGGCGAGGCGAGTTGTCGTGAATCACACGGGGGATGATCTCCTTACCCACTCCACTCTCTCCGAAGATGAGCACACTCAGGTCTGTGGGCGCCACTTGGAGGGCGACGTCCAGCGCACGGTTCAAAGCATCGCAGTTGCCCACGATATTATACCGTTGTTTGATGGCTTGAAGTTCTGTTGTCTTCATTGAGCTGACAAAATTACACATTATTTCTGAATTATCTGCAATTTTGGCAGATTTTTAACTCAAAATCACGTTTATTTCTTCTCGAGCTTGATTAAGAGCAGTCCGATGGCCGTCCAAATGAGCTCACGGACACGCACGATCAGCGCCACGAAGATACCAGCCTGAGCCGACAGACTGAGACCCTCGGCCGACATCAGGAAGCCTCCCTCGCGACCACCCAGTTGCAGCGGCATGAAGAAGAGCATGTTGGCAAAAAGCGTCGTGAAGGCATAAATGAGGATGCACTGCGGAATGGTGACCTCGGGCATGATGACCAGCAGGATAAAGTAGATCTCGAGCGTGGAGAAGAGTCGGCAAAGCAGTTCGAGCACGACGGCAGTCACGAACGTACGCGGATTCTGGTTGTGCAGCGCTGCTATCTGTGCATCGACCTCAGCGAGCTTGTCCCTGTTGCGCTCCACGAACGGCTGTGCCCAGCGCTTCACCATCGGGAAGTGACTCAGGATGTTCATGCCCGTCACAGCGATGCCCTTCTTATAGCCTCGGGTGAAGAACCAGATGACGACGAGACAGACGATCGCGATGATCGGCAGCAGGATACAAGCCAAGGTGGTCATCGACTGCGTCAGCACATAGAGCCCTACGGACAAGAGCCAGAACCAGAAGTGGCTGTAGATATGCGTCATCACGAAGAGGATGACAGACGAGGAAGCCTTGGCGGTGCCGATCTTGGGCGAGAGCGACATGATGCGATAGGGCTCACCACCCATCAGTCCACCAGGCGTGGCATAGTTCAGGGCAAAGGCCGAGATGGTGATCTTGTAGAGCCACCAGAAGCCTACGCGGCATTGACGGCAGACACCTCGCTCACCACCGATGCTGTCGATGATGATATACCACGTGGCCGTATTGAAGATGTAGAGGAAGCCCCATAGGGCAATCACAGCGAAAAACCAGTAGCCGGCATGCTTCAGCCCAGCCCAGACTTCTTGGAAGTCGAGCTGCGTCACCATGATGATCAGCACCAGGAGACCGAAGATGAAGAAGCCGTTCTGGTATTTCTTTTTCATTACTTGAACTGGTCCTTGGGCCTTGGGAGTGAGAAGCGTGCCTTGTCACCGTCCTCGCGCTTCTCGTGATAGAGCTTCGGCAGCGGATGAGCCAGCGGCTCGTCGTACTCCTGACGATGACGATACATGTCGATAGCCATATAGATGGCGTGACGAAGGGATTGCTCGTCGGCGATGCCCTTGCCGGCAATGTCGAACGAGGGTTCCTGATCGGGTGTGGTCACGATGGCCGAGATACCAGCCTTCAGCTTCACACCGTACTCCTGTGCAAGGGTCTTGAAAGGCACGATGCCCTGATCGTCGTACATGGCGAGCACACCATCGAACTGCTCATAAAAGTTCTCTCCGAAGAACTGATCGGCCACGTAGGGACCAAACACCTGCATACCTTCCTTCACAATCGTGTCGATGGCAGGACGGATAATCTCCTTCTCCTCTGTCCCCTCCTGGGGATTGAGTGCCAAGATGGCGATGCGGGGGTTCGAGATGCGGAAGTCGCGCTTCAGACTCTGGTGGAAGATACGGGCCTTCTCACATATCTTCTCGGCAGTGATGGCGGCAGGCACCTCCTTCAGAGGCAAATGGGTGGTTACCAGTCCGATACGCACGATCTCACTCACCATCACCGTCAGCGACTTGTCCTCCTTCGGACGATTGTTGGAGGGCTTCACAGGAGCCGTCACCAGCACATCGTAGAGGTGCTTTATCAGGTCCTCCTTCGCACGAGCCATCGCCTTACGGGCAGCCTCAGCCGACTCCTCCGTCGACTGACCGAACTCCACCTTCACCTCGTCGTCGAACGTAGCCAAGAGGTTCAAGCGTCCATCGCGGGCATCTTCTGCCTGGTTGATGGGTGAGAACTGTGTCTCCAGATTCAACGCCTTACGATGGAAGGCTGCCACCTTGGGCGCGCCATATATAATAGGTGTACACAACTCGAACATCATCGGATCCTCAAAAGCCTTGAGAATCGTCTCGTAGCCGATACCGTTGGTATCACCATGCGTGATTGCCACGCGAATCTTTCTATCTTCCATATATCTCAATTTCTCATTATCTCATTATCTCATTTTCTCAATTTCTCATTTTTCAAAGCAGTTGAAAGTAGTCCGCACGCTGCGAAGATATCCTGTCCACGACTCGCCCGAATGGTGGTAAACACGCCATGATTCGTCAGATAGTCGCGCAGACTCTCCATCCGTTTCTCATCGGCACCTGGCAGGTCCACATCGGGTATCTCGTGGAATCTGATCAGGTTCACCCTGCACTCCAGTCCCTCGAGCAGCCTGACAATCTCACGGGCATGAGTCGTCGTATCGTTCAGGCCTGCGAAACAGATATACTCGAACGAGCAGCGACGCTGGTGGGTGAAGTCATACTGCTTCAACAGCTCCACCACCTCCGTGATCGACATCTGCCGCTCGGCTGGCATCAGCTGCTGACGCTGTTCGGGCAGCGGCGAGTGCATCGAGATGGCCACATGGCACTCACTCTCGTCGAGGAAACGTTTCAGTTTGCCCTTGATGCCGACACTGCTGACGGTGATCCGCTTGGGACTCCAGGCGTAGCCATAGTCCGACGTCAGTATCTCCGTAGCCCTCAACACGTTGTCGAGATTATCCATCGGCTCGCCCTGACCCATAAACACGATGTTGGTCAGCGACTCTCGCTCAGGCAAGGCGTAGATCTGATTCAGGATATCACCAGCCGAGAGACTGCCCTCGAAGCCCTGCTTACCCGTCTGACAGAACAAGCAGTTCATCTTGCAGCCCACCTGGCACGACACGCATAGCGTGGCCCGTTCACCGTCAGGGATATAGACCGTCTCGACGAACTTCGATCCGTCGCCAACGGGGAAGAGGTATTTGATGGTACCATCCTTCGAGCGCTGACAGTCGATGGGGTCCATAGCTCCTACGACAAATTGTCGGATCAGCTGCTCGTGATTGGCCTTCGAGATGTTCGTCATCTCGTCGATGCTTCTCACATGCTGCTGATAGAGCCACTTGGCAATCTGACTGGCTGTGAACTGGGGCATTCCCAGCTCCTTCACCAGCGACTTCAGTTCACCGAGCGACATGCCCATTAAAACGGTCTTTCCTTCAGTCATAAATAATATTTGGGCGCAAAGTTACAAAATTATCTCGAATTTTTTGGTTTTCTCAGAAAATATTGCGATATTTGCACCTTATAAAACAAACAAAATCACTTCATGAGAGAAAAAATTGATTGTTTTTTGCCTTGCGACGATCTCAAGACCGCCCTGAATACCGTCAGGCAACTGAGACCCAGCAAGACAATCCAACACATATTCCTACTCGTCAGCCAGAACCTCTCCGATGAGGAGGCTGCCGACTTCTCCGACTGCCATCAAATCGTCGTGGGCAACCTCTCAAGCAGTAACACGTTGATGAGTATTGCCGAGAATGCCAAGGCCGACTACGTGCTGCTGCAGACACAGCCCCGACAGCTACAGATGGGGCAAGGTGCTCTCGAACGCATGCTTCGCGTGGCTTCCGACTCTGATGCGGCAATGGTCTATGCCGACCATTACGACATGGTCGATGGTGTGCGCAAGGATCATCCCGTCATCGACTACCATCTGGGCAGCATCCGCGACGACTTCGACTTCGGATGTCTCCGACTCGTCAAGACCTCCCTGTTCCACGAGTTTGCGACACAGGCTGGCGAGAGCGACTATCAGCATGCCGGACTCTATGCCCTCCGACTCTTCCTGAGCCGTCATGGGGAGATCTTCCACATCAACGAGAAACTCTATACCGAAGAGGAGACCGACACGCGAGCCTCAGGCGTGAAGCAGTTCGACTACGTCAACCCTCGTAACCGTGAGGTACAGATCGAGATGGAGCAGGCCGCTACAGCCCATCTGGCTGAGATCGGAGCCAAGATCGACCCTTCGTTCTATCGTCGCCCTGACTTCAACGAACAGGAGTTCGACGTCGAGGCCTCAGTGGTCATCCCCGTCTTCAATCGCGAGAAGACCATCTGCGATGCCGTCAACAGCGTCCTTTCACAGAAAGCCAGCTTCAAGTTCAATGTCATCGTGGTCGACAACCACTCGACGGATAAGACCACAGAACTGCTCCGTGGCTTCCACGACGAGCGCCTCGTCCATATCATCCCTGAACGCACCGACCTGGGCATCGGCGGCTGCTGGAACGTCGCCATCAACGATGACCGCTGCGGACGCTTTGCCGTACAACTCGACAGCGACGACCTCTATTCATCGCCTAAGACGCTGCAACAGGTTGTCGACGCTTTCTATAAGCAGAATGCCGCGATGGTGATAGGCTCCTATCGCATGTGCGACTTCGAACTCAACACCCTGCCGCCAGGACTGATCGACCATGCAGAGTGGACCGATGAGAACGGCCCCAACAATGCCCTGCGCATCAATGGTCTGGGTGCCCCTCGCGCCTTCTTCACCCCGCTGCTGCGACAGATACAGTTCCCCAACACCTCCTATGGCGAGGACTATGCCCTGGGACTCATCTTCTCGCGACACTATCGCATCGGGCGCATCTTTACAGAGCTCTACCTCTGTCGCCGATGGGGTGGCAACAGCGACGCAGCCCTCTCCATCGAGAAGATCAATGCGAACAACCTCTATAAGGACCGTCTGCGCACCCTCGAGATAAAGGCCCGTCAGCAGATGCTGCAAGGCAAGCAGGAACTGATGAACGACTCGCCCCTGCTGCGCTTCTTCAACCGCCAGCTCGAGAAGTGGGGCGATGCCCGCCGTCGCTACTACGATCTGCGGAATGTACAGACGCGTGAGCTCGTGGTCGGAGCCTCCTCCTTCCATGTGCAGTGGAACCCAGCCCGCATGGTGTCGACTGGTGCCAGCATCGACAAGAAGGTCATCGACAAGCGACCCTGTTTCCTCTGCGAGAACAACCGACCCAAGGAGCAGTTCAAGAAGCCCATCGACAGCCAGTACGACCTACTGGTCAACCCCTACCCCATCCTGCCCATCCACTTCACCATTCCGAATGTGAAGCACGTGCCGCAGCTCATCCATGAGGCCTATGGTGAGATTCATAAGCTGCTTGAGGAGTATCCTGAGCTGATGGTGTTCTACAACGGGCCTAAGTGTGGTGCCTCAGCCCCCGATCATGCCCATTTCCAGGCAGGCACCAGTGGCACGCTGCCCCTCCAGAAGTCGTGGAAGCGGCTCAGTCACCATCTGACGAAGATTGTCAGCCTCAACGACGACGAGGACATCTCCCTCATCGAGGAGTATCCCTGTCCGGCTATGCTCATCCGCAGCCGTTCCCAATATGGCGACGAACAGCTGTTCCGCCGTCTCTACGAGGCCATGCCCCAGCACGACGACGAGGTCGAGCCGATGATGAACATCGTCAGCTGGCGTTATCGAGATGAGTACCTCTCGGTGATCTTCCTGCGCTCCAAGCATCGTCCTGACTGCTACTATGCCGAGGGCGACGAGCAGTATATCATCTCTCCAGGTGCCCTCGATATGGCAGGACTCTTCATCACCCCTCGCCATGAGGACTTCGAGCGGCTCACCCCTGAGTGTGCCCTCAGCATCCTCGCAGAGGTTTCATTGAGTAAGGATGAACTCGAGCAGGTCATCGGGAAACTGAAGACCGCCAGCACCCAAACCCTCAACTCTCAACTCTCAACTCTCAACTCAAAAGAGCCCAACGTCACCGTTGGCATCGTGACTGCCGACAAGATCACCTTCACCCTCAACCAGGCGTATGTGGCCAAGGGTGAGGTCATCACAGGACCTCAGACGGTTGAGTTCTCCGAGGGTGGTATTCTTTGGCGGGGCACCCAATATCGTAACCTGACGTTCACGCCTCAGGCCGGCGACGCCTCGTTCGAGCTTCAGGATGTCACCATCGGTGTCAACTTCCATTGGGAGCGCCAGCAGGTTCAGACCTTCGAAGGCACCCTGCGCATCGTCGTCGAGGCCGATAAGATTGTTGCCATCAACGAACTCCCCGTCGAGCGCTATCTGGCCAGTGTCATCTCCAGCGAGATGTCAGCCACTGCCTCACCCGAGTTCCTCAAGGCCCATGCCGTCATCAGCCGTTCGTGGCTGCTGGCCCAGATGGAGAAGCGTCGCCAGCACGAGAACGGAGCCGATAACTTCTTCTCGTTCATCAAGAAGGACGACGAGCTGATCCGCTGGTACGATCGCGACGACCATACCATCTTCGACGTCTGTGCCGACGACCACTGTCAGCGTTATCAGGGCATCGTCCATGCGCGTAACAGTCACGTGGAGGAAGCCATCAGCCAGACGCGTGGACAGATCCTCACCTACGACGGCGAGATCTGCGACGCCCGATTCCATAAGTGCTGTGGTGGCGACACCGAGGAGTTCCAGTGCTGCTGGGAGGACACGCCGAAGCCCTACCTCGTCAGCGTCCACGACCCCTGGTGCAACACCTCCGACAAGCAGATCCTCTCGCAGGTGCTCAACGACTACGACCAGGAGACGCCCGACTTCTACCACTGGACCGTCGAATACACGCAGGAGCAGCTCTCCGAGCTCATCAACCGCAAGTTGAAGGACGACTTCGGCCTCATCACCGACCTCATCCCCCTCGAACGAGGCAAGAGCGGCCGCATCTGGAAACTCAAGATCGTGGGTACGAAGAAGACCTTCACCATCGGCAAGGAACTCGAGATCCGTCGCGCCCTCAGCGAGAGCCATCTCCTCTCCTCCGCCTTCGACGTCGAGCACGAGGGCGATCGTTTCCGCCTGCATGGCAAAGGCTGGGGGCATGGTGTCGGACTCTGTCAGATAGGAGCCGCCGTCATGGGCGAACAAGGCAAGACCTACGACGAGATCCTCCTCTTCTACTATCGCGGTGCCACCATCCAGCGCCTCTACGAATAATTATCAATTATCAATTATCAATTATCAATTAATGAAGAAATCCCCTTGGGCCTGGGTGCCCACCCTATACTTCGCAGAAGGCGTGCCTTACGTGGCCGTCATGACCATCTCGCTGATTCTCTACAAGCGACTCGGCCTGTCCAACACCGACATCACGCTCTACACCTCGTGGCTCTATCTGCCCTGGGTCATCAAACCCCTCTGGAGCCCCTTTGTCGACATGTTGCGCACCAAGCGCTGGTGGATTGTCACCATGCAGCTGCTCATCGGCGCCTCGCTGGCTGGGGTGGCCTTCACCATCCCTGCCGACTTCTGGCTACAGGGCTCACTGGCCTTCTTCTGGCTGATGGCCTTCTCGAGTGCCACCCACGACATCGCTGCCGACGGCTTCTATATGCTCGGCCTCGAGCAGCACGAGCAGGCCTACTTCGTGGGCATCCGCTCCACCTTCTACCGCATCGCCACCATCTTCTCCTCAGGACTGCTGGTAGGCCTCGCTGGAGCCCTGCAGGTGCTCACCCGCTCCATCCGCTATTCCTGGAGCCTCGTGTTCTACCTGATGGCAGGCCTCTTCATCGCCTTCTGGCTCTATCACAACTGGGTACTGCCTCGTCCCTCAGAGGATGCCGATCGTGGCCGTAAGACCGCCAACGACATCTTCTGCGAGTTCCGCGATACGGTCATCACCTTCTTCCGCAAACCCCAGGTGTGGGTAGGCATCTGCTTCATGCTCTTCTACCGCATGCCCGAAGGACTGCTCGCCAAGATCAGCGCCCTCTTCCTCGTTGACAAGGTGAGCAACGGCGGTCTGGGACTCTCCGATGGTGAGTTCGGCCTCGTACAGGGAACGGTGGGTGTCATCGGACTGACCCTCGGCGGCATCCTCGGCGGCATCTGCGCCAGCCGCGACGGACTGAAGCGCTGGCTCTGGCCCATGGTGATTGCCATCACCCTGCCCGACCTCGTCTACGTCTACCTCTCCTATGCCCAGCCCTCCGACCTCATCAACATCGGCACCTGCATCTTCATCGAGCAGTTCGGCTACGGCTTCGGATTCTCGGCCTATATGCTCTACCTTATATATTATAGTCAAGGTGAGCACAAGACGGCCCACTACGCCCTCTGCACGGCCTTCATGGCACTGTCGATGATGATACCAGGCCTCTTCGCAGGAGCCCTCCAGGAGAGTGTCGGCTACCCCACGTTCTTCCTCATCGTGGTAGCCGCCTGCGCCATGACCTACATCGTCACCTCGCTCCTCAAGATCGATCCCGAATTTGGCAAAAAGAAGGCGGCTTAGATACCTAAGCCGCCTTCATAGCTTGCGTCCACCGCTTTCGACTGCAGAATCCTCGAATTCGGCGGCACGCTATGTGTCAACCAGATGTTACCACCAATCACCGAATGATGCCCGATGGTGATACGCCCCAGTATCGACGCGTTCGAATAGATTGTCACGTAGTCCTCGATGATCGGGTGTCTCGGCACGTTCAGCATATTGCCGTTCTCGTCGTATTTGAAGCTCTTCGCACCTAATGTCACACCCTGATACAGCGTCACGTGGTTGCCGATGATCGTCGTCTCACCAATCACCACGCCCGTACCATGATCTATCGAGAAATACTCGCCTATCTGCGCACCCGGGTGGATGTCGATACCCGTCTTCGAGTGGGCCAGCTCCGTGATGATTCTGGGGATCACCGGCACCTGAAGCTCGTGCAACTTGTGGGCGATACGGTAGTGCGTCATCGTGTTCACCACGGGGTAGCTGAAGATCACCTCACCGTAGTTGGGAGCCGCAGGGTCGTTGTCGAACATCGCCTCCACGTCGGTGTAGAGCAGGCGCTTGATCTCAGGCAGCGCGTCGATAAACTCCAGCGCCAGCCGCTCGGCCTCGTCGTAGACCTGAGCCTTCGTGCGGATAGCCTCGCAATCCTCACAGAACTGCAGTCCGTGGGCAATCTGCTTCACCAGCTGCGTCATCAGCTGCTCCATGTGTACGCCGATGTAGTACGACCTGATGGCCTCGTCGGGCTGTCGCTTATTAAAATAGTCTGGGAAGATAATGTTCTTCACCAGCAGCACAATCTCCTTGACCGCCTGAACCGATGGCAGCGGTGCCTCCGTCACGGGCATCATTCCCACCTCCTTCTCGGTCTGTTTCGACAGCAGCTCCACGTTCTTGCGCAGCGTGTCGTTCGTCAGCTTCTTATCCATGATTTTCCGTTTTGCCTCTGCAAAAGTAGACATTTTAGCCGACACCACCAAATTTTGCACTTAAAATTTTCAATTCTTGGTTGGTATTTGGTAGTCGATAGCCGAGTTCCAGCTGTCATCCACTGTGATGGTGAAGCTCACCTTCGTCACCTTCCCGTCGAAGATATTCCCACGACAGGTCGTGATGCAGTTTCGGCGGATGGGGATGCTGTCGATGACGGTCGACGTCAGCAGGTCGCCCCCCTGAAACGTGCCGATGGTCGCCTCCAGATAAGCATCGTCCTGCCAAGGGATGGTGTAGATCTCCAGTGGCGTCTCGCTCTTGTCGAACCAAGCCGCCTGCTTCGACTTCACGTTGCCATAGCCACTCTGCGCATCAATCGAGCCCGAGCCGCCCTCATAATAGATCCTGATGCTGTCGGCCTTCTCTGGGACGGCATCCTCGTTGACGAACCTCACCTTTGCCACCACCCGTCTCAAGTTCATCTCAAGGTTGATGGCACTGTCGCCCACCGTCAGCGCCTTCGAGGCAAAGAAGGTGTCCGTATAGCCCTTAGCATTCGTAAACGAGATCGACTCGTGTTTGCTGGCCGTTCGCTTGTTCACGCTGGGGTTTCCGTTCGAGCTATGCGCCACGATGGCCAGCCGGTAATTGCCCAACGGCAGCGTAAACCTCCCTTCGCCAAAGCCCTCATCGCCCAGCTCCTGGTTCTTCTGGTCCACCCTTTCGCCGTTCTCGTCGAAGACCACAAAATTCAAGTGGTTACACACATCCTCAATGTTTGCCCTCGTCGCTGCACTGAACGGCATCTGCTCAAAACTCATGACACGAACCACCACGTTCGCCTCCCCATCGTCAGCGTCGCCCGAACGCCCACCCAGGTTCATTTTCTCACACGATGCCACCAACAGCACCACACCAAACACAATTGCCCCCAAAAGGCCGAAATGCTTGTTCTTCATCTCGTAAAAATTTAAGAGTTAAACAATAAATAATATCACCGACAAAAGTAAGACAATTTCATCAAACAATCGCCAAACCGCCGAATTATTTAAGATATATTCACAATTAAGCAGCTCAATGAGCGCATTATACCTATAATATCACTCACTATTTGTCTTTAGGGTGAAATACTTAATAGGTATGAATAACAAACTTCTCTTATCGGCGGAAATCCCCCTAATGAAGGACGGATAATGAGAAAAATAGAACGATGTAGGTCGAAATCTCGATAAAAATTCAAGATTTCGACCTACATCGTTTGCAATTCTCAGAAAAAAGAAGTATATTTGCACCAAAATTTATAAGATATGGCAGCTATCATTGGTAGGAAACAGGAACAAAATGAACTCAGCCGTTTGTATCATTCGGACGAAGCAGAGATGGTAGTGGTATATGGCAGGCGTCGCGTAGGGAAGACTTATCTTGTCAATCAAGTGTTCGCCAAAACTGGATTTGCCTTTAAGATTACAGGACTCTATAAACAGAATATGTCTGTACAGTTGAAAAACTTCTCTCTGGCTCTCCAAGAGTATTTCCATAAAGAAGAAAGCAAGCAACCAGCCTCATGGATGGATGCCTTTGCCTTATTGAAAATCTACCTCAATAATAACAAAACAGGTGCCAAACGTGTACTCTTTTTCGATGAGTTGCCTTGGATGGACACAAAAGGAAGTCGTTTTTTGAATGCCTTTGAATGGTTCTGGAACGGATGGGGATGTGCTCAGGACGATTTGTTGCTTGTAGCATGCGGCAGCGCCACCAATTGGATTATCAATAAGTTTTTTCAGCAAAAGGGAGGCCTTTACAACCGCGCCAACAGTAAGATGTATCTCAGTCCGTTCACATTAGCAGAGACGGAGCAATACCTACAGAAACAAGGATTTGAAATGGAACGCTATGACATCGCCCAAGTCTATATGATTATGGGAGGCATACCGTACTACCTCAAACAATTGGAGCCAGGACGTCCACTCGCAGACAATATAGACAACTGTTTCTTTAAGAAGAACGGCAAGCTGTGGGATGAGTTTGACCATCTGTATGAGACACTCTTTGATCAGTCCGAACTATATCTTAGAATAGTCGAAGCACTGGCAACAAAGCGAGTAGGACTGACCAGAGACGAGGTCGTGACAACAACCAAATTGCCTGACAACGGTAAATTGTCAAAGGCATTGAAAGATTTGGTGAAATGCGGGTTTGTAAGAGATTACGTCTATTTCGGCAAAAAAAGTAAGAGCAAGTCTTATCAGTTGGCAGACTTCTACACGTTGTTTTATCTTCGATTCATCAAGGATAACTATGGGCAGGACGAACATTTCTGGACCCACATGCTCGACAATCCCAAGAAGACTGCCTGGCTGGGCTACAGCTTCGAACAGTTGGTTAAGGACCACATAGGACAAGTAAAACGGGCTTTGGGTATAGCATCTGTACTGACTCAGCAATCAAGCTGGTTTGTCACCAAGCGTACTGTTGATGCCTGTTCGGATAATGGAGAGGCTGACAGTAACGAGATAAATGGCGCACAGATTGATTTACTGATTGACAGGCGAGACTGCGCCATTAATGTCTGTGAAGCAAAGTTCTCTGGGGGCGAGTTTGTTATCGACAAGGACTATTCACTTAAACTACGAAACAAAATCATGGCATTCAAGGCTGCCACTAGTACTCCTAAAGCACTGGTTCTGACAATGATAACCACATTTGGAGTTAAGAAAAACCAGTATAGTGGGAATGTCAAGCAAGAAGTAGTATTGGATGACCTTTTTGTAGGATAGTCAACAGATGTGGGTCGAAATCTTCATAAAAAAACAAGATTTCGACCTACATCGTTACATTAATCAGAAAGCAATGGGCGAGGATTTTTCTATCTCTTATAATCATGCAGTATGGACATCACATTTTCCCTTGCTTCATGCGCTCGTAGTATTCGGCGGTGGCGGTGAAGAAAACGTCGCCGCTGGAGTTGAGGGCGGTCTCGACGGAGTCCTGCACGACACCGATGATGGAGCCGACAGCGACGGCCTGCATGGCGATGTCGTTGCTGATGCCGAAGAAGGAGCATGCCATCGGAACGAGCAGCAGCGAGCCGCCAGCCACGCCTGAGCAGCCACAGGCTCCCAGGGCGGAAATCACGCAGAGGAAAAGGGCTGCACCGAAGGTCACCTCAATGCCAAGCGTATGGGCGACGGCGAGGGTCATCACCGTGATGGTCACAGCGGCTCCGTCCATATTGATCGTGGCGCCAAGGGGGATGCTGACGGAATAGAAATCCTCGTCGAGGCCGAGCTTCTTGCAGAGGGCCATAGGTGGTGAAGATCGAAAGGCCGTTCTCAGCCACAGTCGAGAACACGAGTCCGAGGATTCCGAAGGGGGCAAACTGGATGACCCACTTCACGGTCAGGGTGATGACCCCTGAGAAGTCGTCGACCACGCTGATGGTCTTCGGGCTGGCCACGAGCTTCAGGGCGATTCCGACGATGATAGACCAGAAGAGGATGCCGATATAGTTGGCATTGGCAACGGCCTTGACGGGGTTCTCGACCATACTCGTCAGCAGATTCATAAACACGTCGGCCAGCGAGCCCGGGCCACTACCCTCGACGGCATCGGTCAGGTTGAGCGTCACGGGAAACAGGAAGCTGCCCACCACAGCGAGAACGGCAGCGATGAACGTACTGAGCATGTAGCGCGAGATAACCGTGCGGAATCTGGGGCCCAGTCCGCCTCCGGCCTTCGCTATCGACGCAGCCACCAGCACAGCCACCAGCACCGGGGCAATCGCCTTCAGCGCACTGACAAACACCTTTCCCAGGATGCCAATAGCCGTCCACTCAGGCACCAGCAGTCCCAGCACAGCACCAATCATCAGTCCGACGAGGATGCGGAGCATCAGGCTCACCCCCGTCCATTTCTTCAGAATAGTTCGTTATACTCATATCGAATCGTTTTTCAGAAAAAAGTTGTTTTGTCGGTCAGTAACAAACAAAAGTGGAGCTGGAGGGAGTCGAACCCTCGTCCAAACAGGGAAACCATACGCTTTCTACACGCTTATTCCAGCCTTCGGTTTTCGAGTGCCGACAAGACCTGGACCACCAATCGACACCTTAGCTCCTGAATTTCATCCCCAAGTTGGAGCCCTTGAAGACTATTCCCGATTTAACCTGCGCCGCTTGATCTTCGGATTCGGAACAACATCCTCGGAGCGACGTCTCGTTCTCCTGCCTGGCAAGAGAATTAAGCTAGCAATCTACTGTACTTCGATTAAGCAGCGAGAGCATACTCATTGTTGCCAATTAATTTTTCTCTGACTCAGATTATGGAGGGAACCAAAGAAGCCTCCGCGTGCTTACGTACCATCTCGACCCGCTGTCAAATCCAAACAACCCCAAGTCTAACAGTCGTAGCGAAAATGCGTCCGCTGACGATTTCAGGGTGCAAAGATACGAATATTTTGCAAATCTGCAAACTTTTTCGATTATTTTTCGTAACTTTGCAGCCGTTTCGATAATAAAAACGCGTCGCGCGCGTTAATAGAAATGAAAAGTGAAAGGTGAAAAGTGAAAAGTGAAAAGTGAAATGAAAATAAGAAATCTGATGATGGCGGTATGCGGGGCGATGATACTGGCCTCGTGTACGCCCAAGACTGTGGCTTACTTCCCTGACATGACTGACGGCACACTACTCGCGATGGTGGAGAGCAAGGGTGTCATTCTGAAGCCTGCCGACAAGGTGTCGATCATCGTCAACACGAAGTCGGCAGAACTGAACAACGTGCTGAACCTCCCTGTCACCTCGCAGATCATCGGCTACAACGAAATCCAGTCTGTCAACCAGAGCCGAGGCACTTCGGGCTATACCATCGACCCAGAGGGCTACATCGACTTCCCGCTGATTGGCAGGATCAAAGCTGCCGGACTATCGCGAGCCGAGTTTGCTGCCCATCTGAAAAAGACGCTCGACGAGAAGAGCGTGGCCAAGGACGCTGTGGTGACTGTGGAATACCTCGACATGGGATACACAGTGATCGGCGAGGTGAAGGAACCAGGATTCTACACCTTCGACAACGACAAGACGACGCTGCTGCATGCACTGGGCAAAGCTGGCGACATGACTATCTACGGTAAGCGCGACGTCGTGAAGGTGATCCGTACGACGGACGGCAAGCAGGAGACCTACGTGATCAACATGACCGACGGCGCACAGATGGTGAAATCGCCAGGATACGTCCTGCAGTCGAACGACGTGGTCTACGTGCAGCCCAACAATTACCGCAAGCGCCAGTCGGCAAATGCCAACGACACGACAACAGGCTCGTTCTGGATCTCTGCCGTCTCCGTGCTGACTACGATCTTGGTGCTGATTTTTAAATGAAGAATGAAGAATGAAGAATGAAGAATTAAATAAGCTGACTATCGGCGAGTTTGTGAAGGCTTGTCTCGCCAAATGGAAATGGTTTGTGGGCTCAGTGGTGGTGATCATGCTGCTGGCCATCGCCTACCTGGTGGTGACGCCGCCGAAGTATACGAAGAAGGCTCAGGTGCTCGTGAAGGACGAGAGCGGTATGGGCGCTCTTATGGGACAGTTGGGAGGACTGGCCGAACTGGGTGGACTCATCGGTATGGGCGGTTCGTCGAACGTCTACAATGAACTCTACGCCATGCAGTCACCTTGGTTGCTGCTGAACGTGGTGAACCAGTTGCACCTCGACATGAGTTACACCATCAAGGGCATCCGTAATAAGGATCTCTACGCAGAGGAGCTGCCCATCACCGTCGACTTCAAGGATATCACTGAGGAGGACGATGTGCGCATGAAGCTCGACCTCAACAAGAACGGCGACATCAAGATCTACAAGCTGAAGAAGAACGACGACAAATACGACGACGAACTAACAGGCAAGGTAGGTCAGACTCTGAAGAGCTCCATCGGCACCATCGAAATAAAGGCAACCCCCTACCTGCCCCAGATGAAAGACGACGAAGTAACCATCACCGTTAAGCGCACAGAACCGATGGCGATGGTGGAACACTTGAAGAAAAAGAAACTGACCGTTGCTGTCAGCAATCGTGAGGCTTCGATTATCGACATTCAATACAAGGATGTCTCAAGACGTCGCGCCACAGATGTCATCAATGCCATTATCGCAGAATACCGCAAGGAGTCTAAAGAGGACAAAGAGGCTGAGGCGCAAGTATCTGAACGCTATGTCATAGAGCGTCTGGCCTCGTTGGAGAATGAGCTGAAGAACATCGGACAGCGCGTAGCCGACTATAAGGGCAAGACGATGATGCCTGATATCGAAGTGATGGCCAAAGTGTATGCTGAGAGTGCAAAGGACATTTCAGAAGCTCTGCTAGAACTGAACAACAAGCTCTACGCTGTAGAAGCCATCCGCGACTATCTGAAAGACGATTCGAAAAAAGGCGAACTGCTGCCTGCCCTGCTGATATCTGAGAAGGATGGCGGTCTGGGCGACCAGGTGGGCGATTACAACAAGCTACAGCTACAACGTCAGAAGATTGTAGCCAGTTCGAGTAAGGAGAGTCCGCTGGTAAAAGATATCGACCTGCAACTCGCAGCGATGCACGATGCCGTTCTGGCTTCTGCCGAGAATGCCATCACCCAGCTGAAACTTCAGCTGAAGAGTGTTACATCGAAAGAGAGTGAGGGCAAGCAACTGATAGCCTCAGCACCTAAGAAGTATATTGAAGGTCTAACAGACGAGGAAGACCTGAAGATGCTCAGTCTGGTTCGCGTATTCCTGCTGCAGAAGCGCGAGGAGGCACAGATGACCAAGGCACTGAAAACGGACATCCGCGTGCTGACTCCCCCTCTTGGCGTCAAGGAGCAGAGTTCGCCCAACAAGAAGATCATTATCCTCTGTGCATTCCTACTGGGACTCTTTATCCCTGCCTGTTCTATCATTTTTCGTGCACACCTCAGAAGAGAATAAGTGGTTGATCTGAGCCAGTTATCCATCGTCATGATTCTCCTGATGGAGGTATCGTGTCTGACATACCTTGAATATCGGGCATGGCATACGTTCTATACGCCGTTATGCGCCCTGATGTTACCTTATGTCGCCGTATTGCTGATTACGATTTCGATAGCTGGCAACTTTGGGTTCGTGAACTTCAACTACGATAGTATCTTTATATGGATCTATGGGCTGCCGCTCTTTGCGCTACCAAGCTATATGGCCTCAGCTCTGCTGCAGCATTACGATCTGCCAGTAAAGACGACTATCGAGGACAACAGGGAGAAATTGTCGCCTATCCTTATTTTATCAGGAGCCATACTGGTTGTGGCACTACTCTTCAAACTTTATCAGACCATCTCGCACGGCTTTAATCTTTTTGGAACAGAAGAGTTTACTGAGGAGTTCAGTGGCAAAGGTGTCTGGGCACATCTCAGAGAAATGATCATGCCGCTGCTGATACTCTCGCTCTACTACGTCAAGAAGAAGAAGAACTTCCTGCTCTGGATACTCATTGCGCTCATGCTGGTTATCCAATTCAGCTATATGGTGAAGGGCGCTATTATCATCGCAGTGGTATCTGCACTTCTCATGCGGCTCTATACAGGCAAGACCCATATGAATTTAACACTGGTTCTAGGCGTCATCATTGGTGCTGTACTGGTGTTCTATATGATCTACATGGTGATTCCTCTTCTGGGTAACGATGGTGAGGCGAATATGAATCTGGTGGAGTTCATTGCCCGACATTTCGTACACTATTTCACCAGCGGAACTCTGGGATGGAGCTATGACCTGGATCAGGGCATTCCTGACCACAATAACATATCCTACATCTTTGCGCCATTCGTCAACATCTACAACGCCCTTGCAGGTAATGAACTGATATCGCCCGTGAACCATATCTACTGGAACACAGGCATATCCTATACCAACGTAAGAACATTCTTCGGCACGATCTGCGTCTACACCAATGCCATTGAGTTCATCACCTATACCCTCGTCATCAGTTCTGTGATCTATACGTGGAAGGTGATGGCAGTGCTGTTCAGGAACGTGTACATCCATACCATCCTCTTCTATTATTGCGGTCTTCTGGCAATGGGATGGTTTGAGTTTTATTTCTTCCACCTCTCTTTCATTGAGATTCCTATTTTCGTCCTTTTCTATGCCTGGATATCAAGAAAGGAGGTAGCCCTTGGCCAGCGTTAAGCGGAATCTTGCCTACAGCACACTGCTCACGATGAGTACGTATCTCGTACCATTGATTGTGTTCCCATATATCAGCAGGGTTTTAGGAGTTGGCGGCATCGGCATCGTGGATACAGTAGACAACATGATTGACTACTGCATCCTTTTCTCGATGATGGGTCTGACCTCAGTCGGTGTGAGGGAGATTGCCAAGAATAAGGACAACCCAGAGGCATTGAGTCAGACCTTTACAGACTTGTTTGCGCTCAACTTGTGTTCGACGTTATTGATTGCTGTGGTATTCGGTCTGATTGTCGCACTCTCTCCAACATTACAGGACTATGGGCTGCTCATTCCCATCGGCATTCTCAAACTAGTAGCCAACCTATTCTGGATAGAGTGGTTCTATAATGGACTCGAAGAGTTCAGATATATCACCCTGCGATCCATCATCCTGCGCACGATATTCGTTCTGGCTGTGTTCCTGCTAGTCCATCGCGAAACCGATGTGACAGTCTACTATGCCCTTTTCGCAGGTATCACTGTTGGCAACGCCGTCTGCAATTGGTATCACAAGCGCACCTATCTCCACTGGGATTTAAGACGCGCCCATATCAAGCGCTACTTCAAACCTTTCTTCATGTTGGGCATATTCGCCATGCTCTCGGCAGTCTACTTCAAACTGTCATTGCCTGTACTCAGTTTCATCACGGATAACAAAGAGGCTGGCAACTATGCCACTGCTACGCGTGTCTATCAGGTAGTGATAGCCCTAATCAGCACTTTGACTGCTGTTATGATTCCAAGGATGAGTGTCCTGATAAAGGAGAATCAATTCGATAAGGTCAGGCAATATACCGATGTCGCTTTCAAACTGCTATTTCTGTTCTCATTCCCCATCATCTGTTTCGTAGAACTCTTTGCGCCTGACATCATCCGGCTATTTGCGGGAGCAGGCTTTGAAGGAGCCATCTTGCCCATGCGTATCATTATGCTACAGCTCATTGTCATTGGTGCAGAAAAGATCATCGTACTGCAGCTGTTGGTGCCACTCAGGAAAGATAATACCATTGTGAAGGCAGGCCTCGCTGGCGTAGTGGTATGGACCTTGCTCACGATGCTGCTGGTTCCAAGATTCAGCAGCATAGGGACTGCGATGGTATGGGTGGCAGCAGAGACAACGGTTCTCACTATCGCTACCATCGAGACCAGCCGCTCTTTAGACATACGTTTCCCCTTCCGTCAGTTGTTCCTGTCTGTTGGTTTTGCACTTCCTTATCTGTTGATAGGATGGCTAGTACTCATGATAACCCATCAGCCTGTCATCAGAATTCTTCTTTGTATTCCCCTGTTCACAGCTTATGCATCAGTACTTGAGGCAAAAGTCTATCAGACTGGTATCATCAAGACCATCTCCAACATCATATTCAAGACATCAGACCATGCATAAGAAGTTCGCTATCGGCATTGTTACCTATCAGCCTGACGAGCAACGACTGAAAGAGAACATCGCAGCTGCCAAGGTTCAACCTGAGGCAGGAGATATCCTGATAGCCGACAACGATAAAGGCGAGAACCTGGGTATGGCCAGCGGACTGAACCAACTATGCCAACAAGCTATCGATCTGGGGTATGAATGGGTGGTTACACTGGATCAGGATTCTGTGATGCAACCAGGTACGCTCAGCGAGTTTACCCATTACACGGATTTGGAAGATGTGGCCATCATCTGTCCACGTATAGAGGATAGGAACATGGGGCGTCAATACGCTCGTAGCGACAAAGGCACAGAGTACATTCAGCACTGCATTACAGCAGGAAACCTAGTCAGACTCTCTGCGTGGCAAGCCGTAGGAGGATTCTCTGAAGAACTATTTATCGATGGAGTAGACTTCGATTTCTGTATGAAGCTTCAGGAGCATGGCTACAAGATTCTGCGCACCAACAATGTCTTTTTGTTGCAGGAAGTGGGGCACGGACAAGCCATCAACCTACCCTTCCACAAACAGATCTCAATCCTTAATCACTCGCCCTTGCGACTCTACTACATCGCCAGGAACTATCTCTACATCGGTAGTCAGCATCGCCAACTACTCCACTGGGCCCTAGAGGTAACTAAGCGCATGCTCATCGTCGTCTGTTTCGAACAAGACAAATGGAGGAAACTCTGCTACATGTTCACAGGCATCCGCCATTATCGCAAAGGTATCATGGGGAAGAAATCATCATAACACAAAAAATCACACTTTTTTGTGATTTTGCTTGGAATTTTCGCTTTTATTTCTTACTTTTGCACCAAAATCACAATATAATGTGAAATGAAGGAAATAGGAGAGATCATAAAACAAAGGCGTGTTAAGTTGGGAATTACTCAACTCATCTTAGCCCAATTGGCTGGTGTGGGCATTAACACTGTAGTAGCCATAGAACGTGGAGAGGGTAATCCTCGTCTGAAGACTCTGGAGGCAATAGCAGATACACTCGGAATGAAACTGGATTTAATACTGAAGTAATAAACGATGAGAGCCTGCAAAGTATATATTAACAAAAAGGAAGCTGGACTCTTGGAAGAAACCGACGAGAAAAAGTATGTTTTCACATATTCCAACGATTATATTGCAGCAGGGAATCGACTGCCTGTCTGTATAGCTATGCCTGTAAGGGAAGAGCCTTACAAATCGGACTATCTTTTCCCTTATTTCTTCAATATGCTCTCAGAAGGAGCAAACAGGAAGACGCAATCCATGTTGCTCCATATCGATGAGGATGATGACTTTGGGATCCTCTTAGCTACAGCACAAGTTGACACCATCGGTGCAGTAACCATTAAACCAATCAAATGATGGAGCCAAAGAACACACCCCGCTGGAAGCCTGTCGTTTTCCACTTGCCATATGACAGCCCCCTTGATGACTTGACGGTTGAGATTGCTATGAATAATGTGGGCAGAATTTCCCTTTCAGGAGTCCAACCTAAATATTCACTCGTAAAAGGCGAAGACGGACAGTTGCGTTATTCAAAAGAAAACGAGCAAGGGACTTATATGATGAAGCTGGCACCTACTGCCTATTTTCGTCATCTTCAGGATTTCCCTGCCAATGAACATCTGACCATGAGCATCGCCTCTCATGTGTTCAGCATTGAAACAGCAGAATGTGCGATGGGATTCTTCCGTAACGGGCATCCTGCCTATATTACCAAAAGGTTTGATATTGATCCTGACGGCAGCAAGTTCGTACAAGAAGACCTTGCCTCAATAGCAGGATTTACGGATGTAAAAGGGGGAACCGACTATAAGTATTCTAACCTCAGCTATGAGGAATGCGGACAACTGATAGCAGAACACGTCAATGCCAAACCCGTCGAATTACTCAAATTCTTCAGGTTAGTGCTCTTCAACTTCCTTTTTCTCAATAACGATGCCCATCTGAAGAACTTCTCACTTATCAATCGAGGGGAAGAGTATCAGTTGGCCCCCGCATACGATTTAATGAACACCTCATTCCATCTGAGTAACTACAATAATATCTTCGCACTCGATAAAGGGCTGTTCAAAGAAGGGATGAATCTGTCAGACACCCGTTGGGTTACGCGTGATGATTTTATTGAATTCGGAAAGCGACTTGGATTACCTGAAAAGACTGTTTTCTTATTCATCAATCAGATGACAGCCCAAGAAGAGAAAGTCAGATGGTTTGCAGAGCACTCGTTCTTAACAGAAGAGTTAAAGAAGCTGTATTGGAAAGATTACCATTTCCGTTGCTCAATGCTGAAATAAAGATTACCTATATGAAAAAGATTGCCCTATTCTGTGTATCATATCAGTCGGACAAGGAGTGCGAAGCGTATTTAACCTCTGTAGACACTGCTGTTAAAAAAGCGGCTAACGAGGTGACCGTCGATGTCTTTGTAGCCAATAACACGAAGGATGATAATCCTGGTTACTTCGGAGCCATTAAGAGACTGATGGATGATCTGGATGTCACGAGCTATGACTATACCATTATCAGCAACGTAGACCTGGCAGTAGAGGAGGATTTCTTCCTGAAACTGGCGAATTACAAATATGACAAGCATACGGGTTGGATAGCGCCTCAAATATGGTCACAGCTTGAGGGAAGGGATCGGAATCCCCAAAGGCTGGAACGACCCACGCTCAAAAAAATGAAGATTCTGAAGGCTTTCTATCAATATCCTATCCTCGATACGCTTTACCATCAGACAGTCTATCGCAGAAAGAGATACCACGCTGAAGCCCCAGCGGGTACTATCTATGCAGGGCACGGTTCACTCATCATCCTCACAAAAGCCTATTTCCAAAAGTATAGAATCATCGACTACCCTATGTTCCTGTTCTGCGAAGAACTCTTCTTGGCAGAGAACTGTAGAAAGGCTGGGTTGAAAGTGGTTTATGAGCCCAGTATCAAAGTAAGCGATAAAGAACATGTTTCCGTAGGAAAGATGTCTCACAAAGACTATTGCCGTCATAATCTTGCTGCTATGAACTATATTCTTCAGAATTTTTACTGATTTTACGAAAAAAAGACGTACCTTTGCGCACTAATTACGAAAAAAGTACGTTATAAGTATAGAATGAACGTTCGAAAGGTGTCAGTCATTTGTCCTGTCTTCAATGAAGAAAGATTCATTGAAGCATGCATCGTGTCTATCATCGAACAGGATTATCCGCAGGATATGATGGAGGTATTGTTCGTCGACGGACGCAGCACTGACAAGACACGTGAGATTATCGAGTGCTATATGAAGCAGTATCCGTTTATCAAACTGCTCGACAACCCTGAACGCATCGTGCCCTACGCCCTGAACAGAGGACTGGAGGCTGCAAAGGGTGAAGTCATCATGCGACTCGACGGACACTGCACCTACCCCACGAACTACATCTCGGAGCTCGTGAGATACCTCTACCAGCTGAATGCCGACAACGTGGGTGGCGTGTGGAACACCCAGCCTGCGAAGGATACGCCCGTCTGTCAGGCCATCGCCCAGGCATCGAGCCATCCCTTCGGCGTAGGCGGTTCGATGCACAAGATCGGAGCGTCGAAAATCATTGAGACGGATACGGTGCCTTTCGGCTGTTACAAGCGTGAGGTGTTTGAGAAGACAGGTCCCTTCGATACCGACCTGGTGAGAAATCAGGACGACGAGTTCAACGGACGCCTGCAGAACCTGGGAGGCAAGATCTACCTGATTCCGCAAGTCATCATCAACTACACAGCGCGCGACACCCTCTGCAAGATGCGGAAGATGTACTATCAGTACGGTCTCTACAAGCCGCTGGTGAGCAAGAAACTGGGTGCGCCGGCGACTGTCAGACAGTTCTTCCCACTGGTGTTCCTCCTGGGACTGATCTTCGGTGGAATCGCCAGCATCTTCTCGCCCTACATCCTGCATGCCTACACGACGTTCCTGATGCTCTATCTCTTTATCGGCATCGTGGTAGGCAGCATGAGTGCCATCCGTATGCATCAGCCCCTGTTGGCATTGCTGATGCCCTACGTGTTCTTTAATATCCACATGAGTTACGGCATCGGCTATCTCGTTGGTATCTTCAACGTGATCGGCAAACGTACCACTCAGGTTAAACCCAACAGATAAGCAATGAAGATACCGTTCTCACCCCCCGATATCACAGAGCAGGAAGCTCAGGAAGTGACGGCAGCCCTGCTGTCAGGATGGATCACGACAGGGCCGCGCACCAAGCAGCTCGAGAGGGATATTGCCCAGCTCTGCGGTGTGGAGAAAGCCGTGTGCCTCAGTTCGGCTACAGCCTCCCTGGAGTCTATCCTCCAGATGCTGGGTATCGGTCCTGGCGACGAGGTGATCACGACTGCCTACACCTATACGGCTACAGCGAGTGTGGTGTGTCATATCGGTGCCACCCTGAGGTTTGTGGATACGCAGAAGGATTCGCTGGAGATGGACTACGACCAGATGGCTGATGCCATCAACGAGCGGACGAAGGCTGTCATACCAGTAGACCTGGCAGGCATTCCCTGCAACTACGAGAAGGTGTTTGCTGCCGTCGAGAGCAAACGGAGTCTGTTCCGTCCCAGCAACGACCTGCAGAAAAGTTTCGGAAGGGTGATGGTGGTGGCTGACGGGGCACACGCCTTGGGAGCCCAGTGGCGAGGACAGATGGTGGGTGCCATTGCTGACTTCACCTCGTTCAGCTTCCATGCCGTGAAGAATTTCACCACTGGTGAGGGTGGCGCACTGACCTGGCGCAGCAGAGAGGACATCGACAACGAGAAGATGTATAAGGAATTCCAGTTGCTGACGCTTCACGGACAGAGCAAGGACGCATTGGAGAAGAGCGCGCTGAACTCGTGGGAATACGACATCATCTATCCTGGCTATAAACGTAACATGACAGACATCATTGCAGCCATCGGACTGGTACAGATGAAACGCTTCCCTGACCTCCTGGCACGCAGGAAGGAGCTCATCCATCGCTACGACGAGGCACTGAAGGACGAGAACGTGAAGGTGCTGCCCCACTATACGGACGACTACACCTCGTCAGGACATCTTTATCTCGTCAGACTCGAAGGTCGCAACAGTGAGGAGCGCAACAAAGTCATCAACCAGATGGCAGAACGCGGCATAGCCACCAACGTGCACTACAAGCCGCTGCCGATGATGACTGCCTACAGGCGACTGGGATTCGACATCAAGGACTTCCCCAACGCCTACCACTTCTTTGAGAACGAGATCACGTTGCCACTCTATACGAAACTGACTGACGAGCAGGTGGACTATATTTTGGAAAACTTCAAGGACATCATACATTGATCAGATTCTTCGACATCATATTCTCTGCATTGGGACTGGTCGTACTCGCACCCGTCTTTGCTGCCATCTGTCTGAAAATCAAATTGGGCAGCAAAGGAGGCTGCTTCTACATCCAGGAGCGCATAGGGAAAGACGGCAAACCCTTCGGACTCTATAAGTTCCGGACGATGCGCATCGGTGCCGACAGCGAGGGACTGCTCACCGTGGGAGAACATGATCAGAGAATCACCCGTATCGGCTACTTCCTCCGCAAGACGAAGATGGACGAACTGCCTCAGCTGCTGAATGTGCTGAAGGGTGAGATGAGCCTTGTGGGTCCGAGGCCAGAGGTGAGGAAATACGTGGATCTCTATACGGAGCAGCAGCGCAGGGTGCTCAGCGTAAGACCTGGTATCACCGACTACGCCTCGATAGAATACGTCAACGAGAACGAGCTGCTGAGTCAGGCTGAGGATCCTGAGCGTACCTATATCGAGAAGGTGATGCCTGCCAAGATCCAGCTGAACATGCGCTATCTGGAGCACTACACTGTGGTCGAGTATTTCAAGATTATCTTTCTGACGTTTAAAAGTCTGGTGTCATGAAACGTGCCTTTGACTTCTGCTGGGCACTCGTCTGCCTCATCCTCTTCTCACCTCTCTTCCTGGTGTGCTACATCGCCATCCGTCTGGAGGATGGTGGACCAGCCTTCTTCCGTCAGGAACGTATCGGCAAGGGAGGAAAGCCCTTCGACATCCTGAAATTCAGGAGTATGACTACAAACGGGAACCGCGATGAATACGCCCTCTTCAAACATGAGAAGAACGAGAACCTGACGAAGGTGGGGCGTTTCCTGAGAGACCACCATCTGGATGAACTCCCACAGTTGTGGAACGTCGTGAAAGGGGATATGGCGTTTATCGGTCCTCGTCCTGAACGGAAATACTATATCAACCTGATTATGGAGCAGGATCCCAGATACGAACGACTGTACCAGTTGCGCCCTGGGGTGACCAGCTACGCAACCCTGCACAACGGCTATACCGACACGATGGAGAAGATGCTCACCCGTCTGGAAATGGATCTCTACTATCTGGAGCACCAGTCGCTGATGCTCGACGCCAAGATCCTGGCGCAGACCTTCCTCTACATTGCCTTCGGCAAGAAATTCTAAGTTTACTGTTTTCTGAACTGCAATTGCAGGGTGGATGATTTCAGAGTCATCTCATCCTTATTCATACGCAGGACATCGAAGCGTTCCGTCAGAGCGTTGATGCCATAGGGACGGATATCGTCGAGATGTCCTTCTGTAATGATGGGATCGCCTGCCTCGCGGTCTTTCTCATGGGGATTGGAAAGTGTCAGCTGGTTCTGCTCCAGCTTGAACTGCTCGTAATATTCACGACCTGCACCTCCTTCGTCCTTACGGTCGGCTCCCCTCAACTGAATCAGGTTCTTCTGAACAGCCCAGAATACACGCTTCTGTGAGAGGTCTTGATGCTGGGAATTGGCCAACGTATCGACACTGACCAGATGCCAGAAGCCGTCGAAATCGCCATTATCTGAAGTCTCCAACTCGCATGATGTCAGGAGAGGGAGCATGGCTATGAGTAGATAGAATAACTGTTTCATTTTGCGAAGATACCTGATTTAACAATCGACAATTGGGCACCATAGTTGTCGCCCAGTAACTTTCCCTGATCCATGCCAAGAGCCCCTCGAAGAATCCACCCATGACGCAGTTGCCAGAACAACTCTGCCAAGAGGCTGAAGTTATACTGCGGCGAAGTGAAAGGATCGTCATAGGTGCCAAGACCCGTCTGATAAGTAGTCAGCAGACGATAATGGAGCGTCGGCAGAGGGTCTCCACTCAGTCCTAAGTGCCAAGCCACCATACGGTTATTGGCTACACGAATCGTGCCATCCTCATTATATAGCGGCGAGCGATAAAGAGGGTTGCCCATCACCTGCCCCCAGTGTTGCCAACCTGTATACACATAGTTATTATAGTAGTTGTCGTCGCCTCCGATGTGATCGCTATAGGCTGGTGTGCGATCATGATAGACAGGGCCACTCTGGTATTTCGAGTAAAGATACTCTACGACGATGTCGTTCAACCAACAGAAACGCTTCAACTTCAGTTCTGCCCCCAGGAGCATATCCTTGAAATCGTAAAGCAAGTAGCGGCTGTCTTTCTTGGAGTTCCATTCGTCGCCTGTGCCATAGCCGTCGTAGTCGAGTTGGAACATCGCTGACTGGTCTTCGAAGAAATGGTCGACATAAGTACTGATCGCGAAGGCATCAGCCTCGTAATTCAGACGTGCCACCCAGGACCCCAGATGATTGCCGCCAGCATTGCCATACATACCCTCGCCCACCTCGGAGCCTCCAGGAACCAAGGCATGCCAGAAGGCTTTAAGACCCTTCTCGTTATCGGTCCACATCCAGTTGCCGCCTTCCATCTCACGATAGGAGCGGCCACCAAACTGACTGGCCATCTCCAGTCCCAGTTCTGCTGTGAATCTGCCAGGACCAATCTTCAGATAACCTGCCTTGCTGTGATAGAGCGTGTTCTCCGTCCGTTTGGTATAGGGCGCTGCGAAATCCTGCTGCCACTTGTCGTCGGTTGTTATGCCGTAAGCGATGTGACCCTTCAGGGCGAGCCAGTTCCTGGTGCCTGGAATCGACCAGTAGTCAGGCAGGGCGAGACGTACCTGAGGGACTGGACGGGCGTTGATACCCAAGGTCTGCGAACCCGTACTCAGCTCCTGGTTCTTCAGTTCCATCGGCTGTTCCTTGGCTCCGACAGTGAGCACACCCTTCAGCCAACGGCCTTCAACATAAGCCTGCTGTACTACGAATGTACTGGTGAAGCCTGCTGCCACAACCAGATCGACGCCATAGCCAAGGCCCCACTTCCGACCATCGTCGGCAGAAAGTGGACGCTGGAGGGCAGCTCGCACGAAACCATTCGAGGTCTTCAGCGAACTCAGACCGTACTTATTGGCATTCAGCCACAAGGGGGTATGGTCGCCACTGGAGAGTGTCGCCTGTATCTCAGCCCGATAGTACAGACTGTCGAAGATCGAACGATCCTGTGCGCTGACAGCCAGATGGCTATACATTATTAATAAAATAGAAGCGAAATATCTCATATTGGGCGCAAAATTACAAAGAAAAAACGAGATAAGAAACACTTATAGGGAAAATCCCCTCCCCGTTTAGGGAAAATCCTTTGCAAACCTGTCGAATTTGTCGTTACTTTGCACTGTGAATCAGAAATAACGAATGTTGAACAATCAAAATGATACGATTATGAAGAAGATGTTTTTCGCACTGATGGTGATGCTGACCACAACGATGACAGCAAGTGCAATGAGCTACGAGCAGGCCCGTAGCGAGGCCCTGTTCCTCACCGACAAGATGGCATACGAGCTGAATCTGACTGACGAGCAGTACGAAGCAGCTTACGAAATCAACCTCGACTACCTGATGGGGGTAACAGGTCGCGCTGATGTGTTCGGTACCTACTGGGAGCGCAGGAATCTCGATCTCAGCTATATCCTGCTCGACTGGCAGTGGAACGCCTACATAGCAGCCAGCTACTTCTATCGCCCACTCTACTGGGATGCAGGCTATTGGCACTTCGGCGTCTATCGTCGCTATCCGCATCGTGACTATTTCTTCTTCGGACGTCCACACTTCTATGCCACCTATCGTGGCGGACATGCCTGGCACGTTCATGGGGGACATGGTTACTACTACGGACACAGGGAGCACTTCCGTTCTTCTCCCAGAGAGCACTTCGGCATGCACGATCGCTGGAACCGGGGTGACTTCCGTGGACCTGGCCATAGCTCTACCCGCGTGACAGCCGGACCTGGTCGCGGTGGGAATCATGGTGGCAACATCGGAGGCTATCATGGAGACAATCACAGAGGCAGGATTGGCAACAACGCAGGCGGCTCCCGTCCGACGAATCCTGGCAACGGAACTGTAAACCGCCGTCCTGGCAACAGCTTCGGAGGCTCATACGGCGGCAGCAGCAGCGGCAATTCCAACGTGAACAGAATGTCAGCTCACAGATACGGGAGTTCGAACAAGAATAATGGCACCAGCGGCGTTCGCCAAAACGGTTCGTACTCAGGCGGAGGTTTCTCAAGCAAACCGTCCCACTCAAGCAGCGGAGGCTTCTCAAGCAGACCGTCACACTCTAACGGCGGAGGCTCCTTCTCAGGCGGAACCCGATCAGGAAGTTCACACTCAGGTGGATTCTCAGGAGGCTCACGTTCAAGTGGTTTCTCTGGTGGTTCACACTCTAGTGGAGGCTCACACGGTGGAGGTTCACACGGTGGTGGATCACATGGTGGTGGCGGAGGTCACTTCGGAGGCCACAGATAAGAAAGGCTACAGTTCAAGTGTGCGGACTTCCGCATTCGACATCCTCTGAATTTCGCTCATTGATTTATTAAAATATACTGCCTGAATGGCCTTGTTCATAATCCCATGGCCTACAGCCAGCACCTTCTTTCCTGGGAATGTCTTCCTGACATAAGCGATGAATTCGCCAGCCCTGGAAAGAAGGTTTTCTAATGTCTCGATGTCATCAGGCCACACTTCACCCTTCAGCTCTGGGATAAAGCGACCAGTAAAGCTGCCCCAGTCGCGTTCGCGCAACAAGGGGATAGTGATTACCTCGAGACCATGAGGCCCGGCAATGATCCTTGCCGTATCGACAGAGCGTTTCAGGTCGCTGGCGATGACGGCATCGAGGTGACGATCCTTCCACGCCTCACTGAACTCCTGAGCCTGACGGATGCCGTTCTCATTCAGCTCGCCCTGCGTCTGTCCTTGCATGATCTGACGGGCATTATCCACTGTCTCTCCGTGTCTGACTAAGTATAAAGTGGTCATAATTCTCTAAAATTTCATGCAAAAATACGAAAAAACTATAAACTATGAACTATAAACTATAAACTTTTTGTATATTTGCAGCGTAAAACTAAGAAAATAACGTATATGAAGATATTTCAAAGTTCTGTTTTCCGTGCTATCTGTTCCATCGCCATCGGTATTCTGCTGATCAAATATCCCGATAATACCGTCACGTGGATCACAGTTGCCATTGGTGTCCTGTTCCTGCTTTCAGGACTGATTTCCCTGATTGTCTATGTGAATGCCCGCAAGAATGTGTCGGAGTATAAGATTGTCGATGCTGAGGGCCGTGTAGTGGCTGGCGAGAAACCCACATTCCCCATCGTCGGCGTGGGTAGTCTCATTCTGGGATTCCTCCTCGCACTGACTCCCAACATCTTCATCACAGCCCTGATGTATATTATCGGCGGCATCCTGATTCTGGGAGCCATCAACCAGTATATGAACCTGATCAATGCCCGCAAGTATGGTAAGGTAGGCTTCGGCTATTGGGTATTCCCCTCTGTTATTCTGCTGATAGGTCTCTATGTCATCATCAAGCCCATGGCCCCTGCCAATATGGCGATGCTCGTTCTGGGCTGGTGCTCGCTGCTCTATGGAGTAACGGAGCTGATCAACTCCATCAAGTTCCATGCTGACAGAAAGAAATTCAAGGAGGCTCAGGAGATTCCTGTAGCCGAGGAGGTCGTAGAGAAAACCGAAGAACTGACGGCTGAAGAGATCAAGGACGAAGCACCTGGCGATAATAATCTGCCTTACGCTCCAACTTCATCGGATAAGCTCTAGAACTGCTGGGCATACGATAGAGGCGCAATGAGCGACCTTCGAACGTAATGCCCGCATATTCACCCACTTTTGGAGGTTCAGCACCAAACTGGCGACAGGCTATCTCTGTGGCCAGTTGTCCTGCTGTGACGATACTTTCGCACTGGGGAAGATCGCGCACCATCTGTCGGAGGTCTGTCTCCTCCACAATCTCAAGGTCTTTGTCTGAAGCCGTTCCTGTCGTCCGACGGATACGGGTAGCGGTATCAAAAAGGGCGATACCCTGTGTTTCGAGAAAAGGGATCAAACGATCCAGTCGGAAACACTTATTTGATGCATCGACGAAATAGTCCTTATCCTCAAAGAAGAGCAGTCCGAAGATGCGCCACATGTCGTTGATGAAATTCGGGTAATAGAACTTCATCGACCACCGTTTCTCTGAAGGAGGAAAAGTGCCAAGCATCAGCAGCCTGGCACCCTGGGGGAGAAACGGTTCAAAAGGATGCCTCTCAACTTCCATCACTTCTTCACCTTTTACTTTTCACCTTTCACTTCTTCATCCCTTCCATCACTTCCTCTGAGAAGCCCTGAATATAGGTTCTCAGGATATCGATACCGCGTTTATTCTCGCGCCCCCAGGGGATGATGAGGTCGGCAAACTTCTTCGTGGGTTCGATAAACTGTTCGTGCATGGGCTTTACATCGTTCTCGTAGTGGTCGAGTACCATCTCGACGGTTCTTCCACGCTCCACAACATCACGACGGATATTACGGATCAGGCGCACGTCACTGTCTGTGTCCACGAAAATCTTCAGGTCCATCATGTCGCGCAGTTTCTTGTAGTGCAGCGTCATGATACCCTCGAGGATGATAACTGGCTTCGGCTCCAGATGGATCGTCTCAGGCAGACGGTTGGAGATCACATACGAATAGGTGGGCTGTTCGATGGCCTCACCGTTTCTCAACTTCTTGATCTGCTCCGTCAGCAGTTTCCAGTCGAAAGCATCAGGATGGTCGAAGTTAATCTGCTTCCGTTCCTCGGGTGTCAGATCCGACGTATCATTATAATACGAATCCAAAGGGATAACGACTGCACAGTGAGGAGGCAGCGCTTTGGCAATACGCTTCACGACGGTGGTCTTGCCCGAACCTGAACCGCCAGCGATTCCGATAATAATCATATCCTATTTTTTTCGTTATTCACTTTTCACTTATTACTTTCTCAGATACACCACCGTCGGCAGATGGTCACTATAGCCGTTAAGCCACTGGTCTCCGGCATGTGTGCGCAGGGTGTTACCCCTATAGGGCCCCTCCTGCTGGATGAGATACGACCGACGGAACACCTGGTAATCCGTCAGCTTCAGTCCTGCTTTGTTGAGAAGCGACGACGAGACGATGATCTGGTCGAACAGATTCCATGAACCTTGGAACTGCAGGGTACCATCGCCTGCAGCGAGTACGTTCCACCAAGGGTTATAGAGGTCGCCCTCACCCACTTCAGCCATTTCACGCTTGGCACCCAGGCACTTGGCCATCGAGGCATCCTGAGGATCGTCGTTCATATCACCCATGATCAACAACTTCACTTGTGGATCATCCTTCAGCAGCGAATCTTTCACCACCTTGAGCTGCAAACCGCCTTCCTCACGGTAGTAAGAGGTGGCACCACGCGATGGAAGATGATTCACCACGATGGTGACGTGTTCATCAGCCAGCGTACCACTGACAATCAAGAATCCACGACTGGCCCGATTCGCATCCTCTGGTAACTTATATATATAAGGTACGAGCTTCACGTTTCGGACACTGAAGCGCGCAGGGTCATAGAGCAGGGCACAATCGACACCACGCTGATCAGGACCTTCGATATGCACGAACTGATAATTGCGGGCTTTCAGGGGAGCCTCGTTACAGAGATCCGTCAGACACTTGGCGTTCTCGACCTCAGCCACACCGATGGCAGCACAGCCTTCCTCCAGCTTGTCGGTACCCATCTCAGAAAGCACACGCGCCATATTGTGCAACTTGTTGACATACTTCTCAGCCGTCCATTTATAGGTACCTTCGGCCAGGAACTCGTAATCGTTCTTACCCTCGTCGTGACAGGTGTCAAACAGATTCTCCAGATTATAGAAGCCTATCGCATAGTCGGCTTTCCCTCCATCAGGACGGGATCCACTGACAGTTATTGTTGTCAGAAAAGTCCCTAGAAATAATAGTAATATTCTCATATCCGATCGTTTATGAGTGCAAATATAGCACAAAAATCCGAGCAGACAAAGAAAAAGGCACAAAAAAGTTTGTAGATTCCAAAAAAACTTCGTACCTTTGCACCCGCTTTATGCGAAATTTGTATTTAAACATTAATATTTTAACAACAAAATGAAAAAAGGTATTCATCCAGAAAACTATCGCCCCGTCGTATTCAAGGATATGTCCAACGGCGATATGTTCCTTTCGAAGTCTACAGCAAAGACGAATGATACAGTAGAATTCGAAGGCGAAACTTACCCAGTGGTAAAAGTCGAAATCTCGAGCACCTCTCACCCGTTCTACACTGGTAAGAGCAAGCTCGTTGACACCGCAGGTCGTGTTGATAAGTTCATGAGCCGCTACGGTAAGGCTGCGAAGAAGTGAGCATAAACGAAAAATTTTAAAAGGCGCGTTCCTGGTAGTTGCATATGCCATGACGCGCCTTTTTTCACACCAAACAATCACTGATATGAAACGACTCGTATTCTTGATTCCACTATTCCTGTTGGCCTCCTGCGGAGGTGGTAGCGACGACAGTCCTTACGCGCCTATACCGACGCCTACTCCCACACCGACGCCAACGCCGACACCCACTCCTACACCGACTGTTCAGAATGAAAATAAGAACGACGCTTCAGCAAATGAATACCTGGCCCGTCTGGAGATGCCTAAAGCCAAGAGCGGTTCACAGGTCATCACCCACACGGCTGAAGGCTTGGGTGTGAACTACTCGCTTGAGTGGGATCCTGCGCTGAAGGCACAGCGATGGACTTGCTACCAGTTCTACAAGGACATCTTCCCTACAAACGGCAATACCCGCAAGAAACTATGGCCCGATGGCGATCCCTGGGCTTATAATCCAGATGTGCCTGCGGCAGACCAGCCGGCCAGGACCAATGAGTTCAGCAAGACCTACTACCCAGGGTTCCCAGAGACTAATGCCAACTATTTCCAGAAAGGACATATCTGTCCGTCGGCTGACCGTCTCTTTAATAAGGATGTGAATGAACAGACTTACTATATGACCAACGTCATGCCGATGGTAGGCCATTTCAACAGTGGCATCTGGAGTAAGATGGAGGCTAAGCTACGCGAATGGCTGGGAGAGACAGTAGATCCCGGCACTTATGCAATGACCAGGAACTGGAATGACTTCTGCGACACACTGTATATCTGCAAAGGCGGTACGATAGACAAGGCTGAACAGATTATCGGCTATACCATAGAGTCTGCCAAGACCTCCGGTGAGGATGCGCCACACGTAGGCCGTCATATCATCCCTCGCTACTTCTTCATGGCCTTGCTCGCCGTTAAGGACGGTAAATACAAGACCCTGGGTTTCTGGGTGGAGCATCTGAACGAAGACCACTCTAACGATGATCTTGGAAACTACATCGTCAGCATCGACAAACTGGAAGAGCTGACGGGTATTGACTTCTTCTGCAATCTGCCTGACGACATCGAGAATGATGTGGAGAATATCGATTCCGAAATCATCAAATCTGAGTGGGGAATGACTGACAAAAAGAAATAAAAACACATGAAATACTAAAAAAAAGTGAAAACATGCGTGCTTTCACTTTTTTTTTGTATCTTTGCGCTGTAAGAACTTAACACTTCTATTTTTAAACTAAGAATGAAAACCGTTTACGATTTCACTGTCAAGGACAGAAAAGGTAAGGACGTCTCTTTGAAAGAGTACGCCAACGAGGTGTTGCTGATTGTCAATACAGCAACCAAGTGTGGATTCACCCCCCAATACGACGAACTGGAGAAGCTCTATGAGAAGTATCATGCAGAGGGTTTCGAGATCCTCGATTTCCCCTGCAACCAGTTCGGTCAGCAGGCTCCTGGTACCGATGAGAGTATCCATGAGTTCTGTAAATTGAATTTCGGCACTGAGTTCCCCCGCTTCAAGAAGGTCAAAGTCAATGGCGACGATGCCGACCCTCTCTTCAAGTTCCTCCAGGAGCAGAAAGGTTTTTCAGGCTGGGATATGAACCATCCGATTGCCCCCCTGCTCGAGGACATGCTCTCAAAGGCTGATCCCGACTACAAGCAGAAACCAGACATCAAGTGGAACTTTACCAAGTTCCTCATCAACAAGAAGGGACAGGTCGTAGCACGCTTCGAACCTACAGAAGCCCTCGCCAATATCGAGGCACAGATTGAAGCACTGCTCAGATAAAAATTCCTCCCAAACATACAAACATCAAAAAAGGCTCGTTTCACAACGAGCCTTTTTCACAAAAAAAATCTTAAAAAACTAAATTAATCAACCATAAACCTTAACCATTAAAATCTTTCTTTTCTGGTGCAAATATACGACGAGATTTCGAGAGTCATGTTCACGTAGCGTTTTTTGATGTTTAAAATGCGTTATTTAATGGATTTTCGACTCGAAATCACGAAAATTAAACGTTTTTAGGCCTAAATCGACATTTTTTTGCCTAAAAAAGAGAGTAATTCGAAGAAATTATCTAATTTTGCACATACAATTAAGAACCATAAATGGATTTTCGTATACTATTAACCCTCGCTATTGTGGCAGTTATTGCCGTTTTCTTCCTTATTGGAAGGAACGAATACCTGCGGCGTATACGATTCATGGAGCGCACACAGCTCAATGCCATCTTCACCAACATCACCCACGAACTGCTCACGCCTCTCACCGTGATCTCTGCCTCCGTCGACAAACTCAGGGACGGGAAACCCGAAAACGGGCATGACTATGACCTGATGCAACTTAACATCCAGCGTATGGTGCGCCTGCTGCAGCAGATGCTCGAGACCAGCAAGTCGGAAGCTGGTCAGCTGAAGCTGCTGGTGACTCAAGGCGACGTCATGCGCTATATCCGAGAGACGGCAGAATGTCTCGAACCCCTGATTATCAAGCGGAAGATGAAGTTCACCATCACCTGTCAGCCTGAGAGTATGATGGGTTGGATAGATACCGACAAGCTCGACAAGATCATCTATAACCTCCTCTCGAATGCCGCCAAATACTCGGCAGAAAACGGGGAGGTCTCCATCAAAGCCACCACGAACTACACTTATGATCACATCCGCATCATCGTCAGCGACACAGGAGAAGGAATCCCACCCGATAAGATGAAACACCTCTTCGAGCGCTTCTATATCGGTGACTACCGCGAGCAGCGCACCATCGGCACAGGCGTAGGCCTGGCCCTCACCCACGACCTTGTCTACCTGCATCAAGGCACCATCGACTGCCAGAGCGAGCTGGGTAAGGGCACCACCTTCACTGTCACCCTCCCTATCTATAAGGAAGCCTTCAAACCCGAGCAGATCGACGAACAGCATAAGATAGACTTCAACATCCCCAAGAACGCGATTGTCGATTTCAAGTCTGTCGTGCCCGACATCAATGCGCATATTGATGACGACACCAACGACGAGGACAGTTACAAGGTGCTGATTGTCGAGGACAACCTCGAACTGCTGATGCTCATGCAGCAGCTTTTGAAGTCCTACTACCGCGTCTACATTGCTCCCAATGGTGCCGAGGCCTTGAAGATTGTCCAAGACAAGGAGATCGACCTGATAGTCTCCGACGTGATGATGCCCGAGATGGACGGCTACGAACTGACGCGCACCCTCAAGGGCGACGCCAACTTCAACCATCTGCCCATCATCTTGCTCACGGCCAAGAAACTCGCTGAGGACGAGACAGAAGGCCTCGAGGCTGGTGCCGACGACTTCCTGACCAAGCCCTTCAGACTGAAGGATCTCAAGTTGCGTATCGACAATATCATCGAGAACCGCAAGCGCATGCAGGCCGAATTCAGCCAGGAGAGCGTCGAGGACACCCGTCAGAAGGTGGCTAAGCCCCTCACGCCCGATGAGATCTTCCTCAACCGCGTCCTCGATTTCGTACACCAGCACCTCGCCGATGAGGACTACGACCGTGATGCCCTTGCAGCCGATATAGGCGCCAGTGCCTCCACCTTATATAATAAACTGAGGGCCATTACGGGTATGAACGTCTCAGCCTTCATCCGCGACGTCCGCATGAAGGAAGCCCGTCGCATGGCAGAGGAGAATCCGAATCTGCGCGTCAGTGACCTCGCCTACAATGTCGGATTCCACGATCCGCGCTACTTCTCCACCTGTTTCAAGAAGCAATTTGGCATCCAACCCAAGGAATTCCTCGACAGCTTGCAACCAAAATCTTAAAAATTGCATCGGAAATGCAATTTTCTTCATTCATCATTCTTCATTCTAAATTATAATCTGTACCTTTGCACGCGGATATCACCAATCCTAAACATTATCATTATGGCTAAACAGAAAAAATTCATCCTCCAAGAGAGTGAGATCCCAACACAGTGGTACAACATTCAGGCTGACATGCCCAACAAGCCGATGCCTCCCATCCATCCTGCTACCAAGCAGCCTCTGGGTGTAGACGACCTCGCACACATCTTCCCTCGTGAGTGCTGTGTGCAGGAGCTCGACACAGAACATGCATGGATCGACATTCCCGAAGATGTGCTCGACAAGTACAAATATTATCGCAGCACCCCGCTGGTTCGTGCTTACGCCCTGGAAGAGGCCATCGGAACCCCTGCCCACATCTATTTCAAGAACGAGAGTACCAACCCATTAGGTTCACATAAGATCAACTCCGCCCTGCCTCAGTGCTACTATGCCAAGCAGGAAGGCACGACGAATGTCACCACAGAGACTGGTGCCGGACAGTGGGGAGCAGCCCTGAGCTACGCTGCCAAGATCTATGGTCTCGACTGTGCCGTCTATCAGGTAAAGATCACCATGCAGCAGAAGCCTTATCGCTCCAGCATCATGCGTACCTTCGGAGCCGTCGTCGAGGGTTCTCCCTCAATGTCAACCCGTGCCGGAAAGGACATCCTGACCAAGGATCCTACCCACTCTGGTTCACTGGGTACAGCTATCTCTGAGGCTGTCGAACTGGCTACCACCACACCAAATTGTAAATATACGCTGGGCTCCGTGCTCAACCACGTAGGTCTGCACCAGACCATCATCGGTCTCGAGGCCGAGAAGCAGATGCAGATGGCTGGTGAATATCCCGACATCGTCATCGGATGCTTTGGTGGAGGCTCCAACTTTGGAGGTATATCCTTCCCATTTATGCGTCACAACCTGAAGGACGGCAAGACAACAGAGTTCATTGCTGCCGAGCCCGACAGTTGTCCGAAGCTCACCCGAGGCCAGTTCCGCTACGACTTCGGCGACGAGGCTGGCTACACCCCACTCCTCCCGATGTACACACTGGGTCATAACTTCCGGCCCTCAAACATCCACGCTGGCGGTCTGCGTTATCATGGTGCTGGCATGATCATCTCCCAGCTCATCAAGGACGGTCTGATGCATGGTGTCGACATCCCACAGCTTGAGACCTTCGAGGCTGGTATGCTCTTCGCCCGCACTGAGGGAATCATCCCTGCTCCTGAGAGCTGTCACGCCATCGCAGCCACCATCCGCGAGGCTCAGAAGTGCAAGGAGTCTGGCGAGGAGAAGGTCATCCTCTTCAACCTCTCCGGCCACGGCCTCATCGACATGCCGAGCTACGAGTCATTCATCAAGGGCGACCTGCAGAACTACACCGTCACCGACGAGATGATAGCAGCAAACCTCGCAGAACTGGATAAGTAGTCCCACCTCCTTCTATATAAAACTATGGTAGAGCTAAAGAATGAAATGCTGACCATTCAGGTGGCAGAGAAGGGAGCAGAACTCCAGAGTGTGAAGGACAACGATGGGAAAGAGTATATGTGGCAGGCTGGACCGCAATGGAACAGACATTCTCCGATCTTGTTCCCAATCGTTTGTAGCGTGAACAACGACACTTATACGGTTGACGGCAAGGATTACCACCTGCCAAGACACGGATTTGCACGCGACATGATGTTTACGGTAGTCAGTCTGACGTCCGAGAAAGTGACGATGGCACTCCACGATAGTGAAGAGACGCTGAAAGTGTATCCCTATCGATTCAATCTGGCAGTTACCTACCGACTGGAGGGCAACAAGGTCCACGTCATTTGGCACGTGGAGAATACGGACACCAAGGAGATCCATTTCCAGATAGGAGGTCATCCCGCCTTCAACATGCCCAGTGGCAAACTCGAAGGAATGATCAAACTGGACAATGAGGAACCTATGGACATGCTGAAGAGCTATGCCGATGGCAGCGTCGAACTGGTAGAGGTTCCCCTGGAGGCCGATATGGGTATCATGGAAATCAACAACAACTTTTTCCGTGCCGACTCTGTCAAGATACACAAATCCCAGACGCATCGCGCCATGCTTATCGACACCAATGGCGAACCAGCGGTTACAGTGGACTACAAGGCTCCCGTATGTGCATTCTGGAGCCCTTACGACAAGCAGGCCCCATTTGTTTGTATTGAGCCGTGGTACGGAATAGGCGATCCCAGAGGCTTTAATGGCGAGTTTAAGGACAAGCCAATGATGAATCACCTCCAGCCCGGAGCCTCGTTCATGAGCAAATACACGATCACAATAGGATAAAAGTGGTGAAGTGATAAATAATACTAAAAAGGAAGGATTTATTTGGTAGTTTCAGGAAAAATTGCGTAATTTGCGCTTCGTAAAACATGAAGCGTAAAATATGAAGGAACTGAACAACCCGTTTGTAGTGTATGGTTATAAAGGCCCAGACTACTTCTGCGACAGGGTAGCAGAGACAGAGAGAATCATGAGTGGGCTGAGCAATGAGCGTAATATTACGCTTATTGCCCCTAGAAGAATCGGCAAAACAGGCCTGATTCACCATGTGTTCGCAAGTATCAGAGAGCAGCAGCCAGACATTTGCTGTATTTACTTTGATATTCTCGCCACAAAGACGCTCGACCAGTTTATACAAATAATGGCTCGCAATGTGCTTGGCAGGCTCGACACCCCAAGCCAGTCTGCATTACGTAAGGTACAGGATTTTTTCAGTGCCTTTCGCCCCACGATGACATTTGACGCCAATACAGGTATACCTACATTTTCACTGGATGTCGCAAGAGGTCAACAGGAGCAGTCGTTAAAACATATCTTCGACTACCTCAAACTGTCTAAGAAACGTTGCTACATAGCCATAGATGAGTTCCAGCAAATCACTAAATATCCTGAGACAGATACCGAAGCACTATTGCGGTCATTTATACAATTTGTACCGAATGTGTATTTTATCTTTGCGGGCAGTAAGCAACACATGATGTCGGATATGTTCCTGTCGCCAGAGCGTCCCTTCTATCAGGGAGCACAAATCGTCAATATCAAGGAAATCAGCGAAAAGGTCTACTATGAATTCTCGAATGAGAAGCTTCTAAAGCATGGACAGGAGTTGCCAGAGGGCATATTCCATTATTTATATCTTAGGGTAGATGGACAGACCTGGTATGTACAAGCAGTCTTGAATCGCATTTACAGCTATCAGACAGACCAGATATCAGAATCCGATATTGACTCGGCCATACAGGAACTGATTGATGAGGAAGAAGTGGCATTCGAGAATTACTATTCGTCACTGACGACCAATCAGGCCGCACTGCTTGTGGCTATTGCCAAAGAACAACGCGTCAAGTCGCCTATGGCCCAGTCTTTCATCAGCAAATACCGCCTACCAGCCCTCAGCAGCATCAAAACCGCATTGGAAAGCCTCTCCGACAGTCAGTTCATCTATCAATATCAAGGTGAGTATATCGTCTATGATCGATTCTTCGGTATGTGGCTCAGAGACAGAATTGAATAAATTATTCCAAAATAAGGATCACCACAACCAATATTCTTCCTCGCCGTCGTAGACGATGGGGCCGGTCCAGCCGAAGTAGCGGCAGGCGTGGAGGACATCGTCCTGCATGTCGGGGGTGATGAGGCGATCGCCGCGACGGGCCTCGAAGTATTGACGGCGACCCCATTTCTGAATGAGTAGGCGACGGATCTGGTATTCTACGCGGCCTGGCATATCCAGATAGAGTCGCGTCATACCTCGCTTCATCATCACAAGCTGGTTCTTGCGGAACATCTCACACTGTTCGCCACCTATCTTCGGATTACGGGGGTTGATGGCATTATAGGCCAACAGGGTAGTGTCGGCATACTGCCCCACAAGCCAGCGCAGACATTGCTCACGAAGTGGACAGTTGTCGATGAAACACACCAGATAATGGTCGGCCTTCTCACGGAAGACCTCTTCCTGCAACAGGGTCGCTGACTGATTCTCTACCTTTGCTTTCATGAGGGCAAAGTTACGAAAAAAGCTTGTAACAAACAACGGATTTTGGAAGATTAACGCAATTCGGCCTAAAATAAAGGCAAAACGGGGAAGATTGAGGAAGGACAAAAATGGGGATAACGCAAAAAATGGAGGATTGGTGAAGGAGTTAGGTTTCTTATTCGTAACCCAAAAGACAGTAGTTTTGCAGCCCAAAATTAAAAAGGAATAAGAAACATGAGAAGTACATTCAAAATTATGTGTCTAATAACTATTGCTTTAATTATCAGAACTTTAGAAGTAGCCTCATTCGGAATAGGTAATGGTTTAGAAACCACCTGAATTCATCATTCTGCTTTGTCTCAACATGTCAAAAATCTGATGCAAAGGTAATTGTTTTCTGTTAAACTGCCAACTTTTTTGCCAAATTTATTATGTTTATTTCTATTTCGAATGCAATCTCAACCTTATATGCTGTATATGCAGAACACGGCAATTTTTACTACAGGTATTTTTAGTACAACTTTCAATTTGATAGCAAATTGATTATTTTGGAGACATTTTTGTGTCAATTTGCGTCAAAACAAGAGTTTTGTCATTACAAAATGTAAGTTATTTGAATTTTTAACAAACAATTTGCAACGCATTCCTTTGTTTTTCTTTCATTTTGCAATACCTTTGCATCCAATATATAACAAAATGACACTTGTATGAAGGTAAAGAAACGCTGGATAATCCTAATGGCGGCAATGACGCTGATAGCCATTGCAGGTGTTTTTGTAGACGAGCCCACGTTTAAGTGCGACTGGTCGGTGATTTCCACTGCCGATGTAGCCTGGCTGATCACAGCAACCATCTTTGTGTTGATGATGACCCCGGGATTGTCGTTCTTCTATGGCGGCATGGTGGGAGCGAAGAATGTTATCTCGACTATGCTCCAGTCGTTTATTGCAATGGGACTGATTTCAGTGCTGTGGGTGGTGATTGGATTCTCGCTTTGTTTCGGTGATGACATTGGCGGTATTATCGGCAATCCGCTGACGTTCCCCATGTTCCACAACGTAGGCGGTGCCGTTTATACCACGCCTGCGGGTAATATATTAGGTGGTGCCACCATCCCGCTGGCCCTCTATGCCCTGTTCCAGATGAAGTTTGCCATCATTACCCCATCGCTGATTACGGGTTCGTTTGCCGAACGTGTGCGCTTCTCGGCCTACATGTTCTTCATGATGTTTTTCTTCTTCCTGATATATTGTCCGCTGGCCCACATGACGTGGCATCCAGAAGGGCTGTTCTGTCGCTGGGGAGTCATCGATTTTGCCGGTGGTATCGTGGTACACGCCTCCAGTGGTGTTGCCGCTCTTGCTGGAGCCATCTATTTAGGCCGACGTAAAGCAGAGACCCGCAGAAGCGAACCAGCCAATATTCCCTTTGTGCTGCTGGGAGCGGCCTTGCTGTGGCTGGGCTGGTTCGGCTTCAATGCGGGTTCTTCGCTGCATGCCGACGGACAGGCCGTCAAGGCCTTCTTGAATACCAATACGGCTTCGGCAACGGCCATGATGACCTGGATTTTCTTCGACTGTCTGCGTGGTCGCAAGCCCTCGGCTATGGGTGCTGCCGTTGGATGCGTGGTTGGTCTAGTGGCCATCACTCCCTCTGCCGGCTATGTCACTGTTGGTCAAAGCATCTTCATTGCTTTCGTCATCACGCTCATCTGCAACATTGCTGTCTATTGGCGTTCACGCAGCAGCATCGACGATGCTCTCGACGTGTTCCCCACTCACGGTACAGGTGGTATCTTCGGTACCGTCCTGACGGGTATCTTCATCCAAGAAGGACTCATCGCTGGTACATGGGACGGATTCGTGATTTTCCTCTACCACCTGCTGGCCATCGTCATCGTCTTTGTCTACACATTCGGCATGAGTTGGCTGGGCTATACGCTGATAGACAAGCTGATTCCGATGCGCGTTTCGGTCTATAGCGAGAAGGTAGGACTCGATTACAGCCAGCACGACGAGCACTATGGCCTGGCCCATGTCGGCGAACGAGAAATAGCGGAATATGAAGAACATATCCGCGAAAAGGAAATGAAAGGCAACGGGTAGGCGAGTTTTGTTCGGGAATGAGCGTAATTAATGCATAATAAAGTAACACAAATATGAATATGAACATCAGGATAAATGAATTGGTTGACAGCCGTGATACGGTGAACAAATGGATGGAACGATTTGGAGTTAGGTTCGGGGTCTATAAGCATGGAATTTTCAATGAACAGCTGTTCCCTTTTGACTCCATCCCCCGAATCATCTCCAGTGACGATTGGGCTTATCTGGAGAAAGGACTTCGTCAGCGCGTGACAGCACTGAACAAATTTCTTTGGGATGTGTACCACGACAAGCGCATCATCAAGGACGGTATCGTACCTGAGGAGTTTGTGTATTCCTCGAAAGGCTATATGCCTGAGTGTGAAGGCATCAGTCCGACGGGAGAGGTCTATGCCCACATTGCAGGCATCGACCTCGTTGAAGGCAAGGACGGCCAGTGGTATGTGCTGGAGGATAACTTGCGCATCCCTTCCGGTGCCAGTTATCCGATGATAGCCCGTGAGATCACTCGTAAGGTGTCGCCGCAGACCTTCACCCAGAATGCCGTGGCCGAAAACCGCGACTATGCCCGTCTGCTTGCCGCAATGATGGAAGAGATGAACGATGGCCGTGGCATCTCGGTCATCCTTACCCCAGGCCGCTATAACTCAGCCTATTTTGAGCACAGTTATTTCGCTGAGAAGACTGGGGCCACGCTGGCCTATCCCGGCGACCTGTTTGTGGAGGATAATAAGGTATACTATGCGGGTATCTACAAGGAGAAGACCCGAGTGGGCTGCATCTACCGTCGTGTGAGTGACGAGTACATGGACCCGCTTCTGTTCGAAGCTTCCTCACTGCTGGGCATCCCCAATGTGATGCAGGCCTACAAGGCAGGTAATGTGGCACTCATCAATGCCATCGGCAACGGTGTGGCCGACGACAAGGGCATCTACTATTTCGTGCCGAAGATGGTGGAATACTATCTCGACGAGAAACCCATCCTGCAGAATGCCCCC